>JANQQV010000010.1 GCA_028284865.1 Rhodothermales bacterium | reverse complement strand
CGAAAGCGAGATGCCGAGCCGCTCGGCCACCTCTGCCTGCGGTAGTCGATGCAGATCTGCCAATACCAGGGCGTCCCGATATGCCGGCTCCAATTCCTGGATGAAGGGCTCCAGGCAGCCGGCGATGGCCTGAATACTGTCTTCGATCTCTTCCTCTGCGACCGGTTCGGAGGTCAATGACTCTGTCGGAGCTCGGTGTTTGCGGTAGTGATCGATTAGCGTGGTACGAGCAATGCCGTACAGCCACGCTTCAAGGCGATCTTCCGATCGGATTTGACCGGTGCCGCGCGCTGCTTTGAACAGGATGTCCTGAACGAGGTCTTCCGCATCCTCCATGACAGCAACCCGTCTCCTGACGTAGGCCAGGAGACGGGTGCGGTGTTCATTCCATTTGATGTTGGATGCTTCCATATGGAATCAGATCTCAGCAGCAGCCTCCGCCGCCTCCGCAACAACCGCCACCGTCGCCACAGCAACCACTGTTGCAGCAGGACTCGACTTCAAGTGGACCCAGGAAAATGTTCAACATGATGATCACCGATTTGGTTTGGATGATGTTGGCTACCGCTTCAGGTTTCGAACGCGTGTTGACGTGTTTTCTGCTGACTGCGATACCGTGTTCACCCTCATAGACGGTGGCTTTCCCGAAAAGACGCAAACCCTTCGAATGGCCGGCTAATGGTCCGATTCTGACCAGGGAACGGAAATGGGCTCACCCTTCTTCAGAATGAAGGTCGCCGTGATCGTGGCGGGCTCATCGGTCGTATTGACGGTTTCGTGGACGATGCCGCGATGATTGTGATAGGCCGAATCAGACGAGACGGTCCTCTCTTCGCCATCATGCGATCGGAGTGTGAGTTGTCCACTCAGCACGACCGCGTATTCATCACCTGGATGGGTATGCCAACCCGTTGTAGCTCCCGGCGCAAAGACAGCCTTGATGGTCACGGACTCCAGATCAGGATTATCACTGACGGTGGTTCGCTGCAACACCGTTACTTCGATTCCCACCATTTGGGCCTGAACGGAGAGTGGGGTGAACAGGACAATCAAGAACAGGGTGAGACAGAATCGCACTGTACCGTTGGGTGGATGAGTCGAAATGACGTGAATCCAACCTAACCGAATTCGTGCGAGAAGGCCAACAATGAAAGCGGGCGTGCCTCCATTCGGAGGCCCGCCTGCTCACCAACTCAGGTTGGCAATCTGCTCAGCGATGGTGTGCAACGCTGGTAGGTCTAGATGTTGATCGGCACACCGTAGGCTGCACGGGTGGCTTCCATCACGGCTTCGGACAGGGTCGGGTGCGGGTGGATGGACTCCATAATCTCATGCGCAGTCGTTTCCAGCGTTCGCGCCGTCACGGCTTCAGCGATCATTTCCGTGGCGTCATAGCCAATGATGTGGCAGCCGAGGAATTCGCCGTACTTGGCATCGTAAATGACTTTGACGAAGCCTTCGTTGTGGCCCATCGCCGACGCCTTACCAGATGCCGTGAACGGGAATTTGCCGACCTTCAGCTCGTAGCCCGCTTCCTTCGCCGCTTCCTCCGTGTAACCAACGGAAGCGATCTGCGGTTGGCAGTAGGTACAGCCGGGGATGTTGTTCTTGTTGAGCGGGTGTGTGCCTTCGCCTGCAATTTTCTCGACGCAGATGACACCTTCGTGACTGGCTTTGTGAGCGAGCCACGGCGGGCCAGCCACGTCGCCAATGGCGTAGATACCTGGGACGTTGGTCTCGCACCACTCGTTGATCACGATGGCACCACGATCGGTTTTGACGCCGACTTTCTCGAGGCCCAGATCTTCGATGTTGCCCACGACTCCAACGGCGGAAAGGACCTGGTCACATTCGATGACCTCATCGCCCTTCTTGGTCTCGACCGTCACTTTCAGCGTCTTGGACTTCGTGTCGACCGATTTGACCATTGCACCGGTCATGACCTTGATGCCCGACTTTTTGAAAGCACGAGCCAATTCGCGGCTTACATCCTTGTCTTCTACCGGGACCATGCGATCCTGCAGCTCGATGACCGTGACGTCAGCGCCCATGTGGTGGTAGAAGTAGGCGAATTCGACACCGATGGCGCCAGCGCCGCAAATCACCAGCTTTCCAGGACGCTTGGTCTGGAGAAGAGCTTCTTTCGAGGAGATGATCTTCTCGCCGTCGAACGGAAGCGAAGGGATTTCGCGTGGGCGAGCACCGGTAGCCACGATGATGTGCTTTCCGGAGATGGTCTCTTTCTTGCCCACCTTCTTGCCGTCCATGTCAGTCGAAGGCTCAATCTCGACTTTTCCGCCGCCTGCCAGGCGAGCGTGGCCGTAATGAACATCGATCTTGTTCTTGTTCATCAGGTAGTCGACACCCTTGTTCATCTTGCCAGCAACATCGCGGCTGCGGCCGATGACCTTGTCGAACTCGGCTTTGATCGTGCCTTCAGCAGACAGACCGTAAGCGTCGAGGTGCTTTGTGTACTCCATGATCTCGGCGCTCTTGAGGAGGGCTTTGGTAGGAATACAGCCGATGTTCAAGCAGACACCGCCGAGCTTGTTCTTCTCAACGATGGCCGTCTTGAGGCCGAGCTGGGTGGCGCGGATAGCGGTTTCGTAGCCGCCGGGGCCGGAGCCGATAACGATGACGTCGTAAGCCATGGACTGGAATCGGAATTAGAGTGAACGTTCCGGGAAACTGAAAAATACGGTGCGGATCCAGCCCAGCTATTGAGAGCGGGTGAATACGGATCTGCTCTATCGTCGCAGGAAGCGATCCTCGATATCCTGCATCTTCCGCACACGTCGCTCGTGGCGTCCACCTTCGAAATCGGTCGACAGGAAGACGTCAACGATGCGATGCACGACCTCGATGCCCATCGCACGACTGCCAAGTGTGAGGACGTTGGCGTTGTTATGGGCTCTGGCATTCCAAGCAGCAAACTCGGTGTAGCCACACGCCGCGCGAACTCCTGGGACCTTGTTGCACGCGATCGCACTTCCGACACCCACGCCATCAATCATGATGCCGCGCCCCGCTTTGCCATTTGCCACAAGGTTTGCCACCGCATACGCGAAGTCCGGGTAGTCGCAGGAGGCAGGCGAGTCGGTCCCGACATCGATCACCGTGTGACCGGCCGCTTCGAGTTTCTTGATCACTTCCGATTTCAGGGCGAAGCCGCCATGATCGGAGCCGATGCAGATCGCAGGATTTTCCGGTGCTTGGCCCGGAGGCTGATCTGCGACATGGTGCGATTCGGACTGAAAGGTGATGCCGAGACTGCGTGCAGTGTCTTCTGCCAGCGCCGTCACAATGGCATTTGCGGGGACGATCACCGCTGATCGTCCCTCGGACTTCGCCTCGCGCACGTCCCGTTCACTGATGACCTTTCTTCCTGCCATGAATTCAAGCTACGGGTCGCCCCCAGCCAATGCAATGCAGAGTCATGCGCCAGAAGTCGTTATCGACGGGCAAGCCATTGCTGTGGATCGACTGGCTGGCCGTCCTGGAAGACGGCAAAGAACACGGACTCTCCACGTGGCTCCGCATCCGTTCCTGATCGGCCAATCAGCTGTCCGATCTCTACCTGATCCCCTTCGCTTACATAGAAGAGCGACAGATTGCCGTAAACGGTGTGGAAGCCTCCGTGCTCGATGATCGCGAAACGGCCCATGTCGGGAATGATATCGATGGTGGATACCCGACCACCGAAGGCGGCCATGACTTCCATGGAAGCGCCCGTATTGATGAGAATGCCCGGATTCGGAGTGCGGGTGCCGAATTCTGGATGCACGATGTCGCCGAACGGTTCGATGACGGCGCCCTCAGCCGGCCAGGGCAGCATTCCCCTGGCTCCTTCGAAGGAGGCCGTCAATTCGGCCAGGATGGCCACGTCATTTCCGGTGACCCGGTTTTCGTTGCCAGCGTTGATCAAGGACTGGATCTGTTCGACCAGTTCTTGCTCCATCGTCCGTTTCTCCTCGATCGATTCCGCTCGCGTAGCCTTCTCCTCCCGAATCGAACGGATTTCTGCGCGCACGGAATTGAGTAGTCCGGCCAGGTTGGCCTGCTCCTGATCAACCGAGTTGAGCATAACCTCGGTGTCCACCAGCTTGCTCTGCATCTCGGTTCGACGGGTGGTCAAAGACTCCGTCGTGGCTTTCAGTCCATCCAGACGCGTGCGTCGCTCTTGTGAGAAGCGGCGCAGATAGTTGATGCGCACCAGCATCTGGTTGATCGATGATGCAGACAGGATAAGGGCGGCATCGTGCTGGCGCCCGTATCGATACGCATGCGAAGCACGTTGCTGATAGTCTTCGCGCAGCTGCTCGAGCTCAAGGTTGAGTGCCGAAATGGACTGTTGAAGCGAATCGCGCTCACCAATCAGCTGCTCGATGCGCTCATTGTAGGTGCGAACCAGCTCCTCGCGAAGGGACAATTGCCGGTTCAGATCGGAAAGACGATTCTGCTGGCGCTGCTCCTGCTGTTCGGCTTCGGCCAAAAGCCGCTCCTCCTCGGCGATTTCCTCTCTCAACTCGATCAATCGTTGCTCGGTCTCACTGAGCTGCTGCGCGTTGACGGTCTGCTGTCCTGAACTGATCAGCAGCACCAGGAGCATCAGCCCAAGTGCGAAACCACGCCTGAGCAGTCGGGTCGGCCACATCTGGAACAGCGGATGATATGTCGTCAGCGGCTCAGTCATCGTCCAAGATCGATCCATTGCACGTCATCGTCCGGATCCAGGTCGAATGTCAGGTTTTCAGGGTTCATCTCGATACGGCGCAGTGCCATGCTGATTCGAAGGTCTTCGCCAGGACGGGAGAGCGCCATGCGACGAGGTAGCACTGTCTCTTCGACCTTCGCAAAATCGGAGTACCACCGCTGTTCGATCACGTTGCCGTCATAATCCTGCTCGCGTACAACAACGATGCGCCAATTCGCGGGGTCGACCGTATACCGGATGGTTTCGTCCGGATGCGTGAGAAGGTAAAGCGTTGAGTCGGTGGTAACGTCCCAATCTACCTCGGGATCAGGTTGTTCGAATCCGGTCGCCATCCCGACCAATTCGGTGCCGGCGACGGCTCCGGGCAGCACGGCGGCCACTCGTTCAGGTGACCCCGTCCAGATGACTTTCTCAATGCGGTCGTAGACCCAGGCCGTATCACCGGCCACAAGAACTCGTGCCCCTTCAATGCCCAATGGAAACGTGACGCGCACGAACAGGGACTCTGGATGCACGTAGCTGATCTTGGCCGAAAAGCGACCACTTTCCTCAGGAGACGACAGCGCAATCCGTGACTCTGCAAACACGCGGGACAGTTCATCCGGATAGGGAGGAAGGCGCTCCAGGATGTCTTCAGCCGTGTGATTCGGGAATTGTGATGGCAGTTCACCGTCGAGGTCGACTCCCGGGGAGGACGATGCACAACCCGATCCGATCAGGACCAAAAGGGCCAACCATGCGGGGAATACGCCCTTTGCACGTAGCCTCATTGCGGTTGCTCCAGAGATGAACGAAGGGCGCGAGCGGCCTCGGCTGCTTCACCCTCTAGGCGAGGAAGAAGCTCGTCCAGGGTTTCCAATGCCGCAGCGACATCGCCTGAAGCGGCTAGTGCTCGTGCTTTGGCCAGCAAGATGGGAGCGTATCCGGGAAAGAGGAATCCCGCGTCCTCAGCTCTCATCAGTGCGGTTTCCGACTCGCCAGCGGCCAGCCACGTCTCAATGGTCAGCGTCCACGCATCCAGATGACGTGGAAACTCTGCAACGTGCTCATCGACCAGGATGCCTGCTTCACGGGCCTGCCCATTTCGCACCAAATAGCGAGCAAGCCGGACCACATTGGCCTCATCATCTGGGCGATCCATCCAGGCTTGGCGATAGACTCCCAGGGAATCCGACGACGAAACTTCGGGGGCTACTGCCGCAGTCTCAGGAATGGAGATACCGGATTCGGCCGACAGGTCCCTTTCCGTCAGGCGCGCGTCCAGGTCACTCAGCATGGCCAGCAATTCGGGGTCATCGAATTCATCGCCCATGATCGGAATAAGCACGTCGGCAGCCTCATCCCAGGCCCCGTTTTGCGTGTGCAGTTCGGCAAGCCGAATGCTGTCATCGAAATCGCCGCGGAGTCGCATGAGACGCTCAGCTCCACGGATTGCCGCTTCCAGGTCGCCCAAGTCTTTCAGGATCCGGGTGGACGCTTCAACCAGGTCCACATCATTCGGAAACAGGTCCATCCCTTGAACAGCGAGCGCCCGACCGACTTCACCTGTGCCCAGGTCCATGACGGAGGCGAGATGCCTGAGCAGGTAGTGTGCGTCCACGTCGCTCTGAAGCATGCGATTGACTGCATCTCGCGCCGCCGTTTCGTCTCCAGCGGCCAAGGCCAGGTCCAGATCCTGCGAGTTCAGCGCTGGCTGGAGAGGGTCGACGGTGATGGCTTGATCGAGGTAAAACCGCGCTGTCCCCAGATCGCCCATGGCTTGTTGGGCCGTAGCCATCGAAGAGAGCAACGCCGCATTGCTCGGGTGGACCTTCAATCCTTCTGAAAACACGGCGGCTGCCCGGTCCGGATATCCATTTTGAATCCACGTCAACCCGCGAATGAGCACTCGCTGCGCGTGAACGTCGAGCTCCTGCTCGGTTTGCCGTGCTTCCATTGGTCTGGCGAACACCAGGCTCATCATGGCTATCAGACCTATCACATAGATGGCGGTCCAACGCGCCCTAAAACCGGGAGCGGTCAGCGAATGATCGATAGACATACGAAGCATGCCTTCGAAACGGTCGCTCAGGCCTCCGGTTTCACCATGCCATGCGCGGAGAGCCTTCGCATTCTCGTCGCGGGATGCGGAAGGTCTCCCAGGGAGCAGGCCAACTGGGCACCGGGTGAAGGGCCATTCAGTTGTATCTTGGCCACCACATGGTTAGAATGCCTTGAATGCAGCCCCACAATGACGTGATGCCCTGTGCAGCATCACGGTAGCCGACCTGAGCATATGGGAGTTCATGACGTTTCCAGGAGCGAAAACGCGGCCCAGATCCGCCGTTTTACGCGTCACATCATGCAGGACATGCGTGCGCTCGAGTACATGCTCGAGAAGGACATGTTCGAAACGGATATCCAGCGCATCGGCGCGGAGCAGGAGCTGTTTCTGGTTGACCGCAACCAGCAACCCGCAGGTCTCGCGGAAGAGGTTCTGGAACTCTCGGACGATCCCCGCATCGTCAACGAGCTAACCCGATTCAATCTTGAAATCAATCTGGATCCGCTGGAATTCACGGGGGGCTGTTTTTCCTCCCTGGAAACCGACCTGAACATGCTGATTGAGAAGGTCCGGATGCTGTGTGGCAAGGTCGATTCAGAGATTGTCCTGACTGGAATCCTGCCAACGATTCACGCCTGGGATCTGCGCCTGGACATGATGGCCCCCAAGCCTCGGTACTACAACCTGAACGACACCATCATGTCGCTCAAAGGCGGCTTGGCGCAGTATCACATCCGGGGCGTAGACGAATTGTTCTTCCAGCATGACAACATCATGGTGGAAGGGTGCAATACCAGCTTTCAGGTTCACCTTCAGGTGACGCCTGACCGGTTCGCACACATGTACAACATTGCACAACTGGTTTCCGGGCCGGTCCTTGCGGCGGCAGCCAATTCGCCGGTGCTTTTTGGAAAACGGTTGTGGCGTGAGACGCGCATCGCGCTATTCCAGCAGGCCGTTGATACGCGGAGCAGCAACCTGTATCTGAGGGACATGAGCCCGCGCGTCCATTTTGGGACCGAGTGGGTGAATGAATCCGTTCTGGAGATCTTCCAGGAAGACATCGCCCGCTTCCGGGTGATCATGACCAGCGAATACGCCGATCCGTTTGAAGCCATCCGGAATGGTGAAGTACCCAAGCTCCGGGCGTTGCAGTTGCACAATGGCACGGTTTACCGCTGGAATCGCGCCTGCTACGGCATCAGTGGGGACAAGCCCCATCTTCGCATTGAAAACCGCCTGTTGCCGTCAGGGCCAACGGTGATTGATGAGGTAGCGAATGCTGCTTTCTGGACCGGACTGGTCTACGGAATGGCGGAAGAGATTGACGATGTGCGCGACCTGCTGACGTTTGACGATGCCAAAAGCAACTTCATCGGGGCTGCCCGGCGAGGTCTGGCCTCGGAACTGGACTGGATTGATGAGCAGCGCTATTCGGCGCCTGAGTTGATTCGCGGGAAATTGCTTGATGTAGCCCAGAAGGGGCTCCAGTTGCGCGGCGTCAATGATGCCGACATTCAGCGCTATCTCCAGGTCATCGATGATCGCGTGGCTTCCAAGCGAACAGGCGCCCAGTGGCAGCTCTATTCGCTGGCTTCCATGAAGAAGGCCGGGAATACCTCCCGTGCCGATCGCCTCGACGCGCTCGTTTCAAACACGATCAAGAATCAGAAGGAGGGCAAGCCCATCCACACGTGGGAGCTGGCAACCCTCGAGAAGCGCCCGCTCAATACCATCCACGGCACGCGTGTCGAGCACTTCATGACGACCGATCTGTTCACCGTTCGTGAGGATGAGCTGATCGAGTTCGTGGCTGTACTCATGGGATGGCGACACATTCGTCACGTCCTGGTGGAGGATGAGGATCATCAGCTGGTCGGCATTGTGACCCACCGATCGATCCTCCGATTCCTGACGGACGTCCAGGAGGGAGATGAGGAGAAAGATCAGCCGGTTTCCGCCATCATGGTCCGCAATCCCGTCTCAGTTTCACCTGAGACTGCCACTACGGAAGCTGTTCGCATCATGCGTGAAAAGAATATCGGTGCGCTTCCTGTGGTACTTGGCAAGCAACTCGTTGGGATCATCACCGAGACGGACTTCAATCTCCTTGCCGCCCGGCTTTTTGAAGAAGGAGGCAGCGAGACTTCGGCCGAAGACGCTCCGTAGGCGCCGATGCGCGATACGGCGATGCGCGATACGGCGATGCGCGATACGGCGATGCGCGATACAGCGATACAGCGATCGGGCTGATTGCGAGCGTTGCCAATCGCTAGAGTCCGATCCGCACGCCCGCAAGAAGAATGGCACCCTCTCCGACGGGCTGTCCATGTGTGGCGATGTTGACTTCTGCGCCGAGTGAAAGACTCAGATCTATCGTGTGCAGGGA
Source organism: Rhodothermales bacterium (assembly GCA_028284865.1). GTDB lineage: Bacteria > Bacteroidota > Rhodothermia > Rhodothermales > UBA10348 > JAAZVD01. The sequence goes on along the minus strand of JANQQV010000010.1, from coordinate 31,799 downwards.
GTTTGCAGGATCCTCTCTCAGGCGATAGAGCAGTCGGGCGGTTGGCTGGAAAACCAGGATGCGGGAATCGGCCGTGATGCCCAGCGTGTCATTGCGCCAGTTGATGCGCATGGACCAGATGTCCACCCGTCCCCCTGCCAGCAGGCGAGAGTTGAGCACAGGCAGTACGCGGTTGATATCAACGCCACCACCAAACCCATGCCCTGATTCATCGTCCTGCACACCCCAGTTGCGCCGATTGGTGATGTTCACGCCGGCGAACAGGCGTCCTTCCGTCAGGTCATTCGGGAAAAAGGTGTGTCCTACGACAGCCGTGACTCCCGCAGGATACAGCTGAACCTCCGCCGTTTGAGCCGATGCCAGGTTGCCAGGCACCCACAAAAGAAGGAGGCAGATCAGGGCCAGGATCAATCGCTGCATGCTTTCCTCAAGGCGTCTTTGACATCCTTATCCAGCTCCAGCCAGTGTTCATCCCGAAGTCCTGCTTCAAGGGCGAAAGCCAAATTCATGGATGCCGGTAGATTGTGTTGTCGCAAGATGTGCATGATCATCGGAATTCCGAGCCTGCGCACATCCCCGACAGTATACACGTCGATCCCCGCCAACAAAGAGGCAGAAGCAGGACCGCAGTTGCGCAGGTCGGAAATCTGCGTGTGATCGGGAATGGATGACATGATGCAGGCTACAGAACAAAGGATCCCGTGGTCGCTTGGGTGCGATCACTCAACTGTCGGCATCAACCAGTAGATTCGACCTTCGGATCCCGAACGCCCATTCATCCACAGAACAGCCATGACTCGTCCATTTTCATCGCGCGGTGCTATTTCGATGGTATCCTTCATACTGCTATTTGTACTCTCGGGTACCCACTCTTCGATGGCGCGTCAGGCGAATCCCGAGGCAGTCAGTCCCGAGCCATCCAGTAGTGCATCCTGGCTGGCTGAGCATCAGGCCACAGCCGCGGCCCTGATCGACGCCGCGATGAAAGACAGTGCCGCATGGGATCGGCTGGCCTACCTGACTGATACGTTTGGTCCGAGACTTTCGGGATCGACGAACCTCGAGCGTGCGATCGACTGGATTCTTGAGGAGATGAAGGCGGATGGACTGGAGAATGTCCGAGGTGAGCCGGTCAAGGTCCCACACTGGGTAAGGGGAGACGAAAAGCTGGTGCTTCTCGAGCCCCATGAGCGTGAGTTGGGCATTCTGGGGATTGGTGGAAGCATTGGGACGGGTCCCGGCGGAGTAAGTGGGGAAGTCCTGGTGGTGAGCTCGTTCGACGATCTGGCCGCACGCAAGGAAGAGGCCAAGGGCAAGATTGTCCTGTGGAACGTCCCGTTCAAATCATACGGATTGACGGTCGCATACCGTACGAATGGAGCCGTTCGGGCGGCCGAAGCTGGTGCGATAGCCAGTCTTGTGCGATCTGTTGGGCCGTTTTCCATGTACACACCGCATACCGGCACCTCGAGTTATGATGACAACGTGCCCCGTATTCCGCACGCGGCGGTCACCATCGAGGATGCCATGATGATGCAGCGGATGCAGGATCGCGGTCACACGATCCGGGTCCGATTGGAGATGGATGCGTTGTGGCTCCCGGATGCGGACTCCCGCAACGTGGTCGGAGAAATCGTTGGTAGTGAGTATCCGGATGAAGTGATTGTCCTGGGAGGACACATCGACTCCTGGGATGTCGGAACAGGCGCGATGGACGACGCCGGCGGATGTGTGGCTGCGTGGGAAGCGCTACGACTGATGAAAGAGCTGGGCCTGACGCCCAAGCGAACGATCCGCGTGGTCATGTGGACCAACGAGGAGAATGGCTTGCGCGGGGCGAATGCGTACCGGGACGCGCATTTTGATGAGCTGGACAATCACATCCTGGCGATGGAATCGGACGCGGGCGTGTTCAAGCCGATCGGCTTTGGCTTCACCGGAAGTGATGCCGCATTCGACATGATTACCCAGATCGGCAAGTTGCTGGATCCGATCGAGTCCGGGCTGGTCACGCGCGGGGGAGGGGGCGCCGATATCGGTCCTATCATGGCTGAGGGTGTCCCGGGCATGGGGCTTCGCGTGGATGGCAGCCGCTATTTCTGGTATCATCACACGAATGCGGACTACGTCGACAAACTCGACCCGGACCATGTGGCCCGCTCCGTGGCCACGATGGCCGTGCACGCATGGGTGGTGGCTGACATGGATCAGCGCCTGCCGCGGTAATGCACTCCGAATCGCGCACCAGACGCGATAAGCTTGTCGCGCCTGGGAGGTGCTCAAAAGCGGGAAGTGCCCAAAAAACAACGGGGGCCGCGCGCAGCGCGGCCCCCGTCATCGTTTGTCGATCTCCAGCGCGAGAATCAATTGGGCTCCCAGTACTGCTCGTAAGGGACCTGGGTAATGACGAGCTCGGTCACGATGCCGTTTTCGACGCTTGCAGCCAGTCCGAGGCTGCGATAGAAGCGATAGTCATCCGAGAAACTGACGAGCAAACGGCGTTCGTAGTCCGTTCCGACGATGGCTTCCAGCTCTGAGACCGGCATTCCGACCCGTACGTAGCTGATGTCCGAGCCGAGTCCCGCTTCCTGGATGCCGATGGCAGGCGCACCCGTGCCGTAGAGTTGGATGGCCAGGACCTCGTTCGTAGCCCAAACCGACGTTTCGGCTGCAACGAAGTAGTAGTCGACCAGGTCAGTGTTCTCGATCATACGGTAGACCTGAACATCATCCGTGGTCACGCCAGCACCGCCCATATTGTTGAGCACTTCGTCAATCGATTCGCCCAGGTTGACCTGAACTCCATTCGGAAAGACGAAGCTTGTCAGCGTCCGGTACGTGGGGCTGTGGTTCTGCTGATAGTAATCAATCGTGTTGGCCGCCCGGCCGAGCTGGTTGGCTACCGCAGCATAGCGGTTGTAGGCCAGCTGCCACCAGTTCGAGGATGGGCTGGTGGAAGAGAGGTAAGCGTTGAAGTAGTCCAGTGATGTCGCACGAAGCTCGGCATCATCCACACTGGAGAAGATCAGGGCAGTATTGTAGTAGAGCGCCGTTTCAAGCCCACTGTACTGGATGACATCGCCCATGTTGGCGAATCCCACGATGCGATCCAGCTGGCCAGTAGCCGACGTCATGTGATCAAATGACTCCTGGATGAGTCCTTCGGCCAGTTCTGCCACACCCGCATTGATGAAGATGGCTGCTTTGGTGCGTGGATCCATGCTCGAATCATACTGGGCTGCTGAAACAGCTTCCGCCAGCAGTCTGCGTGCCTCTGCCGTGTTTGAACCGCCCTGCGGCTGTACGAGGTAGGCGATACCGAGATTGGCTTTGGCTTCTGCCATATTCGGATTCAGACGCAGTGCTGACTGCAATGACGTCGTTGCCTGGAACCAGAGCTGTGCATTGATACCACGCACTTCGGGCTCCATGGATGCCGGACGACGTGTGAAGGCACCCACGACCAAATGGCCGATGTCGAAGTTGGCAATGTCAGCCGGCTCGAGCTGGTCCATGTAATCCATGAGCTGAGCGTAGCCGAGGTTGGCATGTGCCTCATAGCTGTTCGGGAACTGGGCAATCACGTTCCGGAATAGCGTGGCCGCCATCTTGTATTGCTCGGCTGCCAGCATCGAAACACCGATGCGGAAGGCCATCATGTTGCGCCACAACTCGACATTGGCCTCGTCGATGAACGTAAGGCGCTCGTCCCAAGTCGGGTGGGAGCTGACTGCCAGCCCTTCGAAGGAGGAGTATCCAGGACCCAATTCAACAAACTTGTAGAACGCTTCGGTCATGCCTTGCTTGTTGTAGCCCGCAGCAAGGCCGTATTTCATCCCGACGATGTCAGACCCGATCTCCTGCTGACGGCCAAAGGCCTTGAGCGTGAGTTCGCTTTGTCCCAGCATCCGATAGGAATACTGGGTGGTGTGTCCGAGGGTGATGTGAGCCATCTCATGGCCCATGATCAGCGCCATCCGGTCTTCGTCACCCTGGACGATCTGATCCATGATGGCTTTGGTGAAGTGGACATGCGGCTTGGTTGCACCCTCAGGTGCAGTGCAATCGTGCGGCATTCCATAGTCGATGTCGCCGCCACAAGGATGGGCAAACGCATTCAGAACAGAATTGCCGTTTTCATCCGTCTGGTCGTGGATGAACAGATCGGGTGGCCACGTGTGCAGGTCGTGCTCGAGTGTGATGACCGAGGCGATCCGGTTGGCCACTTCCTGCGCCATGGCGCAATCAGATGCCGAAATCGTGCTGTCGCAGTACGTGTTGACATGCGTCGAGGCTGTCTGAGCCGACGCAGGAGAGGTCATAAGACCCACTAGGAACGCGAATGCGAACGCTGTGGTGATCAGGTATTTCATGATGATGACGTTGGTTGAATACGACTTCCGGCGGGTGGAAGGGTATGCGGGGCATATCTGTGAGCCAGATCCGGCAGCGCACAATATCAGGGATTCTGAGCGGTAAAAACACCCACTCGTTCAATGGACCAGTTGAGAGGAACAGCGCGCGGTTCGCCACGCGTTCCCTCACCCAGACCGAAAAGCAATTGGGATAGTTCTGATTGAGGTCCTTCGGGTTCAGCGCGCGTACGTACGCCTGAAAACGACAGGATTCCGGGGTCAGGAAGTGGCTCCTCGGAGGACAACAAGAAGAAGCTGTCCATACCAGCCGGAGGGGCAACGGTAAACAGGTGCCCGTTGGCAGGGAGCGGCATTTGTTCAGGCAGGAATGTGAAAAAGTTGATGTCGTTCTCCACGCTGCCCTCCTGCTGCGAAGGCCAAAGTAGTGAGCCGTTCCCGTCGCGATCGAGCGCGAAAACGTACAGGTACCGCTGCATCACGTTGTTGATGGTGGCCTGCATCTGAGCTTCCTGTATGGCCTGCATGGATGCCGACAGGACGATGCGATACCGCTCTCCGATTCGAAGGGTATCAGAGGGGGCGAATACTTCGCCCGAGTCCACGTGCTCGAACCCGCGAATGGAATAGGGAAAGGCTCCGTTGTCCGGGGGGCTGTTCAGGCCAAGCCATCCGTAGATGACATGGAGTCGCTTTACATCACGGGCCAGAATCGTCGAGGCGGTGGCGGGATCCTCTGGAATCGCCAAGAAATCCGTCCGTGGCGGAGCAGGGGAGGCATCCGAGCCGGCAGTCGCTTCGCGTTGGACCCAGGCGTATCGCAGAGATCTACCCTGGAATCGCCCGGTCAGCACATAGTCTGCGGCTGTTCGATCATCAGTGAGCAGCGCATCCAATCCCATGGTGGCCAAGTCTCTGGTGACCTGATCTTTCAACACCTGGAAAGCGGGAATCTCGACGTGCAGCACGTTGCCTGCGTCGCTGACGGCATTCCAGTCAGGGGCCATACCCAAATCGGATACAGTTCCCTGACTGTCGAGTAGTTGCCAAGAAGCAGTGTGGAAAACCACATGGTCTGGTGAGGCCTCAGTCGGATCCTCGACGGGATTCTGCGTTGCCACTTGCTCGCCAAGTTCCACCAATTGATTGTACGTGAGCGTTGTAGCAGGTATGTGAAAGCGAACAGGGTGATTGCCCGCGGCCACCCACTTGGTCACGGTCAACGCCTCGCCAACGGACGGAAGAGTGCTGTGTCCCACAGGTTCGGCCCAACTCGTCGCAGGGCCCGCAGCCACCGTGACGACGAAGCTGTTTCCGCTGGCATCTTGTAGCTGACTGCCTGGTCGCAGCCCTGTGGCGAGCCCGGCTTGAAGGTGCACGGCGCCGTCCTCGGTGCCCAAGACCAGGATCGACTGCCCAGTGGATTCGGAAACGCCTCCGAAAAGGGGTGACGACCGGCGGTCGGCCAATCCACCAAGCACGGGGTCCTGCGCCATTCCTCGCCCTTTCATCAGCGCACGTGCTTTCAGGAAGACCTCCGATGCCGGAGCGTCGCCGTCCATCTCCAGAAGGGCCCGATTGAGTGCCCATGTGAATGCACCTCGGGGGACATCCATGTCATCCAGCATTTCGCTGGCCAGCTGATTGTCTTGGGCTGAGCTGAATACCAATGCACCCCGGTCTACCGGACGAGGAGGCTCGGAAGGATCATCAATGACACGATCCGAAGGCTCGAGGAATCGGGTGGCGGTCCCGGGAAGGCCGCGAGTGATGGATCCGCTGTGGCAACTGTCGAAGATGAGCGTGAGAAGCGCGCCTTTGTCGAGGATCCTGTTGAAGTAGGCGCGCAATTCCTTGTCGCGGATGTCTTCCGCTCCGTCTGGCACATCGGACGGAACGATCGTCTCATCAAGGCCATCGGCCTCCGACGACCCGGTATTGCGCACTTGCGAACCGTGACCCGCGTAATAGAAAACGGCAACATCCCCAGCGTTCGAGACCGACTCAAGCTCAACGAGCGCAGCCAGAATGGCCTCTCGTGTGGCTTCTCCTTCCAGAAGCAGGGTGACCTCATCGAACTCAAATCGCTGGTCCAGCAATGCGGCCATCGACTCGGCATCGTTGACGGCGCCATCCAGGTCTTTCCACTTCCGGAGAGCAAATCCGGTCGCAGATTCAGTCGGCGCGTACTGATTGATGCCGACTACCACGCCACGTCGCGTCTGGGACGATGCGGGAAGGACTGAGAGCGTCAGCAGAACGACGACGATCGCACCCGCACCCCATCGCCTCCTGCGAAGAGAATGAACCAGCCCGGCCGACAAGTGGTGGTTCAACATCATCTCCAGTCGCCCATGACTACGAACGGCGCCCAGTAGAAGGGATCCGAATAATTCTCGTCCTGACTGAGCGAGAGCTGAGCCATCTGAAGGGCTTCTGCGGTGCCCATGCTTTCAAGATTGGCATAGAATCGCTGCATCAGTAGCGAAGTGGCGACGTCATCCACCTTCCACAGCGAAGCAATGACGCTTGGCACATGGTTGAGGAAGGCATTGGCCGGACTGATGGGCCAGCCGTTGGCGATGTCGTCGTTCACAGCCGTCTCACAGGCCGAAAGGGTGACCAAACGGTAATTGTCCAGCCCTCCGATCTTCCAGATCTCACCGATGGTCAACTGTCCGTCTTCGTCACTGGTCGCGTCCGGAGCCAGCGTGAGATAGGAATTCTGGAAGTTGCTGTAGTCGAGCGTACCATGTGTGGCCAGATGCAGGATGTTGAAGTCGGGAGAAACTTCTTTTACACGGCTTTCGGTCGCGTCCCCTTTCAGGAAAACACGGGCTTCGGGGTCGATCTTGGCGATCTCGTTCACCTCACGTTCGGCCCAATCCAGTGATTCATCGGCATTTCCGAAGGCCACGATATCCACGCCACCGCCGATAGGCGGAAACAGGAATACATCGAGTTTGCTGGTGTAGAAAATGGTGTGGTTGGCCACCAGCGCAGGCCGATCCTGCTCGGAATCTGAAAGAATCTGGAATGGCAGTTTGTGCAGGGATCCGCTGGGGATCACAGCAAGCGTTGTCTTACCGGCAATCTCGCTTTCGATGGGCTCGATGAGCAGGCGATACAAGTCATTGAGCGCATTCTGCACGTCACCGGCAGGAGACTCATCACCAGCTCCGTCTGTACCGCGAACAGCACCCGTTCCTGGTTGGCTTACGGCTGCATGGACTTCATTGACCAACCCATTGATCACGGCGGACGATACCGGGATCGATACAGCGCCCACTGAATCTCGTGTGGCTGTGAAAATGAATGTGTTTTCGTGACCAACAAGGAAGGCCAGCACGGCGGCGTCTTCCGGAATAGCGCGACGGTAGCGATTGAAATCCCCGGGGTTCACGCTATCAGTCAGATGCTGTTGCAGCTCCGGAAACTGACGAACCGTACCCTCCACAAATGTGGTGTATTCCTGCTCGAGTACTTCGCGGCGCTGTTCCAGCGCCGCGATCAGCTCCGTTTGGCGACTACCGGCGTCTTTGCCTTTCTGTTCGGTAATCTGTCGATCCAGTTCGGCCAGCTCCTGTTTCTTCCGTCGCTCATCCTCAAGCGCTGCCGTCATCTCCGGGTCCTCGAACTCGATGGTCAGTGAGGCCAGGTTGTTGCGAATGGCTTCCAGTCCTGTTCGCTCGATCAGTTGCAGGGCTTCTTCGGTCTGGCCCTGCTGGATCATCATGGCGATGAGCTGCTCATACGTCTCCAGCCGACCTTCCGATTTGGCAAACGTCTCTTTGGCGCCTTCACCAAAGGCAAGACGGGCAGACAATTGCTCAAGTACTTGTACTGATTCGCGGAGGGCGGAGATGCCATCGTCGATTCGCCCTTCACTGCGATAAATGGGCCCCAACACCGAGAGGGGTTTCCAAAGCTCCCGCAAATCATTCATCTCGCGGGAAATGTGAGCACTTTCTTCCAGAGCAGCGATCGACTCCTGATTCATTCCCTGCGCCCACCACACTTCGCCAAGCCACCGAAGCGCATCGGCCCGATCGCTTGGATTCCCATCTTCTCCGGCCACAGACAATGCCCGCTCCAGGGAAGCCTCGGCCTGATCGATACGGTTAGTCTTGAGATACAGCTCACCGACGAGCGTCCGGACACTGGGCTCCATCCGGGTGATGGCCAACTTCTCCAAGAGCACAACAGAACGATCCAGCCAATCTTCTGCTTCCTCGAGATGCCCCATTTTCAGGTGAGCTGCCCCGATGTTGCTGAGAAGGATGACGGTGAACTCATCCTCAATCCGGTTGGCAGCCTGCACTTCGTAAGCTCGCTCTATGAACGGGAGGGAGGCTGCGAAATCACCCTGGTGGTAATAAATCGTGCCGATGTTGTTTGAGGGGGTGGTCCGCGCCAGCTCATTGCCCACCTGGGCATACAACGAGTCTGCAATGGTGTAGTGCTGAATCGCCAGCTGGTTGACACCCATCGTGTTGTAAGCATTGCCAATGCCGATGTTGGCTGAAGCCATACCCCAGACGTTGTCGACCTCCTCAGCAATTCGGAGGCTTTGCATGCTTAGCTGCAGGGCATTGCGCGACTGGCCAAGCGTCGATTCCAGGGACGCCAGTCCATTCAGCGCAACGGCCAGGTCGCGGCGACTGGATGCCTCCTCAGCCAACCGGCGTGCTTCCTCATGTCGAGCACGTGCCTCGTCAAAATTGCCATTGGTGGCCAGCAAATCCCCGATCGTACTCAGGGTCATCACCTGATCGTCCACATCTGAAAAGAAGGTGAGGGCCTGTTCTTCAAATGCAAGGGCATCCGCATACCGACCCATGTCACGGGCAATACTGCCAAGGCGACTGTAGCTGTATCCCTGCAAATAGTCGTTGTCCAATTCCGCAGCGAGATCAATCGCTTCCATCAACAACTCCTGCGACCGCTCATAGTCGCGACCATGGAAGTGAGCCAGATTGCCCAAGTTCGCCAGGGCGTCGATAAGGCCGGACTGATCGCCAATATCCCGCCTCAGGTCTGCTGTGCGCTCATACCATTCAAGGGAGGCACCAAAATTCTTGTCCTGGAAATGGGCATTCGCAATGTCGCTCATGCTGGTTGCCATCTCGTATTGCAGTCCGAGCTCTTCCCGAATGGTGAACGCTCGCGTGTGGACCTCTACTGCCCGCCGGTAATCACCCTCCGCGATATACAGGTCTCCCAGATCTTCAAGTACATCGGCGGCTCCTGACCGATTTCCTACCTCGTCATAGAGCTCGGCGGCGCGATCATACGCTTCGATCGCCCGAACAGGGTCACCGGCGTCTTTGTACAGCCCACCGAGCTTCAGCCATGAATAGGCCTGCCCGGACACAAACCCCACCTCTTCGCGCAACTGGATGGCATATCGATGGGCTTCGATGGCTTCGTCCAGGCGCTTCAAGCGCCACAGCGTCTGTCCTCTTTGGGACTGCGAGTACCCTGCGTCGCGCAGGTTGCCGGACTGCTTGTGCAATTCGTAGGCCAACGTGTACAGTCGCAGTTCCTCTTCCTCATCGTCCAGGTCGTAGGCAATTTCGTCGAGGGCATCAGCTTCTGCTTCCAGATCTCCCAGCAGTTGAGCGGCCTGGCGGGACTCCTGGAACGCGGCCATGGCATCATCTGAACGACCCAGCTTCCGGTAGATCTTGCCGATCTGATTCAGGGTATTCAGATGGTAGCGCTGACTCTGCAGGGATCCCTCAGATACATACAGCGAGTCGGCTGACCGATAAGCGACCAGGGCTTCATCGAATCGGGAGACTGAATTAAGCGCCGAAGCCAGCCCATAGAATGAAGCGGCTTGGCTCAATCGCAGGTCCAGAGACGGATTCTCAGCCAGGCGTTGATTCTTGAGTTCGATGGAGGAACGGAAAGTGCCAATCGCTTCGTCGTATCGCTCCAGATCGTCAAGTGCATTTCCGAGGTTGTTGACCGCTATCGACTCGCCGTAAAGGTCGCCCGTCTGCTGGAATAGGCCGACGGCCTCCTCGTACATCGTAACGGCTCGCTCGTAATCCTCCATGGACCGCATCACATCAGCACGCGAGAACAGCATGTAGCCGCGCATGTTTTCGTCCTGGAGCAGGAGGGATACCCGTTCGGAGACTTCCGTCAAGCGAATGGCCTCTTCGTACAATCCGTCATCTCCCAACGCTTCGGCTTCGTTATTCCACGTCGTTGTGAAAACGCCGTCGGACAGTTCATCCGCATTCTGGGTCACGAGCTCGTCGAAGCGCGGCGTATCGAAGGACGCGAGCAGTTCCTCTTTGAGTTCGGCTTGGCCGGGAGGCGCGTCGTTGATCAACCAGGTGGCGTAGGTCTCGCTGATGCGCCAGTCTTTCCCCAGGTATTTACCTGGAAACGAGTCCACGAAACGCAGGAAATTGTAGACGTCCTCTGCATTGGACTGCGCCATGGCGTCAATCATCTTGCTACCAGCAAAACGACCGCCTTCGATATCGATATCCCATTGCGGATTGTCGATGACCATCGGTTGAATGAGATCAGCTGTCTCGTGAACTGCCGCCAACAGGTCCGCAACCAACGAATCCCTCAGGGCAGGGCCGTCATCGTAAAGGACCATATTCCTGTGGAAGATGGGCTCATCGTCGACGTCCAGGAAGTTGATGGCCAGCTGAACGAAGCTGAAGAACACCGATCGGTCCTCGATCAGGGGGATATCCGTTGCCAACTCCAGTACATCATCCTCGTAGAGGCGCATTTCCGGACGACTGGGATCTGACAGAAATACCTGGACCGTTGCCAAGGAGTCATCGGCGAAGCCGACGGTTGCCCGGCCCAATTCGTCACCCGCGCCGTCTTCTCGGCCGGCATTTTGATAGACCGATTTGGCCACACCGGAAGCACCGAAAAAGAGGCCGGAAAAGGGCGAGCGCTCACCCGGCCATTCATCGGCATACAGGACTGCCCACAAATCGCCGTCATCTTCCATCGTTGTGTACACCCGGTACATCATCAACACGCGTTCGGTGTCCGGGGGAGGGGTAGTGAACGATTCCTGGCCCTGCGCAATGGAGGCAAACAGGAAAAGGAAGCCGAATGCAGTAGCCAGAGTGGCCTGCTGAAGGGAGGGTCGGTCAATAGGAGTCACGTCTTCATCCCGCGTGATTGGAAAGGGCACGACAAGTTTGGGAATTCGGCTGATCAATTACAACCACAGACAAATCAATCATCGTACCGTTAAGGAAACGGTATCGCCGTCGATATCCCCGGTAACCCATTCATTCCAATCCTTGGCATGATGAAGAACCGCCTCTCATCAACATGTCTGTTTGCCCTGCTTCTGCTGGGCCTATCGACCCTCGACGTCGCTCCTGTGGCTGCACAGGCAGATGTCGAGGAATCAACCATTGACGTGCGTCCCCGGGCTGGAGAGGGCATTTGGAGCCTTCTCAGACGGTCTGGTGTCGAACCAAGCGCAGAATCCGTCGCCGAGTTCAAAGCCCTCAATGCCGGGAAACTGCGCAACGGCAGCGAGCTGCGCCGAGATGTAACGTACCGCGTTCCCTCGAAGGCCCGCGTGGTTGCATTGTTCGGAAACGACTATCAGAATGTGCCGCTCAAGAGTGACCTGTTGAAAGGACACGTGTATTACATCGTGGGCGGTCATGGCGGTCCAGATCCAGGTACGCTGGGCACGTACAACGGGAAGACGATCCCGGAAGATGAGATCGCTTACGACACGGCTCTCAGATTGGCCCGCGAGCTCATGATGGTGGGTGCAACGGTCCACGTCATCGTCCAGGACAAGAACGATGGCATCCGGGACGAAAAGTACCTTCCGGTTGATCGTGACGAGGTGTATCTGGGAGGCAAGAAAATCGTGCTGAATCAGGCTCAGCGACTGCGGACCCGCACCGAAGTGATCAACAAGCTCTACGACCAGCATCGCAAGACAGCATTGAGCCAGCAGGTCATTTCACTGCATGTGGACTCATACGGTCATGCCATCGAGCCACAGGTGGATGTACATTTCATCGTCGGCAGCCGCAGCGGTGCATCCCTCGCTCAGACCATCCGGTCCACTGTCGAGGCGAAGTACGACTACTACCAGCCGGATCGCGGATACAACGGCGCAATCAAGATGCGCAACCTGATGATCCTGCGAGAAACCAAGCCCACAGCCATTCTGATTGAGCTGGGCAACATCCGGCATCGTGGAGACCAGCATCGGCTGCTCAAACCTACCAATCGCCAGACGCTGGCCGAATGGATCAAGGAAGGCCTTGTACGGGAAGTAACCGGAAAAGAGATCTGATCAGCGGGTTACCTGCAGGGCCTTTGTCCACTCATCGGTATCGGTCTTGATCCGGACGAAATATGTGCCGGGAGCAACATTGCCGGTTTTCCAGATGGATTCATTGGCTCCCGCAGCACGCACACCGTCAAACAATAATTCGACGGAACGCCCTACAGTGTCGAATACCTCGATGCGGACGGTCGACTGCGTGGGCAGATCGTATGCAATAGTCGTCCAATCCACAGCCGGATTTGGGTAAGTGGCCAACTGGAACGGGCCGGGCAATCCTTCCCGCTCGATCGCTGTTGCCGAAGGGTCAATAACCAGGAAGGCGCCCATCATCCCGTCATCTTCATGTCCGAGCAGATGGCAGTGATACATATACGGCGTGTCCGGGTCAGCGAAGTCCAGGAATTCCGTGATGAACCGAACCCGTTCACCGGGATAGACCAGGACAACGTCTTTCCATCCGGACTCTTCCGGAGGTGGTGGAATTCCGTCCCGATCCAAAATCTGGAACTGCACATCGTGAATGTGGAATGGATGTGGTCCGCCTCGATTGTTGACGATCTCCCAGATCTCCGTGTCGCCCAGGTTCACCACTTCATTGATGACGTTCATATTGAATACAGAGCCGTTGATGGCCAAGGGTGCACCAGGCCCGGGCTCCGACGTGTCCAGTCGCATGTGGCGAACGCGATCCGCTGACGACTCGGGCAGGTCTTCCAGCGTGACCAGATCCTGCGGGATGGCCTGAATGTCTCCACTTGCAGCTTCACTTACTGAAATCTGAAGGATGGCGAAGTCGGTTCCATTGATGGAGCCAGGAGGCAGCGGGGGATCATTGGCCAGTGGCACGCCTCCCGGTTCTCCTCGCGTCAATTCAGAAGAATAGCTCATCAGTGTGAGCGACTCGCCAGTACGGCCGCCAAGATCGATGAGGATTTCAGCCCGCTCTCCCGGCGCCAGGCGAATACGCTCCAGCTCGACGGGTGCCTCGAGCAATCCGCCATCTGAACCGATCATTTGAAAGGTGCTGTTATCGCTCAGACCGAGTTGATAGACGCGAGAGTTCGCTCCATTGAGCAAACGGAGCCGATTCACCGATGCACCGAGCGTTACGACTGGGTCTACTGTCCCATTCACAACGATCGTGTCGCCTTGTTGTCCTGCTCCTCCCGGCCTGAATGCCAGCTGCTGCTGATTGTTGAACTGTCGATCCTGGATTACCACAGGGATATCGTCAACCCCATAGGTGCGAGGGAGTGATAGCAGGGCTTCGACCGGGTCGCGCACGATGATCATGCCGGCCAGACCCCGGTACACATGCTCACCCGTGCGTTCGTGCAGATGCGGATGGTACCAGAAGGTCGTTGCGCGATCCAGTACCGTGAAGTCTGGTTGCCAGACCGTACCCGGTTGAATTATCGAATGCGGTCCTCCATCATCCTCTGGCGACACATGCATCCCGTGCCAATGAACGGTGGTGGGTTCACCGATCTGGTTTGCCACATGCATCTGCACGAAGTCCCCTTTGTTCAGGATCAGGGTTGGCCCCAGGTAAGAGCCGTTGAATCCATACGTGTCTGTATCGACACCATCGAAAAACTGGTGTGTTGATGGCGCCATGGTCAACGAGTAGACCGGGCCTTCCATGGTTTCCGGAATGGCCAACGCATTCTGAGCGTGCGCCCACGGGACGCTGATTACAAACAGAAGAAGGAGACTGAACGATCGGGCGATCATGCGGAAGTGCCGGAATGGGAGGAGAGTCGAGAGATGCGGGTCCGTCGGATGAAAGTTCGCCATGCGGCACTACAATTTCTGTTACAATTCTGTGTTCGTTGGCGGCAAGGTTGGTGTGCATCCGAACCAGAATGCACGCGTACAACCCGCCATCATTCACATTGCCACCTTCCGGACCAGCCAACCGCTGACCAAAATGATGCACAAGCGCACACTGACCAGCCTTTTTGCTCTTCTTTTCGCAACTCTGATCGCGCTTCCGACTGCGAACGCGCAGATCAATGCCGAAGGATCCCTGACGTTTACCACCGGTCTCCCTCGAGCTGAATTTGCCGATCAATTGGATGCGAATGGCTACGGAGCCAATCTGAACTTCGCTGCCGGATTTCCTGGATCGCCTCTGATGATTGGTCTGGACGGCGGATTCATGATCTACGGCCACGAACGTCGGAACGAGCCTTTCTCCCTCACGATTCCTGATGTGACGGTGGATGTCGTAACCGACAACAGCCTGGCATCGGGACACATTTTTCTGCGCCTGAAGCCTGACCTTCCAGGAATCAAGCCGTACGCGGACGCTCTCTTCGGCTTCAAGTACTTCTTTACGCAAACGCGCATTGAAAGCGAGGCATTCTCGGAGAATGAGATCACCCGGTCCACCAACTTCGATGACACGGCCATGTCGTACGGCTTTGGTGGAGGTGTGCAGATCAATCTGTTCACGCCCACGGGCGATGATGGTCCTGGGGGAGTATTCCTTGACCTGGGTGCACAGTACCTGATGGGATCAGAGGCCTCTTACTTGCAGGAAGGCTCGATTCGACGTCAGAACGGGCAGGTCACATTCGATGTAGACCAGTCCCGGACGGACATGCTGCTGATCAAAGTCGGAGTCGGTATCACGTTCTAGCGACCGGCCCGGTCAGCGGGCGAGCAAGACGGCCATGTCGGCGTCGAATGCCTTTCGACGTTCGGGCTCAAGGATGTCCCGAGCGTATTCGAAGTCTTCGGAAGATTGGTCGCGTTCGAGCTGCTCGTTGAGCCATTCCGATTCCAGGAAGCTCATCACGGACAACCCGTATTCCTGTTCGAAATAGGTTACCAGCGCCGCAGCATCAGAGGTCGACGGGTCCGTTCGGACGCCAACGTGCTGAAGGAACGAGTGGATCTTGAGGGACAGACTGTCCAGCGTGCGGGATTGCATGTGCGAAGGGGGAAATCTCTTGTCCCCGTCATTATCGACTGTGCGCCAGCTCGATTTAAGGGGCAGGCATCAAGGCGGGACTGAATGATTGCCGCGGGCCGGATCTGGTACAACAAGTCCAAATCCAGCGCGCATCAGCAATGATTCAGTCTGCGCGAGTCTGTCCCACCGATTTCCCTGTGACTACTTCGTATCCCTTGACCGAAACGTCGTCACTCAAGTGCGTGTGCTTTCGCTTGGAGGGGTCGAGGGTCATTTTCCACTGGTACATCGCCGAAAGGTAGGGCGCAGCACGACTCAGGAGTTCGGCAAACTTGCCTGTATTCTCATACTCCTTTGCAGCTTCCTGGGAATCCCAGATGGTCACTGACAAACCTTCACTGCGTTCTTTCATGCCAATCAGATAGGCTGCGCGGCAACCGGGTACGGACAGGATTTCAGGAACGAGCTCATCATTGTAAAGACGGCTGAGCTCTTCGAACTGGTCAGGATTCACCTTCGCATTCAAAATCCGGACATAGGTGTGATCCTGGATCTTGTCAGGCATGTCTGATTCGGACGATCCTGCCACTACCGGCATGGCTTTCACTTCGGGTTCTTCTTGCACCGGGAGGTATTCCAGCGTGTTGTCCGGAGTCAACTGGATCTTCCACTCTGCAGACTCTTCCTGGAAAGGCTGGTTCTCTGAAACAAGGCTGGCATACCGTCCTGAATTCTCATACTCCATGGCATCTTCCGGCGATGCCCAAAGCGTGAACGAGATGAACTCGCTGTCGGACTCCATCGATTTGATCAGGCTGGCAAAAACGCAGCCGGATTCCGAGAGGAGGGCGGGACCTACCCTGTTCTCATAGAATCGCTCGAAAGCCTCTGCAGCTTCAGGTTTGATGCCGAGTTGGACGAATCGCATGAACATGGCGTCCTCCTGGGGTGGGGTTTGCGAAGGAGAGCAGTGCGAGAGGATTGACCAGAACAGGATAATCGTTCAATGCCGCAATCTCAATCAGATTGTCTGTCACCGGGAAAGGGGCGTATCGACCCTGTAGACATTGATGAACTGCAACAAAAAAGGCGCGCGTCCCGGGGGGACGCGCGCCTTTTCGATGTGTGGCTACCCTGTAAAAGGGGGCGCTGCTATCAGCGCATGGAAGCGGCTGCTTCTTCGACCGTGTCGTAGTCTTCGAAAACAGGGCCGAGCAGGCGCGTCAGCAGGAAGAGATTCTTGATCCGCTCCTTCATGCCTGCCAGCTTGACGTCGCCGTCAGCTTTTTTCATGGTCGTGAAAGCACCGATTAGTGCGCCGATGCCTGAGGAGTCCATGAAATCCGCTTTCGAAAGATCGATAACAACCTTTTTCTTGCCGCTATCCTTGAGCTCTTCGATGGTGTCCTTGAAAGCAGGTCCTTCGATGCTGCCCAGGAATTTGCCGGTGATCTTGATGACAACGGCCTGGTACTGTTCGCTAGTAGAAAACGGCATGATGACTGAGTTGATTGAGAGCGATCCGCTTCAGAAGACGGAGGCTACCCCTCTCGCCAACAATAATCAAGAGGGAGCGAGAATTAGGGGTCAGAAATGCTGTGCGAGTGACCACCGGCGCATCCCACCTGGGGAAGTCCTAATCCGCTTTACGCTGCACGACGAGCATGGTGATGTCGTCGTTCTGGGGTGCGGTACCGGTATGCTTTTTCACATCTTGATGGATGAGTTCGATCAACTCACGTGCGGAGCCATTCCCGAAGTCCTTGAGCAACTCCTCGAGCCGTTCTTCACCGTATTGATCGTGCTGTTCATTCATGGCTTCAGGGATGCCATCAGAAAAGATGAACAGGGTGTCGCCGGGATTCAGCTGGATCGTCTCTTCTTTGTACGTCTGGGTAGGCACGAACCCCACGACCAGTCCACCAAGCATGAGCATCTCCAGGCTGCCATCGGCGCGTCGCACGTACGGCTTGTTGTGTCCCGCATTCGTGAACTTGAATGAGCCGGATACGACATCCAGGACACCGTAAATCAATGTCAGGAAAGACCCTCGTCGAATGGAGCCGGAAAGCAGCTTGTTCGAGCGTTCCACGGTCTCGTGAACGGAAAGTCCGAAAGAAGACTGACCTCGCAGGGTGGCCTGGGCGTTTGACATCAGCAGGGCAGCGGGCATCCCTTTACCCGAGACATCGCCCAACGCCAGACCCCAGTGATAGTCGTCGATCTGGATGTAATCGTAGTAGTCGCCGCCGACGCTTTGCGCCGGAATCGAGACGCCAGCCAAATCGTAACCGTTGATCTCAGGCGCTCTGGCAGGTAGGAGGTTGGTCTGGATTTCGTACGCCAGGTTCAACTCCTGCTGAACGGTTGCCAGCTTCTTTTCCTCTTCGTAGAGACGAGCTGTTTCCACGACCTGAGCAGACTGACCTGCCAGGATGGAAAGAAGCCGCTGGTCTTCCGTGCTGAATTCTCCGCCGCGCTTCTTGTTGTACAGGGTCAGGATCCCGATCAGTCGGGAGTGCACCTGCATGGGGACCGAGACCAGCGAACGGACCGACTCGCTCCACTTCACACCCTGGAAGCGAGAGTCCGTCTTTGGATCATTGACAACCAGGGGCTTCCTGTTGATATACATCCAGCCGAGCAGGTTCTGATCGGGCGAATACGCCTCTCGATCACCTGAGCTGGCCATGGTGCGAACCAGGGTCTTGGTGGGATCCGAGACATCATCGCCTACCAAGGTGATCACACCTTGCTCGGCCCCAACTGCCTTGATCGACCTGCGGATGATCGTCTGGATGACTTCTTCGGTACCGCGGGACGAACTGATGGCAATCGAGAGCTCGTTCAGGACGGAAAGCTCTTCCACAGCTCTGCGGAGTTGCTGATTCTCGCGCTCGAGCGCCTCTAGTCTTGGATTGTTGGCTTCGGACATACGGACCGGGAATGATTGGCGGGCAATTTATGACGGGGGATGAGGATCGCAAAACAAGCCGATCCGGATACAAACCGAGACGTTCCTGACGGATCAGTGCATCCGTTGAAGCGTTGAGCAGGATCGCAGGAAATCCTCGCGCGTCCGCTGGCATCAACAGCGCGGCCCGCTTCCACGCTCAGCCCGGCTGCATGCACTCCCTCTGGCGGCTCAACGCATACTATTGGCGCTACAAGCACCTGTTCATTCCGGGCTTGATATGTGCCGTTGCATCTGCCGTCTTTTCCATCATCGTTCCGATGGTGGTACGCCAGGCCATCGACAGCATCCCGCGCTTCGTGACCACCTACCGGGCATTCGAAGGCACGCCGGTTGAGAGCTACGTCTATGCTGATGCGTTTGTCTCGCTGATGATTTTCGGGGCGATCATCCTCGCCCTCAGTTTGGGAAGCGGACTGTTTTCGTTCCTGATGCGCCAGACCATTGTAGTCGCATCTCGGCATATAGAATTTGACCTGCGCAATCGCCTGTATGACCAATTGCAGGACTTGTCACACGATTTCTACCTGCAGCATGCCACCGGCGATCTGATCACCCGGTCGACATCCGACATCGAGCATGTGCGCCGCTACATCGGTCCGGCCATCATGTACACCACGCGGGCGATCGTGGTCATCATCACTGCGGTTTCCGTGATGTTCTGGATTTCGCCGACGCTGACCTGGTTCACACTCATCCCGATGCCGTTTCTGGCCATCTCGGTGTTTTTCGTGGCCCGGATGGTGCACACGCGCTCTGACGAGCTGCAAAAGCAGTATTCCAGTCTGACCTCGCGTGTGCAGGAAGCCCTGTCCGGTATCCGGGTGCTGAAGGCTTACGCGCGAGAGGAGAACGAAGCGGAAGCATTCGATGAGGAAAGCTCGCAATACCGCCACCGTAGTCTCCGTCTGGCGATGGTGGAAGCGGCCTGGCGGCCGGTCTTCGTGACCCTCGTGGGGGCATCGACATTGATCGTTGTCTGGGTGGGCGGTTCACTGGTCATGACGGGAGAGATCACGATCGGGAATATCGCCGAGTACATCATATACGTAGCTCTCATGACGTGGCCGGTGGCCGCTATGGGCTTCGTGATCACGATGATCCAGCGTGCTGCCGCTTCCATGACCCGGTTGAACGAAATCTTTGACGCTGTACCCAGCATTCAGTCTGCGACGGATCATATGCTCCTGGAAGCTGGACTCAGCCACGAAATCGAAGGCCGCATCACGTTCAAGGGTGTCGGCTTCACTCATCCGAATTCCGGCGTTCGCGCACTGGACGCAGTCGACGTGGACGTACCGTCCGGTTCGACGCTCGCCATTGTGGGTCGGACGGGGTCAGGCAAGACCACCATGGTGGAGATGATTCCCCGTCTGCTCGATGTCGAAGATGGATCGCTGGAAATCGACGGCAAGGACATTCGAGAATGGCCACTTGAGACGGTTCGTGGATCCATCGGCTACGTCCCACAGGATGTATTCCTGTTCTCTGACACGGTGGCCAACAACATCTCGTTCGGTCGGATGGAGGCGGAGATAGAAGATGTGCGCCAAGCGGCATCCGAAGCGGACCTTCTCGCCAACGTGGATGACTTCAAGGAAGGGTTCGAGACATTTGTTGGGGAACGTGGAATCACGCTGTCTGGCGGGCAGAAGCAACGTGCCTCAATCGCCCGGGCCCTGATCCGCCAACCCAGCATTCTCATCCTGGACGATGCGCTCTCAGCGGTCGATGTGAACACCGAACGCACTATCCTGGGGCATCTGCGAGAGCACTTTGGTAAGCGCACGATTGTGATTGTCAGTCATCGCATCTCTGCTGTTCAGGACGCCGATCAGATCATTGTCCTGGAAGAGGGCCGCATCATCGAACGCGGGTCGCACGAGGAATTGGTTGATCTGGGCGGATTTTACGCTTCGCTCCATCACAAGCAGCAGCTGGAGCAGGAAGTGGAGGACTTTGTGTGAGCGATTCCAAGCAACAGAACGCCGGTTTGGACTCACGCTTGCTGAAGCGGATTGTCAGTTACCTCATGCCTTACAAAGGCTGGGTAGCGCTGGCATTCGTGACCGTCATGACGGCAGCCTACCTGGGACCGCTGATCCCCAAGCTCGTACAGGTCACGATTGACCGGGAGATTGTAGGCGGAGACATGGAAGGGCTTCAGCGCATGATCGGCATCCTGTTTGCCGTGTTGGCCGCTGAAGGATTGCTCTCGTTCGTGAATGCCTATCTGACCCAGTGGATTGGGCAGCAGGCCATCTTCGATCTGCGAACCAAAGTGTATCGACACGTTCAGCGCCAGTCGCTGCGGTTCTTTGACACGCGCCCGATCGGCCAGCTGATTACCCGGGTCACGAGCGATGTCGAGTCGCTTTCGCAGGTCCTTTCAGCTGGCGTGGTGACGATCCTTGGTGACCTGTTCAAGTTGATTTTCATCGCCTGGTTCATGTTCAGCTTGAACTGGGAGTTGGCGCTGGTCACGATATCGGTGATGCCGATCATGATCTACGCCACGTTCTGGTTCAAGCGGAAGGTTCGCGACGCATACCGGGACACCCGAAAACAGGTGGCTCGCCTGAACTCGTTCCTCCAGGAGCACGTGACCGGCATGCGGATCGTGCAGTTGTTCGGAAGGGAAGAGGAGGAAATGAAGCGATTCGACGGGATCAACGATGATCACCGGCAAGCGCACATCAAGACGATTTTTTACTTCGCCCTTTTCTGGCCGATGGTCGACATCGTGGCATCAGCGGCCCTTGGTCTGGTGATCTGGTACGGTGGTATTTCGGCGATGGTCGGCGGCGTGACGGTCGGTGTGCTCATCGCTTTCATCCAGTATGCCCGACGGTTCTTCGAGCCCATTCGCAATCTGTCCGATCAGTTCAACACGCTACAAAGTGCGATGGCCGGTGCTGAGCGCATTTTCGGGCTATTGGATACGGATATGGCTATTCCTGAGGCTGAGAAAACCGAAGAGTGGAAACAAGTCCAGGGGCGCATCGAATTCCGGAATGTGTGGTTCTCCTACAACCCGGAGACGGATCCCGAGGATCTCGATGCAGAGTGGATCCTGCGCGATGTCAGCTTTGAAGTGAATCCCGGCGAGTCGCTGGCCATCGTCGGAGCGACGGGGGCGGGCAAGACCACCATCATCAACCTCCTGCTTCGGTTCTATGAGATCCAGAATGGTGCGATTCTGGTGGATGGAATCGACATCACGACGCTTCCCATTTCCACCTTACGCGAACACATCGGGCTGGTATTGCAGGACGTATTCCTGTTCTCCGGGACGGTGAAGGACAACGTCACACTGCGCAATCCTGATATTGAAGATCAGGCGATTCGAGAGGCAGCAGACGCTATCAACGCGGCGCCTTTCATTGAACGCCTTCCCGAGGGATATGGACAGGACGTGCGAGAACGCGGTATGACACTCTCCCATGGGCAGCGCCAACTGATCTCGTTTTTGCGCGCTCTGGTGTACGACCCCCGCATTCTCGTGCTCGATGAGGCGACGTCCAGTGTGGATACCGAAACGGAGGAGGTCATCCAGAAGGCACTTGAGACATTGATGGCCGGCAGGACATCGATCGCCATCGCGCATCGACTCTCCACTGTTCAGCACGCTACCCAGATCCTGGTGATGCATCGCGGCCAGGTGCGTGAGCGCGGTTCGCATCAGGAATTGATCGCCTCCGACGGTCTGTACCGGCGCCTGTATGAATTGCAGTACGCTGAACAGGAAGCGGCCTGAAAGCGGCGTGTGACGGATGCGTCACTCCTGATCACAGGCGCGGCCGGTCAATAGAGCCACATGTCGAACGTTCGCCGATGTTGCTGGGATACCGGGTGGAAGGGACCGAGAAGGGTGAAAATGGCCACACCGAGTTTGCGCGCGGCGTCGTCCCCGAAGTAGCGATCGGTTTTCAGGATTTCGATCAACGAGACGACGGCATCGGATGGCCGTCCGTCTTTTAGTGCGGTCAGCGCTCGTTCCCACAACTCCGCACCTGGGCCATCGCCGGGCGTGCCGGACGTGAGCTGGGTGAGGGAGCGAACGGCCTCAGCGATTTGAACAAACCGAGGTTCACCGGTCATGGCGATATCCGCCAGGTCGGCAGCGCGTTCGGGGTCGTCGAGCGCGATGAGCGAAGCAAGGTGACCCGCGGCTGCGGGGTTCGTGGGCTCGAGGGCCAGAATCTGCTCAAGGAGCGGCTGTGCCTGCGCGAGTTCTCCGGATTCCATGAGCGACTCCACGCGCATCATGAGGTCCTTGGATTCTCCCGGTAGCGCCTTCTCCAGCCACTGTCGAATGGCAGGTTCGGGCAAGGCACCTGAGAATTCGTCGATGACCTCTCCCTTGTAAAACATCTTCACGGCCGGAATCCCGCGGACGCCATATTGCATGGCTTCCTCCTGATGCGAGTCCGAATTGACCTTCACGAGGGTCCACTTGTCACGCTGCTCAGTGGCCAGCTTTTCGATGATGGGCCCGAGAACACGGCACGGCCCACACCACGGAGCCCAGAAATCCACCACAACCGGCCCCGAATGGCTGGCCGCTATGACATCTTCTTGAAAGCTTTGAACGTCGAATTCCATGATCGGTAGTATTTTTCTGCGAATGTCAGCAAATCTGTACAAAACTGATCAACCCCGGCGCGAATTCCACACAGACAGGTTCTTCCTACTGCGTGATTCAGGGTCCCCGTTCAAGCGACTGACATCGCTCGCCCCGTGAGAATCCCTACCACCTGACCGTGAATGACCCGAGTCATAAATGGCCCGAGTCGTAAATGGCCCGAGTCGTAAATGGAATGTGTCGCCAGATCAACACCAACACCATGAAACTGCACGCAGCAATCCCCGGATTCGCACTCATTCTTTTTTCTTCCCTTCTCCTCGCGGGCTGCGCTCCGGCTGAAGAAGAAGTTGCCGAAGCCTACGACCGTGAAGCGGATGTTCTCCGGATGGACAATGAGGAGCACTTCCAAAACATCAAGCAGCTCACCTTCGGCGGCAACAATGCCGAGGCATACTGGAGCTTCGACGACACCAAACTCATTTTCCAGAGTGACTGGGATGCCATCAACGATCAGGGCTGTGACCAGATCTACGTGATGGACGTCGACCAAGCCGGCAGCGGTGAGCTGACAGACTACACCGAGGTGTCCACTGGTTTTGGTCGCACGACGTGTAGCTACTTCCTCCCGGATGGCCGCGTGATCTATGGGTCCACGCACCATGACGCCATGGAGTGCCCCGCTCCGCTGCCCGGACAGACTGGTGCCTACGTATGGCCCATCTATCCTACGTATGACATCTACGTTGCGGATGCAGACGGATCCAACCCTGAGGTCCTGATCGGTGGCGAAGGCTACGACACGGAAGCAACGGTATCACCGGACGGCAAGTGGATCATCTTCACGTCTACGCGCAGTGGAGATCTCGAGCTGTGGCGCTATGAAATCGCCACGGGCGAGCTGCTCCAACTCACGGACGAGCTCGGCTACGATGGTGGTGCATTCTTCGGTCCCAACTCTGAAAAGATCGTCTGGAGAGCCTCCCGTCCAACAGGAGAAGCTGCCGAGAAGTACAAGAGCCTGCTGGCCAACGATGTTGTTGAACCGGGTGCATTGAACATCTTCGTTGCAGACATCGACGGAAGCAACGTGCAGCAGATCACTGACCTGCCTGGCGCAAACTGGGCACCGTACTTCCATCCTTCGGGCGAAAAGGTGCTGTTCACATCCAATCACCACCAGAATGAAGGCCGCGGTCGGATCTTCGACATTTTCATGGTCAATCTGGATGGTACCGGACTGAAGCAGCTGACCCATTCACCGAGCTTCGATGGCTTCCCGATGTTCTCACATGATGGTACGCGCATCGCGTTCGCTTCAAACCGCAACCTTGAGGGTGTCGACACGGGTGAAACGAACGTCTTCGTTGCCGACTGGGTCGAGTAATCGCCGATTGAATTGACACGCGGCCTCCAAGGCTGTCGGTTTTCGCGGGCCGGCCGGGATTTCCCGGCCGGCCCGCTTTGCATTTGAGCGTTCGGGAACAAATTTTTAGCCGAGGCTAAAATGTGAAGACGGGCATCGGGTCCAATCGACCCACCACGAGTCACGATGTCCGTCTTTCCATCACATTCAACCCATCCTTGACCTCCATGACCTCTCGCTGGATTCTCTCATCCGCATTGGTTCTTGCCCTGCTCGTCTCTGGCTGCGGTGGCGGCTCCTCTCAGGAGCGTGGACCGGTCAGTCCCGAAAATCCGATACAGGTTGTCGCGACGACTAGTATGATTGCCGACCTGGTTCGACAGGTTGGCGGCGATCATGTCGCGGTAAATGGCCTCATGGGACCGGGAGTCGACCCGCACCTCTATCAAGCTTCCGAAGGCGACGTGTCCGCGATGGCGCAGGCCGACTTGATTGTATATAACGGTCTGCATCTGGAAGGCAAGATGGTGGACATCTTCGAGCAGATGCACCAGCGGGGACTCAACGTCCATGCTGTCACAGCGGGTATCGATGAGGCCGACTTGCTGGCTTCTGAGGATTATTCGGACAGCCACGATCCGCACATCTGGTTCGATCCAGCTTTGTGGCAGCGCGCCACGCTGATGATTGGCGACGTGCTGGCCAACACGGATTCGCTGCACGCCGAACGCTATCGGGAGGCCGCTGCAACGTATGCCGGTGAGTTGGAAGATCTGTTCGAATGGGCGACTGGAGAAATGTCACGCATTCCAGAAGGAAACCGGGTCCTGATTACTTCACACGATGCATTCGGTTATTTCGGTCGGGCCTTCGATCTCGAAGTGCGTGGCTTGCAGGGCATCAGCACGGCACTGGAGGCCGGAACGGGCGACGTCAGTGGACTCGCTGAATACGTCGCAGAAAACCGGATCCCGGCGATGTTTGTCGAATCGTCCATCTCTCCGCGCGGCATAGAAGCGGTGCGTGAAGCCGTCCAGGCTCGCGGATTCGATGTTCAGATTGGCGGCACGTTGTTCGGAGATGCTCTTGATTCGCCCGGCACGGCTGCAGACACGTATGTTGGGATGGTACGCTCGAATGTGACCACCATTGTCTCCGGGCTTTCTTCGCCGGAGACTTCGTCCCAGTGATAGAGAAATGACCTCCTCTGACCAAAATGGACAGGATTGGGCCGTTGATGTCCGTGATTTGACGGTCGCCTATCGGGAGAAACCGGTACTGTGGGATGTCGATCTGCAGGTCCCGGACGGCGTGTTGATGGCCATCGTGGGCCCAAACGGCGCGGGAAAGACCACGTTGATCAAGGCCATCCTGGAATTGGTGCCGTCTGCCGCTGGATCGGTTTTGATACACGGTCAAACGTATCAGAAAGACCGTTCTCGCATTGCGTACGTCCCGCAGCGAGGCAGCGTCGATTGGGATTTCCCGACCAATGTGCTCGACGTCGTTACGATGGGCATGTATGGATCGCTGGGCTGGTTTCGCCGTCCAGGATCGAAGGAACGTGAACGGGCGCTCAAAGCGCTGGCCGAAGTCGGCATGGAGTCATTTGCGGATCGGCAAATCTCTCAGTTGTCCGGTGGTCAGCAGCAGCGGGTATTTCTGGCCAGGGCGCTCGTTCAGGATGCCGATGTATTCCTCATGGATGAACCGTTCCAAGGTGTCGATGCGACGACAGAACGAGCGATTGTTGACCTCCTCAGATCGCTAAGAAAACGAGGAAAGACGGTCATCGTGGTGCACCACGACCTTCAGACTGTACCCGAGTACTTTGATCAGGTGCTGCTGTTGAATGTACGCCGCATTGCCGCTGGCCCGGTCGAAGAGGTGTTCACCGAAGACAACCTACGCGCCACATATGGTGGGCGCGTTGCCTTCGTCTCTGCAGTTCTTGCCCGCCGCGACGACTGATGGATCTTCTGGTAGACCTGTTCAACGATTACACGTTGCGAACGGTGGCGCTCGGTGCCGCGCTGTTGGGTATCTCGTCAGGAGCGCTGGGCGGATTTGCACTCTTGCGCCGCCAAAGCCTGCTTGGAGATGCCATCTCGCACGCGGCACTACCCGGAATTGCCCTGGCTTTCCTCCTGACCGGGTCAAAATCACCACTGGTGCTCGTTCTGGGAGCAGGAGTGGTTGGCTGGTTCGGATCGGTATTGATCGCAGCGCTGACCCGACGAACACCGATCACCTATGACACCTCGTTGGGCATTCTCCTTTCTGTGTTTTTCGGATTCGGCCTGGTGCTGCTGACGTTCATACAGCGAATGCCCAATGCGAATCAGGCTGGGCTCGATTCGTTTCTGTTTGGTCAGGCCGCAGCGCTGATGCAGCGTGACATCATGGTCATAGTTGGCATTGGTTCGGTCGTGTTGCTGATCACCGTGTTGTTCTGGAAGGAGTTCAAGCTGATCTCATTCGATCCCGATGTGGCTCAGACCCTGGGGTTTCCGGTGCGCGCTCTCGAGCATCTGTTGACGGCTCTTTTGGTAGCAGCCATTGTCATCGGCCTTCAGACCGTAGGCGTGGTCTTGATGAGCGCGATGATCATTGCTCCGGCGGCGGCAGCCCGCCAATGGACGGATCGGCTCGGCGTCATGATCGTGCTCGCCGCCATCATAGGAGCTGTTTCAGGGGTAGGAGGGGCGGTGTCTTCCAGTCTTGTTCCGAATCTGCCCACTGGCCCCATCATTGTGGTCGTCGCCAGCATCATCGTCCTTATTTCCCTTCTTTTTGCGCTTCGCAGGGGGTTCGTGTTCAGAAAAGTCAGGGAATGGAAGTCCGGACGAGCCTTGCGGGTGGATGCCGTCCTCGTGGATCTGTACACGTTGGCGTCCCAACACGAAACGGCCGGATACCCACACTCCGAACGCGTATTGAATGTGATGTCGACCATGTCGGGTACCGCGCGTCGCACTCTCAAACTGTTGGAGACGCTGGAACTGGCTCGACCCATTGATGCTGAACGCTGGGCACTGACGTCTGAAGGGGAGGAGCGCGCCCGGCGGGTGATCGACAGACAGTTTGGTGGGCGATCATGAGTGCATCGATCGAAATCCAACTGATTGCTGTGACAGTTGCCGTGGCATGTGCATTGCCAGGAGTTTACCTGGTACTTCGCCAGCTGGCCATGATGAGCGACGCCATCAGCCACGCCATCCTGCCGGGAATCGTGATCGCGTTTTTTCTTACCGAAGACCTTGGATCGCCCCTATTGATTGTTGGTGCGGCATTGGCCGGTGTTCTGACAGTCGCACTTGTGGAGGTGCTGCGTAAAACTGGACTGCTGAAAGAGGACGCAGCCATCGGCATTGTCTTTCCGGCGCTGTTCAGTGTGGGAGTCATCCTGATCGCGCGGTATGCAGGGGATGTCCATCTGGACGTCGATGCGGTCCTACTTGGTGAACTGGCGTTCGCTCCCTTTGACCGATTGGTTGTGGGCATCCTGGACATACCCAAGTCTCTTGCCGTCATGGGCGTCATCCTGATCCTGAATGTGGTCTTCATCACGCTATTCTATAAGGAACTGAAGCTGGCGACGTTCGACAAGGCGCTTGCGGCGAGCCTGGGATTCGCTCCCGCCGTGATTCACTATGCGCTGATGGGTCTGGTTTCGGTCACGGCTGTAGGTGCCTTTGATGCCGTTGGCTCCATCCTCGTCGTAGCCTTGATGGTCGCTCCTCCCGCAGCAGCCTACATGCTGACCGATCGGTTGAGAACCATGCTTGTGCTTTCTGCGGCTCTTGGAATCGTGTCAGCGTTGAGCGGGTATTGGATGGCGCGCATGTTGGATGCTTCCATCGCTGGATCCATGGCGACCATGGCGGGTGTGGTTTTTGGGATTGTGCTGGCATTCGCACCGGATCGCGGGCTGGTTTCCATGGCTCGTCGGCAAAGCCGGCAGCGGCGTGCCTTCGCCAGAGACATGCTGTTGATTCATCTCTATCATCACGAAGGACTCCCCGAAGCACGTCGGGAGTGTCGGGAAGGTCATCTCCAGGAGCACTTACAGTGGGACCCGGAATTTGCCAGTACCGCCGTCAAAACAGCTTTAAAGCAGGATCTGATGATCTCTCAGGAAGGTTTCCTTTCCCTGACGGAATCAGGACGTCAGCACGCCCAGCACGCACTGGTCCACATTTGATCTCCGGTCAGGCCCCGCCTGGGTTCGATTGGCCTTCTGGCTCGGGCTTGTATCGAGCAGCCCTTCATCCGATTTACGCTCTTTTGTGGGTAATCTCGTTTGTTTTACAGGGTCGCATAACTTTTTTTGAGGTCCCTGCGCGAAAAACGCATTCTTGTGCGTACCCGGAAGCGAGGCAGTGGCCTATTCGAGCTGAAGTCTGCGTTATTCGTAGTCATCACGGGTTCGTTTTAGGTCACTTTAATTACATTCCATCGCGTTCCCCTTACGAGCGATACTCGCATGAAAACGAAGTTTACGATTCTCACCTTGCTGCTTGTGCTGTTTGGTTCTTATGACGCCATCGCAGCAACCCTATACGCCGCCCCAGCAGACGTCGGCGCCGCCGACTGTTTGGCCCCAGGCTCTGCATGTGATATTGCTCAAGCTCTGGCAACTGCCGATCCGGGTGACACGATTGTGCTCATCGCGGGTGCATATTCAGGTGCTGGAAATGGCGAAATCCTGATTACGAAGGATTTCTTGACCATCCGTGGTCCCAACTTCGCCCTTGAAGGAAATGATGGAACCCGCGCAGCCAACGGTGGTGGCTCTGCCGAGGCCGTGTTTGATGGAGCTGGTTTCGAATACATTTTCGGAATTCAGGCCCAGAACGTGACTATAGAAGGGATCCAGATAAATACGACCGGATCCACGGACACATGGGCGGGCATTCGCATCATGTCCGGCGGATTCGATCGCTGGACTATCCAGAACAATGCAATCCACAGTATTGACGATACCAAGGATGCGCCAGCTTCTGGGGTCTCGAACTTCTCGTACGGTATCTACGGTGATGCGCAAACCACTTCCGGCTCGGATACGATGACTGGAGGATTGATCACCGGCAACTACTTCCACCGACTCGGAAACAGCTCGCACTTGACGGGCGCGAACGTCTCATCAGGTGTTGGTATTTACCTCGAGGGTATCGCAGGGGAAGATGCGGATTGTAATATGGTTGACCGCTTTACGTGCGGTGTCTGGATTTATGACAATGTGTTCGAGCACCTCTTCACCGGACAGAACCAGACCTTGCAGGGGATTACGACTCCGGGAGGAAAGGAGTACTCCTACGGTGTATTTCTTGCACAGGATGAGGAAAACAATCTCCCCAACAACGGAGCATGGGTTGGTGGAAACAGCGCACTGGGAACGACGGACAACGTCTACCTCGACGATGATCACGTCGGTGCTGCCGACCCCGACGTAAAATTGGAAGTTGGCGTCCGCATCGCTATCGGTGGCTCAACCGTGAACGAAGACAATGCGGCATTCAATGACGAAGTGATTCAGCTGGTCATCAACGAAGGCCGCAAGGCAACTATCAGCGAACTCATTCTCGCTTCGTTCTTCAAAACGCTCTATCCACGCGTCTTTGGTGAAGGCACGGATGTTTATGCGGAACTCGAAGCAGATGCACTCGACTTGTCCGATGCGTCGGCAACGATTGTTGAGGTCATCGAGGATGGATCCGATGTGGACCTCGAAGTGAAGCCTTATGGCGATACAGCTTCTTACAAAGTGTCCCTGGACAACGACGGTGACTTCAATCTGCGCTTCGGTGCACGTCTCCTGTTTGACGGCCCCCTTGCTTCGGCAACGGTTGACGGCGTTGATGAAGTCACATTGTTTGGAACGACCGGTGACGACCTTCTCACGGTGGATTTCAACAATGGCAACCCCATCCCGAACAAGTCCAACCCCGGTCTGGATTTCAATCCGGATGATGCTTCTTTCAACGGTGGATTCGACGGTATCGCTCTTCGTGGAGACGAGCAGTTGAATTATCAGACCATCGTAATGATGGCAGCCGACAAGGGAGAAATCTATTTCGAACCTGACGTGTCTGCCGGCAAGAATGCTCGTCAGAATTGGTCCCAGTACCTGACCTCGAAGATTGATTTCGACAACCTGCAGCCGATTGATGATGTCCTGATCGTCAACACGGCGTACTCGGTCATTGCACAGGATGATGTGGATCATGAGATCAACGTCATCAATGGTCCATTCCGCTACGGTTTCGATACATTCCAGATCAACTCTGGAGCGGTGAAAACCTTCGAAGAGATCAACTTCGCCAACAAGAAGATCGTCCACATTTACGGTGCTGACGATACAGGATCAGGTGACGGAAACGATGTCTTCACGGTGTTCACCGATGATGGCGATGCTCCTGATCTTCTGCTTAACCTGAATCTGTACGGTGGCGACGATTTCGGTGGCGTTGCTCCGGACCCGGATGATGCTTCAGACGACTACTTTGTCATTCGTCCTTCCCAGGATTTCGATATCCGCGTAGATGGCGGTACCGACGATGCTGGCGGCGACTGGCTCTTCCTTGATTGTGCCAATACGCACGCTACGTGTTTGCCTGATCTGGTTAGCGCCATTCCTGCTGACGGAACGATTGCTGCAGGAACGATCACCGGATTCCAGTCACTGGAATGGGATGAGGTCGAGCTTGAGGCAGCGGATCTGGGTGCCAACGATCTGGACATCAAGAAGGAACTGGTTGGCTTTGCAGCGAGTGGTGCTCACCCTGGCGATGACCTTCAGTATAAAGTAACGGTCACGAATGCCGGTCCTGGTGCCGTTGACATGTCAACGACGCCGGTATGGGTTACGGATGTCGTGGATCACCGCCTTTCATTGATTGAGCAGAGCATCGTAGTGACTCAGGGTAGCGTCGACTTCTCAGGCAATCGCAATATGCTCTGGCGAACCAACACAGGTACGCTGGCCGTGGGCGAGACCATGGAGCTGACCTACACGGTCATCGTCAACACGCTCATCACATCGAACGATATTCCCAACTGGGCGTCGATTCTCAATCCTGACGCCGACGAATCCCAGTGGGTAACGGGTGATGTTGTTCAGGAGCACTATGCCAAGGTTGATCTGGAGCTCGAGGAAGTATTTGGCTGGCCGCTCAAGGCTGCCATCAACTCTTCGCTCTTCTACGAGACCGAAGCCGGACCTCGCTACATGGTGGGTCTGAATGGCGGTGCCAAGGATCCTTCC
>JANQQV010000014.1 GCA_028284865.1 Rhodothermales bacterium | reverse complement strand
CGTCATTGATCATTCCAGTTGATGGGTATGAGGGATACGTTCAAGCGCGAGAAGACGTATCGGCTCGCTACTTCTCCTCCATCGCCAATCTGCCGAGCGTTCCGTTTGACTGGTTCACGGAGCCTCGCGAGGCGGACACATTCCGGATTGTATTCCAGGGAGGCTCAACGGCCGCCGGCTGGCCGTACTACTTCTCCGCTGACATGGCGGACGTGTTGGAGTGGCACCTGAATGCATCCCACCCTGAGGCATCGTTCGAGGTGCTGAACACGGCCATGGCGGCCGTCAACAGCTATACCTTGCTCGATCTCTCCGAAGAGATCATCGCGCTTGAGCCGGACGCCGTGATGATTTACGCCGGGCACAATGAGTATTACGGCGCGCTTGGCGTGGGATCTTCGCAGCGCATGGGATCGAGCCCTGCGGTCATCAATCTCTACCTGGCCCTACGGCCCTATCGGACGGTCCAGCTCCTGCAGCAAACTATTTCCGCGATCGTGGGCTTGTTTGCCAGTGAGCCAGATGACTCCGCCTCGGGACGCACGTTGATGCAGGACATGGTGGGCGAACAGCGCATTCCGAACGAATCAGACCTGTTCGAGGAGGGCCTTGATCAATTCCGGTTCAACATGAACGTGCTACTGGCACGCTATGCAGACGCTGGAATTCCTGTCTACATCGGCACACTGGCCGCAAACGAACGGGATCAGCCTCCCTTTCAGTCCGGTTCGGGAGCATCGACCACGGAGCAGGGGCAATCGGACTCCAGCGTCCCAAGCACGGAAGAAATAGATGAAGAGATCCGCACTGCTGGCGCCGAAGTGGCGGCGGGTCGTGACGAGGATGCTCTACTGCGAATGGACGCCTTACTCGATCGAACCCCGTTGTATGCGGGCGCTCACTTCGTTCGCGCCCGCGCTCTTGAAAACCTTGGACGCGTCGACGAGGCGCGCACTGCTTATCGCGCCGCCAAAGACAACGACGAACTGCGCTTCCGCGCACCTGAGGAATTGAACGTCATCATCCGTGAACTGGCTAGCGAGCACGGAGCCACAGTGGTTGAGACACAGCAAGCGTTGGCTGACGCCTCCCCCAACGGACTCATCGGCAGCGACATGATGCTCGAGCACCTCCACCCCACCATCGCCGGGTATCGGGTACTGGGAGGAGCCTTTTACATGGCGCTGGCAGGCAACCAGTTCGGGGCTGATCGCGGACTCCGATGGGCATGGGATCAGGCCATGCTCCAAACCGCACGCCATTCACCGGTTTCCGTGATCGACTCGTTGGCCGGCGCCTATCGCGTGCAACAGCTGATGGGATCGTGGCCATTCCAACCGATTGGAAGTCGCTTCAGCCAAATAGATACCCTCATGCCGGGTACGCTGGCTGGAAATCTCGGTCTTCGCCTCTTTCAGGATGATGTCCCACGCATCGAGGCCCTGGACGCGTTCAGATCAGCAGCTACGCAAGCGGGTGATCTGAGAACGGCAGAAGTAAACTTGCAGGCGGTCATCCAGTCCTATCCCATGGTCGCCGGCCCTCACGTTGCGCTGGCAAAGATCCGGATGCAGCAAGGTCGTCTGGAGGAAGCCGAATCGCTGGCCCGTACCGAATTGGCTATCGGAGATCAGGCGGAGGCATTCCAGGTCCTCGGAACGCTGCTCTTGAACCGGCAGCGGATAGACGACGCCATCCCGAACCTTGAGAAGGCCGTCTCCATGAATCCCAATGACCTGCGCGCCCGCTACAACCTGGCCGGCGCGTACGCTCTCAGGCAGCGCTGGAG
This sequence comes from Rhodothermales bacterium, assembly GCA_028284865.1. Lineage (GTDB taxonomy): Bacteria > Bacteroidota > Rhodothermia > Rhodothermales > UBA10348 > JAAZVD01. The sequence goes on along the minus strand of JANQQV010000014.1, from coordinate 49,368 downwards.
CGATGCACGTGTGCAAGCCGAAGCCATCCTCGCCCGCAACCCGAATGCGCAGGACGCTCGGCGCCTGCTCAATTCACTGCCCGAAGACTCCTGATCAGTCCTCTTTGGCTGCTGCCGATTCGGCTATCACGGATTCCTGTACGTGACGAGGCATGGACTCGTAGCGCGTGAACGAAGAGCGGTGCAAACCGCGTCCCTGCGTCATGGATCGTAGCGACGTCGAATAGCGATACAGTTCCGCCTCAGGTACTTCAGCCAGGATTTTCTGGAACACGCCTTCGACTTCCATGCCCTGGATGCGCGCTCGGCGGGTGTTCATGTCACCCATCACGTCACCCGTGTACGATTCCGGAACGAGCACTTCCACGTCGTAGATCGGCTCGAGCAGAACCGGTGTGGCCTGACGGAATGCATCCTGGAAACATGCCCTGGATGCCGATTTGAAAGCGGCCTCGTTCGAATCGACAGCGTGCATGGAGCCGTCGTGAATCACTACGCGAACATCACCAACCGGATAGCCGGCGACGGGACCGTTGGTGCAGGCTTCCAGCACACCTTTTTGGATGGCGCCAAAGAAGCGACGCATGTCAATCACTCCACCCACGATGGCATCGATGAAATGAATCTTTGAGCCCCAGGCCGTCTCCTCCGTGTGTTCTCCTCGCACCTTGATGTCTGCCTCCGGCTGGTAGTCACCATTGACCGGCTCGACGATCATGCTGATGTCTGCAAACTGACCAGCACCTCCCGTCTGCTTCTTGTGACGGTACTTGGCGCGCGCCCGGCTTTGAACCGTCTCGCGATAGGCCACTTTGGGTTTGACGAACTCAATGTCGACGCCAAAACGGCGGTTGAGGCGGGCTTTTGCGATCTCAAGCTGCATTTCACCCTGTGCGCCGAGAACCAGCTGACTCAGGTGCTGATCGTGCACGATGTGAAGTGATGGGTCCTCTTCGTGCAACTGGTGCAGACCCTGGGCAAGCTTGTCTTCTTCCCCTTCCTTCGAAGCGACGACCGCTGTAGAGTAGCGTGGCTCGGGAAAATCGATCTCTTCCATGACTGCATCGCTTCCCTTCAGATGCAGCGTATTGTTGGTGTGCGTGTTTTTGAGCTTTACCAGCGCTCCCAGATCGCCCGCATACATGGTGTCAACCGGATCGCGGTCGTGACCATTGATGGCGTAGATCTGTCCCAGACGCTCACTAGCACCGGTCTGTGCATTTACCAGGTCCATCCCTGGCTTCAACGTACCTGAGTAGATGCGGAAGAAGGAGTAGTCGCCCACGTGTGCTTCCGCCATCGTGTGGTAAATCAACGCGACAGGCTCACCACTCGAATCCGGCACAATCGTGCCACCATTCTTCATCGCGGCCGGGGGCATTTGCGAAGGGGTTGGACACACGTTGCCTACGAATTCCATCAGTCGGGAAACCCCGATATTCTCGGTCGCGGACGTAAGAAAGATGGGAAAGAGTTGATGGCGAATCATGGCCTCGCGCAGACCGGATCGCATCTCTTCTTCGGTGAGATTGCCTTTCTCGAAATAGAGCTCCATCAAGCTCTCGTCGTTCTCGGCAATGTTCTCGACCAGCTCATTGTGCAGACGATTGGCTTCTTCCGCGAAGGCCTCATCGATCTCATTGAAGGTCATCTTGCCGTGGTCATCGAACGTGATCTGCTTCATGATCAGCACGTCGATAATGGCACGCGATCCAGGACCAGCTGGAATCTGTACCACGGTGGCTCCGCGACCAAATCGCTCCTTGATCTGATCAATAAGGTCGCGGAAACTGGTTTTTTCGCGGTCGAGCTGGTTGATTACAAACATGGAAGGCGTTGAGTCCTTCACTGCGGCTCGCCAAGCCAGTTCGGTTCCAACCTGAACCCCTTCCGCGGCATTGAGCACGAACAAGGCCGAATCCGTCACATGCAGGGATGCCGCCACTTCTCCGATGAAATCGGGGTATCCAGGCGTATCGACCACATTGAGCTTGTTGCCCTGGAATTCCACGTGCAGGAGCGAGGCGAAGACCGACATCTGCCGGTTTTTCTCACTGGTGTGATAGTCGCTTACCGTGTTGCCTTCTTCGATCGTGCCAGGACGCTGCAGCACCCCCGTGGAATACAGCATGGCCTCTGCCAACGTGGTCTTCCCGCTTCCTTGGTGACCAACAAGCACCACATTGCGAATGTGGTCAGCATCGTAAACTTTCATCGTGTGCCCTGATAGATAAGAACGACCTTCACCCTGCGAAAAACAGGGCTGACAAGATAATCCGGTCCGCTACATTGTCAACCCGGATCAGGAGTCAGGAATGCTCCCACCAGAACTCCCCTACACTGCCCCACCAAGAAGCCCTCTTTTTGTCTGGAACTTGGTTGCCCCAATCCGATAGGCGGGGCAATCCACCGATTCCATGGAAGCTATTCTTTCCATAGAGACCAGCGCCGACGCTTGCAGCATTTCCTTGCTGGAGGAACATCGTGTGATCAGCCGGGAGGCGGATGAACCGCGTAGCCATGCGCGGATGCTCGCCCCCTTGATCAAGGACTTGCTGGCAGAGCTTGATGTCCGCCCTACGGCAGTCTGCGTAGATGAGGGTCCCGGGTCCTACACCGGTCTCCGCATTGGCGTCTCGACGGCGAAGGGGCTGGCCTGGTCCTGGGACGTCCCACTTTACGCCATCCCTTCATTGGCGTTGATGGCGGCGGGGGTTGCGACCGAGCGCGGGGCAACTGAGCAAACCGTTTCAGACGGCCAATGCATCCGAGCAGTGATATCCGCACGAAGTTCTGAGGTCTTTTCTGCCCTGTACCGGATCGAAGACCAGTTCCCAATCGAGATCGAGGCCCCGGCCGTCCATGAACTCGAGGATCTAGTTACCCGATCGGACCGCGATATCGTTGTTCTGGGCTCTGATCCGCTGGCCGAGAAGTGGAATGAAGCGGTCATTCCCGGCCGAGCAGGCAATCCCGACCCTGTTGTTCTTCCTCCGCACAGCCGCTTTGCCGCGCTACTCCTCAGGAATCCGCGTCATCCGTACCGAGTAGAAGACGTATCTTCATTCGAACCCCGCTATCTGCGGGAGTTTGTGGCCCGAAAGCCGGCCGTCAGCATTTTCGAGCGGCTGCCCTTCTGACATCATCCACCCCACCCCTTCGTACATGTCCTGGTTCAAGCGCAAGTCTGCCGGCATCAAGACCTCTTCCAGCGGACGCAATGATGTGCCCGATGGTCAGTGGGTTAAATGCCCGGGATGCGGTGAGACGGTCAATCGTCGGGAGATCGAAAAGCAGGATTTGGTGTGCCCGAAGTGTGATTATCACTTCAAGATGTCCAGCACGGGGTACTTCAATCTCCTCTACGATGGGGACTACGAGGTTTTTGACAACGACCTGATTGCGGTCGACCCGTTGGAATTCAGTGATCGCAAGGCATACTCGGACCGGATCACAGCTACGCGCGAAAAGGCGGGCATGAATGATGCAGCGAAAGGTGCCGTCGGTCAGATTGGAGATCATCAACTGTCGATTGCCGCCATGGATTTCTCCTTCATCGGAGGAAGCATGGGATCGGTGGTCGGCGAAGTGGTAACCCGAGCCATCCGACGCGGGGTCGAGCGCGAGATCCCGGTGATGGTCATCGCGCAGTCTGGAGGGGCTCGCATGATGGAAGGTGCGCTGAGCCTCATGCAGATGGCGAAGACCAGCGCCAACCTGACCAAGCTTCAGGACATCGGAATGCCTTTCATCGTGCTGCTGACCAACCCGACCACCGGTGGCGTGACGGCTTCCTTTGCCATGTTGGGCGACATCCACATTGCCGAACCCGGGGCCCTGATCGGCTTCGCCGGCCCACGCGTGATTCGCGAGACCATGGGTCAAGATCTTCCTGAAGGGTTTCAGACATCCGAATTCCTGCTCGAGAAAGGGTTCGTGGACCTGATCGTCGATCGCCGGCACCTCAAAGCCGAGCTCAGCCATCTGCTGGATCTGGTTCTGGCCTGATCACGAGTCAGACTGATGGCGAATCAGCCGTCGCGCGTGCGTGATGGATCCATATCGTCCTGAACGGGCTGACGGCGTAGGAAGTGCACAAAAAAAGGAAAGCCCGGCGCACCCACTTCGCCAGGCTTTCCTAAAGAAGCTACTTCAAACAAGCACCTAGTCAGAGAGGCGTTGAGTAGCTCACCCGGTCGAAGTATACGGTCACTACCCGCCTCTACAGCCTTGAACCGGCTGAACGGTCGCCAGATGCGCCTCAATTGATTCTTGCGGTGGCCTGATCGAATGTGTCTGTGCATTGAAAGTCGCAAAGCGGATCGGCTATCTTGTCCATCACTTAAATCGGCTTTTGCGATTGTCGATACCGTGTCCAGACGATCATGGCACGGAATTACGACACATATCGCATTGGCAACCGGTCCGAAGGACCTCTTCGCGCTTCAGAACAGTCGTTCAAAACGCGAATCAGAGGATTCCTTTTCGGTCTGGCGCTGGTACTTTCTGCGCTCACACTGGGACTTCCGAAGACCCTGAACGCTGCAACTGGTCCAGTATCCATGCGCTACGCTGACGAGATCCGCGTCACCTTGATGAATCATCTTCAGCTGGCTGACCTGGCTGTCACCCCGCGCGCAGCGTCGCTGACTTTGGTGGCTGACGGGTCTTCCTACCGACTCGATGCCAACGAGTCGATTCAACTGCGCTATCGCAACGGACAAGTTGAAGCGCGATTCGGCAGGAAAAGCGTCAAGGCCGACCTACTGCTCTTTGAACTGGATGGCGCAGGTGCATTTGATGTCGACGGAGGGTCCTCCTCGTACATGCGCACCTACACAGGCGATCTGGAGATCAGTGCCAAATCATCCGGGAAGGGACTATCTGTTGTGAACCGCGTCCCTATCGAAGACTATGTGGCTTCGGTTGTTGGTGCGGAATACGGTCTCAATGATCGTGAGGGCGCGAAAGCCATGGCTGTTGTCGCTCGTACCTATGCCTTGCACGCTCTCGAGCGCAATACCACGTTGCTGGATTCGGAGCGCTCCCAGGTGTACAAAGGGCTTCAGAAGGCGAATTCTGCAGCACGTCAGGCTGCTGCTGCTACGGCCGGACAGATCCTGACCTATAATGGAAATCTGATCGAGGCTGTGTATTCAGCTTCAAACGGCGGCAAATCAGCCAGCAACGCCAGTGTCTGGGGTACGAATGCCCTTCCCTACTTGCAGTCGCGCAAAGATCCTTTTGACGCACGTACGTCTCCGCACGCCACATGGACATGGGAAATGGATGAGGGTAAGCTGGAGAAGGCTCTGTCGAATGCGTACGGATTGAATGTCCGTTCTGTCCGCATATCGAGGACGGCCAAAGATGGTCGCGTCGTGGAAGTAGAGTTGAAAGGTCGTTCCGGATCGAAAACGATCTCCGGAAGTGCCTTCAGAGCTACGCTCGCACGAGCTTTTGGTGCGATGACCGTCAAGAGTACCTACTTCGATTTGAAAGATCGTCGAGGCCAGTACGTCTTTGAGGGACGTGGATTCGGTCACGGTGTCGGTCTCAGCCAGTGGGGTGCCCACGGTATGGCCTTGGATGGACGCTCCTATGAGGAGATCCTCGACTTCTACTACAAGGGTACCCGTCTGGAGCAGATTCCCCAGGGTACCTCCGTTCGTACGGACGTTTCCCTCGCCAGCCTCCGGAGTTCGGATTCAGGCGAAAGCCGTCGTGCAGTCGAGCGACCTTCTGACCCAGATCAGAATGCGTCGTTCCAAACCGACAATTCGCGTTCCAGCATGTCAATCAGCCGGTCCTCTGGTGAGGAATCTTCGGCCTCTCTGGATGCTGTATCGAACGGAAATGCGACTCCTAAAGAAAAAAGTTCAACTTTTTCTCAGGACGACAAAACGGCCTCTGAAGCCATTTCTGCAGAGAATATCTGGGGTCTCGAGCGCGACAAGAAAGAAGAAGCCGAGAGCGCGTCTTCAAAGAAGAAGGACGATCGCAAGAAGCGGAAAAAGCAGCGACGTTCCGGCTGGTAGGCCTCCGGCTCCATGGAAGCCCTACTCTTCGATCGACATTCCGACAGCCCGAACCGTCCACCTCGATCAACGTCCGGATTTCAGGGACTGCCCTATTCCTCTATCGACTTTCCGAATTCAGGATCGATGTCGATTAGCGCCGACACCACGAAACACGGAATCGTGGCAATCAGGATCCAGATGAAGAAATTCTGATAACCCAGCATCTCCTGTATCCAGCCGCTGAACATGCCGGGCACCATCATGCCCAAAGCCATGAACCCGGTCATCAGGGCGAAATGGGCCGTCTTGTGCTCTCCTTCCGCCGCGTAAATCATGTACAGCATGAAGGCGGTGAAGCCGAACCCGTAACCGAATTGCTCGATGGCGACTGCGCCATTCAGAATCCAGAGGCTTTCTGGCTGGGTCCAGGACAGGATCAGGTAGACAGCGTTCGGGAGGTTGATGGCCACGACCATCGGCCAAAGCCAGTACTTGAGTCCCTGCCGGGCAGCCAAGAACCCGCCCAGAAGGCCTCCCAGCGTCAAGAACAAGACGCCAACGGTTCCATAGATGAAACCGACCTGCGATGTGGTCAGCCCCAGACCTCCGACATCAACCGGATCGAGCATGAACGGCTGCGCCATCTTGACCAGCTGGGCCTCTGAGAAGCGATAGAACAGGATGAAGAGGATTGAGACCCAGACGCCTTTCTTGGTGAAGAACACCTTGAAGGTCTCCACGAATCCGGCCATGACAGTAGTCCCATCATCCTTGCGAGCGGATCGATCCGCATCGGGTCTGGGCAGAATGAAGCGGTGCCAGACCATGAACACCAGGTACATACCTGCCGTGATGCCCATGGTGATAGCCCATGCCATGGGCAGATCATCCAATCCGACCTCCAATTGACCGGCCAGCATCACGAGAAGCCCCTGCCCCGTGATCATCGAGAGGCGATAGAACGTGCTTCGAATGCCGACAAACCACGCCTGATTCGAATCGTCGATGGCCAGCATGTAGAACCCGTCGGCGGCGATGTCGTGGGTCGCACTCGAAAAGGCCATCAACCAGAAAAACACGAGCGACCAGCGAAAGAATCCCGGACCCGGAAGCGTCAATGCGACCCCCGCCATCGCCGCCCCGATTACCAACTGCATCGTCACGATCCAGAATCGCTTCGTCTTGATGATGTCGACAAACGGGCTCCAGATCGGCTTGATCACCCACGGGAGATACAGCCAACTCGTGTAGAGCGCGATGTCCGTGTTGGAGATCCCGAGCTTCTTGTACATGATGACACTCATCGACATCACCAGGACGTACGGGATGCCTTGCGAGAAGTACAGCGAAGGAATCCAGCTCCAGGCGCGTCTCCGTTCGAGTTGCGTCGGTGTGAGGTCTTTGGAAGCTGCTGACATCAGGTTCTTTGCGGGATTAAAAGGGTGTGGCGACTACTGCTGAAGGTAGGCAGCGATGGCACGCATCAGGTAAACGCGCGTCGCGGCGTCCGTGATCGTTTCAAACGGAAAGCCAAGCACGACACTGCTTCCCGGCTTTCCAACAGCGGCGCTCATATTGTTGTCGGTGTAGCGCATTATGGTCTCCGCTCCCCGAGCCGGATCGAGCGCGTCCGGGTGCTCAACACGATACACCGGACCTTGAGGATCGGTGTTGTACGAGATCGAGGATACGCCGTCAAGCATGCCTGGTAGGACATGGACCGTTCCCCGCTGAGTCGCACGATTGGTCCGCCAAACCGCTCCCAACACGTCTTCCACGAAGTCCACATCAGACTTCTCGGCATCTGGACCAGCCGCGTCCGTGGCGAAGTGGGCACCACTGATGAATACCGGACTGTCCGCTTCAATATGCGCACCCAACGCGTCGCGGAATGATGCCGGCATCACCTTGAAGTCCGTCCGGAAACCGGGCCCATGAGTCGTTTTTTCCTCTCCGAAGATGAAGGCGGCCATCGCGTATTGTCCCGCCTCTTGGGAGGCCTTCCAGCGGTCGGGATTGCCGAAGACCTCGTCTGAAACCGTCTCTGATCCCATGCCCGAGGCAAGAAGCGCCTGGGCATACACCATGGGATAGTCGTGCGTATTTCCGGTGAGCGTTCGCGTTTCCCACGTCGACCAGCTGGCTCCATGACCGGGTGAATCATCATCCAGCCAGGGAGAATCGATGTCGAAATCATACTGGTCCCCCACGTAAGACAAGTCATACCCGTCGGCCACGCCTTCATCCACCCAGCTTGCGAATCCACGGTACGACTCGGTGTCCAATGTCCCAGGACCTGAGACTCTATCGAATGCGGAGACGATCAGCGCCATGGGAGATTCAGCATTTCGTGCGGCCGATGCCCGTGCGATAGCCACGGTTTCGCTTGGCGCGCTCTCCCCGCCCGCATTCACTGCTGACACGCGGAATCCATAGACGATCCCGGCTTCTGCGCCGTCCATGGTGAACGTTGTGTCATTCACCACGCGGCCATTTTCAAAACCGCCATCCGCCGTGCGCATGTAGACGACGTAGTGATCCGGCACGGCTGTCGGTTCGAGTGGATCGTCGACAGGAGTCCATGAGAGCTGGATCTGATTGCCATTCCACCGCGCCTGCATGTGATCCGGTGCCAGCGGCTGAATGACTGGCTCGAATCCGTATTGATCGCCCATGAAGCGGGCCATGCTCTTGTATATCGATCGCGCGACATCGAACCGGTACCTCGGATCCAGCCCGAATCGCATATCGGCGTAGTTCTGATGCGACAGGAGCTCCAGCAGGACACCGGGAACGTTGGGACGCACGGCCTCGCTGTAATCCCGGTCCCAGATGGCGCGACGCGTCCACGTGGAATCGTACAGAGCGCGAATGTCATCCACGATCTGGGTCTGCATCATGTCTCCCAGGTCACGATTTGCGAATCGCGAAAAGCCTGCAGGGAAGGACCGTTCCCGCTCCATGCCCCTGCTGCTGTAGATCATCAGCGTGCCGATCGTGGCGTCCGACTTCGTGATCCCGGCGTCGGTGTGAAACGCGAACGACAAATCCACCGGTACACCAAATCCTTCAGCCGATCGATCCTTGTTCGGTCCCTCCGGTGCTCCCCGGAGGTAGTTGACCCATTCGGAGCGACCGCGATAGTCGTCCACGTAGTCATTGGCCGATTCGGTCACGTTGTACACCAGCGCGTCCGGAAAACCGGCATACTGCATGTAGTATCGCGCGCCTTCGGTGTAGCGCGGCCGGGCGCTGAGCTGATCGCCCCGCACGACCGAACCCATCCCGCCACCAAAACGAACGGCGTCGGCGGAAACGGCTCTCCCCGGCACCTCACTTTCATTGGTCAGAATGACCTGGCCACGTTCCGAGCTCTGTCCGGCTGCAAACGGGAAAGTCCCCAGATAGACCCAGGTACCAGCCATCATTTGCTGATTCACCGAAACACGGGTAATACCACCAAGATGGTGGACTTCGTAATGCGCATCCGCTGTCGGATTCTCGGTGCGGCCGAATGCTACATGAACGGCGTAGTCACCACGCTCCGGAATGTCCGGAATCCATGTGATGGCCGCCGTTGCCATGGCGGAAGTCTTCGTAACCCTATGCGTGCCTTCCGAAAACGGATTCTCGGTCCGGAGCGAATCGATGGCCAGGAATCCCGGGGAGGCGCCGTCTGACCAGGCCTCTTCCGCCTCGGCCACTTCCAGATAGCGATTGCCTTCAGGTAGCGCTGGCTGATTCAGGATGCGCGTGTCGGCAACATTCCGAGTGAGATCGGGACGAGCGACAATCAGATGTCCATCGTTGTCAACGACGACTTCGTTTGGCTGCACATCCCTTTCGCGGGGCATGTGCACGAAAGCACCCGCGCGCTCGAGCATGGGAGCCAGGTATGGGACCACAAAAGCCATCGGGAAGATGTCCTCTACCGTCTGGAACAGGCGCGCCCGCTGCCATTCCCATCGGTCCAGGCGATTCTCGTAGTACCACCCATGGCTGTGCCAGGCGGCAATGTGTCGTCCATACAGTTGGGATTGCGCCAGCCAGGGACGATCTGGAAAGGTAAGCAGCGGCTGAACCGGTGCAGGATCCGGCCAGCGTTTGGCATCCGTCCCTCCATTGTCATCGAAGGTGTTCGGCACCAGCAGGTCAGGCGAGACTCCCAGGACTTCCATCTCGGTGCTCCATCCTGGTGCAACAGATCCAATCCGGCTGGCCACTTCATTCCGGAGCGCTCCCACTCCCGAACTTCGGAAAGGCTTTTGAGCGAAGGCATCGTTGAACTGGATGGTCAGGGAACGAGCCTCCCGATCCACGAGAACCGAGTCAACACTGGCTCCCGGGTCCACTGCAAATCCGCAAGCTTGTGAACGGCAGTCCTCGAGGAGCGCGTCAACGGACGCGGCGACCATCATGGAAGCCTCTCCGTCTGGAACGTCATCCACCAGTGTCAATGCTGCAGGTCCCGAACAGCCGGAGACCAGGATGAGAAGCAATACGACACCCAGCCACCTTGAGGGCGGATTTGTCTGGAGGTGCGTCATCGGGAATCGGTCTGAAAGTCCGATAGAATGCATCTTTTCGAGGTTCATCAAGGGATCAAGACCACCTGAGGTTCACTATCCCGACCAAGTCGGGTAACGGCACGAATTGCTACGGCCTCGGCGCCCTGGATCAGCTCTGGAAGCAGGGTTCGCTGGCTGCCTGGCACGATGTGGGTTTTCCAGCGTCCGTCGATCAGCACCTGTACGGACCATCGGCGCACCGGGACATCATCAGCGGGTGTCAGTGAAACATGAGGCCGGCCCGCCAACAGGCGAACCTCTGCTGTGGGTACGCCGGGGATGCGACCACCCAGCCAGGTTGTGGCCGGCGGCAATGCTTGTTTGGCATATGCGGTGGTCAGCAGTGAATCGGACATGACAACATCATTGGGGCGCAGGGCCTGCATCGAGAACAGGACGTTTCCTGAAGCCCCGGGTGTTTGCCGGGTCCGCTCGATCTGATCGACGACCTCCTGTACGGGCCAGGCCTTGTTGGGACCTGGATCCGCTCTGTAGATGGCATTTCCGGGCCAGATGTGACGATTCGTGACATTCTCCCCGATCCACCAATCCAACAGTGGACCATAAGGCTGGCCGGAGCTGTCAAGCGACCAATAAAGCTGTGGCGTGTAATAGTCGACCCATCCTTCCCGCAGCCATTTGCGGGCATCGGCATAGAGCCCCTCGTATTGATCAAATCCCGTGATTCCTTCCGGATGTCCTGGTCGCCAGATGCCAAAGGGCGACAATCCGAACAAGACCCAGGGTTTGCGCTCCTTGATGCCCGCGTACACCCGCTCTATGAACTGGTCAACATTTCGTCGACGCCAATCGCTCAGCGCAAGTCCATCTCCATAAAGGGCATAGGCAGCGCTGTCGGGAAAAGGCACATCGTCTCCATTCTCATCCCGGACGGCATACGGATAGAAGTAGTCGTCCATATGGATGCCATCAACGTCGTAACGTTCAACCACATCCATGATCACGCGAAACGAATGATCGGCGATCTCAGGGGCACCGGGGTCCATCCACCGCTGCGCCCCATAGTCGTGAACAGCACCGGGAAATTGGTTGACCACGTTGTTTGCCGCCAGGGTGTCCGAAGCTGTTGGGTGACCAGCTCGATACGGATTGAACCAGACGTGCAGATCAATCCCACGACGATGCGCTTCGTCTATGGCAAAGGCCAGTGGGTCGTAAAAGGGCTCCGGTGCTTTCCCGTTTTCGCCCGTCAGGTAGTACGACCACGGCTCCAGTTCGCTGGGATAAAAGGCATCCGCCGTGGGTCGTATCTGCAGGACTACCGCATTGAGGCCCAGGAGACGGACGCGATCCAGGATGTCGATCAGCTCGGTCTGCTGACGATGGGTGGGCAGTCCAGGCTGAGAAGGCCAATCAATATTGGCCACAGTCGCCACCCATACGGCACGGAATTCTCGATCCACGTGCGGAAGACTGGCGCGCAGGCGTTCGATACGACGCTCCAGCCTCGGATCATCTTCTTCGACAGGAATGGAAGATGAAGCGCACGCCGTTACAAACAGGATCAGGGACAGGGGTAGAACAAAGGCCCAACGCTGATTCAGGATCATACGGAGATACTGTAGTGATCAAACTCGGTATCAAGCTTCCAACCGAGATCATGATAGACGGATTTCGCCGAGTCGTTGTCCTTGGCCGTTGCCAGCTCCAGACCTGCGGCCCCTGATTCAGCGGCAAATGCCTGTGCCTTCAACATGAGCGCGTGTGCTACGCCTTGCCGGCGGGCTGCTTGATCGACATATAAATCATTGAGCAACCAGATCGACCGCATGCGAACGGACGAAAAGAGCGGATAGAGTTGGGTGAAACCCAACGCGTCCCCTTCAGCATTCTCCGCGAGGAATATTACTGAATCCTCTTTCTGCAGGCGCGCCTCCATGAATGCACGGGCGCCTTCGAGATTCGGTTCCTGTTCGTAAAACACACGGTATCCATTGAACAACACGGTCAGCGCATCCAGATCTGCGGGACGCGCTTGTCGGACCAGGACGGACGAAGTGGACATGCTGAGGTCGATTGCTAAATTGGCGGACTCGAGACACCGCCGTAGGGCAGGTCGTCGAATAGGGGCTGGACGAGGCGCAAGATACCCAAACGCAGCATGTCGAAAAGGATGCTTTTCAGGGGACGGTGGGCGGAACTGATTTCGATCAGGACCACTCCCTTTCGTGCGAAGCTTCGCGCAGGCATTCGTCTGTCAAGATCCCCGCTCCTGGCCTCCTTTATTGCTTTCGGGATGATTCTTCCCGGTAGCGCGGAAGCCCAGTTTTCAGATGATCCCCTTCGATTCGCTGGCTGGCTGGTGAGCGATTTCCGTGACTTTCCCGGCGCCATCCTGCGTCCCCCTTCTCCGTTGTTTGGAGGGGGGCTCCTTGCTGTGGGCTTGACATCCCGACAGGATGCCCAGTGGGCCGGATCGATGCAAAAGTGGCATCGGCGTGAGGCATGGCGGGTTGTCGAGGAATTCGGTGATGCCAATGCCATGCGACCGGCAACTATCCTGGTTTTTGTCGGGTCCCTGTTCCAGGATGACCACCGATTCCAGGACGCCGCATTCACAGGACTCGAATCCTTGATTCTGGCAAACGTGCTCGCCAATGCGCTGAAAGGCGCAGCAGGTCGTTCCCGGCCATGGCAGGAGGATGGCGCAGACGACTGGGCGCCCTTCTCAGGCAAAACCTCCTTCCCCAGCGGCCATGCGACGACCGCGTTTGCCTTGATGACACCGTGGGTGCTGTATTTCGACCACCCTGCGGCGTGGTTGACGATTGGCGTTGCTACGGTTTCGTCACTTTCCCGCGTCACGCTTCGATTTCACTGGCCCAGCGATGTGCTGGCCGGTGCCTTGATCGGAAGCAGCGTCAGCATTTGGCTGAGCCGGCGACACAAGCGCAGTATGAATCAAGGGTTGGCGTCCAGCTTGAATCCCACGCCAGATGAATCATCGCGCATTCGCACGACACCCATCGTTGCACCCGGTCAACTCGGCTTTCGGATGACGTTTTGATGATTCGAACGGGCTGATTCGAATGCGCAGATTCAAACGTTTGAACGCGATCCGACTATTCGGTGCCAGAGGCTCGATTGATGCGATCGGTCAACGCCCTGCCTATCCCGTCAATTGGGATTCGCTCACATGCAATATGTTGGATTCCCGCTCGTTCGCAATCGCGGAAAAAGCGGAAGAGCTCGTGAGCGTAGGCCTCCGTGTTTTCGACGACCATCAGGCGGGTCAATGAGGATGCATCTGGAGGAGTGTTCAAACCAATGAAACCCCAGGACTCTGGAGAACCCAACGCCCAGGGGGCTGATTCGCCACCAGCTTGCACAGGAGTCTGATCGTCGTCCGTGGCCCGGCGAGCATGGGTACGTTTGGTTGCGCCCTCGCCGAAGGGTCCGACCCATTCCACCGACGCATTCGGACGATAGTGTCGGTGCCTGACCCCCGGCGATCGTCCGACCTCGTCACCTTCCTGCAGCAACCGAGATCCGGGGTGAATGGATTGCAGGTCAACCAAACCGATGGCTCCAGGACGAAGGATGACAGGCATCTCGCCGGTGCAGTCGACCACCGTGGATTCCAGGCCAACAGTGGTCGGCCCACTTTTCAGAATGGCCTCAATCCGTCCATCCAGATCGTCGCGTACGGCTTCCCAGGTCGTCGGACTGGGTCTTCCGGATCGATTTGCAGATGGAGCCGCCACGGCGACACCCGCATGGCGGAGGGCACTCAGCGTCGCGGTGTGGTCGGGCATGCGCACAGCAACAGTGTCGAGTCCTGCCGTGACGATGCGAGGCACCGCGTCTTTCGCAGGAAGCACGATGGATAGCGGTCCCGGCCAGAATGCGTCCATCAAGCTGCTCACCCAGTCGGGGATTCCAAGAGCGAACGATTCCACCTGACTCCGTTCGCAAACATGCACAATCAGTGGATTGTCAGCCGGGCGATCCTTCGCCGCGAAAATCCGGGCAACTGCCCCTTCGTCATCGGCTCGAGCTGCCAGACCATATACGGTTTCGGTCGGCACAGCCACCAGAGCACCATTCTTCAGGAGATCACCGGCTTTGGTTGGGGCAGATATGATGCGCGTGGCAGACATGGAGCCCATCACTTCCAGATGTCCAGCACACGGGATAGCGTATCCATGCGCGCGTCATGCTTCGAGGCATATGTGATCGCGTCCTCGAAATGCGCCCCCCACCCCGGATAGTCCGCTTCGTCCCACAGCGTATTGTGCCACAGGCCTGTGAACACGCCTCCGAATGCCCGACAGGTATCCATCATCCGATGTGTTTCTGCGATGGCGTCTTCCAGGGACAGGTTCTGGCGATTGAACAGGGCAGATTCCATACTGATGAGCGGGACTTCCCATACCTCGGATTCCCGCCCTGCAATCGGATCAAAGAGCGGAAACGGCATGCACGTTCCGAACCGGAAGCCCCCTTCGCCTGCCCAACCCAGCGTGGAATCAAGCGTCATCCCTGCACTTTCCAGATGATGGATGGATGACGGATAATCGAATCGCAAATAATGCGCCCGGTTGGTGGTCACCGAATTGCCTGACACATTGCGCAGCGCACTCCTTTCCTGGCTGAACCGAGCCGGGTGGGCATGCGCGTGATAAGACGGATGAAGACCGATCTCGTGTCCGCCGCGACGCTGCCGATCAATGGCCGTCAGGACGGATGTATCGGTGAGTGAATAGTCGACATCGCGGAATCCGTGGGCTCCTGCTTTGTAAAAGAACGTCCCGCGAGCGCGGCGGCCTTCCAGCTCAGCCGGTATTCGCGTAAGCGCTGCATAGAACGGATCTCCCGATTCGAATACGGACCATACGGCCCGCCGCGCGCGATCAAACCGCTTGGCACCCGATTCTTTGGCCTGATTCAGGATCGCCCGATCCAGCAACTCACGCTTCCAGATTCCTGGTCGCCATTTCCGGATGTAATCCACGTCATGTGTGGCGCAGAACGCCCATTCCTTGTCGCCAAACGCCTTCCGTTCGAGCAGCAACCCACCTTTGATCAGGGCATCTGCAGTGATGTGCCGCACCCAATCCACGATCGGGATGAGTCGGGCATCGGTTTCCGCTTGGAACGAAGCCGCGAACGGGAATCGGCCATGCTCATCCCGCGTCTTCAGTACGACCTCCTGCCATCCCGAGAGCAGAAAGGCCACTGTGGCAACAGGATCAAATCGCCACGTTCCGCTGGCATCGAAGCAAACAGGAATTCGCTTCCCAGAGGCCTGGACGTATTTGTGGGGAGGAAAGACCGCCGCTCGGTTTTCGAAATACGCTATGGTGGAAGGATGCCAAACCGCCCCCACTCTGGCCGCCTCTGCCTTATCCGGATCGGGACCGTAATACAGATCCACCGACTCCGCGTCATTCTTCCCGATCCATGCTGGCTCGACGCGATACGGCAGCAGCAGCATCCTCAATGCGAACTCCGCCAGACTCCGAAAGGAATCGGGGACATCACAGTGAATCGTCAGTGGTTGCACGGTGCGAGGTCGCGGGTCGATGATGTGCGGCGTACGTGGTATGTTGGGGCGTCGCGGCTTCGACTGCAGAGTTGAACGCCGAGCCCACTCCCCCAAAATACGAGTGATCTGCGAACGACCGTGTTCGTGGTTCGATCCACACGCGCGTTTCCGCCGAAAACGCACCAGAGAGATTCCCTTTGAACGGCCGATTCAAACTGTTTTCCGATCCGGTCCACGGCTTCATCTCGGTACCACGGGGTTTGATCCTTGATCTCGTGGGGAGCCCGGAGGTGCAGCGCCTGCGCCGCATTCGGCAGTTGGGTATCGGGAATATGGTCTTCCCGGGGGCTGAGCATTCCCGCTTTGGTCATGCGTTGGGCGCCATGGCACTCATGCACGATGCCTTGATTTCCCTCTCGGAAAAAGGGACTCGCATCTCGGCAGAAGAACAGGAAGCCGCACTGGCCGTCGCCTTGCTGCATGATGTGGGACACGGCCCGTATTCGCACACGCTCGAATTCGAGCTGCTCTCGGACTTCCGACACGAGATGATGAGCCGTTCTCTGCTGGATCGGTTGAATCAACGCTTCGATGGCCGGCTCGAAGGGGCGATTGCCATGTTCGACGACACCTATTCCAGAGGGTGGTTCCACCAGTTGATATCGAGTCAACTGGACATGGATCGTCTCGACTACCTGCGTCGCGATTCCTACTACACGGGTGTCGCCGAAGGTGCGATTGGCGTTGGGCGTATCATCAAGACGCTTCGGATTCACCCGGACGACGGGTCCGATCGGGACCGGATCGTTGTGGAAGCCAAAGGCACCTATGCCATCGAGAACTACCTCATCGCTCGCCGCCTGATGTACTGGCAGGTCTATCTCCACAAGACCGTGATCGCCGGCGACCATGTCCTGCGATCGGTCATCCGACGGGTGCGTCATCATCTACAGGCAGGTGATGACCAACTGGTTTCCGGCGCCAGTGAAGCGTTCATGTTTTTCCTGAAAAGAGGCTTCACCGGCGCAGACGTCTACGAACCAGAGGTCCAGGACGCCTTTGTGGCCCTTGACGATACCGACATTCTGTATTCCCTCAAGTGCTGGAAGCAAAGCCCGGATGCGATCCTGGCGGATCTTTCCCGCCGCTTTCTGGAACGGGATTTTTTCCGCGTTGATTACCAGGTCGATTCGGATCGCCGTCCACCGGAATCGATGGAAGCTGCTGTTTCGGAGATGCTTCTGAATGCGGGCTTGAGCACGCCGGCGACCATTAACCACGACCTGTCGTACTACTTGCAGCGCGCCCAATCCACGCACGAGGCGTACGATACGAGCGAAGACGTAATCGCTGTGCTGAATCGCGCGGGGCACCTGGAGGAATTGTCGGTCACGCAGGACGTGCTGGCCATCAAGCCGGTTGCCGAACGTCAGGTTCGCCCATACGTCTGTTATCCCAAAGAGGCATTCCCGGGCTGAGACCCTCGCCAGCGGAATCCCAGCTCGGCTGCGACATCTTCTGGCAGCGCGGGGAGATCGGAGCGTGGAATGAAGAACGTCGACAGGTTCACGAGGTCCCCGAATACCCGATTGTGCTCAGCACTGCGTCGCAGGTAGTCGTGCCCTGATGATCCGCCAGTTCCAATCTTGGTCCCGATCATGCGTGAAACCATCAAGGCATGCCGGTATCGCCAGGTCGTGAATCCCTCATCGATATCAACCAGAGCATGAAGCAGCCGGAATGGCAAATGCAGGATAGGCTCGTCGCGGTACAAGTGAATCAGCAACGCCGCCTGCAAGGCGTCGTGGGAAAGGCGCATCTGGCCGGCTTCCACCAATTCATTGTAGCGCTCCTGATCAAACAAGGCCTCGAAATGATCAGCCGTTCGCTTCAAGTGTCCGAATTGCTGCTCTTTCTCAGCATCGTTGAGCACCGGATTGTCTTCAATCACTTTCCGGTCGGACGCCAGCATGGTATCCACCGCTTCGTGATAGGCGTGCCAGAAATCGAATGACCCGAAGCGTATGAAGGGCGTCCGCTCTAGCCAGGAAGCCACGAGATCGAACATGTTTGGCTCTGATTCCGATTCGGAGACGGTCTTCGCGTCTTCACCCTTCAGTCGAGACGTGTAGGGTGCCTTCGTGAATGCGTGACGATCTCCGGGACGCATTCCAAGGCGATTTTCGATCAGTCGCCATTGGACACTTTGGAAGCCAGAGGCCGGGACCAGCGCATCCCGGAAGTCCAGGAAGTCCAGTGGCGTCATCGTTTCCATGACGTCGATCTGCTGCAGCAACACCTGCTGGATCCGGTGGATACGTTCCAGGTGCGCCACTGCGGCTCCGAGCGCCTTTTCCTCAACCTGATCCGCGTTCATGATGCGGAGGGCACCATCGATCTCCCAGAGAATCTGCTTGAACCAGAGCTCGTAGGCTTGGTGTACGATAATGAACAGCATCTCATCGTGAGCCACGGGGCCATCCTGACCCGATTCCAGCTTTTGGGCGTCGAGGATGCGACTCAGCTGCAAATAGTCTCCGTAGTACAGTCCTCCTTCTTTCACGTCACTGGCCTCCTTCTGAGGAATCTTCATTTCCAAGACCCTCTACGGCCTCGGATGCATGTCCCTCGTGCTGCTCTTCCAGAATGTAGATGTCAGCCAGATTGCGACCGACTTGCCCATAGTCTAGCCCATAGCCCAAGACAAACAGATTCCTGATTCGGAATCCCACGAAGTCCAACGGCACGTCTTCGCGTGTAGCTTCGTACTTGTGAAGCAGCGTGGCCGTTTTGATCGAGGCTGGTTCAGCCTGCTTCAAGCGGTCCACCAGGTATTTCATGGACAACCCGGTATCGATGATGTCTTCGACCACGATCACATGGCGTCCCTTCAGATCGGCATCGACGGCTTTCAATTCAGTGACGGTACCCGAGCTGATTTTCTTTTCACCGTAAGAGGAGAGCTTCAGGAAGTCGACCTCACAGTCGATTTTTGCGGCACGCATCAAGTCTGCCAGGAAAATGAACGCGCCGTTCAGTACGCCGATGAAGATGGGCTTTCGATCGCCGTATTCTTCCGCGATTTCCCTTCCGATCTCCCGGACACGTTTCTGAATGGTCTCTGCCGTCAGATATTTACGGAATCGCTCACCACGGATACTGATGGTGACGTCGTCGTGGACGAGGAAGGTGGCTTCAACAGGACCTTGCATGCAGGACTCCTTCGGGACAAATCATGATTGCGGGCTACGGCCGGGGGTCTGAAAATAGGACTCTCACGTGCCAGTTGCCCCGTCAAACAGGAGACGTGCAGTGCACGGCTTCAACCTCAGGGACCCAGGTCAATTCAATGACTTCTTTTGTCGTGTCGGTGACTTTCGCGGTCTCGCTGATTTCGTGTCCCACCACCCACACAATCTCTCCCTGACTGACCAACACTTGCACTCCTGATCGCTCAGAAGGTGGAACTCGGCGATCAGTCAGGAATGCTTTCATTTTCTTGCGTCCCGACAGCCCAAGCGGGCGAAATCGATCGCCTGGCTGCCATGATCGAAGAGTAACCGACTCGTTGAACGCAGAGGCGTCCAGAAGTGCGCCGATAATTGAGCCATCAGCGATCGAGCGGCAAGGAGCTTCGCGCTCATTCCATGTTTTGTGCTGCAGGGTCAACGTCCCTCGATCCGTCTGGAGGCGCATATCCTGGCCTTTTGCAGGCGCCTGAATGGTCGCTCCCGTGAAGGATGCGCCCTCACAGTGGATGTCCATGGTCCAACCGTCGCGCTCCCGCCAGATGGTCCCCCAGTCCAGAGCGACCATGCGCCCTGTCTGACCGCTGCGCAAGGCCAGCACCTCCCTGGCGATCGAGGAGCGTCTGGGCACGCCTGATCGTCCCAACGAAATCCACTCCAGGACAATCCATTCGTGGAGCCAGCGCGGTAGCGGATCCAGATCTGCGAACCGTAGACGGCCGTTCGCTTCCCCATTGTCGCGGAGAATAGCCTGGATGCGTGTTCTCAACTGCCGCACACGGTGACCGACCTGGCGGCTTGTTTGCCGCAGTTCGGTCAAGTCTTTGGGATTCAAGTCGGCTAGCTCAGCGCGGATCTCATTGCGTCGGTATGCAGGGTTTTGATTGGACTGATCTTCCACCCAGGGCCAATCATGCTCAGTGGCAACCACCCTCAAGTCAGCTCCAGAGATGGACAGCAAAGGACGCACCAGCTGGATGGGGCTGTTCCAGGAAATGGGTCTGGTCCATGGCATCCCGGCCAGCCCAGTCACTCCGGTACCACGCTCCAGATTCAGTAGTTGGGTTTCCAGTTGATCGTCAGCGTGATGGGCCAGCGCAACGCAATGCGCTCCAACGTCCTGCGCAATCGCCTCGAAGGCGGTGTATCGTTCGTGGCGGGCCCACTCCTGCAGGCCGGATTGTGGCGCCTTGGGCGGTCGATGGATGCGCAGTGGCACCGCGTTTGCGTCGCACCAATCTTGAACGAAAGACTCATCCTCGTCTGCCTCGTAGCGGATCCCGTAGTTGACATGTACTACGGTCATGTCCAATCCCTCGAGATGCATCAGGTTGGCCAGAGCCATGGAGTCGCATCCGCCGCTCACCGCGACAACGACTGGCCCGCCGTCCGGTTGGAGGCCACATTGCCGAGCGCCCGCTCTGAAAGAAGCGCGAAGCCCATCAAGTGTATTCGCGCCCGGCGTCATTTTCGATCGAATCGCTCACGCAACTCGTTGCCCGACATGCGGATCATGGTGGGCCTTCCATCCGGACTGACGTAAGGAGACTCACACTGGAAGAGTTGGTCGATCAGAGCACGCATCTCACGTGCTGAAAGGGTGATCCCTGCCCGCACCGCTCCACGACGCGCCATACTGCGGGCCAGATTTTCACGACCGTTCAGCCCTTCCACACGCTCGAAAGCCCGGTACTGGTCGACGATCTCATCGAGCACACTGCGTTCATCGCCCGTCGCAATATCTGCCGGGACGCCGCGCACAATGACACTGTTACCGCCAAAGGGCTCGATGTCGAATCCGAGCTTGGCCAGATCCGGCATCAGGTCCTCAAGCAACGCAAACTCGGAGGCCGAAAATTCGATGGTCCGAGGGAAGAGCAACTGCTGGGACAATCCGAATCCATCTTTCAGACACGCTTTTGCCTGTTCGTACAGAATCCGTTCGTGAGCCATTTGCTGATCAATGATGACCAAGCCGCTCAAGATCTGTGTCAGGATATAGGTGTCGTGCAGCTGCCAGAGCAAACCTTCCTCTCCCAGACCGGAGGCTGCTGGCGAAGAGGCCGGACTTGCTGAGCCTGAAGGCACTGTTTCGGTCCGCTTGATCCCTTCGTAAAGCGATCGACTGGCATCCGCTACCCTGTCCGGCGAAGGCGTTGGGCTTTCCCCACTCCAGGATCCACCCAGCAATGCGTCCATCGCCGGATTACTGCCTGGGACGGGGCTCGATGGCCGGGATGTTTGTCCTCTGCCTGGATGCTCGCTGGCTGCTGATCCACCCATATCGAGGTCAAAGCCCGCAAGTGGTTTTGCCCGGGAAAAGTCAGGGTTGCCCAGCGTCGTCCCGAGGGAACGTCCGACCACGGCGCGCAGCATTCCATACACCCCTCGTTCGTCATCGAACTTCACCTCGGCCTTTGTCGGGTGCACATTCACATCCACGTGTCGAGGATCGATATCGAGGAATAGCGCAAAAAACGGGTACGAGCCTTCCGGAAGCAGATATTCGTATGCCGCGTGAACGGCGTGCTCCAGGTAGCGATGCTTGATCCACCGGCCGTTCACGAACAGGAACTGCAGTCCGCGCGTGCGCCGGGCAGCATCGGGATGCCCCAGAAATCCCCGGACGGCCAGGTAACTGGTCGATTCGTCCACGCGGATGAAGCTGTCCGGAGATCCGACAGGCAGCAATTCAGCCAGTCGGGATGCCGTCTGCCGTGAGGCTTCTCCTTCTTCTGCTTCGACCACCAGCAATTGATTGCCGTCGTGATCCAGAGAGAAGGCGACATCAGGGTGCGCCATGGCCAACACCTGAACCGCATCCAGGATATGCTTGAGTTCAGTCTGCGGTCGCTTGAGGAAGTTGCGACGAGCCGGCACATTGAAATACAGGTTGCGGACCGAGACGCTCGTTCCCTTTAATGGAGGAGCTGGTCGAACATCGGTCTCTTCTCCTCCTTCAAACCGCAACTGGATGGCTGGCTGCTCGTCGTTCGTTCCCGTCCTCAATTCGAACTGAGAAACAGATGCGATGGAAGCCAAGGCCTCGCCTCGAAATCCGAGGGTTGAGATGGCGTCAAGATCTTCAACCCGGGTAATTTTGCTCGTCGCGTGTCGCTTCACGGCCATCCGGGCATCATTCTCAGACATGCCGGTGCCGTCATCCGTGATCTGGATCAGTGTACTCCCAGCATCCTGGAGAACGATGTCAATTCGTCTCGCGCCTGCATCAAGGGCATTTTCAACCAGCTCTTTCACCGCTGACGCCGGTCGCTGAACGACCTCGCCGGCGGCAATCTTGTTGGCCAGGGCCAACGGCATGACATGAATGCGATCCATACCGGATGCTCCCATCCCGGATGCTCCTACTTCGGGCGCCCCTACTGCGGAAATCCCTGCTGGGGACGATTCCGCTGCGGACTCATCCCGCTCGCTCTGCTCTACCGGTGCGTTCACGCGCCTCGTCAACCCATTTTCTGATAGATGTACACGGCCATCGCGAACAGGAGAATGAAATACACGAGTCCGAGCGGACTGCGTCGTCTGCGGTTATGCGCCTGGATCCGCATCCGCTTCTTGATCTTCTCGTCCTTCTTCGGATTGTAATAACGGGGCTCGTAGTCGAAACGCTTGTTCCGAACGCGTCTTCCTGGAAGAAATAGTCCCATGATCGCTCTCTATTCACGTGAGTACGGGTATACCGGAAGGTTGACCGGCACGTTCCTCCACACGTTTTCCACGACCGCCTCCCACTGAAGCCACATCCGGGCTTCAAGCGCCGAGGATTCCAGAGACGTGGAAGAGGTATATCCAGTAGAGTGGCGCCGCAAAGATGATGGAATCGAACCGATCCAGCATCCCGCCATGGCCAGGCAGGAATGAGCCCGAGTCTTTCACTCCCGCAGATCGCTTCAGCGAGCTTTCGAGGAGGTCCCCCAACTGACCCCAGAAACCGCCAATGGCCGCCAAAACAAGGACATCCAGCCATGCCAGCACAGGAAGCAACCAGAGTTTGAACACGACGGCCACGACGATGGCGAGGGTCAATCCGCCCAGGGTGCCTTCCCAGGTCTTGTTGGGAGATATTCCTGGCGAAAACGGACGTTTTCCGATGGATTTGCCGGTGTAGTAAGCACCCGTATCCGTGGCCCAGATCAGCACGAACAGCATCAGGGTCAGGATGAAACCCGTATTCCCTCCATCCAGTGCGTCAGCCGCCCAGCGTATATCTACCATCAGTGAGACGAGCAGCACGGGGTAAATGACGGAAGCCAGCACACCGGTGATGCGCCCGATGGCATCCTCGACCGGCTTCCTCAATGTCCAGACCAGCGCGAAAGCCAATGCGCCGATTGCAATCACCTCGCCGTATGGCACAACGAATCGAGCGAAGACGGCGACACCTGCTAACAGTGCAGGCCACACGGCCGCCTTGGGCCCCTTGGCATGGATCAGGCGCAGCATTTCGTGCTGACCGATGACTCCGACACCAAGCATGAATCCCAGAAACGCCCACTCCCCGATCCAGATCATCCCAAGGATGATGGGAACGCCGACCAGCGCTGTGAAAATCCGTGCCAATCCCTGCTTCACTGAGTCGCACCCGATGGCGTTGAGGCATCGGCTTCGCCTTCCTGCGAGGCTTCGTCGGGATCAGGCGCCGTCTCAGGATCGGCCGCAAGCGCGGCAGCCGTGAGCTCTTCGTCCGTAGGGATCTCACCTTCCAGGATGGCTCTTGCCTGCGCTTCCTGATCGGCGGGCACAAGCACGTGGATACCGGACAAGGCTCCGTGCGTCAAGGAAAACGCCCGGTCCTTTTTGGACATGATGACCGCCTCAAGGCCGGCATCATCCAATCGATCCCGTACCAGCTCGGCTTCGTAGTCCAAACCGGACCGCCACACGCCAATCCATCCATCAAATTCCACTCGCTTCATGACTCCCTCCTCGGTTTACCCCTGATTTCGTATCAGCGTAAATCGGTGGAGTCAGTCATGGGTTCCGCCCCTTCACCTTCCAATGGCGGCAGCGTTGGTTCAGCGGCTGGTCGCTGTTTCAGCGCCCAGATCGAGCCGGCCAGAACCACAACGGCCAGGACAATGGCCCACCATGGGAAAGCGAAGGCCTCCATTTCAGCGCCCACATCATTCTCATTGGCAAACTTTCCCAGGACAGCGGCCATGGAGTTGTTGATCAAATGCACCAGGATGGCCGGCCACAAGCTGCGGGTCTGCCAGGTGAGCCAGGCCATGAAAATGCCGAGGAGGGAGAGTGGGATGGCCTGGGTCAGACGCAGATGATAGAATCCGAATATGATTCCGGAAAAAAGGATGCCACCCCAGATGCCGAGACTACGTTCAGCCTGTCGCTGAACAAAGCCGCGAAACAGGACTTCCTCGCAGATGGCAGGCGTCAGGGCCAACATCGAAATCGCGAAAACCAGACTGAAGTCCTGCGCGAGAATCTGCTCGATCAGGGCCATCTGTCCATCTTCGAGGGTGCGCACCCATTCCGGCCACGGTAGGCTGTCGAAGAAGCCTGCGGAGAAATGAACGAGGGGGATCAACCCCAGAAGACCGATGCTGGACCACAGCAAATGGTATCCAGTCGTCTTTCGTAGGCGAATGAAGGCGCGGACCGTGGACGAATGCATGCGAGCAAACAACAATCCGGGAATCAGAAGCCCGAAGATCTGCCCGATCGTATTCGCCCAGATGACCTTGTCGGCGTTGTCGGCCAGGAAAGTGGCCAACCCGTCAGGAGTCATGAGTTCGTTCAGGCCCGTTCCGCCCTGCAACGTGACGAAGATCAACACGACGGTGCTGACGCCCTGAAAAAGGAGAAACGCGATGACGAGGCCGACAAAGGCTGTCAGCAACGGTGGAAACGAAGCGCGTTCTAGCGGACCGTCGGTCCGGAAAGAGATCGCGGGCTCGAAGCCGGGAGTGGATTCAGTGGAGCTCAAGATCGTCGAGAATGGTCCTGGGTGATGATCGACGACCAAACTACGCAGTCCGGGTCCTAATTGTGCCGAATGGTGTCGAGATGGCGCACCTCTGCGTCAGACCAACTCGTAGAGGTCGCGTCTGAGTCGATTGATGATGGTCCTGAGCCGTGTGTAGACGTACTTGTGATTGTCGAACTGCATGACCTTCGCAATCTGCTGAGCGCGCATGCCATGTTCGAAGCGCAGCAGGACCAGCAACTGATCGCTTGGATCGAGATCCTTGATGGCATCGTTGAGCTGCGATACGCGATCGGTTTCTCCAAGCGGGGCCTGGTCGGGGGCAGGAATCGATGTGGCAGGAGCCAGACCCATTTCGGTCAGATCGTCGAGAGACAGCGTGGGTCGATTGGCCCGCAGGGCAGCCAGTAGGTGCCAGCGCTTGTTGACGGAGAGCATCTCATCAATGCGACCGATCGCCGCAATCACGTCCTGGAGCGTGCAATCCATGTCGTGTCCCCCGGAAATCATATCGGGAATCTCTGACTGTGGGACGTGCTCCTGGTAGTAATACCTGAATACCAGCTTCTCCCGAGCATCCAGTTTCGAAATGACTGAATTCGGAACGGAAACCATGCGGTTTTTCCGGAAACGATCCCGGCAGGCATTGGCCACAACCACTGAAAGCCACGGGGTCAACTCGCTATTGATGCGGAATCGACGCAGCGCCTGGTAGTTGTTGTGCTGGAGGCGTTCGCAAATGGCCGTGTAGGTCTCCATCACCTCATCGGGGTCGGAGAGGAAACGGCGAATCATGCGAAGGATCACCGGGGTGTATTTATCGAGCAAGTCCGCATATCCCTGGCCGGGATCAGCTTTGAATTGCTTGATGAGTGCGGTATCTGTCATTCCATTCTGGGGCAGGGAGATGCCAAAGTCGACGCGACTCCTTGGCCGGACTCGGTTTTGTTTTGCACAAACTTTGTTCGTCCCATATGCCGGTTGAGGAACCGGCGGGACGTTCAGTGCTATATTCCGCCCTCTCGCGCTTGTAGCTCAGTTGGATAGAGCGTTGGTTTCCGGTACCAAAGGCCGGGGGTTCGAATCCTCCCAAGCGCGCCGACGTCGCCCCGCGACCTGAAGCCTGCCATCTTCGGATGGTGGGCTTTTTTGTTGGTCCCTGGTCGGGTCATGCACGACCGTCTGGTCGCCCGAGGGGTGGGCAGCCAGAACGGAAATCAGGAGTCTCCGTCCGGTTTGGAAATCGGAATCTTCTCCAGAGGGGTGAGGGGCGAAAGGGATGGCTCGAGGGAGAGCAATCCCTTTCGTGAGGAGGTCAGCCATACAGCATCAGCTGTATGACTGGAGGGGAATCACCGCCTTTGAGGGAGAAGAGCGGAATCAGTCAATGAACTGCTCCCGGTATATCCAGAATGATGCCAAAGTCGGTTCGGCCGTAGGGGAACCCCCTTCACGTGATGAAATGGACGATTGAGATCTCGCGTGTCTCAAAATCGGACCAGACTTCCCTTGCCAGCTCAACTTCTGGATCAAATCGAGACAGGCTCCCTCCCACGTAAAAAATGGCTCCCACCCATTATGACATGGGCCATGAACGTCGTGGGGCGCTGCACCTCCGGTGCAGCGCCCCACAAGAACGCGATTCAGAAATCAGATCGTCAAATCACTTCGCTTTGGCGAAGCACGACGTCAGGCTGAAACCCAGCCTCAGGTCGACTTTTGACGTCAGGCCGCTACTGCGACATCCTCGAGCTCACCTTCAGAGGCGGCGACTACCGTGGCAACGGTTGCATCGCCCGTCACGTTGGTGACCGTGCGGCACATGTCAAGGATGCGATCAACACCAAGGATCAACGCGATACCTGCGGCTGGCACGCCGACCGATTCCAGGATGATCACCAGCATGATGATTCCCGCGCCCGGCACGGCAGCCGTACCGATCGAAGCAAGAACGGCGGTGAACACGATGGTGAGCTGCGCCGAAAGGTCCAGATCCATCCCCACGACCTGCGCGATGAACACGGCGGCTACGGCCTGATAGAGACCTGTTCCATCCATGTTGATGGTTGCACCCAACGGCAGGACGAACGAGGATACTTCCTCGCTGACGCCCAACTCGCTTTCGACCCGCTCCATGGTCACGGGGAGCGTTGCGCCAGAAGACGACGTCGAGAAAGCCACGAGCTGAACAGGCGTCAACGCCTTCATGAACTGACCGATGGAGCGGGGCGTCAGGAAGACCGCCATCGACCCGTAGGTCAGAATCATGTGCAGGATCAGACCCAACAAGACGACGATACAGTAGAATCCGAGCGCACCCAGTAGCTCCAGTATCTCGCCTAAATCATCCCCGGCGATACTGGTTATGGTGTCGGCCATCAGCGCGAAAACCCCGATGGGCGCCGACAACATGATGATTTCGACCATCTTGATTATCACGTCATTCAGACTGTCAAAGAAGTCGAGTAGCGGCCTCGCCTTTTCCTTCGGAATCATCAATAGCGCGATCCCCGCGAAGATGGCGAAGAACACGATCTGGAGCATGTTGCGGTTATTGGACGCCGCAAAGAAGACGTTGCCTGGTACCATGTTGACCAGCGGTTCGAGAGGACCGCGCTCAGCCGCTTGGGCCGCATTCGCCATTCCGGCCTCAGCCTGCTCTGAGAACGTCGCTTGAAGCTTGTCCCGCATCTCCGCCGGAACGCTGGCGCCTGGCTCCATCAGGTTGACCAGGACCAGACCGATGATGAGGGCTACCACGGTCGTTCCGATGTAGATCGCAATGGTCTTCCCGCCGATTCGGGACAGCTTCTTCATGTCCGAAAGCGATGCCACACCCGTGACCAGCGATGCCAGCACCAGCGGAACGGCAATCAACAGCAGCAAGCGAAGGAAAATCTGCCCCCATGGCGCAATCCAGTCACCCGTGAACTCGCTCCATCCCTGGGCGGCCGCGATGATGCCGAAAATGAGCCCAAGGACCAGGCCCAGGATAATCTGCCAATGGAGTTTCTTATACCAAGGTTGTGCCATGATCGATAGGACGTTTGAAAAGGTTGGTTCGGACCGGGTTGATGCATCCCATGCTTGACGGGATCATTATTGCATCATAGGTCGACCCGAAAGCGGGCGAAGCTGCCCTAAGAACGCGCCGGCATTGCGGCAAGTCAAGGGATTCAGGTGGCAACGCCAAGAAGGCGGAAGAAGGGCTGCGGATTGCCGCTATGGCTCATCGACCAAAGTTGACGGAAAGGCCCACAACAGGTACTGGTTGCCCATCCGGATCCCAAGCCAATCCCATACGCGTGTCCAGGCGATTGGCCTGGCGGTCATTGAACAGCTTGGCGCTGACGGCCGCATCGATTGCGGCAATCAAGTGATTGAACACCAGCAGTGTGGAAATGCGACTGGCCTTGCGAAGCAAATCCTGCGCGTCGGCATGATCCCGTGCGTATGAGTAGAACGTCTCGGACACGTTCGGCTTGCTTCCCCCCGCTCCAGTCAATTCCGGGTCAATAGCCGGAAGGAATCCATCGTCGGCCGCACGCCACTCGGGGTAATCATCCCATCCGGGGGCAAACTGGAAATACTTACCAATCAGCTCGTAGTACTGCTGGTCGGCGAAATCAGGGAGCTGATGAGAGAACGCTGCTCCGGTTTCCGGATGGAAGGCCTGCCGTTCGATTGCGGTGATCTGATTGATCATGCCCTGAACCCGGTCCCGATCCGCAGCGGACCAACCATCCGGCCGCGTCAGGTCGATCCCACTGACGATATCCACCGGAGGCGCAGAAATACCTGCTGCGTACTCGTCGTTGAGAAATTCGCGGTAATCGTTGAGCCAGCTGGCATATCGGGTCGGACTCCAGCGATTGTGGGCAAAGTCACGGAACGCATCTTCATCGTCCAATCCATTGCGCCGCGTCACCACGTAGCCTGTAATGATGGCTGCTTCGATACCAACAGCAACGACGGCCTTGACACGATTCCCGTTCAGCCACTGACCGGCGCCCGGCAGAATGGCTGAGGCCCCGAAAGCAGCAGCGACATTACGCTCTTTCGCTTCGAAGGTATTCCATGCGCGGTCAGATCCGGCGCGATCCAGAAGGCGATTCCGCAGAACGGCCGGGTGATCGTCATCCGCGATGACAGAAGCCGCCCGATCGGTGGATGGCCGATCAGGATTGGTGACAAGCGACTGCGCGCCAGATGTCAAAGGACCGAAAAGTCCAAACACCAGCCCGAAGACGGCACCCCAAATGATTCCAGAACAGCGATCGGTCATCCTGTTGCTGCGATCATTGGTTTGACGGCGTTGTGGAAGAAATCATAATCCCGCGCACCAAGGATATACCGCCGAACAACCCCTTCCCGATCGATGACAAATGAGGCGGGACGAATGACAAAGGCACCAGTGAAGGGTTGCGGAAGCTCTGTTCCGAAGGGCAGGACTCGACTCTCCGTGTCCAGCCGAAGCTGTCTTTCGAAGGCCTGCAACAGTTCGGGATCTTCATCAGAGATGGAAATGATCGACAGATCGTCCGGGTATTCCCGCTGCAGCCGATTCAAATCCGGAATCTCATCCAGACAGGGGGCGCACCAGGTCGCCCAGAAATTCAGGACGACCACTTTGCCGTCGTAATTGGAAAGCCGGTCTTCTTCGCCCGTATCCACATTGGCGAACGTGAATTCAGGAGCTTCGACTGCAATCTGAACATCCTGATAGCTACCTGCCGTAGCTACCTGCTGACGGGCTTCTCCAATGTCGACGACTTCCTGCGACTGTCGCCCGATCACCATCAATGCGAGGGCAGATACGATCAACAGAACCGATAGAACCGTCCCGGCCCACTCCATGAAGTCTTTTGGCGCGCCGGATTCTCGACCGCTGAAGAGCATGCGCAGGAAGACGAGTCCCACGATGATCATCACGATGGCCATTCCGAAAACGAGTGTCGAGTTCATATCAGGAATCAGAATTGGTCAAATCCGAAGAGCAGTCCAACGTGCCATTGCCATTCCTTGCCGTAGCGAACGGTTTGGTCACCACTTGGCGTAACGAATCCTTCGTCGAGCTGGAAGTCAAAGTCATCCAGTCCGTACGTGGCACTTACAAAAAGCGCTGTTGGAAGGATGTAGAACGAACCAAGGGCAACGCGGATCTCTGCGCCGACGTCTTTTCGCATTTCGCTGAAGCCGGGCCAATCTCCTGTCCATGCCATAGCGGCGTCGGCATAGACGCGGCCGTAGACCTTATCCAGATACAGGAACTGAGCTGACTTCCCGATTCTCGGCATGAGAGGGAATACGTAAGACAGGCCGGCCCACCAGGTTTCGTTGCCGCCCAGGGCGTAGAACGGATACCCTCTGGCCCCCGTCAGGCCGCCTACATAATCGTGGTAGAAATCGTCTTTTTCCCCGCCCAGAATCGTGCTGGCTCGCATCCGGAAGCCGAGTCCGTGAGTACCCGGCCCGTCCATTCCCGGAAGTCGAAGACCGCCGCGAGCCATGAACGTGACGCGATTCACGCGATTCGACTCATAAACAGGCTGAAGCACACCGTCAGAAATGTCGAAGGCCTCCAGCAAACGCCCGTTCTCGGTGTCGAATTCGAGCTCTGCACGCACGCCATCCGGGACCACATCGCTGTTGATATGAGGATGGAAACCTTCAAACGCGAAACGTGCTGTCCAGGCGCGTCCGATAAAATAGCGCGAGGAGCTCGACGGCACTGTCTGGCTCAGCTCCTTCGAAAAGAAACTGTTGGTCTTGACCCGGTACGGACTGTAGCGGTAGCCGGCCTCTGCCAACATCGTTCGGTTGAGCTTGCTGCGCGCCCACAGGTTGACCTCCCACAGGTTGTAGGTCAGGTCCCCGAACGTCGATTCCGGATAACAGGCCGTGCAGGGAAACTCCTCGATGTCGAGACCATCTTCCACCTGCCGGCGGATATTGAACACCTGCACCGAAATGTGCGGATTCCAGCGGCCCGATATCCCGGGTAGCCCACGTGAGTAGTCGATCTGCAGGAATCCATCCCGCTCCAGGTCAAGCAGGTTCGAGGGCGAGAGGAAATCTCCCGGGGTGGATGCATCCGTCGAGCCTGGTCCCACCAGCAAGCCTCCGAAGAAGCTCAGACCTGTCTTGATCTCCCGGGTCGAGGCGTACATACCCACCTTGGTATTACGCCAGAGCGTTTCCCCACGTGAGCGATCGGGAAGCCGCTGCCCAACACGATTCCGCTCACGGGAAACGTACTGATCCAGCCTGAAAACGGGCAGGAAGCTGATCGACGTGAAGACGGGCTGATAGGGCCGGGCTTCTTCGGCCATTTCCTCGGCGGTGAATGCCCGGATATCCCGATCAGCATCGGATTCCGGCGCCAGCGGCTGCTGAGCATTCGGCGGGGCGTCATATGCCACCAGAAATTCCGGAGCTTGGTAGTCAGATGTCGTTACCGAAGTCGCAATGTTCTCGCTATGTGCGATGGTATACCCGGTAGCCGTGAAGCTGGAGTAGAACAGATCCCCTTCCGGACCGATTTCAGGCATGAACGCCCCTCCGACTTCATCCGTGAGCGCGACGACGTCTCCCTCGTCGTCAAAGCGATACAGATTGAAAATCCCCGTTCGGTCAGAGGCAAAAACCATCCGGCCATCCGCGTCGAACGCCGGATTTCGGTCGTCTGCTGCGCCTTCGATCACGACTTCAATGGTCGCGTCAGCGAAATTCACTTTGTGGATGTCGCGGCCGTGATCCCGCTGCCAACCGAAATAGATAGACTCACCGCTTGGATGCCAAACCGGATCGGTGATCTGCCCGCCATCCTGCTGAGTGGTCAGGTACCGCAGGTTGCTCGCCGTCAGGATATCGCCATTTTCGATGGCCTCATCCGAAGGCATGGGGGCCACAGCGAGATTGGTGGACCCATCGTGCTGGATGACCATGGCGATCATGGATCCATCTGGGCTGATGGCAGGCAACGCCGCGCGGAGTCCTTTGGACAAGCGCTGCTTTTCACCGGAGGCCACATTGACGCGATGCAGGTCCAGGACAATGAACCCGAGCGGCGTGTCGTGGGTGCGCGCATAGACGAGGTATTCACCATCAGGCGTCCAGCTGACGGGGCCACTGACCATTGGGACTAGCTGATGGCCTAGCGAGCAGGTATATCCCGTTCCGCCGATCCGATCCGAGTCGTCAAGAATGAGTCGAGCCGATGACATGGACTCGGAGTCTCCAGCCAGATCCTTGATCCATATCCCGCTTCTGGAGAAGTCTTCTCCCCGATTCGAGACGTAGGCCAGTTTTTTGCCGTCCGGCGACACGACGGGCCAGTAGTTGTGGAATCCTCCGGCCTCGAGCACCTCGTGGTCAGTACCACCGGGCGCGACGGATGCGTAGTGCTCGCGCAAGGAGTCCATCCACTCCGCATATAGCACTTCTCCACGAACGCCGAATGCGTCCTTGGCTGCCTGCTTCATGTTCCAGTTGGTCCATTCACCGAGGGATGCGCTCAAGTCACGCAAGGACGCTTCGCCGAATCGATCAGCCAGGTACCGGGTGAAGGCAAAGCCGTGATTGTAAACCGACTCGCGTTCGAGGCTGTTGTGGGAATAGAAACCACCCATCTCTTCCAGGGTCAACTCCTCGCCTCCCAGGACTTGGGTCCGAAGCAACATGTCGCGGTGACTGTCCCACTGGTCGTAGTCGAAATCGGTGCGCTGGAACTGGGCGGTACCCTCGGCAAACCATGCCGGGTTGTTCAGCACCGGCACTGGATACGAAGCGATGATGTTGGGAAAGCCGTACAGGACATCGGGGCGCCTTGCCTCTTCGTACCCCAGGTACTGGAGATAGAAAAAGGGCAGATGTCGGGACGCCTTCATAGTCTTCTGCACCTGAACCATGTGCAGGAATTCGTGCGTGATCACATTCCGTAGCCAATTGTGATTGCCGCGGAACGGTGTCTGCAAGGCCGGTGCCCAGATTTCGATCACGTTGTCAAAGAAATACGCAGCTCCATTGGAGTAGTCCTCGTAGTCCTTCAGGATGAAGCTGACCTTCGTATCGGGCTCCCATTCGTACAGCTCCGTGATGGGGCCGTAGATATCCTCTGCGATGCGCGCTACGACACGTGCCGTCCGACTTCCCTCACCGGTTTCGTCGCCATGAAAGTGGACGAGAAAGTTATCGGTCTCGATGGTATACCAGTCGAGTTCAGAGCGCACATAGTCGATGAACGCCAGCGGCTCCTGAGCATGCGCCGGGCGCGATCCCATGAGGCCCATCAGCACCAGACCGATGAACAACCATTTGGGCGATATGCGAAATGCGACGTTGCTCATCGGATGATGGCCATGCGAATGAGACGGGTGTCGGTTTCTCCGCCGGAAAGAGCGGTCGCCTTGACGCGTGCGAGATAGATGCCACTTCCGGCTTCCGTTTGCCAGATGACTTCGGTGGGCACGCCGGCGGCAGCTGAAGCCACCTCTAGTTGGTCGATGAGTTGCCCGCTCATGTCGACGATGTCAATTTCCACGGCGGATGTCTCTTGCACCTCAAATCGGATACGGGTGCTTCCGGCATCGATCGGGTTGGGCCAGTTGTAGGTTTCACTGGCTACCAGTAGACGCGCCGATTCTGGGTCCGGTGCGTCCTGCGCGGATAGTTGCGTGAAGAGACCGATATCGCCTGCGTAGGTCGCTTCAGCAATCGGAAAACGCCACTGTGGGACCGTTCCGCGCTCCGGTAGAACCAAGAGTCTATCGTCGATGAGAAGCGGCGCCGAATAGATGGCGGCATCTCCCGCGACAGGCATTCCATCAATGCGTGTCCAACCAGCGAAATCTCGATACCACCCTTCCAGATGTCCCTTCGAAGATACCGCAAGGACCATGTCTTGATTGGACGTGTCGACAGCAAACACGGGCCGACCCGTTGCCTCCTCATCTAGCTCAATGGGGAATTCAGGTACATACGCACCGGAAAGATGAATAGCGCCAATGAGCTTCCCACACGTGAACGAAATTTCCGGCTTCCCATCGGCATCCATGTCCCGAAAAGCGACGTGGTCTGGAATGCATTGAGGGTATGGTGCAAAGGCTGAAGTGCTCCCATCAGAGGAGAGGACGGAGATCTCCGAAGTATTATTCGAGGTCCAGACAAAGGACCACCCTGTGGCGCTCCCAGCCATGGATGAAGAACCCACATCCGATAGCCTCGCGTCCACAAGAAGTTGTCCCTGACCATTTCGGATACCGGTGTCCGAAACGATGAATACACTTCCTGATTCTCTGGACGTGACGTGAATCATGTTCGCCCTTTCTTGAAGATCTCTCCGGAATTCTTCCACACGTCCATCGGCGTGGATTACCACGGTCATAAGAGCTGGTCCCGCCTGATCCTCAAATCCGGCATATAGCCTTAGTTCTTCTGGAAACCGCGTCCACTCTAGTCCAGGGGTCGTCCATGTCCTTCCAGAACTAGACAACGAAGTCAAGGTATCGCCGACGCAGTCCGCTCCAGTTACCATCTTCAAGCTGTCTCCTTCGACAAAAAACAGATTATCATCTAAGGCAAACGGCTGGATCTGAGCTGTAGAGCCGAAACAGAGCCAGCTATGAGTCACCCACTGACCTTCTCTCCAAGACCATACCCGCTCGGAGCCTGGCGAGCCAAGGAGAACACCATGGTCGGTGTTCTCCGAAACCCAAGGTGCCGTGAACCCGAATTGGTGGATCGGCTCGAGGTACCCCGCATTTGAACGTTGTACGGTAAATGACATGGTGGGCCCTACAGGCGAAAAGTCGTTCAACACCCAGCCGGTTTGTCCACCCAGATTATTGGTAGACGCCGGTATAGTGTCCGGGGCAAAACGATTCGAATAGAGCCGGATATCCTGGCCGGAACTGGTGCGGACGGTGACGGGATTCCCTTCAAACCAGAAATCGAAAGGCGTTCCAAGGTCGAAGCGCGGACCAAACAAACCAGAGCTGGAATTAAAGCCGATATCTTGGGCTCCGTCCGCCTCTTCGAGATCTATCGCTCGGGCGTTTGGATCGGCGTTTACCGCGTTCTCATCCAGACCGGCAAGAAGGCGTCGCTCGTCCACGTGCCAAATCAAGATCCCTCCCAGTAGAGCATTCCCATTTTCGTCAAGCCCGCCGGGAAGGGCAAAATCGTAATCGTCCACATCGATGACGACGCCTCCCGGGAATCCAGAGACGGTCTGGTCATTGAATTCGGGATTTCCATTCTCGTAGAATACATCCTGCGTCCCTTCAGGGGTCCAGATACGCAGCTTTATGCCATTTCCATCGTTATCCCGGGCGCGGTTCTCGACGAGAAAGTATTCGTCATCGGAAATAATGACGCGAACCATGTCATTACCGTAGAAAAGCCCCCGATTCTCGAGCGTGTATTCCGTCGGTTCAACCACCCAGGGTTGATGATGCTGGACTATCGCCCACCCGAGAAACTGTTTGGTCCATGCCGACGGCTCCGGTGGAAATAGGCCACTGTAAGCGAAAATGCCCAAAGCATCCATCAGTCCAAATGGACCGATGGCTGAATCCCCCGTTTCCGTATTGAACAGATCGGGTACGCCCAGATAATTGAAAAAACTGGCTGCGATCAGACCGTTGGTGGAAAGCTCAATCAGAAAAGGCTCGCTTGTTAGCGGGTCCACTCCCAATCGGCTTTCTGTACGCGGGATAATCATGGTGCTGGTGACCGGCATGCCGTCCATGACAATGCCAGATACCCCCAGACGATCGAGCGCTGGTTCATCGAAAAAGATGGATGGGAGGTCTTCGGGCGTTTTATTGAGCGTCGTTCCAACCAATTCAATATCCCTACCGACGCCAGCGTGGAATACGACAAATGCTGTCGTGGCCGGGTCAAGACCTGCGGGCAAAGACATCCCGCTCTGATCGGCAAGAGTCCATGCTTCTTCAACCAGCGAAGCCAGTTTGGAAAGCTCTGCATCAGATCCTGCATCAAGACCGGTAGGGCTATAGGCGCCCATCGTCTTGGAGACACGCACGACCTGAGGGAGCACGTAACTGACCACCTGGGTCTTCCGGTCGGATACTGCGCGGACGTAGTTTTCCAGAAAGTTGAGGTGTGCCTCGAAGTACGCCTGATCGTGCGGCAGCGGATCGATACTCGGCGCGTCGACACCCTCGAACAGGACGCCATCAAACGTTCCGTCCCCCGTCGTGAAGCGCGTTGTGTCCGGTTGGAATTCGACCCGGAGAGCAATCACATCCACACGCGACGGCGCCTGCGCCCAAGCATCGGGGACAAGCAGCAGAAGAAGTGCCGGAAAAACGAACCGGACCACGTTGAAGCGGGGTCCGGTCGTCGATCGTGATGTCATGTCGAACGCGAATTCAGCCCTGGTGCTTGGTTTCGATGGCCTGCTCGTTTATCGAGTCGGGCAGCCATCGTCTTGCACTGGAAAGGTCGGGAATATTTCCGACCCTCGAGAGCGTCAGGGATGATTACTTGCCGAAGTCCACGAGCATCGAGAAACGCATCGTGTTGGCCAGTGGCGAATCCTGCTCTGCGTAGATGTACGAGAAGTCAACACCGATGATGTTCACACGCACACCTGCTCCAAGCGTCATGTACTTACGGTTACCGTTGTCCGGGTTCTCGTAGAAGTACCCTGCACGTAATGCGAACAGATTGTTGTACCAGTACTCGATTCCGGTACCGATCGTCATCTGGTTGAGCACGGACAGCGAGGTGAATTCAGCCTCATCATCTGCCAGGGCGTTCGTACGAACGTCAATCGACTGCCAGGAGGAGAAGATGGCTTTGTAGAACGGGTCGGCCTCGTAGGACGTGGAGTCTGTTCCTGAGTAGTGGATGAGATCCTTGTTGAAGTCCGTCACCCATGTCAGGCTGTTGTACTCGTCGAAGTCCATCTTGAAAGCATACCCGAAACGCAGATTGGTCGGAATCGGATCGGCCTGGGCGTTGTCCGAATACTGGATCTTGGGGCCCATGTTGGCCAGGTTGAATCCAGCCGAGAACGTTCCTTTCATGGTTTCACCCATCGAGAACGGCTTCGTGCGGTAGAGACCAGCCAGGTCGAAGGCGGTAGAAACACCTGCCTTCGTTTCCTGGGCACCTACCACCTGACCGGGGGCCAGGTTGGAGTAGATGAAGCGCACCGACGTACCGATACCGAACTGCTCGCTGAGCTTCGTACCGTAGGACAGTCCCGCAGCGAGGTCATAGGAGCGGAACGTGCCTGTCGGGTTGTTCTGAGCATCTCGGCCCTCATGCTCTCCAAGAAAGAGATAAGTCAGGCTGGCTCCGAAGGTCCCCCACCCGGGCACATTGTGCTTGGCGATGAGGTATTCGTAGAACAGATCCGCGTTGAATTCAGGCAGCCATGCCGAGTGCGTGATGGCAGCTTCCGTTCCCGTCTGGAAAGCGAGTCCAGCTGGGTTCCAGAACATGGCGCTGGCGTTGTCCGCCAGGGCGACGCCAGCGTTCCCCATACCCGAGGCGCGGCTGTCGGGCTCAATTTTCAGGAAGACGACGGCGGATCCCCCAACCTGTGCTTCCGCACGGCCGGGCACCAGAATGGCCAGAGCTACAATCGCTGCCAACAGGCCAGCACCAAAGCGCGCGGATCCGGATGTCATCCGGGTCGCCATGTTGGCGTCATTCTTCACAGGCTCACGAGTCATTTCGTACATCGATCGATTATCAGTTTGTGTCTTTTGCATGCCGGATCATCGAAAAGGGTTTCGAATGACCCGGGGACACGCCGCAGACAGGATCTGTCCGCTTTCATACCACTGTACGTGGCTCAGGATGCATTCCCGAAGGAATTGATCTTGATTGCTAATGCGTTCCAGTAACGATGTGTCTATAACAGCCTGTTTTGATGAACGGATTCAGGCGCGATCAGCGGATGATCGCCAACTTCTCGATGTATTCGCTGACTTGCCGTTCGCCGTTTCCACGGTCTACAGCCACCCTGATTCGATACAGGTAAATGCCAGTTGCCGGACGGTCCAGATCATCGTCTTTTCCGTCCCAGTGGACCATCAGAGGTCCGCTGCCCAGAACGCCTTCGGGAAGGGCTTCGTCCGAATGTATGGTTCGTATCGGTCGTCCGCTAAGCGTATAAATGCGAATCTGGACATCAGCCGGTGTGCCACTCGGCTGATTATGTTCAAACACGAATCGGGTTTCCCGATTCATGGGGTTCGGATAGTTATACACATTGAATACGTCCAATACCTCATTGTTCGCCACAGAAAATGAGATTTCGGCGCTATTCGAGTTGTTCAACACGTCCCAAGCCCGGACGCTGACCGTATTGAGGCCGGTTTCCAGATCCGAAAGGGGCCAGCGAATCTCTCCGGATTGATACGAGTCGGGCTCGGCGACGAAGGCCGAGCCGATGTCGACGGCGTCTTCCTCGTTTCCGTTGATGGCCAACAGGATCTCGTGACCCACGCCTGTACCGACCGTGTTGATACCAGAATCGTCGAACAACTGTACGATGAGCTCAGGATCGGCTTCTACAGTAGCTCCCGAAACGAAGGTCGAATCACCGACGAACAGATCGATTTCAGGACCCACGTCGTCATTCGGTGGCGAGTCCGAGGTCCCGCCAACAATAAAGTTTTCACTGTATCCAAGCGCCTGTCGCCCGTCATATTGGGCATATACGGCAATCCGACCGGGGAGATTGGTGTAGCTGATGTCTTTGGGCACCACGAATTCCGCATCATATCGCCCTGCTTGCGCGCGGACATCCCCTCTCCAAAGCAGGTCTTCGCGCTCCCGGAACGTGCTGGCGATGTGGTATCGACGTTCCTGGATGGCCACTTCCCTTTCGGCATCAAAAACGGAGACGTTGACCAGACCATTGAATCCGGTGTCCACCTGTCCGTTGGCATCCTGGATGGTTCCCGTGATGGTCACTTTGTCCAGGGCTTTGAGCTGGCCTGTATTCGTAGTCAGATCCACGCCGGCGAGCGATTCCACGACGGCTTCGCCTGCAGGCAGACCGAGTCGCATGGACGGATCACCCAGCAGATTGAATTTGCGGCTGTTGCCCTCCAATCCGACCTGCGTGTTCTTCGTGATGCGGAGGATATCGCCAAGTCGTCTTGGTTGGCCATCGGCCGAGGTGAACATCTCGACATTTAGGGCCCGGTTCAGACCAGCATTCAGGCTGGTTTGCCCGGGATCCGTGTAGGCCAATCGCACTGAGGTCAGTAGAGCGATCGCTCCCCCCTGCGGGTTGAGCAACATCACTTCCGCTCCGCTCTGCTCTTCTTTCAGGTCCCACCAACCGAACGAACATGTCGCGGTGATGACGACCGGGAGAAGGTCCCCGTTCGACAAGGAGCTGGCATCTTCTCGGGTGAATATGGCTTCCTGGGCCAACCCGTCAGGACCACCGTGACCGCTGTAGTTGAAAACGAGCGTTCCCCGTTCGATCGAATCAAGAATGTCGCGACGGGCATCAGGAATCCGATACCCATTGAGGAAGACGCGCTCGTAGGTTTCCCCGTAGATCTTGTTGATGTTGATGGCCGGATAGACGTCGTCCGCGATGTGCTGGACGACCTGATCGATGTTGGTCAGAT
Source organism: Rhodothermales bacterium (assembly GCA_028284865.1). Classification (GTDB taxonomy): domain Bacteria; phylum Bacteroidota; class Rhodothermia; order Rhodothermales; family UBA10348; genus JAAZVD01. The sequence goes on along the minus strand of JANQQV010000014.1, from coordinate 9,428 downwards.
GCAGATCGGCATCATTCTGCTGCGCTGACAACCCGGTGGGGCCGTCGTCTGCGACGGCCGTGTACGTGGTTCGCCAGGTCCCGAACGTGGCCGGATCATCATATCGGATGAGCTTGTCGACCATCATGTTTGCTTCAGATGCGGTCTGGACCGGTAGGCGACCGATCCCGATATCCAAGCGCTCCTGCGAGACATTGTAGATGCCAACGAATCGCCAGATCCCCTCGTCTGGATCCAGCAGGCCGAAATAGTCGTCGGACGTATAGGAGCCATCCGTACTCAACGACTCTTCTGTTTCGAACGGGAATACATGATTCCCAAGCGGATTCTGGAATCCTGATTTTCCTCGATAGTCGTAGTGTCCGTCGCCAAACAACAGCAAATACTGTGGCAACAGGTCACTCACGTTGGTTCGCCCATACAAAAATGCCATGTAGTCCCGAACGGCCCGTGCATCAGGCACGGATCCCGAGAACTCATTGAAAACCTGCTCCTGGAGAACCACGGATACCTCGAGGCCCTGAGAGCGGCGATGTTCGGCCAATCGCTCCGCGGCCGAAAGAAATGGCTCCGCCGTCACGATAACCATGTCCGGGAAGGTCGTGACTGCGCGCAAGTTCTGATTCGCAACGGTGCGCACATTGGACGCGTCAACGTTCTGGACCGCTTCCGATGTGAAGGCTATCAGCTCGCGGGGCTTGTCCGAGGGGTCTTGCAGTGGGACATGAGCCAAATGATTCCCGCCCGAGGGTTCAACGAAATAAGCGTGCTGAACCAGACCATCCGTGATGTCCCAGACGATCGGAGATGACCCGAAACCGGACAGTTGTAGGCGCTGATCGCTTCCCGAGTTGGGACGCGTCATGAATCGCAGCGCACCAGCCGATGCTTGCAACGATCGCTCGTAGATCATCCGGACCCAGTCCAGAGCCGCCTGTGGGTCATTGGACTGATTGAGCAGTCGCATGGCCAGGTTCAACGACTGTCCCGCCACCACCTGCTGAACGAAGGAAAACTCTGCGGGAACGGCCGCTGGAGAATTGGATCGCGTCCCGACCGTGAACGGGGCCGTACGCTGCCCCAGGACTACACCATCCGACAACATGGCAACCGTGGCCCGCGGGTTCGACGCGATGGCCACTCGCGCCTCGTATTGCATCGTGCCAGACAACATGCCTGGAAGCACCAGGCCATCAAATATGGTTCGGTCTGCTCCGGGACGGATCCGGTTGCTCATCCAATCATGCCCGCTACCATGTTCGCGCGACCAGACCGATTCTTCCAGATCAACGACATGCCGGCCTTGCGTCGTGGCAAAGACCGGTGCCGTGGCCGTTCCTCCGTCGATCAAGGACTCGATGGTTGCCCCGGGGCCTCCTCCAATCTTGAGAATGACTGCGTTGTCGTTCGAAAACGGATGGATGTAGTGCTCCATGCTGCCATCTTCCCACGTCCACCCCGACGGCCCAGGCGCGAAAAACAGCACCTCATCGCCATCGTCGAAGCGACCATCGCCGCCACCGATGCGGAGGGCAGGGACTTCCCTGAGATCTTCGATGCGGGGGGCTCCCACCAGCGCCGGAAGCGGACGGCCTCCGTTGCTGAACAATTGCACCGTTGAAGGATCAATTTCATCCGGATTCTGACCGATCGCCGAGAGCAACGCACGGTTGATCCGATAAACACCGTCTTCTGTGATCGAGATGCGGAAAAGTGCACCGTCAGCCAAAACGCTGTCTACGACTCGTTTAGCGGCTGACGTTGTTGTTCGCATTGCAAACGACTCAGCCGACTCCTGGCCAAACGAGATCGCCACCTGAAGAGAGCGCAGTCGTTCAAGTCGCCCGGACTCAACATTCAACCGATACGGCATGGTGATGATGTTCACGACCGGCTGCTTTCGCATCGTTCCCAGTCCAGCCGCCCATGCCGCTGGCCGGTTTGCCCAGGGATCGTCGGCATCGAGCGCGATCGTCACCGGATAATCCTCCAGCTCGCGGGAAACCACACGAACCTCGGGAAGCGCTTTGGAGGGCAGGTCGAGTAGGTGCGAGGTGGTCAAAAGCCCACCCGAATACACGGCCAGGTCTGCGTGCGACCACTCGACGGAACCAGTCGAATCGACGAACGCCTCGAGGGTATCGCTCCAGTCAAAGGCGAACGTCAGCAGGACGCCGTCGGCGGTCCGCTCGCTTTCAATCGACTGAACCTGGGCAAGCGCCGAACCGCTCCAAATCAAAGCGATCAATGCGCAAACCGCCGCAACCCGTTTGAAGACGGCGATGCGTGGAGATAGAATGGGAAGTGGCTTAAGCGCCATCAATCGATCTGCCTGTTCCGTTGCGCCCCACAATGCATGTTGAGAAAGGGGGCCCGCGATAAGTGTCCGTTTGGTCGGCCTGAAGTCCGGATCCCGTGTTGAGAGATCCAGTCAGGCATTGAGGTCAGTGACGGTGGTTAGTCGCTGTGGAAAATAGGCGTGAGCGGTGTGATGTTCCGGGGCAATTCGCGCGCTGGTCAGGAGGCGCCGTCCAGCTGTCGGGTCAACTCGTTGAGCAGGCCACGAACGGCCAGCAGGCGGTCGACATGTTCGGTCAACTGGTCAACAGCTTTGGTCAAGTCATCGACGGGTCCGCCCAGATCTGCTTCCATGCCGAGTGCCCGCGTCAGTTCGCCCAGCAATTCAACATTGCCGGAGATGACAGAGAGCGGGTTGTTGAGATCATGATGGATACGCGACAACTGGATCCGGATGGTCTCCAGTTGTTCGGTGATCTCTTTCTGGGAGTGCAAATCAGGCATTGGCGTCAGGAATGGCGCGGTGCGTTGGGTTGGCAGCGGCGTGTAGAAGGATCCAAGCAAATCCACTACCCCGACTGCCAGTCGGTTATGAATCGTCGGATGCGACGCTCGGTTCCCCTTTCTCTTCGCCCGAAAAACGAGCCCGTTCGATGAGGGATGGATCCACCCGTGTCCAGAGCAGGCCGATATCTCCCATGGATTTCTGTCGCCATTCTCCTGCTCGCCAGACCGTGGATATGATGGCGTCGGACGTTCGCATGCGCAGTTCCTGAGAGCGATCCTCCGGCTCAGCATCCAACCACTGCTTGAACAGGGTGCGCTCTTTCTCGTGCGGGAAGACGCGATCAGTGAATGTGATCAGATCAGGGATATCCTGTTGGCTGAGTCCGGTGAGCGCTCGGGCACCCGTCGACCAATACACAGTCTCAGCGTCTTCATTGAATGCGATGGCGACCATTCCGGAGGTCTGCATGACGGTATCTGCCCAATCGACGGAAATCGAGGGCGCAACTTCGGGAACGGCTACGGCCTGCCCGTCGCCCGACACAAGGTCGTCGGCGACGATGTCCAGGTCCACGATGGATTCAGTCGCTTCGGGTTCAGCGACCGACTCCAGGACTTGCTCAACGAGCACCAGGTGGCCCGTACCAGAATCGAGAGGCACGGGAGCGATCGTGAGCAGGCATTCTTCAAATCGGGCCGTGTCAGTCGCTTCTTCCGACCCGTCGTGCCGGGCCCAGCGCATGCGGCGAATTCCGAAGGCCGCCGTGGTCGAGTGATCCAGCCATCGCTTGAGACGATTCACTGGCATCCAATCAGCCAGTACCGCAAGCCCTCTTCCGCGCAGCCAGGCTGGATCGACATTCATGGCCTCAGCCAAGGCTTCGTTGGTATCGACCAGTCGTTGCTTCTGATCCAGAATGAAGGCTGGCGAAGGGATGGAATTGAACAGGACGGAGAGACGGGACGAAGACTGTCTTGCCGAAGCGGCCTGCTCTTGTAGCTTGCGAGCCATGTCGACCATACAATCGGCGTGTCCCCCCAGACTTCCCGCCGTTTCGGCGTGGATGCGATCCAATTGCGCCTCGGTGACGCTACCGCCTCGAACCAATTCCAGCGCTCGATCATCGAGCGCATGAGAAGGTCTTTCAATGCGACGGCGCAGGTGCAGGATCAACAGGCCTGCTACTGTGGACCACAAAATGAGACCCATCAAGAGAATGAATCCCACGTTCAAGGACCAAACGGGCCAGATGTTGACCGGCTTGGAAACGATGGCTACTTGACGACCCAACTCGACTGAGTTCAACGAGAGCACCTCGAGATTCTGGTTCCCGAATCGAACGGAGGTCTGCTTCAGGCCGGAAGGCATGTCCTTGAGAGCTGACCACCAGAGGTCGTCCAACTGGGTGCCGATTTCCTGTCGGCGATTCGAGTCCAGGATATCGCCCGTCGCACTGAGCACCCAAACCCGCTCAAATCCTCTGTTTCGGGCCATTGCGGCCAATCCACCACTCCCATTGTGCACCGACTGATTGATCTCGAATACCGTCCGTACAGCAGCTCGTTGCTCTTGATACATCCGTGCCTGAACACGCTCGTATTGCCAGAAAGACAATGCGAAAGCGATGGCCAGCAGGAATACTCCCACTGGAACAAGGATGAGACGGGAAAGCGCTCCCGTCGGAATGCCCAGTCGAACGGCGGTTGCTCGAGTCACAGGATCATTTCGGTATTGTGGTCAGATACCGATGGGATCCTCAATTATCATGCCGGAAGGCAATTGGATCGCGTGTACGCGTCAGACCTCAGGCGGGAAATCCTTGAAGTGACCATTCGACCGAACCTTCTGGCGGATGTGCTCTGCCTCCTCCACTGCCGGTATGAATCGTTCGAGATGAGCAATGAGATACTCGACACGCATTGCTTCGGCCCGAGTCTCCAGCACATCCTGTTTCTGGTCCAGGGTCAAGCCCGCATTGTGCGCGACAAAGAACGAAAGGCGGTCCCGATCCTCGTACAGCGAGGGTGACGGCGTGCGGCCGGCCAATTCAAGCAGCTTGATGTGCTGGGCGATCAATCGGTCCACCAACCCGGAGTTGGGGGCAACCTTCAGATCCGTGACCGGCTCCACATCAGCGGACATCCAGGCATGCCGGTGATGGACTTCTGTAATGCGAAATCGCTCCTGACCCGTCACAATGATGTTGCTGGAGCCATCTTCGAAGGTTTCAGTGACCTTTGATACACGCGCTGTACATCCGACTTCTTTCATGGCACCATCGACCTGGAGTACGACCCCGAATGGAGTTTCGTGCTCGATCGACTGAGCAATCATCTCCTTGTATCGGTCCTCGAAGATGTGCAAGGGAAGCACTTCGTCCGGGTAGAGAACTACCTCGAGAGGAAAGAGCGGAAGCGTGTCCATGAATAGGCGAAAGGGTTGACGTCCGGGATGAAAGCGCTGGTACGAGAGAAGAATGACGGGGTGCCAACCAACGCGCCCGGACGACTCGTTTATTCAGGTTTTTCATCCTAGGTTACAACTGCACATCGAACGAATGGGGTGTTCTTCCATCATGCGAACAATTCTACTGAGCAGGTCACTGCACTCCGTTTGAGCATTCGTCCCGTTTTGCCTTCCATGCTTGATTGTCGCGCTGACAGAACACCATCGCTTCGTATGCGCCACGGCACGTTTGGGGTCATGGTGTTGGCATCGTGGTTGGGACTCTTTGGCCTGGTCACACCTTCCCACGCTCAGCACTGGTTGTTCGGGAGCAGGGATGACCCGGCGGAGCAGGCACACATGTCCCGGTGGGACGGCTATGCGGAAGCCACCACCGCTGCAGGCTTCTCCCTCATCGGCCCGCAATGGCGGGGGGTCACCCGGGTCGATCTGACTGCGCGAGGCGAAAACGTATCTCTGGGGCTGGATGGAAGCCTTCGAGCAGGGATCTACGGTCCTTACGATGCCGAAACCGATGAGTGGCGGGACATTGTCCGAATCCTGGATTATGCCCGCTACCAGCCTGACGAAGGCACGTACATCCGGCTCGGCCCATTGGACCGGACCCGTCTTGGGAACGGTCATCTGGTCAACTTTCTCTCGACAGAGACGGTTTGGGACGAACGAACGGCTGGTATTGAGATTCAGCGTTCAGGTCAGCATGTGACGTTGGAGGCATTCACGACCGATGTGACCCGGCGCGCACTCTCCGGTGCGCGCCTTTCCTTCTCCCCTTTCGAACGGGGTCGCGCGGGATGGTCTTCGCTGCAAGTGGCTGGAGCGGTGGTGCAGGATGAGCAGGCACGAACCGACACGGACGAACCATTCCGGGGATTCGAAAGCGACGTCCGTCTGGTCGCCTACCGAAGCGGAAGCTTCGATTTTGTCCCGTTCGTCAGCGGTGCATGGCTGCCTGACTATGGTCAGGGTGTCCTGATCGGGGCAAATCTCGAAAATGGCAACTTCATCGACATGGCTCGACTTTATCTGTCCCTGGCGTTGCACTACAACAGTTCCGATTTTCGGCACGCCCTGTTTGGTGCCTTCTATCCGGTCAGCGGACCTGGGCGCAGTATCACCTCTGGAATCGATCCTACTCGGCGGGATATTGCGTTGCGTGAGGTGCAGCGAGGCAACTCGATCCTGTTTGAATCCCGGGTCCTGTTCTTCGAGCGATTCGAGCTGTGGTACGCGTTTCAGCGCTACCACGGCGTCCAGCGACTGAGCGAATATCACCTACGGCTCCTTTTTCTGGCCCGGAATGTGCGCATCTCCGTGGCACAGGATCGACGAGGCCTGAAAGGGTTCGCCTCCTTGTTCGGGGATCTTGGAGAGGAAAATCGGATGCGGTTCCAGTTCGATCTTCGGCTCCTGGGTCGTGTGTGGTTGCTCATGGATGCTCACTACACGTATCGACCGGCGACGGAGTCCGCTGATGGCGCTTTCTATACGATCCAACGCCGATTCGACCCGGTGATCGGGGTCAGGGCCCGGTTTTAGTGCGCTGGAATCCGTAATACACGGATTACCATTCAGACCTATCCTCCAAGACCGGCATGGCAACACTTGCCGTCTTCGCTGCATCAATCGCGCCCGCCTTTACTTCAATCGCCCCGTCCACCCAAATCTCCTACCAAATTGGCGAATTCCTCAATCCTGTTCCTCTGTACACACAACAGCGCGCGCTCGCAGCTGGCCGAAGCGCTAATGCGCCACCATTTCGGTGATCGGTACGAGGTCCGGAGCGCGGGCACGGAGGCCACGTTCGTCAAACCTGAAGTACTCGTCGTCCTGGGGGAAGCAGGAGTGAGTACGGACGGCCTCACGTCAAAGACGATCGATCACCTTGGCGACTGGCGGGCAGAAATCGTGGTCACGGTCTGTGACGACGCAAAGGAGCAGTGCCCATTCCATCCCGGCCTGAAGGAAACGATTCACCAGGGTTTTGCCGACCCATCCAACGAGACGTCGTCGCCAGAAGCGCGCACCCAAGCGTTTCGGAATACCCGAGACGAAATCGAGGCTTGGCTCAAGGCACGCTTCGCTCCATCAGCAGACGCATAGCACGGAATCATTCCGGCCCTCAGAACTCGATGTTCTGATCTCCAGGGCCTCCAGGCCAATGGGCCAAGTACCGGATCAGTCGATTTTCCAATCGGCGATCTGGTTGATCAGGTAGCCGGCCAGCTGATCGGCAGCAATACGCTCCTGCTGCATGGAGTCGCGGTGACGAACCGTAACGGTGCCGTCCTCGAGACTTTCTCCATCAACGGTTACGCAATACGGGGTACCGACTTCGTCCATCCGACGGTAGCGACGACCGATGGCCCCCTTCTCGTCGTAGAATGTGTTGAAGTGCTCTTTGAGCGTGTCCTCGACCTTGTGAGCAAACTCAGGCATACCCCCCTTCTTGACCAACGGCAGGATGCCGACGGTGATTGGAGCCAGGCGAGGATGGAATTTCATGACGGTCCGGGACTCGCCTCCGACCTCTTCTTCGCGGTACGCTTCGCAGAGCAGCGTCAGGATCGTCCGATCCAGACCGACTGACGTCTCGACAACGTATGGGATGTACTTCTCCTGCGACTGCGGATCGAAATACTCCATTTTCTTGCCGGAGTACTCCTGGTGAGCCTGAAGATCGAAGTCGGTGCGGGAGTGGATGCCTTCCACCTCCTGCCAGCCAATCGGGAATTCATACTGGATATCCTGGGCGGCATCAGCGTAGTGCGCCAACTTTTCGTGCTCGTGCCAGCGTAGCTTGGACGCCCGGATTCCGTTGTCCAGATGCCACTGCATCCGCTCTTCTCGCCACTGCTCAAATGCTTCCATCTGGGCGCCAGGCTTCACGAAATACTGCATCTCCATCTGCTCGAATTCGCGCATCCGGAAGATGAACTGGCGAGCCACGATCTCATTGCGGAAGGCCTTCCCGATCTGGGCGATGCCGAAGGGCACCTGGTGCCGTCCCGTCTCGCGCACATTATGGAAGTTGACGAAGATGCCCTGTGCCGTCTCAGGACGCAGATAGATCTTGTTGTCCGGGTTGGCGACCGGTCCAACGGTCGTGTCGAACATCAGGTTGAATTCGCGAACCTCCGTCCAGTCGAACATGCCCGAATCCGGCGAACGGATTTCTTCGCTCATGATGATGTCGTAGAGCGCTTTCGGCATGTCCTCAGCGTTGAGCGCATCGACCAACGCCTGGTACACGCGATCCGCATCCTCATCCTTGCCCTTGCGACGGAGCCGATCCACATGCCCTTCAATCAGCTGGTCTGCGCGGTAACGCATCTTCGAGGTCTTGTCGTCAATCAGCGGATCCGCGAACGCATCGACGTGACCGGAAGCCTTCCAGGTCGTCGGATGCATCAGGATGGCTGCATCGATGCCCGAGATGTTCTCGTGACGATGAACCATGGCATTCCACCAACGCTGGGTCACATTCCGCTTGAGCTCGACGCCCAGAGGGCCGTAATCGTATGTGGCCGAAAGACCACCGTAGATCTCGGATGACTGGAAAATGAAGCCGCGGCGCTTCGAAAGGGAAACGATCTTTTCAAACAGGTCGGACATGGCAGCCGATCAGGGCGAAATGATGGATGATTGAAGCTTGGAATTTACGCACGGATCGTGCATCGTCCTGCACCCTTTGCTTGAAGATCCTGCCCATCCGCCGACTTCGGTGATTCATTCAGGAACGACGAGACCTCGCTCAGCCAGTGACGTGAAGGTGTCTCCAGCAATGATCACGTGGTCGCGCAACGGAATGCCCAAGTGCTGGCCCGCGCGTGCCAGCTGACGCGTCACGGCGATATCCTCCCTGCTAGGCTCGGGATTCCCGGAAGGATGATTGTGGATGCAGATGACGGCAGCCGCATGCTCGAGAATCGCTCGTCGAAAGATCAACCGGGGTTCGACGATGCTGGAAGCAATGCCTCCTTCCGAAGCAATGAAGTCGCTGATCCGCAGATGAGCCGTGTTGACGAGAACGACCCGGAAGACCTCTCGACGCAGGTCTGACATGACCGGTGCGTACTCCCTGAACACGTCTGCGGGCGAGCGGAAGGATGTCGGCGCCTCCCGCGGAGTCCGCAGACGTGTTCAGGGAGGACGC
>JANQQV010000023.1 GCA_028284865.1 Rhodothermales bacterium | reverse complement strand
CTTGGATCTTCTGCGCGAGCACTTGCCCGCAGGTACGCCAGTGGACATCTGGGATATCACCACGCCGTTCACCACGGGCAGCTCGGGTAACTTCCCGCGCTCGTCACTGCTACCGCCGACCTCGCAACCCGGTCTGGAGCAATTCATACGTGGCTACGACTACATCTATTGGGTTGCCACGGCCACGACCGACCAGATCGTCGGCAATAACCTTCCATTTGTCGCGCCGATCATGGAGCCCTTCTTCGAAAACGGGGGCAAGATGATGGTGCATTCGCCGATCCAGTTGCCTGTGGATCCGGAGGAAATCGCCACGAACGCGGCCACGCTGCTGTTGCCGCTGAACGCGCTTACGACATTCCCGGACTCGCTTCGCCAGACGCTGCGTCTGCTTACGAATGCTCCGGTTGCGACACAGACTGCGCTTCCTGGCGCTTCCCAGCCGCTGCCGGCGCTCAAAATGAACGGTTTCGTGATCAACACGCTGCCGTATGTGGCAACCAGCTCGGCGACGATTCCTCTGTACGACGCGCAATTCCAGTACGTCACGCGTCAGGGCAACCGTCGTGGTACCTGGCCAGGTCCTTCCACGATCGCGTCCATCAGTGATGATCGCCGCGTGGCCCTCTTCTCGATTCCGCTTGTGAATGAGGCCAATGGACTGCCCCTCGTCGTGGGGGATGACGGGGACGAGAATGCGGGTCGACGCGCCGTCCAATTGATGCTTGAAAGTCTCGGTTTCCCGCAATGATGCTCAGGAAGACACATATCGTTTTCTTGCTGCTGCTCTTCGCGACCGCCTTCCCGGCGTTCGCCCAGGGTGTGCTTTCGGGACGCGTCACCGACGCAGAATCCAACGAGACACTTCCGGGCGTGAACGTCATCGTCGTCGGGACTTCTCGCGGCGCCGCCACGGACTTCGACGGGCGCTTTGAAATTCCAGGCCTTCGCGCTGGCGAGTACTCCGTGCGCGTCTCATTCATCGGCTTCGAGACGAAGTTGTTCACCGAGATCGTCATCGTGGACGGTGAAACGACGGAGCTCAATGTGGAGCTCGGTGTCGCGGTCTTATCCACAGAAGACGAGATCGTCGTGATCGGGGAGAAGCCGCTGGTCGACGTGGAAAGTTCGGCGTCGTCCTCTACGATTTCCCGGGAGCAACTTGAACTGGCTCCGCTCAGAGATGTGCAGCAGGCCGTAGCCACCCAGGTTGGCGTGGTGCGTGACCCCACGGGACTCTACATCCGTGGCGGCCGGGCCTCCGAAACCGGTTTCTTCGTCGATGGTGTGTCGGCCAAGGACCCGCTTGCAGGTACCGGATTCGGATTGGATGTCGGCTCGAACGCGTTTTCCGAAATCGAGGTGACCACAGGTGGAATCGGCGCCGAATTCGGAGATGTGACCTCTGGTATCGTGGCCGTTCAGACGCAGGACGGCACCGATGAATTCCAGGGCTTCTTCTCCCACAAACGCGACAATCTGGGATTCAATGAGGACTCGGATTCCAACTACATGGAGGATATCTGGGAAGCCAATCTCAGCGGTCCGGTCATTCCAGGAAAGCTCCGATTCTTCCTCTCGGGTCAGGTCCAGCTCTCAGACGGATTCACCCGCAAGACGGCCACACCGGAGCAGGTGCGCACGTCGCTGGTCGACGGCACATTCTTCATGCCACGCACGGGAAACAGGTGGAATGGCATTTCCAAGTTGACATGGGAGTTGGGCCCGGGCAAGAAGCTCCAGGGATCGTATCAGCGCTCACTGACGGTCAACCAGAACTCCCGAATGCTGCAGGTGACAGGCAATGATGCCGTCATCTCTCCTGGATTCCAGTACGCGTTCGTGCTCCAGCCGGACAACGCCAGCACCTACGCCCACGACAACATCATCACGTACATCAAGTGGTCGCACGTTCTCGGCGAGCAGTCCTTCTATGATGTGCAATTCAGTCGCTTGTTCACCCGACTCCGCTCGGATGCCAACGGCCGCGACTGGCGCCCCGACAATGTAGATACGGAGCTGGATCCGTTTTCCATTGTCACCTACCCGGCCAACCTGTTCGTCGACTCCCAGGGCAATCCGCTGGATCCGAATGCACAATTCGTGCTTCCCGGTCCGGGCCTGATCAACAATGGCGGTATCGCGACGCGATTCCACGACCACTTTGCGGAGGAGTACACGCTGCGCGCGACGTTCACGCGGTTCTCGAAGGACCTGAACAACCGCTTCAGTGCCGGTTTCGAGGCCAAATTCAACGATTACCAGTGGATTGACGTCATTCGCCCATGGGTGGGGGCGCCGATTGGCGAGAGTGATGGTGCCAGCACCGGCCGTCTCGGCGATTCGTCCGATATCTGGCGCGTCAAGCCGCGTCGCGGGGCCTTCTTCGGGACACATCAGATCCGCTATCGCGGTCTGATTGCCAACGCCGGGCTGCGCTTCGAGTACTGGGCCCCGGGCCGGTATGTCGATGATCTGATTGACAACCCACAGGCACCGATTCTGGACACGATTCGGGAGGGCTACAAGGATGAGTCCATCAAGCTGTTCGGCCTGCACACTAAATTTCGTCTGCTGCCTAAGCTGCGCGTCTCCTTCCCGATCACGGAAAACCGCGTCCTGTTCTTCAACTACGGTCACTCGACGAAGCTGCCGCATCCGACGTTCGTCTACACCGGACTGGATCCGTTCTTCCAGGACCGCTCTTTCTTCTCGGATCTTGGCAACCCGAATCTGGATCCCGAAGTCGATATCTCCTACGAGCTTGGCCTACGGACGCAGTTCACGTCGAACGACGTCCTGAACGTCACAGCCTTCTGGCGCGACAAGTTCGACTTCATCACGGTCGAGAGCGTGATCGTTCCCGACCCGACGGGACGTGAAGTCTTGCGCGCCTTCCGTGTCAACGGCGACTTTGCCCGTGTTCGCGGTATCGAGGCCAGCTATCTCAAACGTGTCGGTGATCGACTCAGTGGCCAGATCGCCGCTTCCTTCTCGCGTGCAACGGGTCTCTCGAGTACCAACAACGATGCCCTGTCCGAATTCCTGGCGAACGGGGACATCGACAACACCTTCGAAACACCTCTGGCCTGGGATCGCCCCTTCGATCTGAAGACGACATTCACGTTCCGGCATGACAAAGAGCGCCCGCTGTTCGGCGTCAAGGGGCTGAACCGCGTATCCGCGTTGATTTCGTCCACGCTGCGTAGTGGTCAGCGCTACACGCCGGTCGAATTCCAGGGCAATGAGGTCAATCCGTTCTCTGGAGAACAGGACTGGCGTCCGATCTATGCCCAGGTGCCGGATCCTGCGGATCGCTTCTCGGAAATCGGCTCGATGTGGTGGTGGTTTGACCTGTCCATGCGCAAGACGCTGACATTGCAGGGCACCGATCTCCAGCTTTCGCTGGAAATCACCAACCTGTTCAACCAGAGAAACAGCATCATCATCAATCCGGTGACGGGCGAAGCCTATCCGGATGTCGACCCCGCCTCAACGGACTTCATCGCTCTTCGCGGTAATCCGGATTACGATGTGACTACGGGCACGCGCGATCCACGCTACGAGGATCCCAATACCTCCGGACTGCCGCCATTCAATCCGGCTCGCTTCCTTCCACAGCGCCACATCATGTTCGGCCTCTCGTTCCGCTTCTGATGAAACGATTTTTCGTCATAGCGCTGTTTATCCTCTTGTCCGCTCCGGCGGCCAACGCGCAGTTGTTGCCGACGCTCGGCGGCGAGCGAGCGGGTACGTCAGGTTTTCAGTTCCTGAAGGTACCGGTGGATGCGCGAGGAGCGGCCCTGGGTGAGAGTGTCGTAGCCGACGCCAACGATGTGAGCGCTCTGGTCTGGAATCCGGCCCTGGCCGCGCGACTTCCTGGCATCCAGGCGGGCTTCCATCACACCGCGTACTTCGTGGACGTGACGCTGGACTTCGTGGGCCTGACCTATCGACTGCCGGCCGGAATCACCCTCGGTGCCAGTCTGCAGACCATGAACTCGGGCGAGATGAAGGTGACCACGGAGTTCGAGCCCACGGGAACGGGTGAGACCTTCCGCTTGATCGATGTGGCGGCCGGCTTGACCCTGTCCCAGCAGCTTACAGACCTGTTTGCTTACGGCATCACGACTAAATACGTCCAGGAGTCGGTGGCTGGGTTGACGGCTAGTACACTCGTCTTCGACCTCGGCATTCACTACATGGTCGGTTCAACGGGCGCGCGTATGGCCGTGGCGGTCCGCAACTTCGGATTGGATGGCCGCCCTGAGGGCGAGCTGTCGAGGCCGGTTATTGCTGATGATCCCGTCAGGATCGAGTCCGACTTCGAGGCGATGACGCCTCCAACCACCTTCCACCTGGGCTTCGCCTACGACCTGCTCGACGACGCCGAAGGAAGCAGCTTGACGCTCTTGGCCCAGCTGAACAATCCGAATGACAACGCGGAGTACTGGACACTCGGGTCGGAGTATGGCTTCAATGACATGTTCTTTTTGCGCGCCGGGTATCGCTTTGGTGTCGAGGAAATCGATGCTCCCAGCCTGGGCGCTGGCGTCAATCTGCCCGTCGCCGGTCGTGCATTGGGTATCGACTATGGCTTCAATCGCATGGCCCGTCTGGGCAACGTTCACCGTTTTGGTCTGACCATCTCCCTATGATGCACCGCGCCACATATGGATTGCTTGCCTTGCTGGTCCTCCTGCTTGCAGGGTGCGACTCGTTGATGGGATCCAAACAGGACGACGTGACGGACGAAATCTTCGAGGCGGGACGCAATGACCCCGAGCTCCTCAACGAGGTTGAGTACGTACCCCTTTTCCCGTTCTACGAGACGGGAGCGGACGGTCTTGCGCTTGATGAGCCTCAGGATGTGTATGCCGGCTTTGACGAATTCCTCTATGTCGTCGACCGTCGTGGACTTCACGTCTTCGATCTCTCAGGGCGAGCTGCGAACTTCGTTCCGATTGACGGTGGAGGTACCTCGGTGGTCCAGGATCGCCTGTTCCGGGTCTACGTGACCGCTCGTCGTGATACGCTCCTGAATGGTCGCAATTGGGATCTGCCAGTTGTCATGCGCTACGACAATATCACCACGGGATCACCCACGGTCGGGGACATCATCTGGCATCCATTCGACGATGATTCCCGGAAGTTCAATGCTCCGGATCCCATCGAGACGGATGAGCGGGTCTCCTTCACCGGCGTTGGAGTCATTCATGACAACCACATCTACGTATCGCGACGAGGTCCGGTGAACCCAAGGGGGACCTTCATTCTCCCCCATAACACCATCATGGAGTTCGACGAGAACGGCGTCAATCTCCAGTCGATCATCACGCTTCACCCGACACGCGAGAGCCTGCGAAGCTCCCTGTTTCCGACGGATGTAGCCACCTACGTACATCCGCCTCAGCGTTCGTTCTTCCCCCAGGATCGTCACTTCATCCTGCTGCAGTCTTCTGCGCTGGACGATGTGGTGTCCGGCAGTGTTGCACCGGCCAGTTCGCTCCGCTACTCGGTGATCTCTGTCAGAGTGGTTCCGACATCCGATGGACTCGAGTATCAGCCGGACACCGACAAACTCCGGATTGCTTCGAATCCTGAGCGCGGCGATGCGTTTCTGTATGACGAATTCCGGTTTACCAATCCCACCGATGTGACGGTGGCCGCTGATGGCTCCAACTTCATCTTCGTCACGGACGGCGCCTCGGATTCCCTGTACGTATTCACGGGGCAAGGGGTAGAAGGTGTGACGCCACCTCCGGGGTCGACGTCGACGAAACCGGTCATCGTGTCCTTCGGCGGGACCGGGGACGGTGCTTTACAGTTCCGCACGCCGCAGGGTGTGTCCACGTACCGCCGTATTGTGTACGTGGCTGATAGCGGAAACAACCGGATCGGTCGTTTCCGACTGAACACGGACTTCGAATAGGCGTCTCACGCCTCCAGGTATTCTCACCCTAGATTCATTGGCGCACATGACTGTATGGTTGCGGCGGCTCGTCGCCATGGCCCTTGTTGCACTTCCGGTTACTCTCCACGCTCAGATCGTGGAGTTCGGAACGGAGGCTACGCTGGACATTGCCACGTGGAACATTGAATGGTTTGGCCACTCCTCCAATGGTCCTTCCAATGACGATATTCAGGTGCAGAATGTCATCGATATCGTTTCGGGGTCGGGCGTTGACATCTGGGCAGTCCAGGAAATCGCGAATACCAATCGATTCAACGAAGTGCTGACAGCACTACCGGATTACTGGGAAGGATTCCTGGCCACGGACTCCGGTCAGCAACGCATTGGCTATCTGTATGACAGTCGGGTTCTGGGATTGCGGCAATCGACGCACATTCTGCAGAGCTTTGACTATGAGTTTGCTGGGCGTCCTCCGCTTAAGGCTGAATTTAATGTGACCTTGCCGGACACTGCCTTCGTGGCCACGTTCATCAACGTCCACATGAAGGCATTTTCCGATCGGACGTCGTGGGAGCGTCGAACCGAGGCAGCTCGACGCGTTAAGAACCACATCGACTTCACAGGTCTGGCTACGCAGCCTGTGTTCTTTTTGGGAGACTTCAACGACGAGCTCGCGGCGTCGACCTACAACAGTCAGCGGTCTCCCTACGCCGTATTCATCGAGGACCCGGACGACTATGCCATGCTGACCTCTCCGCTAGAGCAATCAGGTGGCTTCTCCTTCCAGAGCGGATCCTTCCTGGACCACATCATTGCGTCCAATGAAGCGGAGGACATGTGGGTGCAGGGATCAACGCGTGTCTTGACGGGGCTCGTCACGGTCAATTCGTTCTACGCCCGCACGTCGGACCACCTACCGGTCATGGCATCCTTTGGGCCAAGCACGGTGACCGATGTCGAGCAGCCAGAATGGGACGTACTACCGGATCTCGTGTCCGCGCCCTGGCCAAATCCCTCTTCAGGGTCGGTGACATTCGATTACCGAGGGCAAGACCCGACAGCCGAATGGGTCGTGGTTGATGTGTTGGGACGCACACTCTCCCGCGGTCCAGCCCAGCGGGGATTGAACACGTTGGAGATCGATGGTACGGGTCTGGTGTTCATCCGCCTACATGCGCGCGACGGAGTGAGTTCACGACCGGTGGTCGTGACAGCCAGTCGGTGATTCCTGGCTCCTACAGCTGAATCACGTACGTCAGCTTGGCTATCCCCACGCGGTTGTTGAGCAGTCGGGCTCGTGGGTCGAACTGATCATCCGCATTGTGGAAGTTGTAGTTGGTGTTGAACACCAAAAACAGGTCCGCTCCCGGCGTATGGATCCAGTCGATGCGGATATTGGCCTGGATGTCTCCCGAGAAGTTGTCATACTGGATCAGGGCTTTGGCGAACAGATCGCGGCTCCAGGCAACGTTGATGTTCGAACTGATGGTCGTGGCCGTGAAGTCCCCATTCTGGATCGGCAGATCGAAGCTGGTGTGGGATAGGCCGATCTCCATGTTCAGGTACTTTCCGGTTCGGAGGCCGAATCCTCCTGACCAGTTTTCTCGCGTGCCGCCGAAGTACTCGGCCCAGGAGTAGTTGCCGCTGGTCGAGAACAGTTTTGAGTTATCGGTGCGGAAGCCGCCGGAAACCGAGTTGGACACGTAGTCTCCCGAGACAATCTCCGCGTTGGGACGAATGAAGAAAGAGCGATCCAGGCTCTCGAAATTGCGATTGTAGCGGAAATCCAGACGGTCATTGGCGCGAATCCTGACGTTGCCGCGGAATCCGACATCGGAGGACTGCTTGCCACCATCCTGTCCATTCACCAGCCCGGCGTAAGCGTTGACCGAGTAGGACCGGATGAGGTCGCCGTTGACCTGGGGACTGTAGCGCACGAACCCGGAGTAATTGACCATGTCCCGGCGGCGTACGAAGCCGAGGGCGGGGTTGTAGCGTTTCCCGACATTGCGGTAGTTGCCCCCAAAGCCATAATCGGCGCGACTGATGTTGAGCGAAATAGCGCCGGCAGCATCCGACAGATCCGGTCTGGAGTCTTCGACGCGTGTGTACCAACCGCTGATTTCACTGTTACCCAGGAATCGTTTCCGGATGTCGGCTCCGAAGGCCCGGTTGGAGAAATCACCTTGCTCGAGATTGGTAAAGATGCCACCTACTGTCGTGCGGCCCAGAACATCGGCACGACCACGAAGGACCGTGTTATTTGCGGCATCAATGCCCAGTTCGTCATTTTCTGCTGTCTGGATATTCAGTGCCCCGACTGAGTAGCGATCGAACTGACCGACGACGCGCGCACCGCCAATGATGTCGTTGGAAATCCCGATGCGTCGCGAGAAAAAGGTCTCAGTTTGCCGGGAATCACCGAACTCGAACAGACCTGCACGCTCCAGGAAGAACTCGCGCTTCTCGGGGAAGAACAGGTTGAATCGGGTCAGATCCAGCTGGACGTTATCCGCTTCAACTTGCGCGAAGTCCGTATTGACGGTGAGGTCGAGCGTGACATTCGGGTTGACCGCCCATTTGACGTCCACCCCGATGTCCTGTTGGGAGTCTGTGTCAGTCTCGGTCGGGTCCACCCGGAATTCCTGGGCGCCTGCGATGACGTAGGGTTTGATCAGGACGTTGCGTCCGCGCTCTACATTCTTGATGCCCCGAAGAGTGGCGTACTGTGATACCTGGAAGATGCCGGCACTGTACTCGCGGGGAATGTAGGGCCACATCGAGCGTTCGCCCGTGCGATTAAGGAAGCGCATGATGGCCACGCCCATCGTCAGTTCTTCAGCGTTGTCGAATCGGATAGTCTTGAAGGGAATCGCCAGTTCGACATGCCAGCCGTCTTCCGCAATGCGTCCTTCCGAATCGTAAATGCCGTCCCACTGCCAGTCGGAGTAGGACATGTCTTCATCAGCAATGATGGCGTCGTCCTGGGTACCAAGCACGTTGGTTTCAAACAAGTAGGCATTCCGGTCATCGTCGTACGTGTCGAGCAGCAACCAGAACATGTCATCGTTCCCGTTCGGTCCGCCTCGCTCCAGATTCCTGGCCCGGATGAGGTCCGGTTCGTCGTCGTAAAAACTCAGACCGAAGTAGAGGTTGTTCTCATCGTAGGCGATCCGCATTTCCGATGGATAGGCGGGTGCTTCGCCGTCCGCCGGGTCCAGCTGGACAAAAGGTCCCGCTACAGGTGTTTGCGACCAGAGGGCTTCATCCAATACGCCGTCGATGCGAGGAGCTTCATCCGTGTAGATCGCTGTGATCTCATTTTCCGCACCAATTGGGCCGGAGTACGGGGGCGTGGACTGGGCGCTGGAAGAGGGTACAATCAGAAGGGTGGCGCTGAAGAAGGTCAGCACCGACAGGATCGTGCGGGTCATGTCAGGGATGTGTGGCTGCGGGGTTCGAACCGTCCGTCGTGTGCCGACGGATCCTTGGGAGGAGGGTCGTGATTCGCCCTACGGTGCGATTCCGCTCAGGATGCAGTCGCCTGCCGGTCATTCCCGGAATTCCTGATCCAGGAGGCCGGACCGCCCAATCAATCAGTGTCCGGCGCCGTGATGGGCTGATCGAAATAGGTGTCTGGATACGGTTCGTCGATCAGCGTGTAGTGCCACCACTCGTTGACGTAATTCCGGAATCCGGCTTCGGTCATGATATCGCGCAAGAGCATCCGATTGCGCATGGCCTCTTCGGAGATGGCCGCGTTTTCCGTGTGGGACAGCTCGTCGAAGAAGTCGAATGGGGTGCCCATATCCAGCTCAACGCCGTCGCGCGTCAAGGTGAGGTCCACCGTGCTACCTCGACTATGACCGCTTCGCTCTGCGATATAGCCACGCTCGAACAGCTCGGCCTTCGGGACATTGGGATAGAATGCTGCCTGATTCAGTGTGTCGGCCAAATCCGCGCCCCATTCCACAAAGTGATCCACAGCGCGTTGCGGACGGTAGGCGTCAAACACCAGCAGCGATAAGCCTTCCGCCTGGGCAAGGCTCTGAGCATGGGCCAAGGCATTGGCTGCTTCCCTGGTGATCACCAC
This sequence comes from Rhodothermales bacterium, assembly GCA_028284865.1. Classification (GTDB taxonomy): domain Bacteria; phylum Bacteroidota; class Rhodothermia; order Rhodothermales; family UBA10348; genus JAAZVD01. Next base: position 89,576 of record JANQQV010000023.1, on the reverse strand, counting down.
TTCATCCGCCTCATATCCGCGGATCGGACGGCCCATGAAGTTGTCCGAACCGAAGTATGCAGCTCGTTGCTCAATCGACGGCGCCACCTCGGACAGGCGAACAAGGGGGGACGGCTCTGGCGCTTGTCGATTCATGCAGCCGATAGCAGTCAGGAGGAGGACAATGGGCAGATAGCGGACCATCAGGATACGGATTCGAATGTGAACGGCAGGCTCGTGGCGTGCGTGGTCAGGAGCGGGTCCGGGCGATTGCATTCTCGATGGCTTCGAGACTCTGCTTTCGTTCGCCTTTTACCAGCAGCATCAAAAGATCTCCCGGGCGAGCCATGGCCAGGGCGGCTTCCACGCCATTCAGTTCCGAAGTGAATTGCGGTACGTCGCGGCCATGGCGAGCCAGTTCATCGGCAAGAATGCGAGGAACGCCCATCGGACCCAACTTGCGCTCATAACCCACACAGTCAGCTACGAGGATTTCTTCGATACCCGACTGGGCGGCGATGGCGGCAAGCTCGCGGATTTCGGGTTCAGTTCGGTCGCCGGCGGTGGAAAGGACCATGATCCGGCGCGCGGGTCCTTCCTGCGCTGCCATCATGCGGTTTGCTGTGTCGATGATGGCGTGCAGTCCGTGGGGGTTGTGCGCATAGTCCAACAGGACCCGCGCGCCGCCCACATCAAACCAATTGGAGCGTCCCGGATTGGTGCGGAAGTCACTCTCGAACGTGCGCAAACCGGCTTGGATGGCTTCGAGCGGCATACCCAGATGATGCGCGACCAGACTGGCAGCCAGGGCATTAGCCACGTTGTACTGTGCCGCACCGCCCATTGTGATGGGAACGTCGGCTATCGGAAGGATGGCCGTTTCTTCGCCACCAGAAACGAGCGTCAATACGCCATCTCGAACACACGCGCCATCAGCAATGCCATCTGGCAAGGCGCTCTCCAGCGAGAACCAGGCCATTCGCTGTGATGGGAAGCCTTCCGCGGCACGTCGAAGGCCCTCATCATCGGCATTCAGCACCAGCAAGCCGTCGGGATCAACCAATCGCCGGACGATCAGCTTGGCTTCGATCAGATCGTCGACGGAAGTAATGCCGTATTGCCCCATGTGATCGGAGGCGACGTTCAAGACAGCCGCGACATGGGCACGCTCCAGGCCACAGCCGCGTCGGAGCAGCCCTCCGCGCGCTGTTTCCAGCAGGGCGACCTCCACACGCGGGTCTCGCACAGCCGTGCGCGCCCCGCCAGGACCTGAATAGTCACCCGTATCGAGGACCTCATCGCCGACGCGAACCCAGTCCGTCGAAGTGTTGCCAAACACCTTGCCCCAGGCTGCAGCCATGGTGCACAGCAGTCGGACGGTGGTTGATTTTCCGTTGGTGCCCGTAACCACGGCAACCGGAATGTCTGCGAAGGACGACCAATCGACATCAGTCGGGTTGGGCGTCTCCGGGCGTGGCCAGGTCTTCGACTGCGACCCCATGCCGAGGGAAACGAAGTCATCGTCCCACAGGAACGTGACGCCGCGTTTCGAAGCCGCGTGCTGGAGAGCAACAACGGCGGGCGCCCGTTCTTCGTCAAGCTCCTTGTGGACAAGCGTCAGATCCGGTTCGCCAGGGTCGCGTCCTTCCATCAGTGCGATGGCGCGATGCCAGGCCACTTCGGACGCCTCAATCAGTCCATACAGATGATCCACTGGTCCACCAACGACGAGCCAGGCTCCTTGCGAGCGACGCTTGATGGCGATGCCCATGTCCGGTAAGCCCAGGTGGTCCCGAAGGGCTTCGATCTCCGTTTGCCAGTGCGCAATGACCGCGTCTGAGTCGGTTTCGACTTCGAGCAAAGCGCCCGGACGATCCCAGACCAGATTTGGACCGGTCAGGCGGCGGGCATCGATGAGCGTGGCGTGGAAAGACATGGGTGATTCTTAGTCCGCGTCTTCTTCCCGAGCGAGGCGGACACCTTTCTCGTCGCGGATCAGCTCAACACCGGTTCCGATGGAGAACTCGCTCAGATCCGGGAGCTCGGCCACTTCCACTCCTGAAGCGTTGTCCGTTGCCACGGGAGTACCATCCGAATCAAAATGGATGATCTGTTTCCAGCATCGGGTGGTGTCGTCACCGAAGATCAGCACGAGATCACCTGAATTCGCTTCACGAAGAGCTGCGTCGATACACGTCTGCTCGTCGGGAATGATCTGGATCAGGTCTTCTGATACGCCATTTTCCTTGAGCACGGTGGCAATACGATCCGGGACCTCGGAGTGACCGCGTCCGCGTCGGTCATCATCGGCCTTGCAGAAGTACGCATCGAACTGGCCGGCTGCATGACCAGCAATTGCGTCGATGTCCTCGTCGCGACGGTCGCCAGGAGCGGCCAGGACGACCAGCCGACGACCTTCAACATGCAATTGTGAGGCCGTCTTGCACATGGCGTCGACCGCTGCCGGGTTGTGGGCGTAGTCGAGGATGACCTTGAAAGGATGCTCGTCGAACACGTTCATGCGGCCTGGCGCCTGAAAGAAGGACGTGTCGAATGTGCGCAGGCCGTGTCGGATGTCTTCGAGGGAAGCACCCAGCGAGTAGGCCATCGCCGAGGCGGCCATGGCGTTCTGGACGTTGTGGATGGCTTTTCCTTCCAGCGTCGCCGGGATCAAGTGCGTCCAGAGGAGAGGAATGTGCGCACCACCATCGAAAAGCGTGATCATGTGCCCGTTGATTCCCTGCTCGAGCACACAGGCAAGGCCACCGGCCCGAATGTGCTCCCGAACCAGTTCGTGGTTCTGGTTCAACGTGAAATAGCAGATGCGCTCGGCCTGGGTGTGGTCAGCCATGCGCAGGCAATGCTCGTCATCGGCATTCAGGACGGCAACGTCTTGAGCAACTTCGACGACGATCCGCTTGAGTTCTGCCAGCTGCTCAAGCGTATTGATGCCGCGCATACCCAAGTGATCCGCAGCGATATTCAGACAGCAAGCCACGTTTGATTTCCGGTAGCCCAGACCGCGTTTGACGAGACCGCCGCGAGCGGTTTCCAGCACGGCCATGTCAATCGTTGGGTCGCGAAGGACGATGGCAGCCGAGGTTGGGCCAGTCATGTCTCCCTTGACCGAGAGGTGACCGTCGATGTAAACCCCGTCAGTGGACGTCATGCCAACCGTGTGGCCAACCCCTTTCATGATGTGGGCCAGCATGCGGCTGGTCGTTGTCTTTCCGTTCGTACCCGTGATGCCGGCAATCGGAACGCGGCGAGGCGTATCGGATGGGAACAGCATGTCCATCACAGCGCCGGCAACGTCACGTGGCTTTCCTTCGGAAGGAGCCACGTGCATGCGGAAACCGGGAGCGGCATTCACTTCGACAATGGCGCCGCCAATTTCCTTGTAAGACTGGGAGATGTCATCCGTCAGGAAGTCCACACCGCCAACATCGAGGCCGACGGCCTGGATCGCGCGAACCGCCATGGCCCGGTTATCCGGGTGAACAACGTCAGTCAAATCAATGGCCGTACCACCGGTTGAAAGGTTGGCTGTTGAGCGGAGATACAGGATTTCGCCATCGGCGAGGACGGTCTCCTTGGTGTATTCCTTCTCTTCGAGATGCTCCATCGCCTTCTGATCGAACTCGAGGCGGGTCAGCACCTTTTCGTGACCAATCCCGCGACGAGGATCCTGATTGACGATGTCGACGAGCTCTTCGATGGTGTGCTTGCCATCACCAACAACATGTCCGGGGACGCGTTTGGCCACTGCCACGAGATTACCATCCACGACCAGCATACGATGGTCGAATCCAGTGATGAAGCTCTCCACCAGGACAGCTCGGCTTGAACCATTTTCCCGGGCGTACCGGAATCCCGCTTCGACTTCCTCGTCAGCATTCAGGTTGATGGAAACGCCGCGACCATGATTGGCATTTAGCGGTTTTACCACGACCGGGTAGCCAATACGGCGAGCCATACGAACGGCCTGTCGTTCGCTGTACACCATTTCCTGCTGCGGGACCGGAAGGCCCAGATCATTGAGCAAATGGTGCGTGTCTTCCTTGTCGCACGCGATTTCAACAGCGATGTGGCGCGTTTCACTGGTGATGGTCGCCTGAATGCGCTTCTGGAATTTGCCGTGTCCGAACTGGACCAGGGAATACTGATTGAGACGGATCCAGGGGATGTCGCGCTCCACCGCCGCGTCGACCAGCGATTGCGTGGAGGGGCCGAATTCCTTGCGCTGCGCGAAACGGATGAAGGCCGTTTTCTCTTCCTCGAAATCGAAATCATCGCCCGGAAGATCTTCAAGCTGAGCCTTCACGGTTTCCGGCAGGAGGCTCAGGATGAGCTGGCGTCCTAGGCTGGACGCTTCGAGACCCACGTCGCGCTGTTTGTACTCGAATACCATGTTGTATTCGCGCGGATTGCCGGTCGACCGCGTGCGGCCAAATCCGACCTGCGAGCCTGCCTCATTCTGTAGCTCGATGGCCACATGCTCAAGGACGTGACCCAACCACGTCCCCTCATCTTCGCGCATGCGACGGATGAATCCGCCCGGCTCTCCGTACGAACAACCATGTTCATGCAGTCCAGGCAGCGATTCGATCAACCCGTCGATGAAGCCGTCACCCAGCTTGCGGGTGGGCCATTCTTCCAGGATTCCCAGATCGATGACATGCCGGATTACCGGAAAATGAGCCCAGAGGTTGGGGCCGACATAAACATTGGTGGAAAGGACTTTCATGGCTGTCGAAAGGTTGGAAGTCGCCGGGGTGGGTAGGCGAGCATTCTCAAGGTTAACAGGGTGGGATCAGGCGTTTTCTTCTGCTTCCAGCTGAGCCTGAACCAGCGGACGACGGGAGGTCAGATCGAAGCGATCGCCTGCCGCAAGAATATGGATCCTGACATTGGTCATGGTAACCACATCGTCGCGCCGGGCTTCGGCAATCGATGAGTATTCAAGGTCTGAAGGATCGACAATGGTGATGCCGCCGCTGCCGGCGACTTCGAGCACACCTTCCGGACTGATGAATCCGGCCGTGTCTTCATCGACCCCCAGGCCAATGAAATACGGGTTGTAGGCGAGGGCTGCAAGCAAACGCCCCAGACGATCGCGCTCGCGAAAATGCTGGTCAATGACCAGGCGATTGGTCAGGGCGAGCCCCGGGCTGAGTGTAACGGCTGCTTGGCGGGGGGTAGGGCCGCTCTGGCCTCCGGCAATCATGTGCTCGGGCAGGATGGCCGCTCCAGCCGATGTGCCCGCCACATGGACCTCGTGGGCGTTGAGGTAGCGGATCTGATCGCCAAGGGGTGTCCCGCCGATGATGGTGGACAAGCGAAGCTGATTTCCCCCGGTGATGAAAATCCCGGTGGCTTCGTCCAGACGCTTCAAGTTGTCCAGATTCTCGCAATCAGCACGGGTGTTCAGGTCGATGAAATCGACTTTTCCGGCGCCGAGGCGCTTGAAGATATCCACGTACCGCGCGCCGGTGTCTTCCAGGCGGGATGCTGTCGGGAAGACCACAATGTTCGCCTCGGCGCCTCCGCACAGGTCCACAAAGTGCTGCAGGATGACCGGATTGGTTTCCTTCTCCTCAGCTCCACCAATGGGAATCAGGTATCCCCGTTTTGCGCTTCCGGTACTCCGGGTAGGACGCATCTCCAGCATGTTATTCGAACGTTCCTTTGATGATGGTTTCGTTGTTCAGCATGTGCCAGGCACCGCGTGCCATGACATGCCGGGGGCGATGATCTTCGCCCAGAATGATCAGATCAGCATCCATGCCGGTGGCGATGGAGCCTTTGTAAGCCAGTCGCAGCAGTCGTGCGGCGTTGGTCGAAAAAGCGGGCACGAGCACATTCAGGGCGTGTCCCCGTCGGACGAGCTCGGCAAATGTCGAGGGAATGGCCTCGGCGCGCGCATAGTCGAGTCCGATCGGCTCTCCGTTTGAGTCAAACACCGGGAGGCAACCGCCACCATCTGATGAAATTGTCACTCGGCCCGGATTGACACCCCGGTCCAAGGTCTGCTCGAACGCATCTTCAGCAGTCCATGCATCTTCGCCTTCTTCGACGGGGAAAGCAGTGATATCCATGGTGCATCCCTGTTCAGTCAGCGCCAAAGCTTCTTCGAACAAGGCTTTCCTGCGGTTGACGTGCGTTGGATTGAACACACGAGCAGGCAACTCTGTGGTCTCCAGTGCCTCACGGATCAATTCCAGGCCGCGTTTGCCATCACCCACATGGAAATGCACAATGCCAGCCTTTCCGGTCATCAAACCTGCCACGTGCGCCTCTGAAGCCAGCCGGACGACTTCATCCAGTCGGGGTTGGCTGGATCTGTGGTCAGAAATGGCCACTTCGCCAACAGCAATGATCTCCTCGATATGGACGATGTCCGAACGAACAGACCCTGTCAGGGTCGTTGGGGGAATGTGATAACCGCCGGTGTACCCCCAGGCGCTGAGGCCTTCGTTGCGCAGCGCCTTCAGCCTGGCAACCAGCGACGAGGTTGTTCGCACCAGGTCATCTGTTCCGAGCAGGCCCACCACCGTCGTAACGCCCGCACGGGTGAATTCAGAGATGTGTGGTGCAGGAACGGACGTTTCAAATCCGGCTTCGCCCCCACCCCCGGTGACGTGCGTGTGGGGGTCGATGAAGCCTGGGATCAGCGAGGCTCCTTCGGCATCGATTTCCGCGACGCCCAGTTTCTGGTCGAGCGAAGGGACCTCCGTGGAAATATGCACGATCCGGTCCCCTGCGACGAGGAGATGACGGAGTCCAAGCGGCTCCGGCGCATATACGTTGGCGTTGCGGATGAGCGTCAGCACGGCCAGGCGGGGTGATTGAATGAAATGGTGCGCCATCGGCGCGCGGCCCCGACAACTTTCGATGGGTCTGTCAGGGCCAGGTGGGATCGGCAATAATACGTCTATTCACGACGTCGAATCGTCAAGAACGCGCTGAATCGAATCGCTGAAAATGGGCCCTGTCATGGCCCATGGCATGCGGGGGAATCGCCGGTTGATTGAAGGGCAGGGCGATGGTAGGTTGGTCCGCTTCGATTCATTTGCCCCACTGCCTTCATGTCTCGCGTCTTTCTACCCCTTTTTCTGGCCGCATTGCTGTTTGTGTTAGTGCCTGAGGCGACTGCCCAGGAAGCTTCAGATCACTCGCCTTCGCTGTCCGAGCAATATGCCGATCTGTCCTTTCGATACGTCGGTCCCTCGCGAGGCGGACGTGTCACTGCCGTAGCAGGTCATCGCGATCACCCGAGGACCTTCCTGATGGGGTCAACCGGTGGCGGCGTCTGGAAAACCACGGATGGAGGCACCAACTGGCGGAATACGTCTGACGGTGTATTTGAGACGGGATCTATTGGTTCGATCGACATTGCCGACTCTGATCCAAACATCGTGTATGTCGGTACGGGTTCGGATGGTATCCGCAGCAACATCATCATCGGACGCGGTCTCTACAAGTCCACCGATGGCGGCGAAACGTGGGAGTTCAAAGGGTTGCGGAATACCGGCCAGATCGGAGCGGTCGTTGTTCATCCAACCAACCCTCAGGTCGTCTGGGTTGCGGCGTTGGGCAGCCCCTTCGGCAACAACCCGGAGCGTGGCATCTACCAGACCATGGACGGAGGGGAAACGTGGACGCAGAAATTGTTTGTGTCCGAGCAGACTGGCGGCATTGATCTGGAACTGCACCCGACCGATCCAAACACCATCTACGCCTCCATGTGGCGGGCTGAGCGCAAGCCGTGGACGATCATTTCAGGCGATGATGGCTCTGAGGACGGGATCTACGTGTCCCGCGACGGGGGCGACACCTGGGAAATGAAGACCGAGGGCCTTCCTAGGCATTTGATCGGCAAGATCGACTTCGCGGTGACGCCGGCCGACCCGAGCCGGGTCTACGCGCTCGTGGAAACGACTCCAGATCAAGAAGGACTCTATCGATCCAATGACGAAGGGGAGACGTGGCACCTGGTATCGAATTATCGCCCGTTGATGGATCGCCCATTCTACTACACCAATGTCGATGTGGACCCGGTCGATCCGGATCGCATCTATGTGAACTGCACGGGATTCTACGTCTCGGATGATGGTGGATTGACCTGGCAGCGCCGCTCGACGCCGCACGGCGACAACCACGACATGTGGATCAACCCGGACGATACCGACATCTGGATCCAGTCCAACGATGGTGGCGCCAATGTGACCTTTGATGGCGGCCGCACCTGGTCGACGCAGCACAACCAGCCAACTGCCGAGCTCTATCAGGTCGACATCGACGACCGGGATCCCTACTGGCTCTATGCCGGACAGCAGGACAACTCGACCATTCGTGTGCCTTCCAATGCGACGGGCAACCGGGTTGGCAACCCCGAATCTTACTGGGAAGCGGTCGGCGGATGTGAGACCGGCCCCGCCGTGCCGAAGCCCGGCGATCCAGACATCGTCTTTTCCAATTGCAAAGGCCGCTTCTACCAGTATTCCCAGCGCACCGGGCAGTCGCGCAACTACTACGTGGGCGCCATGAACATGTATGGTCGGAATCCTTCCGAGCTACCCATTCGCTTCCAGCGGACTGTACCAATCGAAGTATCGCCGCATGATCCGAATACTGTCTATCACGGCTCCCAGTACGTGCACAAGACCACGGACGGTGGCGTCACCTGGGAGACCATCAGCCCGGATCTGACAGCTTTCCGGCCTGAACGACAAGTCATCTCGGGCGGTCCGATCACTCGGGATATCACAGGTGAGGAGCACTACTCGACACTGTATGTGATCGAAGAATCGCCGGTCGAACAGGGCGTGATCTGGACTGGAGCCAACGATGGCCCCGTTTATGTTTCGCGCGATGGTGGAGCCACCTGGACTGAGGTGACTCCAACTGGCATGCCACCAGAGGGACGCATTCAGCATATCGATCCCAGTCCCCACGCTGCCGGAACGGCGTATGTGGCCGGATATCGGTACCTGCTGAATGATTTTGAGCCGTATGTCTATCGCACGGATGATTTTGGTGCGACCTGGACGCGACTCACTGACGGATCAAACGGCATCGCGATTGACACGCCTGTTCGCGTGGTCCGCGAAGACCCGGTCCGCGAAGGTCTTCTGTTCGCAGGTACCGAGTACGGCCTGTATGTCTCTTTGAATGACGGTGGACAGTGGCATCGCTTTGACCAAGGTTTGCCGGCATCGCCCATCACGGATCTGCGCATTTTCCGCGGTGATGTCGTTCTGTCGACCATGGGACGTGGTTTCTGGATCATGGACCGGATTGCTCCACTTCGGGAAGTCGTGGACGCAGATCGCCACCAGCTGCTCGCTCCCGGCACGGTGGCCATGGAGCGTCGATTTGCAAGACGTGCCGGACCAGCCGACCCGCAATACACGTCAGCAGGCGTTCCGATCGACTATTGGTTGGCCGAAGAGATGGATGCAGACATTACCCTGGAGATCCTGAAGGACGGTGATGTCGTGCGTCGTTATTTCAACCAGGGACCGATGCAGCAGGCTGCTCAGGAGCAGGGTATGCGCGGACCACAGCGGGCACCAGCGTCTGTAGACGGACTGGATACCGAAGCGGGACTGAATCGCTATTCGTGGGACTTCAGTGTGGACGGGCCGCCACGTGCCGATGGTTCGGCCGGGGGTCGCTTGCGAGCAATGCCGGGTATGTACGTGGCTCGATTGACCGTTGGCTCCTGGAGCGCAGAAGTCGATGTTGAGCTCGTGGCTGACCCCGATGTCCTTGCAGAGGGTGTTTCCGTGCAGGACCTGGAGGAGCAGTATGTCGTGAGCTGGCAGATCAGGCAGCTTGAGGGCGCCGCCGCCGATCTGGTGGCGCGCATCGATGCCCTTCTCGAGAACGCTCCCGAGGAAGTCGAGACTCCCCGCACCGATCGCCGGGATCGGCGGCGGCGCATTGCCGAAGCCGAAGCCAATCCGGTGACGGAATTGGAAGAGGTTCGAGGGCGTCTGGTAACTGACAACTCCGACAGCTACCCGCCTCCGATGCTGCAGAGCCAGATTGGATATCTCCGAAACATGGTCATGGCTGCCGATCAGCACCCCGGCAACCAGGCCTACGAGCGCTATGACGTCTTGCGTGCTGAGCTGGATGAGCTGACGCAGCGCGTGGACATTGCCGAGGAAGCGCTCGATGGCGTCGGCATGGAACGCGAATAGCCCGAATAAACGAACGCATCAGCCCACCAATTCGCACATGACCCGCATGTCCCGGTTTCTTCTCGCTTCCACCTGGTTCGCCACTCTTGTACTGATGTCATTCGGTACCACGGCGAATGCGCAGGTGCCCGATCGCCCTGATGTGTCTGCTGTCATCCTGTCCGAGGCCCCCGTTTTGGACGGAGTCGTCGAGGGCGACCTGGCCTGGGAAGGTGTGACCTACACGAGCGGATTCACACAGACGGCCCCGTTTGATGGGCAGCCGGCCAGTTTCGACACAATGGTTCGCGTGGGAACGCATGGGAGTCATCTCTATGTCGGCGTCGTGCTTCTGGACCCGGACCCCGTGTCGTTGATCGTGTCAGATCGACGCCGGGACGCCTCGCTAGGCGATTCGGACAGTTTCCGCTTCATTCTGGATACGTTCAGGGACGAGCAGAATGGCTTCGTTTTCGGGACGAACGTGGCTGGCGCTGAATATGATGCGCAGCTGATTGGTTCATCCGGGGGTGGAGGATTTGGCGGCCGCATGAGCGGCGGTTCAGGAGGCGGTCTCAATGTGAACTGGGATGCGGCGTGGGACGTGGTCACCCAGGTGACGCCCAAAGGATGGACCGCTGAATTTGCCATTCCGTTCAACACGCTGCGCTTTCCCAAGGGATCAACGCAAACCTGGGGGATCAACTTCGAGCGGACAATTCGCCGGAATAATGAAACGGCTTTCTGGGCACCCCTGGAGCGCCAGTTCTCGTTGACGCGCGTCACACATGCTGGCACGCTCACCGGTCTCGATGTACCCGACCCGCGCAACCTGAAGTTGCTTCCTTACGCCCTTTCATCGGCGCAGCATGACTACACCGTTGCCGACCCGGAAACGGATTTCGGTCGCGATTTCGGAGTTGATCTCAAATACTCGATCACACCAAGCCTGACGCTGGACGCGACCTTCAACACCGATTTTGCCCAGGTGGAGGTCGACGAGCAACAAATCAACCTCGATCGATTCTCGCTGTTCTTCCCGGAGAAGCGCCCCTTCTTCCTTGAGAATGCCGGCTTGTTTTCGGTCGGGGAGAGTGGAGAGACCGAAGTGTTCTTCAGTCGCCGGATCGGAATCGGTGAGGACGGGTCAACCGTGCCCATTCTGGGAGGGGTTCGCGTAACCGGCTCGATTGGCGAATGGAAAGCCGGGCTCCTGGAAATGCAGACGGAGTCGGTCGGCAATACCCTGGCAGCGTCCAACTTTGGCGTGGCACGCGTGCTGCGTGAAATGCGGAATCGCTCAGCCTTCGGTGTCCTGTTCACCAATCGCCTTCAGACTGGTGACCGTGCGGGTGACGACGACTGGAACCGGGTCCTGGCCGTCGATGGCCGCTGGGGTATTGGTGATTATGGGACGATTTCCGGATTCCTTGCCCGTTCGGAAACGCCCGGAATGGACGGTAACGCCGTCGCGGGGAATCTCAATGCTTCTTACTCCAACGAACGCGGCATCTTCTCCGTCGGATATACTGAGGTCGCCGAGGACTTCAATCCGGGCATCGGATTCCTGCGCAGGACCGACTACCGGAAACTCTCCACCACGGTGTTCACCCGTTTTCGTCCCGAGGACTTCCTTGGATTCCAGGAGCTTCGTCCTCATGTCACCTATCGCGGCTACTGGAAGCGCGATGGCTTCCAGCAGACCGGATACCTGCACGTGGATAATCACTGGGAATGGCGGTCTGGTTGGGAGGTCCACACGGGTCGCAATTTCACCTATGAAGGCGTCGAAAATGCATTCAGCATTGCAAGCGGCGTCACCGTGCCTGCTGGAGAATACCCGCATGCCGAATGGCAGCTCGTAGCGACCATGCCCGAGCGCAGTCCTGTTCGCGCTGAAGTCCGCCTGAATCAGGGAGGCTTCTTTGGTGGAACGCGTTGGGCGTGGGTACCAGAACTGAGCGCTCGCTACGGAGAAAAGGTGACGGGAGAGTTCGCCCTGGGACACAATCGCGTCGACCTGCCGGGAGGCGAGTTCATTACCAACCTGTTTCGGGCACGCGTTTCCTACTCGTTCACGCCGCGGATCTATCTGCAGGCTCTCGGCCAGTACAATGATCAGTCAGAGCAGTGGTCGATGAACGTGCGATTCGGATGGCTGCAGGCGGCCAATACCGGTCTCTTTGTCGTCTACAACTCGATCAATCGGCTCGACAGCCTGACCATGCAGGACGAGTTTCCCGGCGAACCGGTCGTGAAGGGCCTGACGATCAAGTACGCGTACCTGTTTGACGTCTATAAATAGCGTCTCGGGAACGGTGGGTTAGTCGAAGGCGGTCGAGTCAGTCGAAGTCGGCGCACGACATGTAGTAGCCGCACCGCTTGCAGATATACTTGCACTTCATCGACTCGAGACGATTCGAGCACCGGGGACACCAGTCCCAGTAGTCGGTGCTGGCCAGCGGATCGTCCTTTGCAGAAACGGACGGAATGGCGGCGGAAGCGGTCGATGTAGCGCTGCCTGAAGGGCTCTCAAGGTCCAGTCGTTGGGGGCGATGATACATGGCGTCCTCCGAACCGGCGAGTTATTGATTGGGTGCCCGAAATAACAGCATGGACATCCCATTTCGTCAAGTCTGTGACGGCTGAAAGGGTGCGTGTTCCGTCATCATTTGGTATCGTATGCCCATCCAGAAATCTGACCCGACCCATTCATGTCCCAGAACTACGAAAATCACCGGCGGCTCGTCCCAATGTTTCATGGCGTGGCCTTCGGGATCCTGTTCCTGACCTTCATTGGTGCGCTGTATCACCTGGTGGACACCTGGGGGACGGAGACCCAATACGCGGCGTCTCTGATCGCGGCGACCAATTTGGGCGTCCTCATATTGTTCTTTTACGCCCGGGCGTTTCCCCTCAAGGCCCAGGACCGCGTGATTCGACTCGAAGAGACATTGCGAGCACAACGCCTGACTGGCTCAGGCCTCGATGAGCGCCTGACCGTCTCGCAAATTATCGGACTCCGCTTTGCCTCTGACGAGGAGTGGCCAGACCTGTCCAAACGCGCTGCGGATGAAGGGCTGTCCCAGAAGGAAATCAAACAGGCCGTCAAAAATTGGCGAGCCGACACGTACCGCGTCTGAACCTGCCATGAATCACTGGTCTGAACGTCCTTCCGCGGACGAGTACAACGCATTCTATTCCGGGTATGTGGGCTCCGTCCCCGATGGCGACGTGCTGGAGTTTCTTACTCAGCAGCGGGTGCGCATGCAGCAGATGATCGAGGGGCTGGATGACGCGCAGAAAGATTATCAGTACGCTCCAGACAAGTGGACGGTGCGCGAGCTAATCGGGCACATGGTGGATACCGAATGGATATTTGCCTCGCGGCTCCTTCGGATTGCTCGAAACGATCCGGCCGCGCTTCCCGGGATGGATCAGGATGACTTCATGGCGAACGCGGACTTCGCCAATCGATCCACATCCAGTCTGTTGACCGAGTTCAGTGGGCTGAGAACCGCCAGCCTGGCCCTGATGGACAGTCTTCCGCCACCTGTCCTCGATCGAAAAGGGAATGCCAGCGGTTTTGAAATCACCGTACGGGCCCTGGGTTGGATCCTGGCAGGCCATTGCGAGCACCATCTGACCATTATGCGAGACCGTTATGAAGTCCACGTCCCTTGAACAAGCAGGACGATCAATCTGTGCAGTGCTGCTGGTAGCGTTCGGCGTGGCAGGCTGCGGCGGGTCGACCGAGCACGAGGCCGCAAATGCCAGCGAGGAAGCCTGGATGTCCATTTTCGACGGCGAATCGCTGGAAGGGTGGACGCCCAAGATTCGCGGCGAGGCGTTTGGTTCGGACGAGCGCGGGACGTTCCGGGTGGAAGACGGTGCCATTACGGTTGGCTATGACCGGTATGACGGCTTCAGTGGTGATTTCGGGCATCTCTTCCATGACACGCCATACAACTACTATCGCCTGCGATTCGAGTACCGCTTCTTCGGCGATCAGGTACCCGGTGGTCCAGGATGGGCGTGGCGGAATTCGGGCATGATGATCCATTCGCCAGCAGGCGAAACGATGGGCGTCGATCAGGATTTTCCGATCTCCATCGAGGTCCAGTTGCTGGGCGGCAATGGAACGGATGACCGTTCCACCGCAAACCTGTGCACACCTGGAACGCACGTAGTGATGGACAGCCAACTGGAGACGCGCCACTGCATCAACGCCGCATCACCGACCTTTCACGGCGACGATTGGGTGCAGGCTGAAATCCTGGCGCTTGGAGATTCGCTTATCGTCCACCGCGTTGTTGGCGAAGACGTGCTGTCTTACACCCATCCCCAGATCGGGGGAGGCAGTGTGGATGGACACGATCCGGCTTACAAGCAGGATGGCATGCTGCTGAGGGGCGGGTTCTTTTCATTGCAGAGCGAAAGCCACCCCGTTCAGTTCAGGAATCTGGAGATCCTCAATCTAGAGGGCTGCATGGACCCGTCGGACGCAGCCTTCAAGGAATACTTCGTTGCAGCGGACCCTTCTGCGTGTACAGGGAACTGACCGAAGTATCGGATTCGAGAAGGCGAACATTCGGGACAATACTCCCCATCCATGTTCGTTAATGATTCGTGAAGGCGCTTTTCACGGAACCCAGCGGCCTTCGCGCTCATTTTCACGCACTCCGTCATCACGCGGCGATCTGTAACTATTTCGGACGCCATCCGTGAGACACGCGTGGGATAACCCCCACCGGTTCTTTTCGAACCGAAAGGTTCACCCCCGAACCCCATCGCAGATTTACGCTTCACTTCAAGCCAAGCCATGAAGAAGACATTTTGGACTTTCCTGTCCGCCATGATCCTGTTCGCCATGGGCTCCACCGCCCAGGCACAGTCATTCGGCGGCGCAGTCACCCAGGCAGGCGACGATATCATCGTCGGTATGACCGGGCAGAACTCAACCAATTCCACGGTATACGTTTACCGCAAGAATGACGACGGCGAATGGGCAGAAGCTGCCCAGCTGGTCCGTTCCGACAACGATGGAAATGACGATCGCTTCGGCCGCGCGCTTGCAGCTGACGGCAATCTCCTCCTCGTTGGTGGTACCCTCGCAGACAACTCCACTGGCGGCGTCTGGGTATTCGAACGCGATGCCGACGGCAACTGGATGGAAACTGGCAAACTCCTGCCAGAATCTGTAATGGAAGGCGACTCTTTCGGTCGCTCCATTGCTCTCTCCGGTGATTTCGCCGCTGTTGGTGCTGCTGGTACCAATGAAGGCAAAGGTGCGGTATACGTCTTCCATCGCATGGATGGTGAGTGGAGCCTGCACACGACACTCGAAAGCCCGTACGATGGCGACGGTGGTTTTTTCGGTCTTGACGTAGCCATGGAAGGCACCAGCCTGCTGGTTGGCGCTCCTTTCACGGGCCAGGGCGAAGAGACACCTCCTCAGGGTGATGTGTATGCCTACTCCTACGACGCGGACTCCAACACCTGGTCCTCCGGTTCGGCTCTCGCCAAATTTCCTGGCATCCTTGACGACGCCAACTTTGGTCTGGACATCGACATGAGCGGCCCGATGGCCGTCATCGCGGCTCCTGGCCTCGGTGGCATGCTCGGTGGTGCAGTTGTCTACATGAACGGTGGTGGTGCCTGGAACTTCGCCGGCATCATGCTGCCTTACGCTCCGCAGAGCCCGAACTCGGGTGCTCCTATCAAGATCGTCGGCAATGAAGTCTGGATGGCTTCCCAGATGGGTGTCTACCAGTACATGGGCATCGACCAGAATGTCACAAGCGCCCAGCAGCTGCTTGGCGGTGATGTCACTGGCGCAACGGCGTTTTCCGTCAACGGCGACGTTGCTGTTGTCGGACAGGGCGGTACGGACGCTGCTGCCATCCTTGAGCGCGGTGATGACGGCTGGGAGCTTGTTCAGACTGTTGAGACGGCTTATGTCGATCTCTACCCGAGCATCTCCGGTGGTCAGATGGAATGTGGAACGGGCGTCATTGAAGGCTTTGCCTGTCAGGATGTCGACCTTCTTTCCTTCGTTGCCCTGGGTGATCTCGGTGGTGGCAAAGGCATCCGCATGAACGATGTCTGGGGCTGGACCGATCCTGAGTCCGGTCGCGAGTTCGCTCTAGCCGGTCGCTCGAACGGTACCTCTTTCGTAGAGGTCACGGATCCTGAGAACCCGATCTATCTCGGCGACCTGCCGATGACCGAAGGTGCCAATGCTGCTGCATGGCGCGACATGAAAGTGTACCAGCACTACGTCTACATCGTAGCTGACGGTTCTGGCCAGCACGGTATGCAGGTCTTCGACCTGAACCACCTGCTCGACATCACCGAGCCTCAGACGTTTGCTCCTGACTACTACTACGCTGACTTCGGATCTGCTCACAACATCGTGATCAACGAAGACACCGGATTTGCCTACGCTGTAGGTGTCAACAGCGGTGGCGAAACCTGTGGTGGTGGTCTCCACATGATGGACATCCGCGAGCCGCTGAACCCGACGTTCGTCGGCTGCTTCGGCCACGAAGGCACTGGCCGCGCTGGCACGGGCTACTCGCACGATGCACAGTGTGTCGTCTACAACGGTCCTGACACCGAGCACGCAGGCAAAGAGATCTGCTTCGGTGGCAACGAAACGGCTGTTTCGATTGCCGACGTAACCGACAAGGACAACCCGATCGCAATTTCTGTTGCTGAGTACCCGAATGCCGGTTACACGCACCAGGGATGGCTGACGGACGATCACGAGTACTTCTACGTCAACGATGAGCTCGACGAAGTATCTGGTGAGCAGAGCCGCACGCGTACGATGATCTTCGACGTTCGCGATCTGGACGATCCGATCCTGGTTACGGAAATGCTGGGTACGACGGCTTCCTCGGACCACAACCTGTATGTCCAGGGCAACTACATGTACCAGTCCAACTACAACTCCGGACTGCGCATCTTCGACGTATCTGATCCGGCCAACCCGGTTGAAGTTGCGTTCTTCGACGTACATCCTGGCAGCGATGACGCTGGATTCAGCGGAAGCTGGAGCAACTATCCTTACTTCGAGAGCGGCACCATCCTGGTGACGGGTATCGAGTCAGGACTGTTCATGCTCAAGAAGCAGCAGGTCGACCTCTAGGTCTGACCGACCGGTAGCAGGCCGCTGGTCTGCAACCTGAGTTCTTCCGACCGTATACAGGGCGGGGCGACACAGTCGCCCCGCCCTGTTACATTTGAGGCCTGCCGACCAAGCGTCTGGCGACCTCGCCTCCCGACCAAGCGTCTGGCGACCTCGCCTCCCGACCCAATCGTACCGTCCCATGCCACTCTCCTGGATTCTTGTCATCGGCGCCATGCTCATTGCATTCGGTCTGCCGTTCCTGTTCTACGGAATGGTCAAGATCATGCAGAACGTGACGAAGACTCGCAGCGACCTGCAGGACAGCGCGACCTCCATGCAGCGGAGTATTGAAGCGCAGTCCGGCAATGTCCAGGACGTGCTCTACAGTCAGGAGAAGCTGATTGAACGGATCCAGCATCTCGAGGCCATCGTGACGAGCGAGGCATGGGATGCCATGGCCAAAGAGAAGCAGGATCGGATCAAGGAAGAGATCCTGGGCCTCGGCGACGACGCCGTATCCGACTCTGAACGGGCAGCGGAACTGGCGAGACGTGTCGAACGGGAGTAGGCACGGTCGCTACCAGACTCGATTGAGATCATCCGAAGCATGACACCCAACGAACATCATCGCAATCGCACGCGGGCTCACAGCTTGCATGCCTTGACCGATCATGCTGAACGTGCGCACGGTGTTCGCCGATCGGAGGTTCATCCGGGAGATGTCATCGTCATGTACACACTCAACTCGGTGTACAAGGCCCGCGTGCTACAGGACGGGCGCTTTGCGGTCTCTGGTGGATGGTTTGACCAGCGCTACACCACAGAATTCATCACGTCCATCACCGGATGTACGTGGGGCGGAAAGTGCATCAACCGCGAATTCCTGGGCAGCTGCGGTATGCGTGTCGAGTTTGGTAACCGGGTGACGACTTCGGTCCTGCAGCGCGTTGTTCGGATACCGGGCCCCGTCCTGAACTGAGCCCCACCGGGACGTTCAGGTCCTTTTCAATCGAGATCTTTCAGATACGAAAGGGTATCGGCATTGAATGGCGTCATGGCCAGTTCGAAATCTTCGGCAGCCGCCGAGCCATCGCACGTGTTGCCTTCGACCAGCATTTCCAGCTGATCTGAGCTGATGGGCAACAAGATGCCTCCCAGAATGGAAACGACCGGCCGCATGAGCCACAACGGTTGAGGAATCATGGGCCTGTGTCGCACGCCGGCACCCGAAGCGATTCGTCGAAGGATATCCTTGAATGGAACGGCCTCCGGGCCGGAAAGACAGTAGGTCTGTCCTTGAGCTGCCTCTGAAGTCAATGCGCTCACGAACGCTTTTGCCACATCGTCAATGTGGACGGGCTGCATGGCAAAGGCACCATCGCCAAAGATGGGCCAGACAGGAAGCGGCTTGATCAGATCGTTCACAAGCTGACTGGCAAATTCCGGCACGCCATCACTCGGTTTGCCAAAGACCAGAGACGGTCTGAAAATGGTCCAGTGAGCAAAGCCCGCTTCCTTGACGATCTCCTCGGCTTTCCACTTGCTCGTCTGGTAGCCGCTCACGCCATCCTTTCGGGCGCCATTGGCACTCATCTGGATCCACGTACCCACGCCGGCCTCACGGGCCGCACCAACCAGATTTTTCGTCGCCTGGCGATGCAGGGCGTCGAACGTGATGCCTTTCGAGGGCTTCTCTTCTATGATGCCCACCAGGTGGATGACCGCGTCCATATCAGCGACCGCGGCCGCCAGCGACGCAGGTTTCAGGACATCACCCTGGATTTGCTCCACGCTTTCCGGGAGCCTGCCGTCGATGGGCGTACGAACCAGTGAACGGACGGAGTGTCCCGCGTCCAGCAGGTGATTGACGATGTACTGACCGACAAAACCGGTCCCTCCAGAAACGAGAACGCGCATGGTTTTGGTAGGCGATAGAAAATTGACCCTGTCACGGTTGAGTGATTGAATCGAGCAAACCGTTCCAGCAGAGCTGAAATCACATTCGGCAAGGCCGAAAACACCTGCGACAGCGGTTCCAAGGTACCGTTCTTGACTCAGTGCGTGCTACCCGATAGATTTTTGCCCGCTCGGGATCCCACCACGACCTCTTCCCGGCGCCATTCATCATCCCCGTACCCGCATGGACACCCCGGTTTCTTGCCGATGGGTGGCTCGTGGTCTGTTCGCCCTGGTTCTTTTCCTGGCAACCGGCTCCGTCCACGCTCAATTGCGCATCGACTCCGATCCGAATGGACCGGTAGCGGTGTCGGATCAGGTCTCTGTGTACCTGACCTGGACGGGCGAAGAGGCCATCGAAGGACTTGTGGCCGAAATTCCTCCTGAATGGACGCTCAAGCACGCACAGCTTTCTGATCAGAAAGGTCACTTCAGCCAGCATGTTGAGGCGCGTCGGATCAGTCGTCCGGGGGCGTGGTCGCTTCGTTCAGAAGGTATTCGCATCGAAAACGGCCAGCGGATTCGTCTGCTCATGGCCACGGCAGCCTCCTCGACCTCGGAGGTCGATGTGGCACCGCTTGTCAAGGAGGGTGCCCGGTGGGAGATGCGATCTGATTTGTCCGTGCGCACCTCCGTGCGAGTTCAGGATCGCTCGCCATCCAATGAGAACAAGGCTCTCGTGCTATCGGGTGACATCGAGTCCTCGCCGCTCATTCAATCAACCGACGCGTCGCCACGAGTTGAAGGGGACTGGACGCTTGCCTGGTGGGTTCGCTCGACAGGTCTCGATCAGATCATGCTTTCGGCCTGGAGCGGATTCGAAACCGATGGGTATCCGCTGGAAGCCATACTGGATGCGGCGGGTCATGTAACAGTGTTCACGGGCCGAGACCATCGCCACTTTGCCATGCGATCGTCCGCGCCAATCGCCGACGGTTCATGGCGGCATCTGGCTGTTGTTCATGATGCTGCAGAAAACAGGATGCGATTGCACGTTGACGGCGTTCCGCAGGATTCGCTCCAGTTTGACGAGCAGTCTGACGCCAAGGGCGCCTTTCCTCCGCTCGGTTTGGGATACCGGCTGGAGCGTTCGAGAGAGGATTTATCGGATCCGCTGATCGGCGCGTTGGATGAGTTGACCTTGTTCGCCAGTCCACTCGATCGGCACGCTTTGAATCAGCTGAGGAAGCAGTCCCGGGTGACAGGTTTACTGCCCGCATGGAAGCTCGACTTTGTAGACTCCGAACAGGTCGCCGGGAGGGATGACACTAGCAATCCCGAGATCAGAACAAGCATACTATCGTTTCGTCGCGGGGCTTCGTCGCTGACTGCGGATCGCACACCGGAAGGTCTGATGGTTTCGTTCCTCAAAGGAGATGAGGAAGTCGAGCGATATGTGATTGAAGCATCTTTCGATGGTGAGCGGTTTACGCAGCTTGCCTCGATCGAGCCCCTTGTGCAGGGAGGCACCCGAATTCAGTGGGTGGATCGCACGCCGCGGGAGTCTGTAATACACTATCGGGTGATGACCGAGTACGCCGACGGCCCGGGGGATGCGTCTCCCATTCTGAAAGTGGGGATGGGAACGGATGAATCCGTGAGCCGTGTGCACCTGGAAGGCAACTTCCCCAACCCGTTCAATCCGACAACGACGATTCGGTACGAGGTACTGGAATCCGAGCATGTCCGGATATCGATTTGGGATCTGGCCGGTCAGATGATCGCACAGCCTGTGGATGGCAATCATCAGCCGGGCAGCTTCGAAGTGGCATTTGATGCGGGATCGTTGCCTTCAGGAACGTATTTCGTGCGTCTGGAAAGCCCGTCGGGGATTCAGACCCATCAAATGATCCTGATGAAGTAATCCATGAAGCTGACGTTTTTCGGTCACTCGGCCTTCCAGTTGGAGACCGGTGGCCAGACCATCCAGATCGACCCATTCATCACTGGAAATCCGCTGGCGGAAGGCGTGGTCTCAGCAGACGACCTTTCTGCTGATGTGATCCTTCTCACGCATGCTCACGGCGATCACTGGGGAGATACGGTAGCGATTGCCGAACGAACGGGTGCGCTGGTCGTGGCCAACTACGAGATCACACAGTATCTCGGCATGCGCCACAACTATACAAACGCGCAGCCCTTGAACACCGGAGGAGGCGTCGACCTCTCGTGGGGACGCCTTACCAACACGTGGGCGCGCCACTCTTCTTCATTCCCGGATGGCACATACGGAGGTAATCCAGGAGGCTTCATGATCGAGGCTGACGGTAAGTGTCTGTATGTCGCTGGAGATACCAGTCCGTTCTCCGAGATGGCCTGGATGGGGGAGGATTTTGACATTGACGTTGCGGTTCTTCCCATTGGAGATTGTTTTACGATGGGGCATGCCGGGTCCGTTCGGGCGGCGACAATGTTGAAGCCAGGCAAGGTCGTTCCTTGCCACTACGACACATTTCCGCCCATCGAGACCGATTTGGACGCCTGGTCCTCACTGATGAACCAGGCTGGTCACGCCCCGCACGTTCTCGCCCCAGGCCAGGCGATGGACGTTTGAGCCGAGCCCACCGACGCCTGTCATGATGACTTCCCGGACACGCATCTTGTCTATAACCCGCTGGGTCCTCCTGGGGCTGGCGGGCTGGGTCGTGCTCTCTTCCCAGGTGGTTCAGGCCCAACGTCCGGTGCAAACGTTCGACCCCTTTTATCAGGGCGAGAATGCCGCGCGACATTTCTTCAACAGTTATGCGGTTGCAGCCGAGCTGACGTACCGGCCTCCAGGACTCCTGCAAGCAGAATCGAACGCCGTGGCAGCCGTTTCCGGTGCGGCCGTGGGCATGCACCTTCGCCTCGACTATAGACTGACGGATAGAGTCGACCTGGGCTTCTTTGTGGATGCAGCAGGGAATGGGACTGGACGTTCCATGGATCTAAGCTGGATTGCTCTGAAATACTACCGCATGCAGGAAGGCATCGATTATGCCCTTCGGTTTGCGATAGACCCGTCTTCGGACGGCGGCGGCGGATTCCCTCAAGCGGATCTCGGATTCCTGTATTCCGCTCCGCTTTCTCCGCTCGTGACTCAGGATTTTGCCCTGGGCATCCGGCGGGTGCAGATCGGCTTCCAGGAACTGCAGAACATCGATTCTCCGCCCATCGAGCCGGGCGATCCGCTGGTTTCGGCTCCTGGTCCTTCGACGCTGCTATTGCGTGGTCGGACGCAGGGTTGGGAAATGCGCTTCTCGTGGAGTCACAACATCTTGTTCGACCCTGCAGGGAGTAATCTCTTTGTGGCCATGCTGGCGGAAGGAGGGAAGTTCAACCTCCTGGAGTGGGAAGCCGGGGAGGACGCCTCCGATCGGGAATCGACTCGTTTCACGGGTGGTGTCGCGTGGGCACGGTCGGGCTTGATGATCGAGCGCCCCGGCTACCAGTTTGCACCCTACCTGAGCGTTCCGCTTCACCAATGGACCAGGCCCACTGACGACTGGCCTCGGTCGCGCGCGCGGATCGGTCTGCGATTCATGGTTCGCTAGCGCCGATGGCGGCCCACCACACGAGAGTCTGATCGCATGTCCGACCCCTCCAGTGCCGTCATCGGCATTCTGTCCGATACTCACGGTTGGCTCCATCCGAACCTGTTCCACTATCTCCAGGGTGTCGACCTGATTCTGCACGCCGGCGATGTGGGCTCTATCGATCAGATTGACGAGCTGCGTAGCATCGCGCCCGTGCGGGCCGTTTGGGGGAATGTGGATGGATGGGATCTGCGGCATCCTTTTCCCGAGCACGATCAGTTCGAGGTGGCTGGGGTCCGATTCTGGTTGACGCATATCGCCGGAAGGCCGGGAAGATGGCAGCGGGGGATGGGCAAGGCGTTGGCGGCAGATACGCCCGACGTGTTCATCTGCGGACACAGTCACATTCTTCAGATCGAACGCGTGCCGGAACTGGGAGGGATGCTGTTCCTGAATCCAGGGGCTGCAGGAAGACAGGGATTCCAGCAGGTCAAGACCATGGTTCGGCTTCAGATTTTGGATGGGCAGGCCACTCAGGTCGAGGTCATCCACCTGGATGAAGAGGGGTGATGCCAGGCTGGGAATGGTGGCTCACGAGAGTCCCCTCATTGATGTAACTTCCCGCCTCCCCAATCCAGAGGATCATGACTGACAAGGCGCAAGACCCCCGAAAAACCGATCGATTCGACCTTCGGGCTATTTTCGAAACCAGCCAGCTCCTGAGCTCATCGCTCGATCTGGAATTCGTCTTGAGCAACCTGCTTCGCACTGCCATGGGCAAGTTGCTGGTTACGAAGGGAACGGCGCTGCTGTACAATCCGCTGCGGTCCGCCTACACGGTGGCCTCCGTGATGGGAATCAGCGGGTTGTCCAAAGATGATGAGATCGTATTGGGTGAGCTGGATCTCGAGCACACCATGCACGACGATTCTGTGCCGGATGCCCTGCAGGAAATGGGCATCAAGTTGGTTTTTCCTGTCGCGTTTGGTCACCGGGAGATCGGATTGATCGGGCTCGGGTCGAAGTTCACCAAGCAGGAATTCGGAGAGCAGGAGCTCGAGTTCATGGCCTCGCTGGTGAACATGTCATCGGCAGCCGTCCACAATTCGTTGATGGTCGAGGAGCTCAAGATTGCCAACCGGGATCTGGACGCCAAGGTGCAGCAGCTGAATACGCTATTCGACCTGTCACAGGAATTCAATTCAACCGTCGATCGCTCCTCTTTGGTCAAGTTGCTGACGTTCGCCTTGATGGGTCAGTTGACGGTCACAAAGCATATCTACCTGATCAAGAGCGTTTCGAAGGACGATGAGGGCGAGGCGGCTGTGCAAATCGTTACGCACAAAGGCATTCGAAAAGAAGTCCTGACGCCCACCATCATCGAAGCGCTCAGCCACGTCGAAGAGATGTGCCTGCTGGAAGGGAAGGATCTTCCCGAAGGCTGTGAGCCGCTGGCTGAAGCTGGTGTGAGCATGGTCTTGCCCATTCGCCATAAAGGGGAAACGGGCGCCATCCTGTGTCTGGGTCCCAAGATGACGGGCAAAGACTACGAGCCGGACGAGGTCGAATTCCTCTACGCACTCGGCAATCTGGCCTTCGTGTCTCTGCAGAACTCCTATCTCGTCGACGAGCAGATCGAGAAAGAGCGTCTGGAAGAAGAAATGCGTCTCGCTCGCGAGATCCAGGAGCGCCTCCAGCCGTCCAGCCTTCCCGAGTTCGAGGGCGTCGATGCGGCCAGCCTGGCCTTGCCCAGCCGTCACGTCGCCGGCGACTATTTCGATGCGATCCTGCTGGACGAAGACCGCATCCTGTACGCGATTGCCGATGTGACGGGCAAAGGTGTTCCGGCATCGCTCCTGATGTCAAACCTGCAGGCCGCTCTGCGTGTTTTGGTCCCGTTGGATGTGTCCCTGGAGGAAGGGACGGCTCACATGAATCGGGTGATTACGGAGAACACCGGATACGACAAATTCATCACGTACTTCCACGGCGTATATGACAAGCGGGATCGCTCGTTCAAGTATGTCAATGCGGGCCACAATCCGGCGACTGTTGTGCGTGCGGACGGCAGCCTCGAGCTGCTGGAAAAAGGCGGTTTGCTGCTCGGTGTGATGGCCGGAATGCCCTACGAGAGTGGCACGATCACACTGGCGCCTGGAGATGTCCTGGCCATGTTCACGGACGGAGTCACCGAAGCCATGAGTCCCGATGGGGAGGAGTGGGGCGAAGAACGGCTCGAGCCGCTCCTCGTCGAGCTCCGTGAGAAGTCGGCGCAGGACATCCTGGACGGTGTTCGCGAAGCTGTGCGTGACTTTACGGAGGACGCGCCTGTCCTCTCGGACGACCTGACCATGATTGTGATCAAAGTCACCTGACCCATTCGAACCGACGCTACATTCTGCTTCTCAACCCATTCCCCAACTCAGCTCACCATGAAGCGCCTTTCCTTTCTCTCCCTGATTCTGGTTTTCGTCATTGCAGCCAGCGGCTGCGCGCAGCAGGACGCTGACACGTCTCCAGCTGCTGTGCCCGCTGTTGGAAAGACCGCAATCGTCATTCACGGCGGGGCGGGAACGATCCTGAAGGCCAACATGGACGACGAAACTGAAGCGGCCTACCGGGCGAAACTGGAAGAAGCGCTGCAGGCCGGACATGCGATTCTGGAGGCAGGCGGTCCGGCGCTGGATGCGGTTATTGCCGCCGTTCAAGTGATGGAGGAGTCGGAATTATTCAATGCCGGCAAGGGAGCCGTATTCACGAGCGAAGGGACGAATGAGCTGGATGCGGCAATCATGGATGGAGCCACCCGGAATAGTGGTGCCGTAGCCGGTGTCAAGACGGTCAAAAGCCCAATTGCACTGGCGCGCGTGGTGATGGAAGAGAGCCCCCACGTGATGATGATTGGTGAAGGCGCCGAGACCTATGCTGAGGACAACAATCTGGAAATGGTGGAGAACAGTTACTTCTACACCGAGCGACGCTACCGCTCGCTCCAACGAGCACAGGAACGAGAAGCCGAATCCACGTCGTCATTGCCATTCGATGCTGCCGTTGAGTATGACCTACCGCTTTCTCCCAACGCCGACAAATTCGGTACAGTGGGTGCCGTGGCACTGGATGTGAATGGCAACATTGCCGCCGGTACGTCCACGGGCGGGATGACGAACAAGAAGTTTGGTCGCGTCGGGGATGTACCAGTGATCGGGGCCGGAACGTATGCCGACAATCGGACCGCCGGCATTTCCGCGACAGGCCATGGTGAGTACTTCATTCGCGGCGTCGTGGCGCACGACATCGCTTCACGCATGGACTACGCCGGAGAGGACCTGAATACGGCAGCCGATGCCGTCGTCATGGAGAAACTTGGAGAACTCGGCGGTACGGGCGGTATCGTGGCCCTGGATCGCACGGGCGCGATAGCCATGCCGTTCAATACCGAGGGAATGTACCGAGGATACATCGACATCGACGGCAACATGCAGGTGCTGATCTACGGCCTGGACGAGGAATAATCTGGACCACCGGGGTCTGGGTGCCCTCACACTCGGTTTCCGCCCGAAGCCTGATCAACGCCAGATTCGAACCGAGGGGAATACCACGACACTTTCGTTGCCGTCCTTTCCAACCGACGATACTCCGAACAGGAAGTTGTCGATGACCATCCCTTCGAGGGTGAACTCGGAGGTGGATACCGGGACCAGTCGTGAATGTGTCCACTGTGGCGCCGTCGTGTCGCGCCACCAGATGCGGTAGCCCACCAGGTCCGGATCGTCAACAGGCTCCCATTTCAAGGAAGTTGAGGGTCGGACCGCTCCGCCGATGCCGACCAGGTCGGGTTCGGGTGGCGCCCATGCGAGTCCTGCGAGTGCCACCGCGTTGACGGCCGTCAGTCGGGCAGCGTAGTCGAAGTCAACGCCCTCGATCACGTCCCCGTACGCGATACCGTCCTCAACGCGGATGTTCTGGTGCTGCCGGATGTAATTCTCGTGGGTTTCCATGATCCGCACACCCGGAAAGCCAGCGTCATTGAATGGGCGATGGTGACCTCCTCGACCGTAGCGGTCGAGCCGATAGATCATCTTTGCATCCAGATTGGTGAAATACATGTCGGTCATACGATCCACGTACCGGGCCAGTTGACGCGACACTCCATCCACTTCGCCCCCTTCGAACCGGCGGCGGCGACGCTGCTGTTCGCTTTCGGTAACCGGTGTGGGTTCAGAAAACACGCGGAATGTGCTGTTCTCGATCACACCATCGACGCCTTCGATATTGCCGATCATGTCGTTGTTCAGGACTCCCACAATGTCCCATTCCTCTTCCATGGCGACAGCCGCCATGTGGGCGCCACCCCAGAGGCCCTGCTCTTCGCCCGAGAGTCCGGCATAGACAATGCTGGTCGGGAATTCGTACTGGGAAAGCAGGCGAGCGGCTTCGATCGTACCAGCCATTCCAGAGGCATTGTCGTTCGCACCTGGGGCATCACCCTGGCCATCCGAGCCATCAGAATTGCGGGAATCGATGTCGCCGGACATGATGACGTACCGATCGGGATAGCGGGTGCCCCGCTGGATAGCCAACACATTGACGACCCACACATCCTGAACCGCGCGGGACGAGGAGCCTTCTTCTATCAGATTGCGCTGGATGACGATTTCCAGGCAGCCGCCACATGCCTCTGAGATGCGTTCAAATTCGTCGGCGATCCAGCGCCGAGCAGCACCGATGCCGCGTGTGGTCGATGTTGTATCCGAAAAGGTATTTCGCGTGCCAAAACCAGCCAGCGTTTGGATATCGGATTCAATCCGGTCAGGGGAGGAGGCCTCGATGATGTCGTACATGCGCAGGTCCTGCAGCGGCGGAGTCTGAGCGGCGGCGGTCAGCGTGACGAGCGACAGGAGGAGGGCCGAAAAAAGAAAGCGCATCGATTCGGGATCTGGTTCGACCGATCCTACGAACGGATGCGCTTCAGGGCAAATAGCTTGTCGCCGGGGCTCAAACAAAAAAAACCGGGAGAGCCGGGACCGGACGGGGCACCCCCTCAAATGCCGCATCCGATCCCATATGGCCCCTGTCCCGATTTTGGTTCACCCCAGAGGAGGGTGCCCCTTCATCATCGACCGTGCGGGCGAGCGATTTAAGCGTTTTGCGACTTGTTGTGGAAAACCCATTTAACGGTGTCCGGGCACCAGCCGATACTGACACTGTGCACATCCATTCCATTCCTTTCCTTGCTCGATGAGTCAGACCCTGATGGCATTCCTGGCCATGATGATTGCCGCACTGGCAGCCATCAACCAGTACACGTCCCAGATGCAGGCCTACGATGAAGCCTATCGGACGGAGTTCGAGCTGATGGCAAATGCCCTCGTGGTCGAACAGCTGGAGGTCATCGACATGACCACGGACTGGGATGATCTGGAAGACTGGGATGGGGATGAGATCGACGCAGAGTTT
The DNA here is from genome assembly GCA_028284865.1 of Rhodothermales bacterium. Taxonomy (GTDB): domain Bacteria; phylum Bacteroidota; class Rhodothermia; order Rhodothermales; family UBA10348; genus JAAZVD01. The sequence goes on along the minus strand of JANQQV010000023.1, from coordinate 61,344 downwards.
GAAGTCCACAATGGCGACATCGAATTCACCCTGGCCATCAGCGTTCAGTTTGTCGATGACGATGGAACGCCTTCGGAGAGCGAGACCTCGAATAAAGAGGTAGCCATTCAGGCGACCAGCGATCGCTATACCGTTGCTCTCGTGACACTCACGCGCGTCATTTCCGAATAGTCGATGCAGTTTCTTCTTGATCACATAGCGTCCATCCTCGTATCGGGAGCTGTCCTTCTTCTCGTCATTGCGACGAATCTGAATGCACAGCGAGCAGCCATCGAAGAGACGGTCGCTTACGCAGCAAAAGTGCAGACCCTGAACCTGGCCGACTTCCTGGAAGACGACCTGTTGTTGGTCGGAGACGGAACGGATGACACCATCGAGACAATCGAGACGAATGACGACGGCCAAACGACCGAATTCTCATTCTGGCGCGAAGACGAAATGGGTGTCGACATGCTGGTTTCGTACACGCTGGAAGAGGGAGATGTCGTGGATGTGGATGGCGAAAAAGTGCAGCTCTATCGGCTTTTCCGGACCGAAGACGACGCAGCGGCTGGAGGAGGCTCTTCAACCTTGCAGGCCTTTTCCATCACCATGCTCGACGAGTCAGGAAGTACGACCGGATCCGTGGAGTCGGCAAGACTGCTACGCGTCCGCGCCATCAATGTCTATGGCATGGGAGATGCGGATGATATGGATCTCTTCCGGAGCTATTGGGGCATTACGGTCCGGCCGCCAGCGCTCGATTCCTGAGCGGCCTGAGCGGGTCTTTGCAGACTGTACGGATTCCTGCTGGAAGGCTTAAGTCGGGGTATCGCATGGCCGATTCCAACCGATGAACCCTTCAACTACAATCCCTCATTTGGGGCACCACCATGGGTAAAGGAGTCCTCATCTTCGTCATGGCCTCATCGCTCTCTCTGGGAGCCATGTACATGGCCGGCTCGGCAAACGAACTCGAAAACGCCAAGAACGAAGCCGATTACAAGGCGGAAGTCATTGCGCGCGAGACCGCCGTGAGCGCCTACAATATTGTCAGCTCGAAAGTCCGTCGCAGCTTCGATTCCTATCGTAGCGTTGCCACGGACGTAGCGTACGGGAAAGCGAAGTACGACATCGGAGCCGTTGAGGCTGACGATGGGACGGTTACCATTATCGCTGTCGGCAAGTACGGGGACCACGAATACGAGATCATTGGGTCAGTTTCCCGAAATGCAGATACCGTCCTGGATGCATTGACGATCATGGCACCGATTGCCGATGTCGATATGAGTGGCAATGCGTTGATCACGGGTTTGGACCGCGGTGGTGCCGGTTCAGGTCCGAACGTCCATGGCGTCCTGGCAACGAACACGCCGGCCTATGATGCTTTCGCTGATGAAGGTGCTCACGTCACGGGTAGTGGTGGGGAAGGTGATGTCATTCAGGGCGATCCGTATATCGAAATTGCCAACCTGCGCAGTTCAATCAAGGAGTACTCTGGTGGCAACCGTCTGGTGGTCTCCGAAAACGCGACCTGGAACGAAGACAACAGTATGGGTAGCATTGGCTCACCCGTCATCGTCCAGATGACAGGTGATCTGGTACTGGAAGGAGACTTCACGGGGTATGGAGCCCTGTTTGTGGAAGGCGACTTCTCGATGCGCAACGGTGCGACGTGGCACGGTGTCGTGTACCAAGCTGGATCCGATGTGGATTTCAGCATGACGGACGACTCCATGATTGACGGCGCCATGGTCATGGACGGCACTGACTCCGGTGATCAGATCAATCCCGCTCCAATCAGCCCAATGGATCGTGGGCTTCCCGGAGGACACTTCGACGTTGATATTTTCGACGAGGAAGGCAGCTCCAAGGAGATCTATCACGAGCACCAGTATGACGACAAGTACGATGTCACTGGCATCGATATCCTGAGCGCAGGTTGTAAAAAGCCGGGTCTGTGTTGGGACCAGGTTATGGGTGGAGTCACTGATGATGTGACGATTCGCACAATGAATGCCGGCTTGAGCTCAGGTACATATCAAATCAAGGCGGGTGGGACTACCTATACAGGAAGCACGACCGAGTCACTGAATCTCACCGTAGATCCACGCGATTTGGAGATTTTCACATTCGATTTCTCATCTCTGTGCTCGCTGGCCGCTTCCAAGCCGAGTGACGTTCAGGATGACACGGATAGTCGCAATGGTGCCTTCACCGTGCAGGTGTTTGACGCGAGCAGCGACGATATGCTGTACGAAGTCGCGGTATATCACCACTGGAAAGAAAAAGACGGTGACGTCTGCGATCGTCAGGCAGCCTTCCTTTCCGCAAGCGAGTGGATTGCTGAAAACGGCTCCGTATATGCGGGTGATGACGACATGTGCGTCTCGGAAGACGACAACGACAATTACACCGATTGGACCGAGCGCGAGAGCAAGTGGGGCAAGCGCAAGCGGAATGGCAAGTCGGACAAGAGCGACAAGTCAGATAAGTCTGACAAAAGCGACAAGTCTGACAAGAGCGACAAATCAGATAAGTCTGACAAGAGCGACAAGTCCGACAAATCGGACAAGTCCGACAAATCGGACAAGTCCGACAAATCGGACAAGTCCGACAAGTCGAGCAAGAAGTCCGACAAGTCCTCGAAGAAGTCCAGCAAGAAGAGCTGGGGTAGCGCCGACGGCGACACGTACGGCATGAACAATGCAGGTCTTGGCAGTGGCCTCACAATCACGGCAACCGAAGCATTCGGTCTGTTTGTCGAGGCGGTGTTGCTGGCTCCAGGCAGCGGCTCGAGCAAAAAGTCGAGCAAAAAGTCGGACAAGTCAGACAAGAGTGACAAGTCCAGCAAGAAATCTGACAAGTCGGACAAATCTGACAAGTCGGACAAGAGCGACAAGTCGAGTAAGAAGTCCGACAAGTCGTCCAAGAAGTCAGCCAAATCCCAGAAGAAGTCGGACTATGCCGACTGGGATGATTCAGACTGGCACAACGACGCCGGTTGGTATGGCGATATCTACTGGGACAATTCTGGTGATTGCGCTCGCTCGAACGAGAATGACAACGTCGGTTCATCCTCAATCACGTTCACAATGTCTGATGACGCTACCATCTCGTACAACGCTTCGGCTTTGAAAGCCCTGAAGAACATGCTGAACGAGTTCGATATGTCGGACGGCAAGCCGATTGCACGCCAGATGGCCCAGACGGCTCGGAAGTCGACCTATACGCAGGCTGAAATGGACAAAATGGAAGCCCTCGAGGACATGCAGAAAACGGGTACGCGTCTCACGAACGAGGACATGATCAAGGATGCCCGCGATCTGATCGGGTACGAGCCGAAGCTGGAGTCGTCGGTGAACACCAAGATTTCTTCGCCGACCATTTCATCTCCGACGATCAAGTAGGGATATCCTACACGAAGACGGTTTAATTCGGGCGCGCGGCGAAAGCCGCGCGCCCGTTTTCATTTGGACCCATTCGATCGAATCGAGAAAAAGATGCCCTGGATTTAAGACGGCCTTATCGACTGCCGATTAGAGTCGATGACCCCCTCACTTTCTTAATAGTATCGAGATACCGTTATGGGTAAGGGAGTCCTCGTATTCGTCATGGCGACCACGCTTTCGCTGGGATCCATGTACATGGCCGGAACGCAGAGCGACCTGGCATCGGCGCAGGTAGAAGCGGAGTACAAGTCTGAAGTCATCGCCCGCGAGACCGCCGTCAGCGCCTACAACATTGTCAGTTCAAAAGTCCGCAGGAGCTTCGAGTCCTATCGCAGTGTTGCTACGGACGTGCAGTACGGCAAGGCTCGCTACGACATTGGAGCCGTGGATGGAGAAGATGGCACCGTCACGATCATTGCGGTCGGGAAGTACGGTGATCACGAGTATGAAATCATAGGTACCGTTTCGCGGGACATCCAGACCGTTCTCGATGCCGTGACGATCATGGCACCCATCACGAGCGTTTCCCTGGAGGATGAATCCCGAATCAGCGGCCTTGATCAAGGCGGGATTGGTCCAGGACCCCACGTGCACGGCCTGCTGGCTACCAACTCACCTGCATTCGAGTCTTTTTCCGAAGAACCCGCACACATCACGGGCTACGGCGGTTCCGGGGATGTCATCCAAGGCGACCCGTACATCGAAATGGCCGTCCTGCGCTCGTCCCTCAAGGACTACGCCGGTCCCAACCGGCTCAATGTGTCAGAGAACCAGACCTGGAACGAAGAAAACAACGTAGGTAGCCAGATTGCACCTGCTGTCGTACAGATCACTGGAGATCTGGTGCTGCAAGGGGGATTTCAGGGATACGGCGCCCTGTTCGTTGAAGGGGATATCACCTTCATGGACAATGCTGTTTGGCACGGAATCGTTTATCAGAGTGGTAAGGACTCCAACTTCAAGATGGAGCATCAGTCCATGATCGACGGCGCGTTGATCGTCGACGGTCAGGATTCAGGTGGCCATCTGGAGCCAGATCCCATCGATGAGTCTGATCGGGGGCTACCTGGAGGTCACTTTGATGTGGACGTCTTTGATTATCCGGAAAGCAAGCGGGAGATCTATCACGAGCACAAGTACGACGACAAGTACGACACCAAAGGTGTGGATGTACTCAGTGCAGGCTGCAAGAAAGGCGGACTGTGTTGGGACAACGTGATGGGATCGGTTGATGAGGATGTTCGCATCAAAACCATCAATTCGAACAACAGCGCAGGATCCTATCAGATCAAAGTCGGCCACACCACCTACACGGGTAGCTCCACCGAGTCACTGGACCTGACGATTGATCCGCGCGATCTGGAGATCTTCACCTACACGTTCACATCGCTGTGCGCTCTTGCGCCGTCAAAACCAAGCGACGTGCAAGACGACGTGCACAATCGCAACGGCTCGTTGACCATCCAGGTTTTCGACGCTGACGATGACGAGCTCCTGTACGAGTTGAGTGTGTATCACCACTGGAAGCCGAAAGATGGCGTGAACACCTGCGACCGGAACGAAGCGTTTGTCAATGCCAGTGAGTGGATTGCGCAGAACGGATCCTCATATTCGGGTGATGACACGCTGTGTGTATCCGAAGATGACAATGACAATTACTCGGACTGGACAGAGCGCGAGAGTAAGTGGGGTAAACGCAAGCGCAACGGTAAATCGGACAAGAGCGACAAGTCGGATAAATCAGATAAATCCGACAAGAGCGATAAGTCGGATAAGTCTGATAAGAGCGACAAATCCGACAAATCCGACAAATCCGACAAGTCTGACAAGAGCGATAAGTCTGACAAGTCAGATAAGTCCAGCAAGAAATCAGACAAGGATTTCGGACATGCCGATAGCGATCCTCATGGGCTCAACATGGCTGGACTGGGAGGCGGAGTCACGATGTCGGCAAGCAAGGCATTCAGTCTGTTCGTCGAAGCCGTGCTCTTGACCCCGGGCAGCGGCTCAAGCAAGAAGTCCAGCAAGAAATCAGACAAGAGCGACAAGTCGGACAAGAGCGATAAATCCGACAAGTCGGACAAGTCGGACAAGTCCGGGAAATCCAGTAAAAAGTGGTACGATTCATCTGAGAAGTCGTCCAAGAAGTCCGGGAAATCGAACAAGAAATCCGACTGGGAAGAGTGGGATGATTCCGGCTGGGCGAACGACGCACAGTGGTATGGCGATGTCACTTGGGACAATTCTGGTGATTGTGCGCAGTCCAATGAGAATGGGGATGCAGAGGGGTCTGGTATCACATTCATCATGCTCGATGAATCGGTGGTCTCCTATAACGGCTCTGCTCTCAAAGGCCTGAAGGACATGCTGGAGCAACTCGACATGGCCGACGGAACGCCGAAAGCCCGCCAGCTCATGCAGACGTCCAGCAAAACCATGGAACGATTGGTTGGAGACGCGGGAGAGGGCATTCAGAAATCCGGTTCGCGACTGGCCAACGGCACGGCCATCCGCAATGCCAGGGAGCTGTTTGGCGACACTCCCAAGTAGTCAGTGCTGACCCGGTGTACCCGAAGTGAGGGCGCGCGGCGAAAGCCGCGCGCCCTCTTCCGTTGCGAACAGCATTTGTGTGGGTCAATCAGGTAGGAGGGCGGCTTAAGACGGCTATTCAGCCCGCCGATACTGACCATGAATGGACTACCGCCCCGATCGGTCCACAAACCGATCACATCCATTTTCCCTTCACCAGACACTCGACTCTGTCATGTCTGAACTCCTCAAACGCTTCGCTTACCGGATCCCCGTCGCCCTGCTGGCAATGGTGATCATGACCGGTTGCGCTGATCAGGTAGTCAACACGCAACAGGAAGAAGCATCCGAAAACACCCCGAAGATCCGCAACGCTCATCTGTTTGACCAGGCCATCAAGGCTGCGGGCAAGTATGGTGAGCAAACAGCCATCGTTTTCGCCATCGATCCCTATCGCATTGTAAACCAATACGAAGTGGTCGATCGCTATGAAGTCGTTGACCGTTACGAAGTCGTTGATCGTTACGAGGTCGTCGATCGGTATGAGGTTGTCGATCGCTACGAGTTCACCAATACGTTCTACGGCTACTCACTATGGGTGTCCACCGAGTATCTCGATGAGATCTTGGCACTCATGGAGCAGGACGAGACGATTGCCTGGGTTGAGCCGGTATTTCCGGTTCAGTCTGCCCCGGGACAGCGCAGCATGGCAGGTACCACGCAGCGTTTGCCCTGGTCCATTACGGATGTCGGCGCACCAGCAAGCTGGTCTGTCTCCGGTGACGGACAGGGTGAAGTCGATATCGACATTTTCGTAGTCGATACCGGTGTCTCCAGTCCGGACTTGAACGTCGTTGATTCCCGTGATTATGCATTCTCCGGTTCAACCGAAGATGTGGATGGGCATGGAACGGCCATCGCGGGTATTGCCGCAGCCAAGGACGATAACGGTGGCATCGTTGGTGTTGCGCCTGGAGCTCGTGTCCACAACTATCGGGTATTCGATAACGATGGATTCGGTGACGATACCTACGTCATTGCCGCTCTGGAAGACGTTCTGGAATGGAAGAATGCCAATCCAGACAAACCGGCCGTGGTCAACCTCAGCCTCGGTGCAGAAGTGGGTTGGGAGCGCACTGCCCTGGACGACGCTGTTCGCTCGGTTATCGATGCCGGTATCACCGTTGTGGTGGCAGCAGGGAATGCTGGTGATGCGGCTCGCAAATTCACGCCAGCCCACGTCATTGATGCCATCACAGTTGGTTCGCACGATCGTAATCACGTGTTCTCGCCCTGGTCGAACTACGGCGCACTCGTGGACCTTCAGGCACCCGGCGAGGATGTGTTCTCCCTGGCACCTGGCAACGACTACTCCGTGATGTCGGGTACTTCGCTCGCAGCTGCCCACGTGACGGGCGCCGCAGCGCTCTATCTGGCGCAGCATCCGACTGCTAGCCCGCGTGAAGTGGCCCGTGCCCTGAAGCGGGATGCACGCAAGTCGGTCCGTAATGCGGCCCGTGCAACCACGCGACGCTCTGTCTGGGTAGGGAACTAGTCCTGGCCATACATCGCCGGAGAATCGGTCCAATCGGATGGGATTCTCCACAAGATTTGACGCGCCCGCGGCCTCTGGCCGCGGGCGCGTTGTGCATTCTGGATGCATTGTGGCACCTGCACTTGGGGGCATTTTCGCTTAAGTGAAGGCACCGTCAGCCGATACGTCCGATGTAAGGAGTCTCGTATACAGATAGCACCGCAGGTGCCACTACCGAAGAAGATGGCGACACGCAACATTCGATTTTCGAACCGAACCGAATCAGGCGCTCCCGTGAAGGAGGGCACATCGCGTCGTGGAGAGAATCGCAGGCAAAATGGAGCACTTGGGCGGGCCCCATCCCGTTCTTCTTCCTACGCACAAATGACGGACCTCCCTGCTTTTGTTCAAACAATTGCTGAAAGCACTCCAGGCGGATTGGTTGGCATCGACCGTATTCGCCACCAAGCAGAAAAGCTTTCAAAAATCGACTCCCGCGACAAGGCTTCGCTACGCCGCTACATGGACTCCTTCCTGGGAAGAATGGCCACGAACGGTGCGTCGGACATAGACCTTGGCGGTGCCAGCGCTGGCGGCTTCATCTGGTTCAGGATTGATGGTGAAAAGCGGCCCGACCTGAACATTCCGCGATTCTCACTTGATGAAGGATCTCTTTTGATCATGAGTTTGCTGAGCAAGCGCGGAATGCACGCACTCATGGAAAGCAACTCGGCCGACTTCTCCTATGAGCTTCAGGAGGGCGCAGGGATCCGCAGCCAACGATTCCGTGCGACGGCGTATCTCGATATGGGCTATCTCGCACTGAACATGCGTGCCATCACCGCTGACATCCGCTCACTCAAGAGCCTCGCATTTCATCCAAGCATCGAGAAAGGCCTGAAATTCCGGCACGTGCGCGATGGTCTCACGCTGGTAACCGGTGTCACCGGATCCGGAAAATCGACAACGCTGGATTCCATCGTTGACGCAAACAACGACGATGTACACGGCCACTGCATCATCATTGGGCGTCCGATCGAGTACGTCCACGAGAGTCGCAAGTGCATCATCCGTCACCGTGAAGTAGGACAGGACGTCCCGACCTTCAAGGAAGGCATCGTCCAGGCCCTTCGCCAGGATCCTGACATCGTCGTTATCGGAGAGATGCGCGATCCGTCCACGATTTCGGCTGCCCTCGAGATTACCGACTCGGGCCACAAGGTGTTCTCAACGCTGCATACGTCCAGCGCTGTAGAGTCCATCGATCGCATCATTGCCGAATACCCTTCAGAAGAACAGAGCCGAGTGCGCAACCGACTGGCTGATGTGCTGCGCTGCATCATCTCCCAGAAACTGCTGCCCAAAGTAGGTGGTGGTCGCATCCTCGCGAAGGAAGTGCTCTGGATGACGCCTTCGGCTCGCGCTGCCATCAAGAATGACAATACCAACGAGATCTATCAGATGATGTGGGAGGGCTGGAATATCGGCCAGATCACACTCGAACAGGATCTCTATCGCCTGATGCGTCAGGGGCTGATCACCCCGGACGTGGCTTTGGACCACGCCAACAACAAGCGCCGATTCCAGCAATTGGCCAAGTAGCACACGCATGTTGAAGTACAGCACAAAGAGCGAGTTCATCCTGGCGATTGCGCCGTCGAGTCGGCGCATCCAGGCCGTATTGCTGCACGACACGGCAACAGGTCCGGTCGTATTGCGGACGTTTGTACGCAAGCGTGCCGGCGTCGATATGATGGCCGTCGAGGCCCCTGAAATCCAGGACGACATCCCGAGCGATGTCTCCTTCCAGGCTACAGAGGACAGCGGCGTGAACGCTGGCATGTTCCTGGCCTCCGAGTTTGGTGATCTCCCTGTCGAGGAAGGCATGGATTCCGAACTCATGGCACCGACCCAATTGGCGGTGCCGTGTGATCTGGAGATCCAGGATATCGTTTCCGAGTGCGCGGATGCCGGATATGAAAATGTCCGCGTCGTGTTTGCGCTTCCCTCAGATTACCTCGGGTCAGAGGTCTTTTCGATTACGCAAGCCGATGCAGAGTCCAAAGACGGCTCAGCGAAGGATGGCAAGAAAGCCAAGAAGAAGTCCAAGAAGAAATCGAACACCCGGGAAGCGCTGATCAAGCAGCTTCAGAAGAGCAATCCAGCTATCGAGGATCATCAGGTAGCATTCTTGCCGTTGTTCGATTTCAATGGGAAGGAAGAAGCCAGATTGGCTCTCTATTCCCAGTCGAATGAACCGGTCACCCCGTCCCTGAAGGCGATTCGCAATCGTAAGCGTCCGTTCCCGGGTGTCGCTCTGCTTGACAACGAAGTCAGTTTGCTTCTGGGAGCCGCTCGTGCATCCCTGTTGGCTGAGTATCGCTACGATGCTGTTGCCGAAGTGATGAATGAGACGGCATCCGCAGAGCCGATCAGCAACGATCCCGAGCATGAAGAAGAAACGTCGGTCGTGATCCGCGTGGGTGCTGACGATACGTTGGTCATGTTCATGGTAGGGCAGGAGCTCGTTCACTACGAATCACTCCGCTCCATCACGGCATTTGACCCGACAGACACAATCTGCAGTCGCATCCTGCTCATGTACGATGAGTTTGGAGCCGGCGATTCGGATCGGATCCTGCTGTTCTGCGACGAATCAGAAACCGCCATTCGGGAACGACTCGAGATGGTCTTCCCTGATTCGACCATCACGTTGCTGCGTCACATCATGCCTCCATTTGAGGAGGTGTCAAAGGATCCACTGCAGACGGAAACCTTGCTGGCCATTCTGGCCGGGCTTCGCCTGGTCCGCGATGAGCTCTGGGAATCCGTTTTTCCTGAGACGTCGCTCCTGGATCCACAGCTTCGCGGTCGCAAGTTCACCCTGCCTTTCTCGTGGCCGGTGGCGGCGATGATCCTCATCCTTTTCAGCACGACGTTGTTTTTCGTACAACGCTACTTCGCGCAGAGTCACGAGATCGAGATGGTTCGCTTCGAGCTGCGAAACTATCCTGAGGAGACCATTTCAGGTGACGCAGGCGATCTGCAATCCCGGATAGACAGTCTGCGCATGCGTTCCAATGGCTTCGTTGAAGCCCTCGATGTACTGGACTCGTTGCTGGTAGGCAGTGATGTGTGGAGTCGCGCACTCGAGCGCACTGCCGCGAACACGGGCGAAGTAGATGGGCTCTGGATTCGAAGCTGGGGAGAGGAAGGCGACGGCGAGCTGGTCATGACTGGAACAGCTCTCGATCGCAATCGAATCGTGGAATTTGCTTCGCGAGCCGAAGCCATTATTGAGCAGATCACTTACGCGGAGATTCGTGGAGTCCCGGTCTTCGAATTCCAGATGACCATGCTCATTCATCGCGGTCTTCCCGACGCCGCATACTACCTGCGTGAGCACGCTGCGGAAATCGCGAGCGGACAATTCAATCAGCAGCCTCTGTCGGAAGCGACGGCTGAGCCCGTTGAGTCGGGAGAAGCGATTCTGCGTCCGGAAGACGTCCTGTCGACCGGTGAACCAACCGAGGCTGGAGGATAATTCCATGTCGAATCTCATCCAGAACCTGGTCATCCTTTCCGTTTGCTGGCTCTTCGCGGCTGGCGGCGGTATCTACGCCACCTACTTCATGCAGCCTGATGAGCTGGAGCGCCTGGAAAAGGCCGAGCAGGTGGCGCGCATGAAGCAGGCCGAACTGGCTTCACTCATGGCCGAAATGGGAGACTCCGAGGGAGTTGCAAACAGTGTCGTTACGCGATGGAATGCACGCTACAAAGTCGTTCCCCGCACGCTCGGTTCAGAAGAAGTCATCCGCTTCATGAACGATCACTCCGAATATGGCTTCGAGGTGTTCAATGTGTCATTCGACGAGTTGGCGGAGACGGATGACTTCAATCGATACGTTTTTGAGGTCGATGGACGAGGCGATTTCGATGCGCTTTATGAACTGGTATGGAGCATCGAGAATGACCGTCAGCTGTTCCGCATCGAGGAACTTGAACTGGATCACTCGGAAGTGATCTCTGACGATCCGCTGACCGGAGGGAAGCGCATGGACCTTATGGTCAGCTTCACCTTCGAATTGCACGCCTATTTCGGAGGCGCTGTAGGGCTTAGTGCATCGGATTCAGCTGAAGGAGCACCGCAGAGCCTGAATTTCAGCGCTACCGACATGTCTACATCCCTGCCAAACGTCCCGGCCCACGTGTTGCCGGCTCCACGGGCGGCAAGCGATCCCTTCACACCACTCATCCTTGAGAATATTCCTCCCAATACGAAAGGCCTGCTGGACATGGCGGAAGCCACGCTCGTTTCCATCGTCGGCGATCGGGCAGTCCTGATCTGGGAAGACGAGGAATTCAGTGTAGCAATCGGCGACCCGGTCTATTTAGGTCAGGTGATTTCCGTCGATCCAAGAGAGGGAAAGGTCATTGCAAGCTTGAACAAGGGAGGCATCCTTGAGCGAATCGAGCTGAGCATGGACCTGGACCAGCTGTACAACCAGGCCCGCGGAAACGTACAGCTGTCACCAGCAAGAAACTATTGAACCGGGGCAGAGAGGCATCATCATGAATGGAACGACTTGGAAACGGATGGGGCAGATCCTGTTGCTGACCAGCATGTGCTGGATCGGCCTGGTCGCCACTTCATCCTCCGCACAGGCGCAGCAGCGCCAGGTTCGCGCTTACATCCCACCCGATCAATTGGTGTCTTTCCTGCCCTCGACGCCATTTGACCGGTTTACAGACTATCTGAATCCCATTTTTGAGCGGGTTGCCGGCAAAACACTGGTGGATCCGGATACCCGGGATCACCCGATCGGCATTTCCATTTCGGGAATGCACTTTCTGGATGCGCTTGAGCTGGTTCTCCAGTACAACGATCTGGAATACCGTGAGACCGAGCGCTACTTCATGATCCAGCAGAAAGTCGTAGAGGACTTGATTCTGGACGCCGATGCGGCCACGGGTACAGACAGAGGTGTTTCCGAGGGAAGCACGCTTGCCCCAGCTACCCTGGATACGCGCCAGATTGAAATCAAAGCTGTTCTGTTCGAGCTGAACCACACGAAGGCCAAGGATTCGGGCATCGACTGGAGTGTCCTTTTTGGCTCAACCGGTGGGACAGGCGGTGGCGGATCGTCTTCAGGCGGCGGTTCAGAAAACCAGCTGACCTTCCTGTTGAAGACGGATGACCTCTTCAAAGGGATGGAAGACGTTATCGAGGCCCCCAGCCAGATCGATTTCAAGAATCTGAACTCCCTGTTCCGTCTGGCCGAAGCCACCGGTGTTGGAGAGACAGTCGCCAACCCGTCCGTGACGGTGCAGAGCGGAGAACAAGGCGATATCCAGATCGGCTCGGACGTTCCGGTCCAGATCCGTGATACGTTTGGCAACATCGCGACCCAGTATTTCAAGACGGGGATCATCATCGAGGTCACTCCGACTCTGATCGAACAGCCACTTGCAGATACGCTCGGAGCTCCCGTAGCCGAATTCCTTCACCTGGAGGTGAAAGTCGAGAAGTCCGGAAGCCGGCCTTCTGCCACGGGTCCGACTATTGATCGCAGCCTGGCCAATACCCAGTTGTTGATGCTCGACGGCGAGCAGACCGTGATAGGTGGTCTGTACAGCACAGAGGAGTCCATCTCTCGTCGCGGCGTCCCCATCCTGAAGGACATGCCGAAATGGTTCTTCGGATTCCGCTACATCTTCGGCCGCACCCAGAAGAGTGTGACCCAGAAAGAGCTGGTCATTTCTCTCGAAGCCAATGTCGTGGATCCGATCCGCGCTCGCATGATGCGCGATCTGCCCAACGATCTGCTGCAGACGCAGCGGGAGTCGGTCCGTCGTTCCCTGGAGCGTTTTGACGCTCAGGTTTCTGAAGAAGCTGGCAACTCGGTCGAAATCAAGAACCGGGACAAGTAAGTCCGGCCCACTTGGAAGACTATTCCATCGATTGTCATGGGAGGAAGATAGCCTATCTTTCTCCCATGACTGTTTCTGGCCCTTTTCGACTTCGCCGTACGCTTGGTTATCTGTTGATGATTGCGTGGGCTGGTTTCCTTACGTCGTGTGCAAACACCTCAGGCGACCTTCCCGCCAACCAGAGAGAGATTGCCGCAACCGCTGACCTGATCAACCGGGCTCGAGCCGATATCAGCTATCTGGACGGCGCAGAAACGGAAGGTCGGAGCACCGCATCGCGAGGATTTACCCGCGCAGCCACCTATCTGGCTGCACAGTTGCGGGCAAACGGACTTCAGCCTGTCCTCGAAGGGGAGTACCGACTCCAGTACGCGGCCCGGATCGTCCGACCTCGAACCGTTGACATCACTTGGGTGACCAGAGACTCCACGCGTGCCGCACAGGGCCGCGACTATCTGATCACTGGAATACCGGAAACGGAAACGCGCACGGATACCGAATCACTTCTGCCTGATCTCGATGGCATTCGTTGGAATGATGATGTCGACATGGACGCCATTCGCTGGTGGCAGGTAGATATTGATATCGACGATCAAGTGAGTTCGGCACCCATGCATGTGATCGGCATGATACCGGGTGCCGATCCCATGCACCGGGATTCAGTGGTCGTGTGGATTGCGCCGATTGATGGTAGTGGACTCCAGGGCTCCCAGTCGTGGACTGACGGATCAGATCTGGCCATTCCGGCAGCTGGCTTGATGACGGCCGCTCGACGCGCGGCGACTTTGCAACGCACTTGGTCAGCTTTCCCACAGACCATCATCGTTGCCTTGGTGAGCGGCGAACGCGAACAGTGTCAGGGTGCGGACATGTTGGTTCGTCATTTTCCGTGGGATCGAACCCTTATCTCCTCGATCACGGTCGTCTCCATGGAAGACTCAACACCATGTCTGGGGGCCGACCTGTGGTCAACTTACGAGGACGATTTACCACCAGCAGGCATCAGTGAATTGAATGCCCGAACCCCATTCGACACGGCATCCGAACACGGCTTCGGCGACTGGCGTCCCCGATCCGAGACACAGCGCTCCCAGGCATTGGATGTGGCAACGTCAGAGGCGCTGCGCCTGGCTCGGGAATTGATTGATCGCCTGCCCTGAACGGGATACAACGATTCTACTTGGGCTGGATCAGAACACGATTCCGGCGAACAGGGCAACCGTTGTGTGTAAAACCTCCGGGTCTGCCGTTCGAGCGTTCGAGTTTCCAAACGTCATCCGAAGTCCCCCGGTCAGGATTTCACCCCCGAATCGGGTATTCATGTCCAATCCGAGGACCCATCCGAGATCCCGATCTTGGATACCATCATCGGTCGTGGATTGCTCGATGTCCCCACCCACAGCCCGGTAACTGATACGGGCATCGGTTTTGAAGGACATGGATGGACCTGCGACAACGCGAGGCTGGAATCGACCCGTCTGATTGAATCGATATCCAAGGAGCATGGGGACGCTGAGGTACGTGATTTCTGATACACCAATGATAGGCAGTCCCTCAAATGAACCTTCGAGCTCAGCTCCCTTGACCAAGTAGTCCAGACCTGACTCCAGTTCGAATCCATTCGGGTAGACGTATCGGACGCCAGCCCCACCTGAAAAGCGGTAGATGGGCGAAGCATTTTCCAGACTGCCTCCCCGGAAAGATGAGCCCGTTACTCCGATATGGATCAGTCCTTTGACCTGACCGACGGCAGGCTCTGCCAGGAACGCCGCGGCCAGGATGACCATCAGGAGCGGTGAGCAAAAACGAGAAGTGAAGAGGCGTTTCATGACATTCCGGATTCATGGGAGCCTGGTGATCTCCGGTGCGTGTCCTGATATCGACAAAAAAGTGACGGACGCAACGATCACCACGATTCGGGATGACAATCAATCAAATCCTGATCATGGCATCTTTCAAAAAGCAGACGAGTTGTGCATTTTCCGAGTCGAGTGGACTCTCGTACTCAACCCCTGCTCCCAGAACCCGCGTCCCTTTCATGCTGGGTACCTTTCTTCAGCGCGTATTTTTCGCTTGGGCCCTGCTCTGGGCAACCCTGATGACGGTTGTTTGTGGTATCGGTACCGTCATCACGCTGTCGCTGACGTCCAATCCCAGAGCGTTCAACTTCTGGTCGACCGTGTGGGGTGTTGGAATGGCCGCAGGGATGGGCATCCTGATCAGGACCCGATTCAGTGAACCTCTGGCATCTGATCAGCCCGTGGTATTTGCCATCAATCACCAGGTGGCGCTGGATATCCCGGCTGTTGGGTCGGCCATTCCGATTCCTTTCGGGTGGGTGGCGAAAGAAGAATTGAAACGCATTCCCTTTCTGGGACAGGCCATCCGCTCATCGCCTTCTGTATTTATTGACCGCTCTCATCCCAAGAAGAGCGTGGAATCCATGAAGCGGGCTGGCGAAAAGATCCGGGATGGAGTGTCCGTTGCCATTTTTCCCGAAGGATCCCGGTCGCATTCGGCCGAGCTTGCGCAATTCAAGCGAGGGGCATTCCTGCTGGCCATTGAAGCGCAGGTACCGGTGGTGCCTGTGACCGTAATCAACGCTCACAAGCTCTTCAATGAGAAGACGAAGAAAGCCAGACCCGGCATCATGAATATCCGCATCGGTACGCCAATTGAAATCACGGGATGGACGAGAAACGACATTCCTCGCCTGATGGAAGATGTGCGTGACGCCATGACACAGCATCTGTCTGAAGCTGGAACAGGAGAGAAACGGCTGCCGTAGTTTGCGGCCGATCAGATTCTCGCTGTTCGCCTGTTCACCCGAGCCAACCGGAAGCTTCCTTGAGTCAGAAAAAACGGCCAACCAAGCGCCGCAGCGCCCCATCCAAGGAAATGCCCACGCCTGAGTGGTTCGGTCTTTGGGATCGCCAAACGGATTGGAAGCGTCATGGCTTCATGATCGGGCTCTTGATGGTGATCGCCGTAGTCTTTTTCGCTCCGGTTCACTTTTCCGACGGGCAACTGATTGCGACAGATACGATCCAGTGGAGAGCCATGGCCGAGTCCATGCTCCAGATGGAAGAGGAAACGGGTGGTGTTGCGTTGTGGGCCGGACGCGTATTCGCGGGCATGCCGGGGTACATGATTTCGCCTGAGCTGAGTGTGCCGCAGGTTGATGTCCTGATGAGGGAGCTTCGGCTGTTGATCTGGCCCACCTCTCATATGTGGCTCCTGCTGATTGGCACGTATCTACTCGCGTTCCGCCTGACGAAGGAATCCCTGTCCTCGGCTGTGGCCGCGGTTGCCTACGGATTCACGACCTACATCCCGGTGCTGTTGGCCGCTGGCCACAATTCGAAGTACATCGCCCTTGCTTGGGCTCCGTGGATGCTGCTCACGTTCTTGCTGGCCATGGAGAAGCGAAACGTGGTGTCGGCCCTGCTTTTTGCCATCGCACTGGCAGCCAATCTGCGGGCTGGACACGTCCAGATTACCTACTACATCACGGTTGCGGCTGGCATCTGGTGGTTGGTTGAAGCTGTTCATGCCTTCAGGGGTGGAGATCGGGATGCTTTCCTGAAGGGAACCGGAATGCTTGCTCTCGGCTCGATCCTGGGGTTGATGATGGTCGCTCAACCCTACATGTCCCACGCGGAAATCACGCCCTACACGATCCGCGGGTCCACTACCGGGGGCGCGGAAGGAGGAATGGCGTGGGAGTATGCGATGGCATGGAGTCAGGGCCCCGGCGAGTTGATCACATTGCTGGTGGCGGACGCATACGGAGGGGCAAGTCCGACCTACTGGGGTGCGAAGACCTTCACGGGTGGACCGCACTATCTCGGAATGGTGACCGTGCTTTTCCTGGCACTCGGCTTCTGGCGTGTCCGGGATCGCGCGACGTTGGCCTTGTCCCTTGGATTACTGGCTTCCATCCTGTTTGCCCTCGGCGAAAACCTCTCGCTGCTGAACCGGCCCATGTTCGAGTTTTTTCCGTTGTTCGACGCCTTCCGGGTACCTGAAACATGGTTGTCCTTGACTGCTCTGCTGGCGGCCTTGCTGGCTGCCCGCGGAATGGCATCATTGGTTGAGGGTGATGACGGCGAGAGCGCGCTGACCGCACGCCCTGCGTTCAGATTGGTCCTCGGCTTTGGAGCCTTGTTGTTGGTTCTCAATGTGATGGGGACCACCATGTATTCGTTCGAACGCCCGGGCGAGCGTGCGCAGATCGAGTCGCAGATTCAACGCTCCAATCCCGAGGTCTCCATGACAGACCCCCGGGTTGCCCAGTTCATTGACGAGCAACTTGCTCAGATCACGGCTGAGCGGATCGATGCATTCTCAAGTGATGCGTTCCGCTCGTTGTTCGTGATCGTCCTGCTTGGGACGTTGATTTATCTCCTTCACAGCAGACGACTGCCCTATTGGGTCGTCGGTCTGGTGGTGTTCTTTACGCTGGTCATCGACCTGACCGGTGTGGCCAGGAGGCACATCAATGAAGACCGTCTGTCACCCGTTGCTGATGCCTCGGAATCCGTTCAGGAGTTCGGATTCGACCGCTATCTCGTTCAGCAACGGGAGGCGCAAGGAGGGGATGGATCGTTTCGCGTGCTTTCCCTGGAATTCGGGCAGCACCCGGTTCAGAATGCCCGGCCTTCCTATTTCCACGAGTCATTGGGCGGGTATTCTGGTGCGAAGCTTCGCCTGTATCAGGACTTTCTGGACCACATCATCTTCAGTGGACCGAACGGCGTCAACACGGCCGCATTGGACATGATGAACGTGGGCTATGTTGTTGCTCCCGGCGGTTTACCCGGATTTGAAGCGGTCTATCAGGACCAGGAGACACAGCAAGCGGTTTTCCGAAATCAGGAGATGCCCGGAAGAGCGTGGCTGGTCGACTCCATCGCTGCGCATCCGGGACATGAGCAGGTTTGGGCAGCCATCAACGGCATCGGATTCGAACCGGCCCGTGTGGCACACGTGACCGAATCGGTAGCTCTGGACGTCGCGGCATTGTCCGGCCATTCAGGCGAATCAACGGTTTCACTGGGCTCCTACTCGGCTGAAGAAATGTCCTTCGAGGTTTCCACCGATCGATCCCGCTTGTTGGTCGTGAGTGAGATTTTCTATCCCCCGGGATGGAAAGCGACGGTTGGAGGTCACGAAGCAGATATCATTCAAGTCAATCATCTGCTGCGGGGAATCGTTATTCCACAGGGTGATCACGAGGTTCGACTGGTATTCGATCCTCCGGCATACCGGAACAGCTTCTTGATCACGGCTACGGGCACCGGGCTGACATACGGGCTTCTGTTGGTATTCGGCGTTCTGGCCTGGCGAAGGCGCTCCGCCACCGCTGAAGCCGCGGAATAGCCGCCCTCGAATGGGCCGAATGGCACTGCGATGGTACATCCTTGGCACGATCGTTCGCGGGTCGAACCTTGACGCATCTTGAAACGGGTCCTCTACATCACATACTACTTTCCGCCTTCAGGCGGGTCCGGCGTTCAGCGCGGACTGAAGATGGTGAAGTACCTGCCTGAGTCCGGCTGGGAGCCGCTCGTACTCACGGTGGATCCGGAAAAGGCCGCCTATCCCGATCTTGATCCAGCCATGGCAGCCGATGTGCCCGCAGAGACGCACGTCGAGCGGACCGATTCCTGGGACCCATACTCGATGTACGCCCGGCTGATGGGGCGGTCCAAGCAGGATGTGGTGGGTGTGGGCTTTCTGGGTGCAGATCACACCTCGACGAAAGAGCGATTCGCCCGGTGGATACGTGCCAACGTCTTCTTGCCGGATGCTCGCGTGGGCTGGGCTCGATTTGCCGTGAAGGCTGGCCGTCGGCTCTCTGAAAGTCCCGGCTACGATGCGATCGTCACAACTGGGCCTCCGCATTCTGCCCACCTGGTTGGCTACAGGCTTTCACGGGAGACCGGTATTCCCTGGGTTGCTGATCTTCGGGATGCCTGGCCGGACCCGGCGTATCAAGCCATGCTTCCAGCAGGGAATTGGGCCAGACGTCGCGACGAGCGGCTACGCAATAGAGCATTGCAGCATGCGCATGCTCGGGTCGCGGTGACCAAGGATCTGGCTGCGCATATGACGGACGCGGTGGGAGCACCATTCGAGGTGATCCGAAACGGTTTCGACCCCGACGATATGCTGGATTCGGATCAGAATCGTTTGTCAACCTCCCAGGCAGTCACTGAGCTCAAGAACCGATTCCTGCTGGTCCACACGGGTAATCTCTCACCAGCTCGCGACCCGGAGCCCCTGTGGAACGTGCTGGAGCGCGATAAAAACGCCTCTCGGTGGCCCCGTTTGCAGGTCGTGTTCATTGGCAACGTAGATCCAACGATTCTGGAGCAAATTGGACGCAGAGGACTTTCGGAGCGGGTAACTTGTATTCGATACGTTCCGCATGCCGAGGCAGTAAGCTGGATGAAGACTGCCGCTGCGCTCCTCCTGCCCATCAATCGGGTGATGGGGTCGGCGGGCATCGTCACAGGCAAAGTGTACGAGTATCTGGCTTCGACTCGCCCTGTGATTGCGCTTGGTGAACCTGGCGGCGAGGCAGATGGTTTGCTGAGCGACAGCGGTGGGGGAAGGCTGTACAGCTACGAAGATGAATCGGGTCTTGCCGAGGAATTGGATCGCCATTACCAGGCTTGGGAGGCAGGACAACCGGTGATTGGCGCCACTCATGACGACTTGGGTCCGTATTCTCGCCGCACGCAAGCCGCCGCGTTGGCAGGCATTCTTGATGACCTCAATTCTTAGTCAGTTCAATCGTTTATGACCATTTTGACCGTTGTTGGCGCTCGCCCCCAATTCATCAAGGCAGCCGTGGTATCCCACGCGCTTGCAGCAGCGGGCGTTCGTGAAATCCTGGTCCATACCGGCCAGCATTACGATGCCGACATGAGCGATGTCTTTTTCGGCGAACTGGGGATTCCCGCACCGGCCCACAACCTGGAAGTGGGCTCCGGATCGCATGCCCGACAGACGGGCGCGATGATGACGGGTCTCGAGGAGCTGATCCACGACGGAGTGCGTCCCGATGCCGTCATGGTTTACGGCGATACGAATTCCACTGTGGCTGCAGCCATGGTGGCCTCAAAGGCCTCGATCCCGCTCATTCATGTGGAGGCGGGCCTGCGTTCGTTCAATAGAGCGATGCCGGAAGAAATCAATCGGATTGTGACGGATCGTTTGTCTGATTGGCTGTTTTGCCCGACCCAGACCGCGGTTGATCACCTGGCATCGGAAGGCATGACGCGCGGCGTCGTCCTGAATGGTGATGTCATGTTGGACGCGACCCGGTTCTTTGCCGAACGCGCAGCCTTGCAGAGTCCCCTGTCGGCATTGACGGAACTCGGCGCTGGCGAGTTTTATCTCTCCACCGTGCACCGGGCCGAAAACACCGACGATCCTCGGCGTCTCCGGGCCATTTTCGATACGTTGGGTAACCTGGATGCCCCGGTTATTCTGCCTCTTCATCCTCGCACCAAGGGTCGAGTAGCGGATTTGAGTCTCTCACCCTCGATCCACATCATTCCGCCCGTGTCCTATCTCGCCATGCTCACGCTGATATCGTCCAGTCGCAAGGTGCTGACAGACTCAGGTGGCCTGCAGAAAGAGACGGTCTGGCTTGGCAAGCAATGCATCACATTGCGTGACGAGACGGAATGGACAGAGACCCTTGAAGGGGGCTGGAACGTCCTGGCCGGCGCTTCGCCGAAGGCCATCATGGACGCCGTGGCAAGTGATCCCGTCGGAGCACCACCGGCCTTCGGCGAAGCGCCGGAAGGAACCACGGCCTCCGCCTGCATCGCGGACACGCTTCTGGCAGGCCTGAGCACCGATTCGCACCCAGGCTGATCCCGATGCCTATCCGTCCACACATATGTATGCTGCTCGACCACGCTTTTCCGCCGGATTTGCGTGTTGAGAACGAAGCACGAACGCTGGCGGACGCCGGGTTTGAGGTTACCATTATCGCGCTGGATCCGGATCCGCGACCCTCCTTCCAGCTCGACGACCATATCCATGTTCATCGGGCCCGTGTTTCGCGCCAGATCCGCAACAAAGCGCGCGGGTTGGCGGCTTCGTTTCCCCTCATGGATTGGATTCTGCACGGTCCTATCCGACGGGTAAACAAAAATCGTCCCATCGATGCGCTTCACGCGCACGACTTGTACCTGTTTGGTGCTGCGCTGCGTGCCGGAAAACGACTCGATGTACCCGTCGTCGGCGACATGCACGAAAACTGGGTCGAGGCTCTGAAGCACTACAAATGGAGTACCACGGCCCCGGGCAAATGGGTGGTCAACCTGAAGCGCTGGGAAGAATTGGAGCTGGCCTGGTCGTGTGATGTCGATCGATTGATCGTGGTGATTGACGAGATGGCCGAACGGATCGGGTCGCGCATGAATGAGGCTGGCTGTAAAGCTCATCATGTGACCACGGTACCCAATACCATCCTTCGGGCCTCATTCGACGATTGGTCGCCCTCAACACCTGAGGACATGCCCGCTGGGGACCCGATTTTGCTCTACACCGGAGGAATGGATCGCCACCGCGGTCTGGAGGACCCGATCCGGGCCATGCCTGCGATTCTTCGCGATCATCCTGACGCCAAACTTGTCCTGGTCGGCGACGGTGCCGTGCGTGGTGAGCTGGAGGCGTTGACGTCAAACCTGCGCGTTGACCAAAGCGTGCATTTCCTCGGCTGGAAGGATCAATCAGCGGTGCGGGGATACATGGAGGCGGCGACGATCGGTTTGATCCCTCATCGCAAGACCGTGCACACCGATCACACCATTCCGCACAAGCTGTTTCACTACATGCATGCCGGGTTGTCGTGTGTGGTCTCCAATTGCAAGCCCTTGGAGCGGATTGTCACGCTCGAATCCAATGGACTGGTGTACACGTCGGGCAACCCGGAGTCACTGGCGGCGAGTGTGAACCGCATCGTGTCAGATCCTGCAGCCCGGGAGGCAATGATTCGCAAGGGACGCACGGCGGTGGAACAGCGGTGGAACTGGGAGGCTACTGCCGTTCCACTCGTCGATACGTATCGGGAGCTGTTGTCGGAGCCTGACTAGAGGTGATCAGCCAGATGGGAAGCGATACGGTCTGACGCCTTGCCGTCCCATTTTTCGGGAATGCGGCCTTGTTTCCAGTTTCCAGAAAGCGCCTTCACGCCGGCCTGTGCAATCTGTTCAGCATCCAGGTCCATGAGAATGTTGGTACCTTCATCGACGGTCACCGGACGCTCGGTGTTGGGTCGGACGGTGACGCATGGTTGAAGGAGCGCGGTGGTTTCTTCCTGAATGCCGCCACTGTCGGTGACGATCAATCCGGCGTGCATCATCAGGCACATGAACTCCAGATAGCCGATCGGCTCGGTCAGGTGGACGCGTTCATGATCAATCAGCTGGCGACCGATCGGGAGATCCTGCAGTCGGGACGCGGTGCGTGGGTGGATTGGAAAGACCACGGGTGCTTGCTCAGCCAGACGCAGCAACGCATCAGCGAATACGGCCAGGCGATCCGGGACATCCACCATGGCGGGACGGTGGGCGGTGATCAAGAAATAGTTGCCCGCCTCCAGGCCTCTTCGTTCGTGCTCAGCCGTTGAACGTGCCTGATCCTCGAACCGTCGAAGCGAATCGATCATCACATTCCCGGCAAACATGATCCGATCAGCCGGTTGACCTTCGGCCAGCAAGTGTTTCTCTCCCGAAGGTTCAGACACATACAGCCAATCCGAAATGGCATCCGTCGCCATGCGGTTGATTTCTTCTGGCATGGACCGGTCGAAGGAACGCAATCCGGCCTCCACGTGGACGAGCGGGATATGCAGTTTTTTCGCCGTCAATGCAGTGGCCACGGTCGAATTGACATCACCGACGACCAACACGACATCAGGCTGGTGCTCCTGGAAAACCGGCTCGATCTCTGTCATCACACGGGCCGTCTGGGGCGCGTGACTCCCGGAACCCACCCCGAGGTACATATCCGGCTCTGGCATGCCCAATTGCCGAAAAAAGATGTCACTCATCTTGGCATCGTAGTGCTGCCCGGTATGGATCAGCAGGTTCTCGAACTTGCCTGATGTCCGAAATGCATACTCCAGAGCCGCAATCTTGATGAAGTTGGGCCGCGCGCCGGCGATGAGAGCTGCTTTGATCATGGATCGAGACGGTGTTTTGGGGGCGTGCAAGTATACTCATCCCATGTGAAGCCACGGTGCGGAATCTTTGACAAACGTGCGGAGCACCACCTATATTCGATGAGTCTCCCGCCGTGCTCCGCACGCCTTTGCGGGCGCTTTAAAAATCCAAATGTGACGCGCAATGTCAGACGATTACGGAATTGCACTCGGAATGGTGGAAACCCGCGGACTCGTGGGCGCCATTGAAGCCGCTGATGCCATGGTCAAGGCAGCCCGGGTTCAGCTCATGGGCAAGGAGAAGATTGGAGGGGGATACGTCACCGTGATGGTTCGCGGCGACGTAGGGGCCGTCAAGGCTGCAACCGATGCGGGCGCCGCAGCTGCAGAACGCGTCGGCGAGCTGGTCTCTGTCCATGTGATCCCACGTCCGCACTCGGATGTTGAAGGGATCCTGCCCGACGGAGGCAGCTGATCCGGCTGAAAAAAGCCGTGACATCGCGTCGATCGCTGGTTTGTTAGCGAGTCGGCGAGTCTTTCAAATCTTCGGATGAGCCCCACGTCTGGGGGAGCCCAATGTCATCATCTGGTACACAAGCGCTTGGAATGGTAGAAGCCCGCGGACTCGTGGGTGCCATTGAAGCCGCTGATGCCATGGTGAAATCGTCTCGCGTCACGTTATTGGGGATGGAGAAGGCAGACGCTGGTCTCGTCACCATCCTCATCGAAGGAGATACTGCTGCCGTCCAGTCCGCCGTCGATGCGGGGCGCGCCGCTGCCGAGAAAGTGGGTACCGTGGTTTCTTCGCATGTCATTCCACGACCAGCTTCTGAGGTGCGGGCCATGCAGTCCGGAGAATCGCGTGTGGTTGCGTCATCCACCTCTTCCGATCTCGAATCGATGACAGTAAGGCAGTTGCGAGCCCACGCCAGAGAGCAAGATGGTCTGTCGATCAAGGGAAGAGAGATCGCCCGTGCCAATCGGCAACAGCTTCTTGATGCCCTGCGTAGGAGATGAGGAACGGTAGACGCGGGGTCTACTTCCTGAATACCTGCATTCCCAGTCTGGCTGATCACCATGAGCCAACCCATCTTCGCCCGGATCCAGTCGCTTTTCGGCCCTGCCAGGGACCGCGGACGCGACGATGATGCGGCCAAGGCAAAGGGCTGGGTAATCTCATTGTGTATTCTCGCCTCCTGTGTTCTGTGGTTCGCATTCAGCATGCAGGAGAATTACGTCCAGGTTCTCGATTTCCCCACGGAGTTGCAGAACCTGCCCGCGGACAAAGCCCTGGCGGCTGTCCCTCCTCAGACCGTACGGGTTCAGTTGGAGGGGGAGGGCATCCAGATTCTGCGCCTGTTTTACAATCCCCCGTCGATGCCCATCGATGTCACCGACCGAGAAGTTGACCTGGGACTCACGGCACCCGAAATCGCAAAAAACGTGTCGATCCAGACCGTCACACCGCGAACGGTTTCGCTGGCGGTAGAAGACCGGGTGGAACGTCGCGTTCCTGTTCAACCTCGCGTGACCATGGCTTTTGCTCCAGGATATCGGATGCTCGGCAGGGTGTACAGCGAACCTGATTCTGTGACGATCTCCGGTGCGCGATCCATTGTTGAGAGTCTGGATTTCTGGCCCACGACATCACGGAATCTTGGCGCCATGAGGGATTCGCTTCATGCCCCAATCGCCCTGTCGGACTCTCTGGCTCCACTACTCGAGATGGATATCTCAGAAGTCATCGTCAAGGCTGACATCCAGGCATTCACGGAATCGAGTCGCATCGTGCCGGTCCGTCCCCTTGGCCTACCTGCTGGAGTAGAAGTCACGTTCGAGCCTGCCGTGGTTGAGGTGACCTACCAGGTACCTCTGTCCCAGTACGATCAAGTGCAGGAGGCCGAAGAATTCTATGCGTTCGTCCCTTACGCAGATATCGTCAGGGATACGCAGGGGCGCGTATTCCCCATGCTTCACCTTCCTGATGGCCTGGAGGTTCGAAGCCCCCGATTCGAGCCTGAGAGCCTGAAGTACTACGAAGTGCGAGAGGATGACTGATCGGCCCCGTGTGGCATACTGGGCGGAGTCGGCAACGGGCATCATGACGGTCGAGGGCGTGACGTTCCATACGACGTTCGCCGACTTGAACGCGTTTGCTCCGGATGTCATCGAGCGATACGGCATGGACGCCTTGCTCAAGATGGCGACGACCTGGTATCGACTTCCAACGACCAAGGGACTACTGGTCCTGATTGCGCTGCTTCCATTCGCAGCTATATGGCAATCGATCGCAGTTGGGCTGGCCGTCTGGTTTTTTGCAGCTGTCGTTTCACCGTCCACCGTATTCGTGGCTGTGATGAAGCCGTTGGGATGGCTTTCTCACCCCGTCGTACAGGGACTGTTGTATGTGCTCGTGCTCAGCATCCTGGCCGCAGAAGGTGATTTGGCGGCTGTAGGCGTAGGACTTGCTGCCTTCGTGGTATTGCGATGGCAGCTTCTGGACCGGCTTCTTGGACGCCTTGTAGCCATTTTTAGGAAGCCGCTTTCGCCTTTGCCGGCTCAAGACGCGATTCTCAGGAATCTCATGGTGCGGCTGGCACTCAAACACGGTTTTTCCGTTGGTGGGACGGACGCGATGCAGCGTCGCGTGATCGAAATCATGAACTACCGCCGTTCCTCCAGGAAATAAGGGAATACACCATCCAGGCCCCTTCCTCTCATAGTCTGAAAATTGCCCACTCCGGTGAGGAGTTGCGCAGCAGGCTCACTTCTGCCGTCCTCCGACATTTCCGAGAGGTCGAAGAAGGGGAGGATCGCATCGTTCGCATCGAGATTCCGGTTTCGGATGTCAATCCGTTCAGATGGTTGTCTGCTCAAGAAGACGATTATCGCATGTTCTGGCGCGGCCGCCACGCCGATGAGCAGGTGGCCATGAGCGGAGTTGCCCGGGTATTGCACGGAGATGCCAGACCTGATTTCAACGATCTGGGCAAGGATGTCGAGGCATTTCTGGCTCGTCCAGGAGCCGATGTCAGGCTGTTCGGTGGTCTTCGATTCGATCTGGATCGCATTCCCGAGGAAGAGTGGTTCGGTTTCCCGGCCTGGCAGTTCGCGCTTCCCCGGTTTGAATTGCACGAACTCCGCGGCGCGACCACATTTTGCTGCAATCTGGTCCTTCCGGAAGACCTGGCGCTCAAAGACATCATTCTGGAGCAGATCAACGATTTGGTCTTTCCAGAAGACGCTACCTGGGAGGCGCTCTCGGTTCCACACGCGCGGACGGATCATCCCGGCTTCGAAGGCTGGAAGTCCCAGGTGAGTTGGGCACTCGATGCCTTCAAGCGAGATGTCCTGAAGAAGGTTGTGTTGGCTCGGCGCGTGGATTTCTCTTTTTCCAAAGCACCTGAGGCTGTAGCACTGTTTCGCGTGCTTCAGCAGGCAACACCCAGTTGCTTCCATTTTCTGTTTGATGCTGGAGACGGAGTGTTTCTGGGAGCTACTCCAGAGCGGTTGTTCTTCCGGCGGGGGAGGGAAGTCTTCAGTGAAGCCGTTGCCGGTACGCGCCCTCGCGGAAAGACATCCGATTCAGACGAAGCCTATCGTACGAGCCTTCTGGCCAGTGAAAAGGACCAGCGCGAACACGCGTACGTCCGGGACTCCATCCGCAACACGCTCGCTGAGTACTGCGACGATGTGAAGGTGGACGAGGTGGCTTCGGAGATGAAATTGGCGGCAGGGCGCCATCTTGTATCGCGGGTGTCGGGTACCTTGCGTCCGGGAGTGACGGATTTTGATCTACTCGAAAAACTGCACCCGACGCCGGCGGTCGGAGGGGCACCGTCCGAAATCGCTCTTGAAGCCATTTCCTCGCTGGAGGACTTCGACCGAGGCTGGTACGCAGGCCCGGTAGGATGGGTTGGACGTGACTCCGCAGAGTTTGCGGTAGCCCTTCGGTGTGGTGTCCTGAAAAAGGATACCTTGTCCTTGTTCTCGGGCGCCGGATTGGTGGCCGGATCGGATCCGGGCGATGAATGGCTCGAGATCGAACAGAAAATCACGGACTTCACTCGCATCCTCGGACTTGCCGTCAGCGACCGCGCATAACAATCTCCGCTGGGCCGAATTTCTGGTCGAAGAATGCGTCCGGTTGGGCGTCGACACGTTCTACGCTGCCCCTGGATCCCGGTCCACACCATTGGTCATGGCGGTCGCCCGACATCCGAAGGCGCGGCTATCCATGCACTTCGACGAACGCGCCACAGCGTTCATGGCGCTTGGTTTCGGCCGGGCAACGGGCCGTCCTGCAGCGTGGATCACCACGTCCGGGACCGCACTGGCAAACGGCTATCCAGCCATCGTGGAGGCCTCCATGGAGGCGGTTCCGATGCTCCTTCTGACGGCCGACCGTCCACCGGAGCTCAGGGACACTGATGCCAACCAGACCATTCGCCAGGACCGGATGTTTGGCGAACACGTGCGATGGTTCGTCGATATTCCGACGCCAACGGAGGACATTCCCGTCAAGTGGCTTCTGTCCACTGTGGATGAAGCTGCTTTTCGCGCGCGAACCGGCCCCGTGCACCTCAATTGCATGTTTCGGAAGCCGCTCGTTCCGGACCCCTCGGCAACACCAACTCGTGACGAATGGTGGAGCAGAGAGAAAAGACGCATGGCTGCCGATGGCTGGAAGCGGTGGACCGAGACGAACGAACCATTTACGGCGCACCTGGCGACCACAGAAAGCCACACGACGCAGTCTGCCATCGTTTCGCAACTGCAGCAGGCATCGCGGCCATTGGTGGTATTTGGCCGTCTTCGGGGAGAACCTAAGCGTATTCAAGATGCAGCCTCTCGCTTGGTTCGCGGCCATGAGGCTGTTGGCGTGGTTGATATCGGGTCCCAGGCTCGTCTAGGTATGAGCGGGACCCCGCTCATACCGGCCATCGATGCCATCCTCTATGGCGATCCCACGTCGGACCAGAATCGGAATGGGACACAAGGTCTGACTCCGGATTTGATCCTCCAATTTGGTGCCAGCCCGGTCAGCCGGCGACTCCAGGAGTGGGCACCGGATGCGATGCGGGTCGTGGTAGACGATCGCCCGCGACGAGTGGACCCGATGTCGCGAGGCGGATCGCGTATCGATGCTGATCCGATCGCAACGCTCTTGGCACTTGCCGACGATGTGGATAGGGTGGCACCTCCCATGAATGAGTGGCAACAGGCCTGGGAAGCGATCCGCGAAACCGTCACCCAGTGGCACGACACGGATCTTGGAACGGCGCTCACGGAGCAAGTCGTGGCGCACTCGATGACACGATTCCTGCCTGAAGCCTCGTCACTCACCGTAGCTTCCTCGAATCCCGTACGGCACGCTGATCTATTCGCTGCGACAAGCGGCCATGCTCGACCGGTGAGCGTGAACCGGGGCGCGAGTGGTATCGACGGGACCTTGGCAACAGCGTGTGGATTTGGCGATGGCTCAGAGTCGCGCTCGTGGGTATTGATTGGTGATCTGGCCCTTTTGCATGACCTGACCTCTCTGACCCTGTGCGCGGAGCGGGATGCCGTGGTTGTGGTCATCAACAATGACGGCGGCGGCATTTTCTCCTATTTACCTATCCGCGAACACGAAGCGGTGTTCGAGCCCTGGTTTGGGACGCCTCACGGGCAAGACTTCCGCGCGGCCGCCCAGCAGTTTGGTTTGGCTTATGAGGCTGTGGAATCGGTTTCAGGACTGGAATCCGTCCTCAAGGGCGCGCAGGCACGTGCGAAGTCCATTCTTATTGAGGTCCGTACTGATCGCGACGAGAATCTTCAGGAGCAGCGACGATTGCTTCGCGCGCTTCGCGATCGAATCGCGGCCAACCGCTGAACGGCGCAACGCCCGAGTACCTTCGCATGAAAGTTCGCCTTACCGATTCCATGGTGCGTTTCCGCCTCACGAGGGAGGAGGTCGCTGCGCTTTCGAGAGGCACACCTGTTTTTCTCTCCATGCCGGTCGCTCCCACTTCCGTGACGGTCCGATTGGAGCCAATAGAAGAAGCGAAAGCGACCATGAACTCCAGAGGAGGCCTTCGTGTGGGCCTTCCAACCGGATGGTTGCTCGGTTGGGCTGACTCCGATGTCGTAGGGTTCGATTTCACCGTCGCAGACATCCGGGTTGTCGTAGAAAAGGATTTTCCGTGCTCGCACGATGGGGAGAAGCCGCCTAAACCGGTCCGCATGTCATGAGCGCGCCGCCGGTGATCCTGCTCCATGGATTCATGGGGACGCCAGCCACATTCGACGGCGTTCGTGATCGGCTTGCTGAGCGGCTTGGGGCCGAGGTGATTGGATTGTTATTGCCCACGCCTGGGCCCACACCATCCGGGAGCGCGGGCGGTTCGCTATCTGCCCACCACAATTTGGTAGCGAAAGCCGTGCTCGCGGAGTTGGATGACCTCGGGGTGGACGCCTTCGATATCGTGGGGTACTCGCTCGGCGGACGGATTGCGATGCATGTGTCTCGTCTTGTCCCAAACAGGGTGCAGCGCCTTGTGCTCGAGGCCGCTCATCCTGGTTTGATTTCCCCTGAAGAACGACAGCATCGCATAGAGCATGACCTGGCTTGGGCCGAGCGGATTCGATCAGAGTGGCCGCGGGTGCTGGACGATTGGTATGGTCAAGGTGTGTTCGCGTCGGCGCGTGAAACGGGGCTGACCAACGCAATGGCTCTGGAGAAGCGCGACGGAGATGCAAAATCACATGCGACCACGCTGGAACAGCTGTCCCTCGGTCACCAAGCTCCGATGTGGGACTTTTTGGCCCAGATGTCCTGTCCTGGTCTGTTTGTTTCGGGTGAAATGGATGCCCGGTATCGGGCAATCGGGGAACGGCTCGCATCGCTCTCCGGTCCAATGCGCCATGTGAACGTGAAGGGTGCAGGACACGTTGTCCACCGCGAACAACCCGACGCGTACCTTTCCACGCTCGAATCATTCCTGAAGAGATAATGGACGCTATCAAACCGGCTGCCGATTGGCAGAAAGCTGGCGAGTATACCGACATCCGCTACGAGAAAGCGGAGGGCATCGCCAAGATCACGATCAATCGCCCTCAGGTCCGCAATGCTTTCCGTCCCCTTACGGTCACGGAAATGCGCCAGGCGCTTCAGGAAGCCCGCGACGACCATGAAATCGGCGTCATCATCCTGACGGGAGAAGGTCCGCTGGCATTCTGCTCAGGAGGAGATCAGAGCATCCGCGGCGATGCAGGCTACAAGGAGCAGGGCACGGGTGTGATGCGATTGAACGTGCTGGACTTTCAGCGCGAAATCCGGACCTGCCCCAAGCCCGTAGTTGCGATGGTCGCAGGATGGGCAGTTGGTGGTGGTCATGTGCTGCACGTGATGTGCGACCTCACGATTGCTGCAGAGAATGCTCGCTTTATGCAGACCGGCCCCAAAGTGGGCTCCTTCGACGGTGGCTATGGTGCTGCCTACCTGGCTCGCATTGTTGGCCAGAAGAAGGCTCGGGAGATCTGGTACCTCTGTCGTCCATACGATGCAGCCGCTGCCGAGAAGATGGGACTGGTGAACACGGTTGTGCCGCTTGAGAACCTGGAGGAAGAGACGGTCCAATGGTGCCGCGAGATCCTGGCGAATTCCCAGATGGCCATTCGCTGCCTCAAGGCGGGACTCAACGCCGATTGTGATGGTCAGGCAGGTCTGCAGGAACTGGCAGGAAACGCTACGCTGCTGTTCTACATGTCCGAGGAAGGGCAGGAAGGTCGCAACGCTTACAATGAGAAGCGGAAACCTGACTTCTCGAAATTCCCGTACCGCCCCTGAGGTGGAAGGGAAGCTGGCCATATGGATCGAAGCAGCTCGTCCCAAGACGCTTTGGGCGGCTGTCAGCCCGGTCCTTTTGGGGATCGCCATCGCAGTGGGAGAAGGGGTTTTTCACCCACTGTCCGCTCTCCTCGCGCTCACCGGTGCCCTGCTGATCCAGGTCGCGACCAACTTCCACAATGATGTTGCCGACTTCGAGAAGGGTGCTGATCGGGAAGATCGGCTGGGACCACGGAGATTGGTTGCCGAGGGGGTAATTTCCCCGAAGGCCATGCGGCGAGCGACCATTCTGACGTTCGCCCTGGCTGTCCTCAGCGGCGTCTATCTCATGGTTCGGGGTGGAGTGCCCATCGTGGCCATTGGATTCGCATCGATCCTTTTCGGCCTCGCGTATACCGGGGGCCGGTACTCGCTGGCATATCTGGGGATAGCCGACTTCTTCGTCTTCGCCTTTTTCGGCCCGATAGCGGTGGCAGGGACAGTATTTGTTCAAGACCTGACGTGGCCTCTGGCCGTGTGGGTTGCCGGTGCCGCACCCGGTCTGCTGTGTGTCAACATCCTTCTGGTGAACAACCTCCGGGATCGGGTCCAGGATCTGGAATCCGGAAAGAAGACGTTGATCGTCCGACTCGGGCGGCGCTTCGGCCTGGGATTCTATTTGTTCAACATTGTGGTGGCTTCGCTCATTCCCGTTGTGCTCTGGCTGCAGGCCGAAGCGCCGCCCGGCGTTTTGCTTTCCCTGCCTGCCGCGGGTCTGGCCATGGCAACCTGGTTTCGCATCAAGGCGATTCCAGAATCCGAGTCTTCTCGCCTGAATCCTCAATTGGGTGCCACAGCGCGCGTGTTGCTCGTCCACTCGCTGCTGTTCGGACTCGGCTGGGCCCTATGGCCACTGATCGCCTGACGTGGATGCCCAGACGACATACCGGGCGTTTCTGGTCACCCTCCCGTTGCATCGCCCGATTCCCGTCGGAGCAGACATGTGGCAGGAGCGACCGACTCTATTGCTTCGCGGGGAAAAAGGAGGACAAGTTGCATGGGGCGAAGCCGCGCCCCTCGACGGATTCGGTCCAGAAACTCTGAAAGATGTGCTGGCGGAAATCCAGCGACCGGACGGAATCGAGACGTCGCAATCTCCTGCGTTGCGATGCGCAATGGGTACGATTCGGATGGGATTGAAGGCTCTCGAGGCTGACACTGCATTCGGGTACGACCAAGAAGAGCCGTCTCTCGACATCCTGACTCCTGCTGCATTGGAGCCTGAGAACGCGGCTCTCCAGGACACAGCCGCAATGAGCGCATCGCCCGTGGTCAAGTGGAAGGTCGGTCGTCGCTCTGTGGATGAGGACATCACATCCATTCTTGCATTCCTTCGAGGCAATCCAAATACCAGCGTTCGGTTGGACGCCAATGGCTTACTGGACCGGGCTGGTGCAGTGCAACTGATCGCGGGCCTAGCGGGCTACGAGACGCGAATTGACTGTTTTGAAGAGCCCTGGAACGGCTGCTTCGAGCAGGATTGCCGAGGCGTTCTGCCCGTTCCAGTTGGGATTGACGAATCGCTCCTCAAAGACAATTGGCTGAATGCCGACGTGGTAGTTTTGAAGCCATCGCTTAAGGGAGATCCGGCAGACACCCTCGAACACGCTCGCTCGATTCAGGCGTCCGGGCGCCGCGTGGTGATTTCTTCAGCGTTCGAATCGCATGTAGGGATGAAAATGTTGACGTGGCTGGCTGCCCACCTCGGAGACGCGGCGCCCGGCCTGGGTACCTATACCTTCATTTCGGATGATTGGCCCGCTCGATCCTCAATCTGGGACCATGCAAGCATTGCCACATCCGAACTTCCACAGGTCCCATCGGCTGAAGATCAGGCCCAGCTGGCGTTTCCTGGCGAACAGGTGAACGTCACCAGGAAATCAGGTCTTGCGGTCCGAGAAATCACATGGTAGACAGCGGCAACACATCCCAGCCGATTTACCCGATGTGCCCTTGGGCACAGCAGGCGGTTGACCGTCCTGACGCACCAGCATTCCTGTGCCAGGGACTGGCGCCGGTGACGTGGCAGATGCTGGATGAGCGTATTGCGATCGCTGCCGAGCATCTAATAGTGATTCCCCAAAAGCGCCTGGCATGGGTAGCCACGCAGACTTGTCAGGATGCGGTCATCCTGGCCGCGGCGATGCGCGCGGGTAAGGACCTGGCGCTGTTCGGAAGTCGCTGGCTCCAAGCGCGCATCGCGGCACATGCGGGAGAGCTTGGAGCACATGTGATCGACCCCAAATCGCACCTTGCAGAATCGTACGTTGCAGAATCGTACGTTGCAGATTCAGACCTTACGGAATCGGTCATTGCTCAAGGCCCAGAGCCTGCCGAGCAGAAGAGGGATCCTATTCCAACCCTGTCTGGCCGCACGATGATTGCCACATCTGGATCGTCTGGCGATGTCAAGTGGATCGTGCATCGAGCCGCGGCACATCTCACAAGCGCAGAGGCTGTCTCCGAGCGTCTCTCGTTGGGGCCGAAGGACCGATGGGGATGGTGCCTACCAGCCCATCATGTGGGTGGCTTGTCGATTTTGTGGCGCTCGGCAACTTCGGGAGCAACGGTTGTTGAACTCCCTGAAGGCCAATCATTGACCGCATGGCTGCCTTCATCGGACGAGGACTCACCTACTGTTCTGTCCCTGGTGCCGACTCAGCTGAGCGATCTGTTGGAAGCGAAGGTTTTCGCTCCCGCGTCCCTGCACTCTGTGATCGTCGGAGGAGCAAGCCTGTCTGCCCGGCTTCTCGATCGTGCATTGGATGCGGGGTGGCCCATCAGGACCACCTACGGGATGACCGAGACCGGCTCGATGGTCACGCTTTCTGGTGTGTGGAAAGGCCGCGTCCAAGGTGCTGTCCACTCCGGTCGCGAGCTCGGACACGCTCGACTCGACAGCCGCGATGGGCGCATCCACGTCCAGTCTTTTTCGCTGGCGGAAAACATCCCACATGCTGACGGATGGCTGGCGTCTTCCGACCGAGGATTCCAGAATGATCAAGGCCGGTGGGTCATCGAAGGGCGGATGGATCGGATCATAATTTCCGGCGGAGAGAACATTGACCCGGCCCGCATCGAGCAAGCCATCAAACAGCAGATCGACGTCCTGGATTGCATCGTTGTGGGCGTTCCCGATGCTCGCTACGGTGAACGCCCTGTCGCCTTCATCAAGGCCGCCCAATCGTCGATCGATTCATCCAGCATCGCGCAAGCGCTGGAATCCGAATTGGCGGCCTACGAAATGCCTGATCTGTTCTTGACGATGCCTCTGCCTGAAGAGGGAGAATTGAAGCCAAGCATGGGCCGCCTGAAAGCTGCAGCGAATAAGGCAAGGTCTCATCCCGATGGGTGATCCTCCGTGTGCAGCATAGCGGCGTTCCTGCCGTAACTCTGATCGGCCTCTTGCCGTAAAGGAGGCTTTCAGATTACCCGCACCAACCTGCTTCCCGCACGTCAATCGATGGCTGATTCTACCGATAAACGCAACTGGCTCCTGCTCATTGCCATTGCTGCACTGGTGATGATCCTCTGGAATGATGGCCCCAACCTGTTCCACTTCCACTGGAATATTCCTTTCTGGCCCATCGTTATCGTTGCCTTCGCCATTTGGTGGATGTCGGGTGGCAAGCACCGCCAGGGATGCTGTGATGATCCCGAATCGTGCTGCGAAGGCATGCAGACTTCAGACGCAGAATCCAATACAGAATCCTCCGATTCACACGGGGAAGACGAAGAATCTGCCAACAAAGGCTGATTCTGAGGTCAGTTGGGGACCTGAAGGCCGCGCGTGGGTACGTGCGGAATGCAGCTATTTCGGCAGTCATATGGCGAAGGACCACCTCTCCTGATTATCCACGGTCTGTTCGGGGCGTCCGGCAATTGGGTTACCTTGGCCAGGAATGTCTACGGGAAGCACTTTCGGACCATCACGCTGGACCTGCGCAACCATGGCCGCAGTCCCCATGATGATGCCTTCTCCTACGCGGACATGTCCGACGACGTGCTTCTTTTGATGGACGACGAAGGGATCGAGCATGCCCACATCCTCGGGCACTCGATGGGAGGGAAGCTGGCCATGCATCTGGCCCTGGAGCACCCCGAGGTCGTTGACCGACTGATCGTCGCAGACATTGGCCCACAGCACTACCCGTCACGTCATGGTCAGCTTTTCGAGGCCATGGAATCCCTGAACCCGGAGTTCTACAGCTCTCGTGAGGAAATCGACGTCATCCTGTCGCGAGACATTCCGTCTGCGCCGGTGCGGCAATTCCTGATGAAGAACATGCAGCGGGAAGGAGAAGGGTATGCCTGGGGCTTGAACCTGCCGGCCATTCGCCAGGCTTACCCCGAGATCATCGGCCCGATTGAAAGCTGGGAGACCTTCGACGGAGAGACGCTCTTCGTCCGTGGCGGGAAGAGTGATTACCTTCTGGAAAGCGACATGCCGCGTATTCGGGCGCTCTTCCCATTCGCAGACATGGTGACCCTGGAGGATGCCGGGCACTGGCTGCACGCCGAAAGCCCGGAGGCATTTGCTCGCGTCACCCTGGAATTCCTGTTGGAAGGTCGATGAGCGATCGTACGGCATTGTTGCACGAGGCACTGGAGCGGCGCATCCTTGTCATGGATGGTGCCATGGGCACACTCATCCAGCAAGCAGATCCCCAGGAAGAGGACTTCCGAGGCGATCATTTCCGCGACCACCCGTCGCCTCTGAAAGGCAACAATGATCTGCTGTCCATAACGCGCCCGGATCTGATCCGCTCCATCCACGACCAGTATCTCGAGGTTGGATCGGACATCATCGAGACGAATACATTCTCGGCAACCCGCATTGCCCAGGCAGACTACAACCTCGAAGATCGAGCTTACGACATCAATGTGGCTGCTGCCCGCGTCGCGCGCGAAGCAGCCGATGCGTGGTCTGAACGCACTCCGGACAAGCCCCGGTTTGTCGCAGGCGCCGTTGGGCCGACCAACGTGTCGCTCAATATGTCCCCGGATGTCAATGATCCCGGATACCGGGCGGCGACGTTCGAGCAGCTGGCCGAGGCCTATGCCGAGCAGATCCGCGGGCTCATCGAAGGCGGCGTGGACATCATCCTGATCGAAACGATCTTCGATACCCTGAACGCGAAAGCTGCGATTTTTGCGCTCTACGAAGTGTTCGAGTCGACGGGTTGTTCACTGCCGGTCATGATTTCCGGGACGATCGTCGATCAGAGTGGCCGGACCTTGAGTGGACAAACCACCGAGGCATTCTGGATCTCGGTGGCGCATACGCCCAATCTGTTGTCCGTCGGGTTGAATTGCGCACTAGGGTCCGAACAGATGCGTCCCTACATCGAGACGCTTGCCTCAACGGCTTCAGTCCGAACCAGCCTGTACCCCAACGCAGGCCTGCCCAACGAATTCGGGGGCTACGACGAGACGCCTGCCTTCATGGCCGAGCAGGTGACGGACTATGCCGAAAACAACTTTCTGAACATCGTCGGCGGGTGCTGTGGCACGACGCCTGATCACATTCGCGCCATGGCAGAGGCCGTGGAAGGGCGCGCTCCACGATCGGTCTCCACGCCAATCAAGACCCTGCGCACGAGCGGACTGGAGCCGTTCGTATTCCGCGAGGACCTCAATTTCGTCAACATCGGCGAGCGCACGAACGTCACCGGATCCAGAAAATTCGCCCGTCTCATCCGCGAGGAGAATTACGAGGAGGCGATTTCTGTTGCGTTGCAACAGGTGGAGAACGGTGCCCAGCTCATCGATGTGAATATGGATGAGGGGTTGCTGGACTCGGTTGCCGCCATGACCCGATTCCTGAACCTGATCGCAGCAGAGCCTGATATCGCCAGGGTGCCGGTGGTGATTGATTCGTCTCGATGGGACGTGATCGAAGCAGGATTGCGATGCGTGCAGGGCAAGTCCGTCGTCAACTCGATCAGCTTGAAGGAAGGCGAAGACGAGTTCCGCGAGCATGCCCGATTGGCCCGACGCTACGGCGCAGCCGTCATTGTGATGGCCTTCGACGAAGACGGTCAGGCTGAGACCTTCGAGCGTCGCAAGGAGATCTGTTCGAGAGCCTATCGAATCCTGACCGAGGAAATCGGCTTCTCGGCAGAGGACATCATATTCGATCCGAACATCTTCGCCGTCGCCACCGGAATTCCTGAGCACAACCGGTATGCGATCGACTTCGTCGAGGCAACGCGTTGGATCAAAACGAATCTTCCGTTCGCCCGCATTTCGGGCGGTGTGTCCAACCTGTCCTTCTCTTTTCGCGGCAATGACCGTGTCAGGGAAGCCATGCACACACTCTTCCTGTACCACGCCATCCAGGCGGGTATGGACATGGGGATCGTCAATGCTGGACAGATAGAGGTCCTCGACGAGATCCCCGAGGAACTGCGCACGCTCATTGAGGATGTTCTGTTTGATCGAAACGAGGACGCCACTGAACGACTGGTGGCCCATGCAGAGCAGGTTGTCCAGAAAACCGGAGACGACGAGACCAAGGCCGAAGCGTGGCGCGAAGGGACGGTCGAAGCGCGCCTCGAGCACGCCCTGGTCAAGGGCATTGTGGATCACATCGAAGCAGATACCGAAGAGGCTCGCCTGAAGTACGGCAGAGCCCTCACAGTTATCGAAGGACCCCTGATGGCCGGCATGAATCGCGTCGGAGACCTGTTCGGGGCCGGCAAGATGTTCTTGCCCCAGGTGGTCAAGAGTGCCCGCGTGATGAAGAAATCTGTCGCGTGGCTGATTCCATTCATCGAAGAAGAAAAAGACGATCAGGCAGAGGCCGATCGTCCGGCGCGTGTCCTGCTGGCCACCGTGAAAGGAGATGTCCACGACATCGGCAAGAACATCGTAGGCGTGGTGCTGGGCTGCAACAACTACGACATTGTTGATCTGGGCGTCATGGTCCCGGCCGACAAGATTCTGGATGCCGCCGAGGAGCACGAAGCCGACATCATCGGTTTGAGTGGTCTCATCACGCCCTCGCTGGATGAGATGGTTCATGTGGCTTCAGAAATGGAACGGCGAGGAATGCACCAGCCGCTTCTGATCGGCGGTGCAACAACATCCGAGATGCACACCGCCGTCAAGATCGATCCAGCCAGGAGCGGACCGGTCGTCCACGTGCTGGATGCTTCCAGAAGCGTGACAGTTGCCGGGCAGTTGCTGACGGACGAGCAAAAGGATGCCTTCACTGCGGCCACGCATGACCATTACGAGGTCTTGCGTGAGCGTCATGCCCAGCGGACCGGAACGCTGGATTTCCTTTCTCTGGAAGAGGCGCGGTCAAACGCACTGAGGCTGACCTTCGACGCCAGCACCGATCCACAGCCACGTCAACTGGGCGAGTGGACGCTCGAAGCGACGGTTGCTGACCTGCGGCCCTACATAGACTGGACGCCGTTTTTCCAGACGTGGGAGATGCGTGGAAAGTATCCCGCCATCCTTGATCACCCGGAGAAGGGAGAAGCGGCCCGGAAACTCTTTGACGACGCCACGGCCTTGCTCGATGAGCTTGAACGCTCGAAAGCCCTCACGCCGCGCGCCATTCTGGGCCTCTACCCGGCAGCCGCCGATGGCGACGACATTGAAATTCAGACCCCCAAAGGGTCACGCAGGCTACACACCCTGCGCCAGCAGACCCGCAAGACGACCGGCAAACCGAATCGCGCGCTCTCGGACTTTGTGGCACCTCACGATTCTGATGTCCAGAGCCATCTCGGGCTGTTTGTGGTCAGCGCCGGGCACGGCCTCGCGCCGATGGTTCAAGCAGCTGAAGCCGACCACGACGATTACCGCGCCATTTTGCTGAAAGCCATCGCCGACCGTCTTGCCGAAGCGTTCGCCGAGAAGCTGCACGAAGACGTCCGCCGTACGTACTGGGGATTCGAGTCCGGAGAAGCATTCTCCAACGAAGCCTTGATCTCGGAAGCCTACCAGGGCATTCGTCCCGCACCAGGCTATCCTGCGCAGCCTGACCACACCGAAAAAGAGACCATCTGGGAGTTTCTGGATGTGGAGGAGCGGACGGGCATCACGCTGACGGAGCATCTGGCCATGCACCCTGCCGCTTCGGTCTGCGGTCTGATTTTCAGCCATCCCGAGTCCGCATACTTCAACATCGGACAGTTGGCTGCTGATCAGCTCAAGGACTACGCTGAGCGAAAAGGGCGCTCACTTGATGACATGGAACGCTGGCTTCAATCGCGTTTGGGCTACGATCCCGGCAAGTAGTTTTTCTGCATCAACAGGATCTTTTCCATTCTTCTCACGGCCCATGCGATGGATTGCGGTTCGCTTCCTATCTTGGGTCGATTCAGTATCAGGTATTCCGACCCATTCGATCCATGGACTCCATTCTCGGCCTGCGCACGTCGCGCGTTTCCACCATCGACGATCTGCGTTCCGGTTCAGCTTCCGTCGGCCTCCAGGTTGCCGGAATTGTTGGTTTCGCTCTTCTGACGGCTGTTGGAGCCCAGTTCCGCCTGTATCTCTGGGAAGTCCCCTTCACGCTGCAGACGCTGTTCGTGTATGGCAGTGGCCTGTATCTCGGCTGGCGCAATGGGTTGCTCTCCATGGGTTTATACCTGTTGATCGGCCTCTTCTTCCCGGTTTATGCCGGTGACGGATTCGGTCCTGCCTACCTGTTTGGCGCTGTTTCCGCAGGTTACCTGCTCGCCTACCCACTCTCCGCAGGTTTGGTCGGATTTGTCTCCAAGCGCTTCAATGGCCTCACCGGAAGCGTTCTCTCCATGATCGCCGGTTCGCTGGTGCTATTCACCTGCGGTGTCATCTGGCTGCACTACGTCGCGGATCACGCCACGTGGTTCGAGTCGATCGACAAAGGATGGCTGCGTTTCGCGCCTGTTGATCTGGCCAAGATTCTGGCGGTAGCCCTCCTGTATCAGGGAAGTCGCTCTCTTTTCGGCAAGAAGTAGGCGATTTGCCCGGAGCGTCTGATCCTTTGCGGTGAGGCGAGACCGGCCTGCGTGTCCGGTACCATGCTGAAACCCATCAAGCGGCTCGGCCAAAATTTCCTGCAGGATCCGAATACGATCCGCCGGATTGTCGACTCGCTGGATGCAACGCCCGACGATGTGGTCGTTGAGATTGGCCCGGGTGCCGGGGCGCTCACGCACCTTCTGGCGGAGCGATACCCCCGGTTCGCAGCCATCGAAATCGATGATCGCGCGGCAGATCTTCTCGAGGCCGAGCTTCCAAGCACGCGCGTCATTCGCCAGGACATTCTGAAGACGGACTGGCAGGCGTTGGCGGTCGAATTGGGCACGGAAAGGATTCACGTGATCGGGAATCTGCCGTACTACATCACTTCCCAGATTCTCTTCTCCCTTCTTGACGCGGCGCCTTTGATTGAAGAGGCGGTCATCATGATGCAGTACGAGGTGGCCGATCGACTGGTCGCCAAGCCTCGGACGAAGTCCTACGGTATCCTTTCCGTGGCACTGCAGCTGGCCTGTGAGGTGAACGTCCTGTTTCCGGTCTCTCGGAACGTGTTCTACCCCAAGCCGGACGTACGTAGCGCCATGGTCCATCTGAGGTTTCCCGATCGCCCATCCCCGGATTGCAGCGACCGTGCATTCCTGCGCCAGGTAATCAGGGCTGCATTCAACCAGCGTCGGAAAACCCTCCGAAATAGTCTTTCCCGGCTTTTGACGGATGACATGCCAGATCTCCCGGCCGATATAGCCGGCAAGCGGGCCGAAGAACTGACGCCGGACGACTTTGTCGACCTAGCAGACTATCTTCTCGGTCGCCCAGCGTAAGCCTTCCCGCAACGCGCGAGCACGTCTTCGTGCCCGGGTCGATCCCACCGTCCTGATTCGATCGCTTCCCGATGGAACCCATTCTCGTCGATAACACCCCCGATACGCCGCGTCCCGGTGGCGTCATCGAAGTGGATTCCGAGCTCGTTTCGGACATCTCGACGTTGATCGAATCGGGCCAGAAGGCCATGGTCATGAACATCATGACCGATCTGCATCCGGCGGATCTGGCCATGATCGTCTCCCATATCAACAAGGATCTGGCGCGTCAGGTGATGCACTGGATTCCGGTGGAGACGGCCGGTGAGGTCCTGGCTGAACTGGACGACGATTATCGTGCTGATCTGGCCGACTTGATTCCGAATGATCGCCTGACGGCGATGATCGATGAGCTTGAAACGGATGACGCGGTCGACGTTCTGGCGGACCTTCCGCACGAGCTGGCGCACCAGATCATCCCCGAGCTGGAAGACGCCGAGGACGTCAAGGAGCTTCTGGCGTACGAAGAGGAGTCTGCCGGGGGTCTCATGGCCACGGAATTCGTCTCCGTGCTCCGGGACCAGAATGTGGATCAGGCAACCGAAGTGGTGCGAACCCATGCCGAAGCCATCCGGGAGATCTTCGCCCTGTTCGTGGTGGATGACCTGGATCGGCTGGTTGGCATTGTCACCATGAAAGAACTTTTGCTTTCCCGGGCCGATGCACTGATTTCGGAGATCATGAAGGAGGACATCGTTTCCGTTCCTACCTCCATGGACCAGGAAGAAGTAGCCCGGTTGATGGAGCGCTACGACCTGGTCACGATGCCTGTTGTTGATGGAGACGGGTGTCTCGTAGGACGCATCACGATTGATGACATCGTGGATGTTATCCGTGACGAGGCCGAAGAGGATATCCAGCGCATGTCCGGGGTTGCCGGTGGCGAGGAAGCCACTGACTCCGTTCTTCGCATCACTCGCGGTCGTTTGCCCTGGCTGCTGGTCGGGCTGGCAGGTGCGTCTTTGGCCGCACTGGTGATCATATCCTTCGAGGAGTCATTGGCCGCTGCTTCAATCCTGGCGGGATTCATTCCGATTGTAATGGCCACGGCTGGGAATGCGGGCATTCAGAGCTCTGCCATCGCTGTGCAGGGTCTGGCGAGTGGGGATATCTGGGCCTCGGACATCAAGAAGCGACTCGGAAAAGAGTTTTCGGTTGCCATGCTCAATGGCCTGGCATCATCCATCGTGCTGGGCGCCGCCATCCTGATATTGGGCGGACTTTTCTCCGAGCGACTGGGTGGGGATCCCTTCCAACTAGCCTATACGGCTGCCCTCGCACTGTTGCTGGTCATTGTCATCGCAACCACGATCGGCGCCATGACCCCGCTGCTGCTAGACAAAATGAACATCGATCCAGCGTTAGCCACTGGGCCGTTCATAACGACCAGCAATGACATTCTGGGGATTCTGGTGTTCTTCCTTCTCGCGGACTGGCTCTATCTCTAGAGCAGTCGCTTGATCAACAAAAGTGTCAATTCGTCGCTGATGTAGCTTCAACCGGCGTTCCTGCCTGGTATTCGAACTCTTCGTACTCCTGAAGTCCCGTGGCGTCGTTGTATTTCGACGGGCACTTGACGAGAATATTCTCGGCCACGAAGTGGTCGCCCTCGGCATATCCATCAATCACGACCTTCTCGGCGTCCTCGAAGTTCGCAGGCTTCGGATTCGCGTAGCGAACCTCGCGAATGTTGCCGACCTCATCCTGCATCTGGAAGGAGAAGATGTTGCTGGCTGCGTCGTAGCGGAATTTGTCCGCATCGACCCACATGCCCACTACGTGCGCTTTCGTCCCTGATTCTTCGGCTTCGGCGAAGTTCATGTAGCCGCCGACCTGTTGGCCGAAGTTCATGAACAGGACGGACGTGAATGTGACGATCAGAACGAGGCCAACTATTGTTTTAGGGCGCATCTTTTCGAACAGATGATCAGGGGCAACAACTGGGTGGAATAACCGCACGAGAGCGTTCTCATGCGACCTGCATTCCGGTTGATCCTGAGATCAATGACCGCGAAACCTGCAGGATGACTCAAAATAGGGGTGAAAATGGACGCGTTTGTCAGGAAAACCCGACTATTGCGCTAAAGCCCATCGTCGAACGAGGTACCGCGCTCTTCCATGGTTCGTTCCACGGATTTGAGCCGGTTGTCGTTTCTCAACAACAGAATCACGATTCCGATCCAGATGATCAGAACGACGGCCAGAACCACATAGAGCTTGTCATTCGACAGCATGACCTGTTCCATTCCGGACAGGGCCTGCGTTGG
Organism: Rhodothermales bacterium; assembly: GCA_028284865.1. Classification (GTDB taxonomy): domain Bacteria; phylum Bacteroidota; class Rhodothermia; order Rhodothermales; family UBA10348; genus JAAZVD01. The sequence goes on along the minus strand of JANQQV010000023.1, from coordinate 17,748 downwards.
TACTGCGTCGCCCGCCCAGACGCTGTCATAGGCGGTGGCCTGAGTGGCTTGATCCTGGGCTTCCTGCGCGACTTCTTGCGCGATGAAGGGAGAAAGTGCCATTAGAGTTCGGGGTCGTGGGTGACACGGTACTTGAGCAGGGCTGTGCGAACACGCTGGGTGTACATGACCCAGAACAGCCCGATGAATCCGATGATGGCCGGGTAGAAAACCAGGCGCATGATCGGGTGGGTGATTTCGCTGAACGCCGGATTGCCTTCTGCACCAGGATGCAAGCTTTCCATCTGGCGAGGAATTACATACAGCAGGAACGGCGTGGTGGTCGCGGCAAACAGGTTGTAGACGGCGGCGATGCGGGCGCGTTTGCTCGGATCGTCCAGGGCGCCACGAAGCACGAAATAGGCTCCGTAGATCAACAACTGCAGGGAAACCATCGACTGACGCGGATCGAAATTCCACCAGACATCCGTTCCGACGTACCAGGTGAATTTCGACCAGACGATACCGGTGACCAGGCCCAGAATCCCAAAGAAAGCGCCGACGCGCGCAGCCTGGAGAGCCCGGATGTCACGCACGAGATCGCCCGAGCGCAGCACCTGGAAAGAGTGATAGGCTGACACGAACACGGCAGCCATCATCGTGAACCACATCGGCACGTGGAAATACAGATTCCGCGCCGTGTGCTCGAGGATGTTGATCTTCGGAATGTTGAGCAGGAAAGCCGCGAAAAGGACGACCGTCACCCAAACCAGAATGATATTCCGGATGACGGTATAGCGTCGGACATTGACCACAGGAGGTGTGTTATCCATGGATGCAGACGTCAAGTGAGGTGGGTGATTCCACGCCGAGGGATTGGGATCGTTTCTCGAAATCAGTCCTGCCAAACATAGTCAAACAGCAGGACTGCGGCGGTAATGACAACCCCGCTGAAAAGTGCAATGGTTTGGAGATCTCCGCTCGCCCCTGAGAACCCCAGACCTCCTTCAAGGGCAGCGCGCGAGGCGCGGACCACCGAGAGCAACAGCGGGATCAGAAGCGGGAAGAGGAGAACGGGCAGAAGCGGACCTTTGTTGGAGGCGCGTGCGATGATTGCGGCCAACAAAGTCGTTGCGCCGGCCAAGCCCACGGATCCAAGTACCAGCGAAAGTACCAGGAGCCACCAGCTCTCGATCACCATATTCAGCAGTAAAGCAAATACGACCAGGGATACCAGGTCCACGGCCAACAGCAGCAAGAAGTTGAAGACCAGTTTCCCGGTGAATACCTGGCTGCCAGGCACATTCAGCTGCAAAAGCAGGACCGTTCCGCGCTCTTCTTCAGCTACAAAACTGCGCCCCAGGCCGATGGAAGCCGAAAACAGGATCACGATCCACAGGAGCGCAGACTGCATCCTTTCACTCACAGACTCCTGGCCGATGGCAAAAGCGATCAACAGCAGCGAGGAAAGCACGAACATCAGAAGCATGTTCAATGCGTAGCGACTTCGCATCTCCAGCTGCACATCTTTCTGCAGCACGGCCCAGCTTCCCCGAATCCAGTTCATACCCTCAAGATACGTCTCAGAACTCCCCGACGAAGGCGATTTCGGGCTCCAGGGTATAGCCCATCTCACGCTCCACCGTCTCGATGACCAGTGCAATCATCGCCTTGACGTCTGCCGCCGTTCCGCCGCCCCGATTGATCATGATGTTGGCGTGGCGATGGGTGATTTCGATGCCGCCGATCCGTGTCCCTTTCATGCCGCATTGATCGATCAAGCGTCCTGCTCCGATGCCTTCGATCTTCTTGAAAATCGATCCGGCACTCGGCTCCGTGTCGAGCGGAGGATGACGTTCTGCGCGCCAGTCGAGGTTCTCTCGAATGATACGCCGCATGGTTTCCGGCGAAGCCGGCTCGAGCTGGAAACGGGCGCTGAGCACGATATCTCCAGAGTGATGCAGAATCGACTGGTCGTATCCAAAGTCGAAGTAGTCCCGGTCCTTCACGGCGATTGTGCCGTCCGGGTGCATGAGACGGGCGTCCAGCACGACTTCATCGATGAACATCGTCCGCTCACGGGCCGGGGCGGGAGCGAGGAAATGCAGATTCTGCCACAACGCCCCACCGACCGTGGATGGAATCCCCGCGTAGTGTTCGATACCCGAAAAACCAGCATCGACCGCAAATTCGATCAGGTCGGGCCAGACGATGGCACCGCTCTCTGCCGTCAGGATGCCATTTTCATCGATGGTTTTGCCGTCGGCTGCATTCCGGATGACGAGACCTCGAAATCCACCATCGCCGACCAAGATGTTGGCGCCCAGCCCCAGTACAAAGTGGGGAATGTCCAGGGTACGGACCATCGTCAGCACAGCAGCCAACTCATCAGCGGATCGTGCTTCATAGAACGCGTCCGCGGGGCCTCCAATCCGAAAGGTTGTGTAGGGACCCAGAACATGCTTTCTGAGCACGCGATCGGCGCCCAGTTCGGCGTACAGTGCTTCAAGCCAGGCTGGCGATGAGGGGTTCGATTGAGGTGTAGAATGGTTCATGAAGGCGTATTCACGCGGTTTTCGGCCCTGTGCGGCTCCAGCTTCGCAACACGCCAAAGCGCATTCCGTTTCAGTCAACTACCCCGCAAAGATACCCCACATCGACTACTCACACGGAAGAGCATTCAAAGAACATGGCGCAGCAACAATACCCCAATTTGTCCCGTGCCGCATTGCGGCTCATGGGATTCGGCATTGCTTTCATTCTCGTTGTCTCCCTCGCCGGAGGGTGCATGACGACGACCATCGGCTCCGGTGAGGGCGCAGTCAAGTACAGCGTCTTTGGTGGAACGGACCTCGAGAAGCGATATGGTGAAGGTCTCCAGATCCACGCTCCGTGGGTCAACCTCATCCGCTACGACGTCCGTGTCCAGGAGCAGCTGGAAGACGTGGATGCCTTGTCTTCCAATGGTCTTTCCATTGGAATGGACGCATCGATTCGCTGGCGCCCGGAAGCGGGCAACCTGCCCAACCTCCACGTGACCTACGGAGAGGATTACTACCGCAAACTCGTCCAGCCTGAGCTTCGTTCGGCCGTACGTGAGATCGTGGGTCAGTACACGCCCGAAGAGCTCTACTCGACCCGTCGTACCGAGCTGCAGGAAGCGATTTTTGCGCAGGTCCGTGACGCTGTTTCTGGTGAAGATGTCACCGTAGACGCCGTGCTGATCCGTGACGTCACGCTCCCGGACCAGATTCGTGGCGCCATCGAGAACAAACTCAAGGAAGAGCAGGAAGCCGAGCGCTACCAGTTCACGCTCGAGAAAGAGCGCCTTGAGGCCGAGCGTAAGGAAATCGAAGCCACTGGTCAGGCCGAATACCAGCGTATCATCACCCAGAGCCTTTCGAGCCAGTTCTTGAAGTTCAAAGGCATCGAGGCGACGCGCGAGTTGGCCAACTCACCGAACTCCAAGACGGTCGTCATCGGTAGCGGCGGCGATGGCCTTCCGCTGATCCTGGGCAACCAGTAGGATGGATCGGAAGGATTCATCCGAGTTTTTCGATCGTGTCTGGGATGTGGTCGCCGAAATCCCTTTCGGCAAAGTGACCACATACGGCCACATAGCTGCACATCTCGGCTCAAAGCGCGCAGCGCGCACCGTAGGGTGGGCGCTGCGCGCAGCAGCCGCAAAAGGACTGCCATGCCATCGGGTTGTGAATCGATTCGGTGGCCTCAGTGGACATGCAGCGTTCGGTGGCCCGCACGTCATGGAGGACCTGCTTCGCAGTGAAGGGGTGGCGTTCACAGATGACGCCGTCGTCGACATCAAGCGCCATCTCTGGATTCCCGGGGAGCCGGAATAGCCAAACAAAAGAGGCTAGGACGCGGACCAGCGCCTAGTTTCTCAGCGGATGCGATCCAGCGTGTCGTAAAAGCCCGGAAACGAGACATCGGCGATAGCGGCATCGCGGATGGTCGACCGTCCCTTTGCGGCCAGCGCTGCAATCGCAAAGGCCATGGCGATGCGATGATCATGATGGGTGGCGATGTCTGCGCCGTTCAGCGGTTTTCCTCCCGTTACGGCGAGGCCGTCCTCGAATTCCTCCACATCGGCACCCATCGCCCTCAGTCCGGCAACGACGGCCGCAATCCGGTCCGATTCCTTATGCCGGAGCTCACCCGCATCCCGGATTTCGGTTACGCCGTCCGATAAGGCTCCCGCGACCGCCAGAATCGGGATTTCATCGATCAGGTTTGGCACGATTTCGCCGTCCACTCGAATACCCGATAGCGGGGCGGAGCGCACAACGAGATCCCCGATGGGTTCGCCACTCACTTCCCGCTCATTCTGGATCTGAATATCTGCGCCCATCGCCCTGAGGACATCCAGGAGTCCCGTTCGCGTCGGGTTGAGTCCGACCCGCGGCATGCGGATGAGGGATCCGTCCAGCACGGATGCCGCAACCAACATGAATGCAGCCGCAGAAAAGTCGCCGGGAATGCTCCACATCCGGGCTTTGGGTGCAGTTCCACCCTTGACGGTGATGATCCGCTCGTTGCCCATTTCGAGCCGACTCAATCCCAACATACGCTCGGTGTGGTCACGCGAAGGCTTTGATTCGACGACGGACGTTTCCCCGTCTGCGTACAGCCCGGCAAGCAAGACACATGATTTGACCTGCGCCGAGGCGACGGGCAGCCGATAGGATATCGGTCTCAGACGCTCCGGCGATCCATGGATCACGAGGGGCGCATGCCCATCCGTGCTTTCGATCTGCGCGCCCATTTCGCCAAGCGGGGACGTGATGCGCCCCATTGGTCGGACAGACAACGATTCATCGCCAATCAGCGTGCTCTGGAACGACTGCCCCGCCAGCATGCCTGACAGGAGACGCATGGTCGTCCCGGAATTCCCGCAATCCAGGATGCCGTCGGGAGCACGGAGTCCATGCAGGCCTTCGCCATGCACGACGACTGCATCCTCTGCCTCTTCAACACGCACGCCCAGCGCTTTCACGCACGACAGCGTCGACTGCGGGTCGGCCGCATTCGGGAATCCGACGATCCGGGACGTTCCGTCGGCAACGGCTGCAAACATCGCGCTTCTGTGCGCGATGGATTTGTCCGCCGGTAATTCGACTTCACCGACCAGCGCATCGGCCGGTTCGATGATGCGATCTGAAGAGACGCTCATGCCTGGTCCTGCTCTTCGGATGACCTATCAGAAGCATAGAGCACGCGCAAAGCCTCCTCGACCATCTGTTCGCGCTCGGTGTGAGGCATGAAAGCATGTCGGAATCCATTCAGGACCGCCTCGCGCGTTTGATCGGCGCTGAGACCGCATCTTGTGTGCGCCAACCACAATTCTCCGGTAGATGTCGTGTGGGAGAACAGACGGCTGTCGGTATTGATGGTAATGGCGACCCCTGCATCAGCAAGTTGCTTCATGGGGTGCCCCTCGTAGCCCGAGACCACGTGCGTCTGTACATTGCTCGTGGGACAAATTTCGAGCGGGATCTGGCGATCGATAACGAACCGCAGCAGATCCGGGTCCTCGATCAGTGTGACGCCGTGTCCAATGCGATGGGCGCCACAGAAGAACAGTGCTTGCCGGATTGATTCGGGTCCCCAAGACTCTCCCGCGTGGACAGTCAGGTTCAGTAAGCTGTTGCGTGCGTGATAAAATGCGTTGAGGTGCTGCTTGGCAGGATTTCCTGCTTCACCACCGGCCAGGTCGAATCCGATAACTCCGCGGCCCATCCATCGCTCTGCCAGTTCGGCCTGCTTGACGGAAGCGTCAACGAATCGATCGCGCAACGCGCAGACAATCACACCGGACCTGATGCCGAAGTCCCTCTCGGCGCGCGATAGTCCGTCCATCACCGATTCCATGACCTCATCCATCGAAAGTCCTTCCGCCGTGTGCAAGACGGGGCCAAATCGGACTTCCAGCCAACGCACGTTCTCTGCCGCGAAGTCCGCAGCCATCTCGTAGGCGATCCGCGACAAGACATCTGATGTCTGCATCAGGCCGATGGTGTACTTGAACCAGGCCAGGTATTCCCAGAGGTCGTTCGAGTCGTCAACTTTCTTCAATTCCGCTTCCAGATCCTCAAGGGTCTGGGCAGGAAGCAGGTCCATCTTGCCGAGACGATCGGCTTCTTCGAGCATGGTTTCCAGCCGCATGGCGCCATCCAAATGGGAATGGAGCTCGGCCTTCGGCCAGCTTTCAATGATGGAACGGGTCAGTTCAGGTGCTTTGGTCATGAAAGAAAAATAGGGTTCAGTCAATCAATTCAGTCACACCACGCGACGGAACCACCAAAAAATCGTATCGTTGTTGGCACGCTCACATCTGCTATTCTGACCGTTTCCAACTCGCACCGACATGGGAAGCCTGGGACCTTTTGAACTCATTCTGATATTCCTGGTCGTTCTGCTCGTCTTCGGAGCAAAGCGCATCCCTGAAATTGCCCGAGGTCTCGGTAAAGGGATCAAGGAGTTCAAATCCGCCACGAACGAGATTTCCCGCGAGTTGAATGTGAACGAGCCGGCCAACCGGATCCATCCAACGCCGCCACAGCAAGGTCAGACTGCGCCGCGACAGGCTGAACAGCAGCCCGACACGAACGAAGGCGCCCACCCCCAGTAGACGGGCGAAATCGGTCGCAATGAGCCGACCTGCCGCCCCCTGATCGACCAATTTTCGACAGGTGTTTACACAAGGGTGATTGAAGGGGGAGACCACTGCCCGTAAACTATCAGAATACTCGTACCGCGTGTCCAACGGCTGCGACGGTGCGCATCTGATTGCTCCACCCAAATCCTCCGACCATGGCCATTCTGGTTGACAACAACACCCGTCTTGTGGTTCAGGGCTTTACCGGCAAGGAAGGCTCATTCCACTCCCAGCAGATGATTGAATACGGCACGCCGCTCGTTGCGGGCGTGACGCCAGGTAAAGGAGGAGCGACGCACCTCGATCGTCCGGTGTTCAACACCGTATCCGACGCCGTTGAGCAGGCCGGAGCAAACACATCCGTCATTTTCGTGCCACCTCCATTTGCAGCCGACGCTGTTCTTGAAGCGGCAGATGCGGGCATCAAGACGATCATTTGCATCACGGAAGGTATTCCGGTTCGCGACATGATTCCGGTCTATGCCTACGTCAAGGAAAAAGGAGCAGCGCTTGTCGGTCCGAACTGCCCAGGCGTTCTCACGCCGGGTCAGGCCAAAGTTGGCATCATGCCGGCCATGATCTTCTCGGAAGGTCCTGTGGGCGTTGTTTCGCGCAGTGGTACCCTGACCTACGAAGCCGTCGACCAGCTGACGCGCCAGAATCTGGGTCAGACCACGGCCGTTGGTATCGGTGGCGACCCGATCATCGGATCCCGCTTCATCGACGTCCTCAAGCGTTTCCAGGCTGACGACGCTACGGAAGCTGTCGTGATGATCGGTGAAATCGGTGGTACAGCCGAGGAAGAAGCTGCCGAGTACATCAAGGACCACATGACCAAGCCGGTATTCGTATTCATCGCCGGTCAGACAGCACCTCCAGGCCGTCGCATGGGTCACGCAGGCGCCATCATCTCTGGCGGAAAGGGAACGGCCGAAGACAAGTTCGCCGCCCTTGAAGAAGCTGGAGCCGTCATCGTAAAGAATCCGGCAGCCATCGGAGAAACGGTCAAGGCACACTTCAGCATGGCCTGATTCCGGCTGTCCCTTCGGGGTCGACCATGACGATTGACCAGGTAACCTTCATCAAAGGTGCCACCTCCCTCCGGCATATGCCCGAGGAAGCAGAACCCGAGTTCGCATTCGTGGGGCGTTCCAATGTGGGCAAAAGCTCGCTGATCAATCGATTGCTCGAGCGCAAAAACCTGGCTCGCACCTCGTCGACTCCCGGCAAGACGCAGGAGATCAACTTTTTCCGCGTCAATGATGCGTTCCACCTAGTCGACTTGCCAGGGTTCGGCTACGCGAAGGTCTCCAAGAAGCAGCGAGCAGCCTGGCAGAAGCTCATCGGCTCCTATTTGATGCATCGCGAACAGCTTGTCGCTGTGTTTCAACTGGTGGATGCGCGCCACGAGCCTACAGCGCTTGACCGGGAGTTGATGATGCTGATGAGCGAGTCACCAGCCGAGCATGTCGTCCTGCTGACCAAGGGAGATAAGCTGTCCGGCAACCAGCGCGGCAAATCGGTGGCCCGCGTGCGTAAGACACTTGCCGACCTGGGTCAGGAAAAACCCGTCATTCTTACCAGTGCTCAGGATGGTCGTGGAAGAGGGGAGATCCTCGATTGGATGGACACCCTGCTGACCGCATCTTGACCGAAACGATACACTATATATAGGGGCTCAAACCATTTCCATGACGCAACGCGTTCTTCTGACCGATTCGGTCCACCCCGTTTGTTACGAATTGTTGGCCGAGGCAGGCATGGACGCTGTCGACGGATCCAACTGGGATCACGAAACCATCAGCGCAGAGTGCAGCGGATTCGATGCATGGATCGTGCGCAGTGGAACCACCATTACCGCTGAGTGGATCGAGCAGGCAACCAACCTGAAGGTTGTTGGTCGCGCTGGGGTTGGCGTCGACAATGTCGATCTGGACGCTGCCACCAAGCGTGGCATCCTGGTGCTCAATGCGCCAGCGGGAAATACGCTGTCCACCGCTGAGCACACCATGGCTCTGATGATGTCGGTGGTGCGGAATGTCCCAGCCGCTGTGGCCTCGATGAAGTCGGGGGCCTGGAATCGGAAAGCCTTCATGGGCACCGAGCTGTTCGGAAAGACGCTGGGAATTGTCGGGCTGGGCAAGATCGGGAAAGAAGTAGCGGCCCGTTCGCAAGCATTCGGCATGGAAGTGATCGGAAGTGATCCGGTCATGACCAGCGAAGCAGCCGAGCGCCTGGGAATCGAATTGGTTGATGTGGACGACATCTTTGCCCGAGCCGATGTCATCACCGTGCATACGCCACTGGTGTCGTCTACGAAGAACCTGATCAACGCCGAGTCGCTGGCGCGATGCAAGGAAGGCGTGGTCGTTTTGAACTGCGCCCGCGGAGGCATCGTGGACGAGTCTGCCTTGGTCCCGGCCTTGGAATCGGGCCAATTGGGAGGCATCGGGATGGACGTCTACTCAAGTGAGCCTCCCCCAGAGTCCTTGCGTGAACTGATTGACCATCCACGCTTCGTGTGTACGCCGCACATTGCGGCCTCGACGGAGGAGGCCCAGGAGAAAGTCGCTCGCCAGGTGACCGAGCAGGTCATCCGGGCCCTCACTGAGGAGCCTGTACTCACAGCCGTGAATGCGATGGCCGTCCGCCTCGCGGCGCAGGCCGAAGTCAAACCGTACCTGGTTCTTGCCGAGCGTCTGGGAAGGGCAGCTGGTCAGCTGGCTCCCGGACGGTGCTCATCCATCCAGGTACGCTGCGATGGAGAGGTCCCGCGCAAATACATGGATGTGATTCGTGTGGCAGCCCTCAAGGGATTTCTTCAGACGGGGTGGAATGAACCTGTGAATCTGGTCAACGCCCCAGTCATCGCTGAAGAGGCAGGTATTGCCGTGGATGTCGGCACATTTCGCGTCGGGACCAGCCACAACAATATGATCGAACTTGAGCTAGGGACGGATGGCGGATCCTTTGTGATTGATGGTACGCTGTTCTCCGATGATGAAGGGCGCATCGTTTCCATCGACGGCTTTCCGCTGGAGATCCATCTCGAAGGTCGGATGCTGCTCTATCGCAATCATGACCGTCCGGGAATGCTGGCTGCGGTTGGCGCACTGCTCGCAGATTCCCATGTGAACATTGGAGCGATGGCTCTGGGCAGGAATGCGCCGGGCGAAGAAGCGCTCACCGTTATTGCTGTGGACGATGCCATTCCCGCGGATACGCTGGATGCGGTTTCACGAATCGAAGGGGTCCATCGGGTGAGCATGCTCGAATTCATGCCTTGAATCCGCTGGAAGTGTGCCGTACGCTTGTTATTGGAAGATTTCCACAATGTGAGGGAATCGTGCCTCAGGCGTCCGAATGTGCAGAAATCGTGCGTTCACCATCGCTTGACAAACGAACGAAGCCCCTCTATATTTGGAAATCGTTTCGGAAACACGGAATTGTTCAATCAGGAAAGGGCCGCTTTTGGAACTTCGTTACAGCTTTTCAACCCCCACCTTTCAAGCGAAACCTGAATTCAGTCGCGAGCGCCAGGCGCACGCGACTTCGCCTGTTGGAGCTGTGAAGTTGACCCAGTGCGCATACCCCCGTATGCAGGACGCAAGGAATCATCAGGATCGACCCCTACGGATCAATCAATTCCATCCGACCCACTTTTTCGTGCTCGGCACGGAAAACGCTGAGAGCGCGCGTGGCGCGCTTGATGCAAAACTGCGGACGGCATGAGGAATTCGTTCCGACTGCTTGAAGCGATTTGTTCGATGCAGATTTGCATTATGCAAACCACACGTGCTAAGCACGACATGAACGCGGGGCTTGCCCTGCGAACAACTGTTGCGGGGACATCCTCGCAAGCACTCATGCGCTCATTTCGATGTGGGGATGACGCGCAGCACTTATTAAGCCACACATCAATTCACTAGAGGAGGTAGCTTATGTTACGTAAATGGGGCATGCTTGTACTCATGCTGCTAGCTACTCCGGCACTGGTTCTTGCCCAGAACACGGGTAAGATCTCCGGGGTAGTGACCGATGCGGATACGGGAGATTCCATCCCGGGCGCACAGGTCGTAGTAGTAGGTACAACGCTCGGTGCCATTACGGACGTCGATGGGAATTACTTCATCATCGGTGTTCCGGTCGGCGAGTATGACGTACAGGCTCGATTCGTCGGTTACCAGGAGCAGACCATTTCGGGTGTGCAGATTTCTTCGGGTTACACCGCAGAAATCAATTTTGCCATCCGTGAAGGGGTTGAGCTCGGGGAAATCGTCGTTGAGTACGAACGTCCGCTGATCCAGAAGGACGCCGTTGGTGTTCCAAAGATTGTTGACGCGGAAGAGATCGTGAACCTGCCGGTTCGCGGTGCAGCAGCAGTAGCCTCGATTCAGGCTGGTGTTGTTTCCGAAGAAGGATCTGGAACACTCAACGTACGAGGCGGCCGTGGCAGCGAGGTCACGTACTTCATTGACGGTGTGAAGGTAGTCGGTACTGCGGCCCTTCCTCAGTCTGCCGTTCAGGAGCAGGAGATGATTATTGGTAACATCTCTGCCCGTTACGGCGACGCCATGTCTGGTATCATCAACATCACCACCAAGTCCGGTTCTCCGAACTTCTTCGGTTCTGTTGAAGGTGTTACTTCTGAGTCCCTTGACGACTTCGGATACAACCTGGCCTCCCTGGCCATCGGTGGTCCTGTCGTGGGCGAGAATGTCAACTTCTTCTTCGCTGCAGAATACCTGGACAATGAGGACAGCGGTCCTCGCGCTGCTGGTCAGCTTCGCGTTTCTGACGCTACGCTCGACGATCTGCGCACCGCACCGACGTCTCTCATGGCCATGGACGGCGACGGCAATCAGGTTCTGATTCCTGTTCCTGCTTCCATGGGTGAGGCCACGATGCCAGTTGACCGCTTCGGTGACATCGTCATCGGCGCTGACAACACGATCACGGCCAGCGACGGAACGGTCATCAACGTCCCTGAAGGCGTTGTTGCTTCTTCCATCCAACCTGACATGGTACTCAGCTCGGATTATCTGCCCGAGTCTGCATTCTCGGTTGACAACCTGAAGCGCAAGAACAACTACAGCCGTCTTGCTCTGAACGGTAACCTGAACTTCAACGTGATGGAGAACATCCGCATGCGTGTGGGTGCTCGTTATGTCACGAGCGAGAATCAGGGTATGTCCACGTGGGCCGTTTTCTCTCCAGAAGATGCTTCGGTCTCCACAAACCAGGATATCCAGCTCTTCACGACGTGGACGCACTACCTGTCCAACTCGACGTTCTACCAGCTGCAGTTCGATTACACGGACCGCTCCGGTGAGGGCTGCGACGAGCGCTTCACGTGCTCGATTGAAAGCGCTCTGATTCAGGGCGATATCAGCCAGGACGCTTGGGCCACGACACGCGGTTACAAGAACCTCTCGTTCACGAGCGTAGAAGTTCCTTACGTCGACGATCACGGTACGCCTGATGATCCTTCGGATGACACGCAGGAAGTAGCTACGGTCAACGCACCGTCGTACTCCTACCGCTGGCAGGATGGTCGCTTCCCGACCTCCGAGACAGCTGGTCGTCTGATCTACACCGCAGGTGGTAACGGACCAAACGGCTACAACGAGTTCAACAACTCCCAGATGCGCTTCACGGCCATGGCCACGACGCAGATCGGTCTGCACCAGCTCGAGTTCGGTGGCGAATTCGAACAGCAGACTCGTCGTAGCTACAGCATCAGCGGTCGCACGCTGTCACGCTTCGTGAACGATCCGGAAGATCCGTACTCACCAGGTCCAGAGTCTGTTGCTCAGGATGATCTCGCCTCGGCAGTTACCAGCTTCGATCAGCTCTCTTGGGAGCAGCTCGAAGGACCTACCGGTTACACGGGTTACAACTTCCGTGGCGACCATGTTGATACGGAAGACCTGAATGCCTTCGTTAATGACATCGGTGGTGACGAAGCCTACAATGTGGCTCCTCACAAGCCGATCTACTACGGCGGTTACATCCAGGACAAAATCGAATTCCGCGATATCGTTCTGAATGCAGGTATCCGTGTTGACGTCTTTGACAACAACACGCGCACGCTGTTTGATCGCTACTCCCGCTTGCCGCTGGAGCGTATCTCTGATATCGGTGGTACGCACCCTGCCAACATGGGCGCTGATTTTGTGCCTTACTTCTCGGCTGGCAACATCATGGGATACCGCGATCGCGACGGCAACTTCTACGATGCAGGCGGTAACGAAGTACCTGGTGGAGACATCCTCCTGACGGGTGCCAAGCCTAACTCGAAGAGTGGTCGTGTGACTGAAGAGTCCTTCGTCGACTACGAGCCTCAGGTAACGGTCATGCCTCGTATTGGTGTGTCCTTCCCTGTAACGGACCAGGCCCTGTTCTTTGCCCGCTACGGTAAAGTTGCACAGCGTCCTTCGTCCAACTCGTTCTCGAACCTCGCTGGCATGTCCCGCTCCACGGGTCGGATCAACAACAACGCTCTCGAGCCTGAGTCGACAACCGAATACGAAATCGGTTTCCGCCAGCGCCTGACGACGCGTTCGGCTCTCACGATCTCCGGTTTCTTCCGTCAGATCGAGAACCTGATCCAGCTGGATGACCTTCGGGAAGCGTTCCCGCAGGGATACTCCACCTATGGCAACAAGGACTTCGGTACGGTCAAAGGCTTTGAGTTCGACTTCGACCTTCGTCGTACGAACAACGTAGCTGCCAAAGTCAACTACACGATGTCGTTCGCTCAGGGAACCGGTTCTGCTTCCGGTACCACGAGCACGATCGTCTGGATTGACGAAACGCCTCCGAACTTCATCTCACCTCTGGACTTCGACCAGCGCCACACGTTCAACGTGTCTCTGGACTACCGTCTCGGAGCAGGTGAAGGTCCGACCGTTGGTGGCACGAAGCTGCTCGAAAACTTCGGCGTCAACGTACTCATGACCGCTCGTTCCGGTCAGCCGTACACGCCGCAGGTTGAGCCTTTCAGCCAGATCGAATCCAAAGCCCCGGTACCGTCCGGTGGTATCAACTCGGCTCGCATGCCTTGGAGCAACCGCATCGACCTTCGCGTCGACCGCAAGTTCTCCGTAGGTGAGCGTACCTCGCTGTCTGCCTTCCTGTGGGTCCAGAACCTGCTCGATACGGCCAACACGCAGGGCGTATGGCGCGCAACGGGTCTCCCGGACAACGATGGCTTCCTGGCAACCGCCGGTGGTCAGCAGTTCCTGAGCTCGAGCGTTCCGGTAGCTGAGACGCTTTACCGTCACCGTAACCGCTCGCTGGGGAACTTCGGTATCCCGCGCCTCACGCGTATCGGTGTTCGTCTTGACTTCTGATTGAATTGATTGTGGCTTTCCCGGGGGCGGGCTCCGGCCCGCCCCCGATGAGTGCTGCAATCGCTTCCTAACGAACTCAAGCAGTTGTTATAGACCGAAATGCACGGATGACTATGCACTACATTAGAAACTTCTGTCTACTTCTCGCGGCCGTCGCCGTTGGGATTCTGAGCGCTCCGACTGCTCAGGCCCAGAGCGTCGGTACGTGTGAGCAGGCCATTGGTGAATCCTATCTGGACATCAACAATGTGCGTGCTCGTATTCTCAACAACGGAAACCTGTTCTGGCGCGGTAGCCCCCACGTTTACAACATTCCTAAGGGTGGCCCGTCGAACGCAATTTTCGCCTCCGGTATCTGGATGGGTGGTCTGGTCGACGGCCAGCTTCGCCTTGCAGGTTCCACCTACGGTCCTTACGAGTTCTGGGCAGGTCCCCTCGGGGATGACGGTTCGCCTCCGGCTGATTGTTCTGCTTTTGACCGCGTCTACAAAGTCTCGAAAGAAGACGTTGTGGGCTACGAAGGATCTGGCATTGCCACTCCTGACCTCGCTGACTGGCCAACGGGACTCGGTGCTCCGACCCTCGACGCCAATGGCGAAGAAATCGACCTGACCGGTCAGCCTCTCGCAAGCCGTGTAGATCGCAAGATCAACCTGGCTGCAGGTGAGCGCCCGCTCATCCTCGGCGACCAGATGCTCTGGTGGGTCATGAACGACCGTGGTAACCAGCACACGCGTACCGATACCCCAGCCATGGGTGTTGAAGTTCACGGTTCGGCCTTTGCCTTCAACACGGCAGGTGCCATTGGTAACACGACGTTCTACCGTTATCGCATCATGTACAAAGGCTCAGTGCCGCTGGAAGAAACCTACATGGGTCTCTTCTCGGATCCTGACCTTGGTAACTTTGACGATGACTACGTCGGTTCTGACACGACGCTCGGTATGGGCTTCGTCTACAACGCTGATAACGATGACGAAGGTGGCGAAGGCTACGGTGAAGCACCGCCTGCCGCTGGATACGACTTCTTCCAGGGTCCTCTCGTCAACGACAACGGCCTCGATGATGATGGCGACGGCGAAATTGACGAGGACAATGAGCGTCTGAAAATGACCGCTTTCGCGTTCTACAACAACGGTGGTGGTGTCCAGGGTGACCCGGGCAACGGCGCTGACATGTATAACTACATGAAAGGACGTTGGAAAGATGGTCAGCGCTTTACGCTGGGTGGAAACGGCCTCGGATTCTCGAATATTCCGACGTCATTCATGTTTCCTGGTGACCCGCCGAACTTCTGGTCAGAGTTTGACTCTGATGGCCAGGGTTCTGCAGTTCCTCCAGCTGACCGTCGTTTCGTTATGGCCACCGGGCCGTTCACGGTCAAGCCGAATGATGAGCAGACGCTCGTATTCGGTATCGTAACCAGCTTCGGTGATGACAACCTCGACTCGGTTGCTAAGATGAAAGCCGATGACGCCCTGGCACAGGCCGTCTTCGATATCGACTTCCAGCTGCCGTCACCGCCGGCCGGTCCTCGTGTCAGCACGACGATCGACAACGGTTCGGTTCTGATCGAGTGGGGTTACAACCCATCAGACAACAACTACCTGAACAGCTACAACGTTATTGACCCGCTGCTCTCTGACGACGTTACCGACAATGACTATGTCTTTGAAGGCTACAATGTCTATCAGTACGAGAACAGCTCCGACCAGGAAGGTTCGCTGATCGCCGTCTATGATGTACCCAACGGAATCACCCGTGTGATTGAGGGTACGGACCTGACGTTCGTCACGGCCGAGGGTACGGACGCTGGTGTTCAGAACTTCCACAAAGTGTCTGGTCTCACCAACTACACAGACTACGAGTTTGGTGTTCAGGCTTACGCCTACAACGCCACCTCCGGTCAGAAGGTGTACGCTGGTCCGATCACGCGCTTCAGCGTAACGCCGCAGATTTCTGACACGATTGTCAGCGAAGATGCCGTTGCTGCAGCCCTTTCGGCAGATGTCGATCTCACGGGTGAAGGTGCAGGTTCCAATGTTGGTAATGGTAGCGTCTCTGCTTCCATTGTCAACCCGGCTGCAATCACTGGTGACGACTACTCGATCGAGTTCTATACGATCGAAGTGGAAGATGACGATGCGCACAAGCGCGGTGATCTGGATGCCCACGAGCAGGACAACCTGGTCCCGGCACCCAAGTCTTCGTCTGCTGATGTCACCGTCTACGACATCAAGAATGGCTCCGGCTCTGTTGTCTTCAACGGCGCAGACGCTTTCGCTTCCACGCACACAGTGCCGATCGGCAACAACGTGCTGAGCGTAGACGGTATGTCATTCAACGTTCTCGGCCCTGAGCCAGGATTCCTGGACTTCTCGGTTGTTGCCAACGCTTCCGGTCCTCTTGCAGAGCCTATTGGTGGTTCCGCAGACTGGGGTGGCTGGTCAGCAGCTACGAGCCTCACCAGCCGTCCGACTGGACAGCAGCAGGTAGCCCTCATCAACGCTGGTCTTGGTGACTCAGCACGTGGATGGCTCATTGCTGCTGGTGGTCAGGCTGACTCTGGCTACCAGACGTTCCTCGGTCGCTGGGCTCGTAACGGCCCGGTTTACGGTGCATACGACTACGAAATCCGTTTCTCCGGACTCGGCCAGGGCAACCAAGCCTTCATGCAGTGGGGAAGTGGTAACGTTGTCGACGTACCATTCGAACTGTGGAACATCGGTATCGGTACACCTGACGATCCGTCAGACGACTATCGCTACTGCCCGCTCATCTTTGACGATGGCGACGATACGTTCAGCTTGAACGCTGCAGACCACGCACAGTCTGGTGGATCGAACGATCCGTTTACGGACTGGGTCTACTGGTACGAGTGTGACTACGACGCTGAAGTCGCGGACGGTTGGAGCTTCAACTCCTTCGGTGCCGAGATCTTCGGTCGTACCGTATTCGTTGCATGGAACCTCGACGACGTGTCTGATGGCACGCTTGACGTGGACCCATCACTGCTCATGCCAGAAGATGGTACGGTCTTCCGCATCCTGACCACCAAGCCTAACCAGCCTGGTGACATGTTCTCGATGTCGACCGACGGTCTTGGCGCCCGTGCCCGCACGGAAGCTGAGCAGCGTGCTGCTATCGATAACATCGGTATCACTCCAAACCCATACAAAGGCGCTTCGGCCTACGAAGTAAGCCAGCTTGTTGATCAGGTTCGTTTCACGAACATGCCCAACCAGGCAACCATTCGCATCTTCACCGTCGCGGGTACGCTCGTTCGTACGCTCGAGAAGAACAGTGCAAGCGCAAGCTTCCCCTGGGATCTCACGACTGAAGAAGGACTCCCAATCGCCAGTGGTATGTACATCATCCACGTCGATTCCGAGTTCGGCGAGAAGGTCCTCAAGTTTGGTGTTGTCAAGAAGCGTATTCAGCTCAACACATTCTAGTTGAACTGGACTTCAAGGTCCCGGCCGGTGACGGCCGGGACCAGAGAGTCCGCTGATACGCATCATGACGAACTTGATTTTTACAAGGAGGAAATTGGATATGAACAAGCTGTCCAGAATTTTTCTGAACGCATTCTTGGTCGTGGCTATGCTCGGCATGAGTGCGCTGGACGCGAATGCTGGGGATGATCGTCGTCGTGGTACGGCTGGTGCATCCCAGCTGCTCGTGCCGGTAACGGCTCGTAGCGCTTCGCTTGGCGCTTCGATGACGAGTGGTCTTGTA
>JANQQV010000007.1 GCA_028284865.1 Rhodothermales bacterium | reverse complement strand
ACCCTGCCGTTATACCGGTGATATGTGGCGATGCAGCGACACCCGAAGATGTCCCTGCATCGCCACATATCACCGGTATAACGGCAGGGTCCGCCGTTTATTGCGCATCCCCTTCAAGAGCGTCAAGGAGCTTATCGTGAATGCCTCCAAAACCGCCATTGCTCATTACTAATGCCACATCACCCGGGCGGATTTCGTTCAGAATCAGGGGCAACAGGGCATCGGCTCCTTCGGCAGAGTCAGCCGGAATCCCACGTTGACGGATTCGGTCCAGGACCACGTCGACATCCATGAAGTCGGTTTTGCTGTCGTTGTGCCGAAAAGGAGGTCGACTCAGGAATACCGCACCAGCCTGGTCAAACGCCGTCGAATAGCCTTCCTCAAAAACCTTGCGACGGCTGGAGTTGGAGCGTGGCTCGAAAACGGCTACCACGCGTCGCGAAGGCCATCGCTCAGCGGCAGACTGTACTGTGGCACGGACGGCCGTTGGATGATGCGCGAAATCATCCACTACAATGACACCACCCGCCTCTCCACGAATCTGCTGGCGACGCTGAATGCCCAGGAAGGTGCCGAACCCGTTGATGATCTCATCCATGCTGAGCCCTTCATCCAACGCTACGGTAGCAACGGCCAAGGCATTGAGCAGATTGTGCTGACCACTCAGAGGCAGCCAGATGCGTCCTTTCATGACGCCCGATACCATCAGGTCGAATCGCTGACCATCGGACCCTGTGCTGACGCGTACAGCAGTCACGTCCACGTCCGTTCGCTCGAGACCATACGTGCTGACCCTGCCCGACGTCTTTGAGGTGAGTGCAGCCACTTCTGGATTGTCCGCACACAGCACAAGCAGTCCATCATCTGGAATCTGTTGGGCGAAAGCGCCAAATGCCTCGCGATAGTCGTCCATGGACGTGTAGATATCGGCGTGGTCGAACTCGACCGATGTCACAATACCTGTTCGCGGGCGATAGTGAAGGAATTTCGGGCGCTTGTCGAAATAGGCCGTGTCATACTCGTCGCCTTCGATGATGAAGTGCGGGCCGCTCCCGACCGAGTAGCTGACGTCTCCGTTGTTCATCACGCCCCCGACCAGAAAACCAGGGTCGCGGCCCGCTGAACGGAAGACATGCGCCAACAAACTGGTCGTCGTCGTCTTTCCGTGCGTCCCGGCAACCACCAGCGAACGACGATTGCGGATGAAAAAGCGGGAGACCGCCTCAGGTAGCGACAATTGAGGCCATCCTTCTTCGCGAACGCGAGCAGCCTCCGGATGTGTGGGCGTGCATGCATTCCCGACCACGACCACATCCGGGCGTGGGTCCAGGTTTTCAGCCGCATATCCTTCCCTGACGAGAATGGACATGGCCTCGAGCCGATCGCTCATGGGCGGCCAGGTAGCCGCATCAGAACCGCGGACTGAATAGCCCGCCTCGTGGAACAGCCCGGCAAGGGATCCCATGCCGGTACCGCAAATGCCGATCAGATATACGTCATCGATGGCACTTCCGGGATCCACCTCCGGTCGTTCAAAAATCCGGAGGTGGGCGTCCGGGAAATCCTCAAGTCGTCTCATGCGCGTTTGGGCCTCTCTCGTTCAGAGGGGCCCGATTCGGGCCCTCGAATGGAAGTGGCTCAAAGACGCGTTCATTCAGCGGACGTTCCGTGACCAGCCACGAGATGTGCTTCGGCGTCTTCGGCTCCGCGGAATGCGTACTGCATACGGATGGCCAGCGAGTCGAACACCGAATACAACACGGGCACAATGACCAGGGTCAGGAAGGTGGCAAACGTCAATCCCGAGATGATGGCTGTTCCCATCGGGCCCCAGAACTGCGTGTTCTCTGATCCGAACTGGAAGTTGGGATCCAGATCCGTCAGCAGGCCAACGAAGTCGATGTTGATACCAAACGTCAGCGGAATCAGACCCAGTACCGTCGTCATGGCGGTGAGCAGTACCGGACGCAGACGAGTCGCGCCTGCCTCGATGATAGCCTTCTGCTTCTCCATGCCCCGATCACGCAACTGCATCGTGTAGTCGATCAGAACAATGTTGTTGTTTACCACGATCCCCGCCAGGGATATGACCCCGATGAAGGTCATCAGACCGAATGGCGTGCGTGTCAGGATCAATCCCAGAAGCACGCCAATCAGCGAGAACCCAAC
This sequence comes from Rhodothermales bacterium, assembly GCA_028284865.1. Lineage (GTDB taxonomy): Bacteria > Bacteroidota > Rhodothermia > Rhodothermales > UBA10348 > JAAZVD01. Next base: position 292,437 of record JANQQV010000007.1, on the reverse strand, counting down.
CGCCACCATGATGATGAAGGGGGAGGAGACGTGGTTGAACTGGGCAATCATGATCATGAAGATCAACGAGACTCCAACCAGAAGGACCACACTCAAGAATCCGAAGGACTCAGCCTGCTCCTCGTTCTCGCCGGTATAGGCCAGCGAATAACCGGCTGGCATCTCCGCCTCGTACGGCTGAACGATTGCCTGCACCTGAGCAAGGATGGCGGCGCTGTTGAATCCAGGCGCGGCCTGACCGGTGACCACAGCAACGCGCTGCAGATCGAGTCGGGTGATACTGCCCAAGCCACCGCCGACTTCAAGGTCGGCTACGGCCGTAAGCGGAATCTGCGTGCCTTCTTCCATGATGGTCAGATTCTGGAGGCTCTCCAGGCTGGCCCGGTCAGACTCCCGAAGTCGCACGATGATGTCGTATTCGTCGTCCCCATCGCGATACTTGCCAGCCTCAATACCGTTGACCGCGGATCGAACCGTCTGAGCGATCTGGCGCGTCGAGAGGTCAAAGCGTGCCGCCCGTTCACGATCAATTACGACTTCCAGCTCGGGACGTCCAGCATTCAGGTTGTCTTCAATGTCTACGAGTCCCGGCACGGTTCCTGACTCAGACGCATCGACAAGAATGTCTTTTACGTCTTGAGCAATCTCGCGAATGACGGCAAAGTCCGTTCCCGTGATTTCAATATTCACAGGAGCCCCGGTCGGTGGACCGTCCTGGTCTTTGTCGATCGTGATCTCTGCCCCAGGAATGCCCTGGAGTTCGTCTCGAATCCGATTAAGGGTAATGAAGCTATCCTCGGCTCGGTCTGGATAGTCAACCAGATTCATGGTGATGCGGGAGCGTTCCGGACTCGCAGCGGTACCGCCAAACTGCGCGTCAGCACTCACACCCACGTTGACGATCATGTTCTTGACGTTCTCGCTCGCATTGTCATTGTCGTTGAGCAATGACTCAAGTCGTCGGCGCGCTTCTTCAGCGATTTCGTTGGATGCATCGAGGTTCATGCCGAGCGGTCCTTCCGCGGTCACGAGCACCTGACGCGGAGACGTGGTCGGGAAGAACTCGACACCGGTTGGTGCGAGCACGAACATGACGATGATCAGGATCAGCGCACCCAACGAGCTATTGAGCAGCAGCGAGCGATTGTCGGTCAGTACGAGCTGCGTGCGCTTGATGAACAGCTTGCCCACGAAGCCTGCGGCGACGATGATGAGCGGGAAGACGAGCAATTCAACCGCCGTGGTCGGATCAACATCCTTGTCCAATAGGGCCATCAGGCCGAGGAATGTCGCGGAAACCAGAAAAAAGACGCCACCAGCCCGTACACTGCTCATTTTGCCAAGCAACATGGCCTCGAAGGTGTGGAACAGGATGCCCAATATGCCCAGCACGAGCAAGACTCCACCGGGGATCATTAAAACAGAGCCTGCCGCGGCGCCGAGGGATCCAGAGAGCAACTGACCCAGCAGCAGCAGAACAAATCCGGCAGTGAAAGCGGACAACGACGCGACATTGCGCAGCAGCGACCGTTTTCCGGAATAATCACGACGCAACATCCAAGTCAGGAAGGAGCGGTACCGATCCACGATTCTGGGCAGTCCTGTGCGCACGAAATTGTCACCGACCGGCTTGAACACCTTCCTGTGGAGGAAAACAACCACAGGTACGGCGACAGCAATGACGACGAAGGTCTTCCAGTTGGCAAGCGCCAACATGAGGCCGAGCACGGCAACGACCGCGATTCCCACGCGTTTTGCCGTGGGTGTCCGTTCAGGCTGCTCTTCGCCTTCGAGGCGAACAAATACCCCCGTGATGACGGGGTTGATGATGATGGCCACGAACAGCGAACAGATCAGCGTCACGATCAATGTCAGTGGCATCCAGCTCATGAACTCGCCGATGATGCCCGGCCAGAACAACATGGGGACGAACACTGCGACGGTGGTGGCTGTCGACGCGATCACAGCCCCAGCCACTTCTGCGGTTCCTTTCTTGGCCGCATCGAATCGGGAATACCCTTCTTCCCTGAATCGATATATGTTCTCCACGATCACGATGGCATTGTCCACCAGCATCCCCAGGGCAATGATCATCGAGAAGAGGATGATGAAGTTCAGGGTATAGCCCAGCGCCTGGAATACAATGAACGAGATGAACATCGAGAGCGGAATGGCCATGCCGACCAGTGTGGCATTTCGGGCGCCCAGGAAGAACAACAGGACGGCGATGACGAAAATCAGACCGGAGATGATGTTGTTCTCCAAATCGGAGATCAGGTCTTCGACAAACACAGATTGGTCGCCTGTGATAATGATCTGCGTACCCGACGGGAAGACAAACCCGTCAAGGACGGCGTCCACCTGCTCAACAGTCTCCAGAATGTTGTCTCCGGAGCGCTTTTTGACGTTGAGGCTGATGACCTGGTTCATACCCTGCTGCTCTGCAGGAAGGTCGTAGAGCTCTTCGTTGGCGTCCTCTTCCTTGAAGATGGCCAGACGGGAGTACGAACCACGTTCGGCGAACCCGAAGTCCACCTCGGCAACGTCCCGGACGTACACAGGGACACCGTTCGGGCTGGCAATGACCAGGTCCTTGAGTTCGTCAGGAGAGACGATTTCGCCGTCAATGCGGACGAGATAGTTCATCTCATCCACGTCGATCGAGCCCCCCGGCAAGTTCGTGTTCTCATCAAACACCGCGTTGACCAGGTCCATGTAGGTCAGGTTGTAGCCCTGTAGCTTCGCCAGGTCGACATTGATCTGAACCTCCCGGTCAAGTCCTCCAATCACATCGACCTCAAGGACGCTCGGGATGGCTTCCAATTCGTCTTCGAGGTCCTCTGCTACACGTTTCAGACGCGTGAGCGGGTAGGGGGCAGACAGATTGACCACCAGGATGGGGAAGTCATCAAAGTCGATCTCGCTGACGAGTGGTTCTTCAACGTCGGTTGGCAGATCAGCCTTGGCGATGTCGACCTTGTCTCGAACCTTGCTGAATGCCTCATCGATAGAGACATCGGGCTCGAATTCGACCACGATGGAAGAAACACCCTCCGTGGAAGTCGAACGGATATCCTTGATACCGTTGATCCCCTGAATTTCGCTCTCGATCTCCTGCGTGATCAGCGATTCGACGTCGTCAGGAGCGGCGCCAGGGTACACCGTGGTCACCACAATATTGGGTACCTCGATGGAGGGGTTGGCCTCCTTGGGGATCGTCGTGTAACTGTAGATGCCACCCAAGATCAGGACGACCGTCAGGACCAAAATGGAGGTCCTGTACTTGATGGCAGTGTCTGTAATTCTCATTTCCGTCTTCGTTGATTGGCTCCGGTTCTGAGAACCGGTTCAGCGGCATCCTGATTAGTTGGCGAGCGCCATTGCGTTCGCGATCTCCACGAGATCACCTTCGGCGACAAGCGTCTGGCCCGTCGTGATTACGCGATCACCTGATTCGAGACCGGACGTCACGACCGTTCGGCCCTGGTACGAGGGGCCGAGCTGGATGGCACGTCGTTCGGTGACCGTTCCCTCAGCGGAATCGACGGCGAGATACACGCTCGACCCGTTTTCATCGCGAAGGATGGACGTCTGAGGGATGACGACCTGATCCTCGAGAACCCGTCGTGTGACGAAAACGTCCACGATCATGGCGGGCTTCATGTCGCCGCTCGTGTTGTCCAGATCGATTTCGATCGAGAACGTGCGGTTTCTGGGATCGACGACACTACCGGCGAATGCGATGACCGCATCGATTGGCTGTGCATCCAGGGCCTTCACCACGACCTGAGCCGGGCTGCCGCGCCGAATGTCGCCCGAGAAAGCCTCTGGCACACCCGCCGTGACCTTGAGCTGTCGGGTGTTCACCACGCGTGCGATCGGCGTACCGGGCAAGACCTGTTCGCCCTTTTCAACCTCTCTGGATTCCACGCTGCCACCGAATGGCGCCCGGATGAACGTGTATTCGAGTTGCTGTTCGGCCTGGGCCACGGCAGCTTCCGCCTGGCTCAGAGCTGCCCGAGCCTGATTCCGTGCGGAGAGGACGTTTTCGTACTCGATGGCAGAAATGATGGAGTCCTGATAGAGCGGCTCCTGACGGCGGAAAGAGTCTTCGGCGAGGCGGGCCTGAGACTCGGCAGATTCCAGACCGGCGCGGGCCTGCTCCAGGGCTGCGCGAATCAGTCGGTCGTCGAGGCGTGCGATGACATCGCCCTCGTTGACTCTCGAGCCGAGGCTGACGAGCTCCGTCACGGTTCCGGCTGACTGGGAGGACAGCATGGCATCGTTGGGTGCCGACAGGGTTCCAGTGATTGGCGTCACCTCTACGAATGAGGAGCGCTCAACGACTGCGACGGATACGCGAGCCGTACGGCCTTCTGGAGCTGCGGCAGCGGGCTCGGCTGCGGCTTCAGCATCCGGAGTTGCCTCGGACGTGTCGGCTTCTGAGCCGCACCCTGTTGCCACCACGGTGACAAAGGCGACCAGGAAGAGGGGAAGAAAAAGGCGGGAGATGAAACGATTCATGGTGTTGGCTCTGATCAGAATCGGATTGGATCCGGTCTTCAGTGGGCAAAAAGAGGGGTTAGCGGTCCGTTGCGGGCTGACCGATAGCGGCTTCGTACGTGCTCTGTGCGACCAGGACGTCGTGGACGGCCTGCAGATAATTCAATTGGGTCAGATCCAGCTGATCTGAGGCTTCCCTGACCTCGAGGGGCGTGGCCACACCTTCGCGAAGGCGGGTTTCAGCGTACTCGAAATTGAGGCGGGCGTTATCCAGGTTCTTCTGCTGAGTCTGCATGCGGCGATGGGCAGCACGCAGGTTGCGCAGATTCTGATCGACTTCCACCCGAATGGAGCGCGTCAGGAATTCGAGGTCGTTTTCTGCTTGCCGGATCGCAATCTTGCGCTGCTGGACGCGACGGTGGGAGGCCAGGCCATTGAACACATTCCAGGTCAGACTGAGACCGACGCTGGTACTGCGATCCCAGTAGGCATCGTCGAAGTACCCGAGCTCCGCCGAGGTAAACTGGAACGGATTGCCATCAACCGAACTGTACGTAAACCGGTTGTCCGGGATATTGCCCAGCACATTGAAATTGGCAAACGCATTGACGTTCGGGATGTACTCCGACTTCACGACCCGCAACTGGATCTTCTCCAGCTCGATGCCGATCTCTGCCTGCTTCAGGTCTGGGCGGCGAGTGAGGGCCGTCGCCGCGGACTCTTCACTCGAATCCACCATATAGTCCGTTCGCATGGCAGCTTCCAGACTGCCTCGCAGGCTGATCTGGTGGCTGCTGGTCATCCCCAGAAGAAGCTTCAGATTGTCCTTGGCTGCCTCTTCCGCGATCTGGGCCTGCACGAGCGCCGTCTCCAGGTTTGAAACCTCAACTTCGGCCGACAGGCGCTGGAATTTCGGTGCCACGCCCTGAGTGACTTGTCGAGCCACTTCATTCAGCGTGCGCTGTGCGCGTTCGACACTGGTTTCGCTGACGCGAACCTGGGATTCCGCCAGCAGGGCAGCATACCAGGCATTCTTGACATCTCGTACTACCAGTTGCTCCTGGCGGCGGGCACCTTCTTCATTGAATGGGCGCAGCCATTTGGATGCTCCATACGCACCGAGAAAGACACGGCCGTCAATCAGTTTCTGGTTGATGGTCAATCCGGCGATATACACGCTCGGGACCGCAAAAGGGTTGTCGCTGCTTTCGAATGTGACGCCAGCTTGTTCTAGTCCCTGGGCCTGACGGAAGAAGAATTCTTCTGCCGATATCGGGTCCGTGGACGCTTGGCCATCCGTGCGAGCCTGCTCATTGTAGGCTAACCAGTCAAGGAAGCCGAGTGATTGGAACAGACCGCCGGCCTGGGACCCTGCAAATGGATTGGCCTGTCGGATATTCCGGGTGTACGAGGCATTGATGTCCATCTGCGGAAACAGCTCGGCCCAGCCTTCTCGAACCTGGGCTACACCGTTGTCCAGCTCGAGCCGGGCATTCTGGAGGGCCAGATTCTGGATCAAGGCGACCTGGACGGCTTCGTCAAGCGTCAGGACGATTTCTGAGTCAGTGTCCTGGGCAGCAGCCTGAGGCGTCCCGAATGGGGTCGCAAGAAGCGCTAGAATCAGGAGAATTGAGAATCGGGATTTCATAAGCGGTCTGGTTCGACCAGTAGGCGGGTAGAGATCAGGAGGAGACAGCCATTCGGCCGGGTGATGGACGAGATGGCGTGTCGTGCGTACGGTGCCCGACACCATCGAGCATCAAAGCGGTCAGGAATTGGGCCATCGATGAGGCCGATGACGGGAAGTCGGTTGCCGTGTCCCGGGACATGCAGGCCTTCATCTGGGCTCCATTCAGGTTCACCAGAATCATGTGGGCCAATAATCGGGGGGAGGATCGACGGATTTCTCCGCGATGCATGGCCTCCTCAAGCGGAATAGCCAGCGCACGGATCGCTCTTTCACGTTGCTCACCAAAGAACTGGCGAGGTTCGGGGTCGTCGCTCAGCCCAATTCGGTGCGCTTCCTGAAGCAAGGTCAGAAAGAGCTCCGATCGCTCCAGGAAAAAGGCGAAAGTGTCTTCGAAGAACGAAGTGAGGGAAGTCCGAAAATCAACGCTGCCATTCGCGTCGAATGTCCGCGTGATCAAAGAGCACAACTCGTCGTGAAAGTGCTCCACGATGGCCAGGAGGATCTCCTGCTTGCCACCGGGGAAGTAGTTGTAGAGCGTACCCTTGCCGAACTCCGCGCGAGCGGCGACTTCTTCCAGGGTGGCGTTGTTATAGCCTTTCTCTGCAAATACCTCTTGAGCAGCTGCGAGCATTTCAGCTCGACGCGCTTTTCGTTCCCGTTCGCGACGGGAGAGGGATTCGGATGGCTGTTCCATGCAAACCGGGGTAAGGACTGGCGCCCAGATGGACGATCAGTTCAAAAGGTGACCGACGGGTCATGATGCGACCAGTACGTCAGTGTCCCCGGTGGGATGCGTGTTACATGTAAAGATTGTGAGGAGGTTAGACGCGCATCATACGTAGTCGTCCAGACGGTGGGTGTAGAGGTAGTCCACCACGTTTTTCACTCGCTGCGTGGCATCCCGGTGACATACCAGGAGGGCATCCTCGGTATCAACGACAACGACGTCATCCAATCCTACTACGGCAACAAGACGGTCTTGGGCCGAAATCAAGCATCGTGAAGCATCATGAACGATTGCTTGACCTGAAATGGCATTGCCTGATTTTCCTTTGTCCGACAGATCGTAGACCGCTTTCCAGTCGCCGACGTCACTCCAGTCGAATGCACCAGGGACCACGTAGACCTTGTCAGCTCGCTCCATGACACCGTAGTCGATAGAAATCGCCGGGCAGGTGGAGAACGATTTCTCAAGCGCCTTCTCATCCGCAAGGTCCACATCAGTTGCGGTCATCCAGGAGAAGGCGTCGTAGACGTCAGGAAGGTGTTGCTCGACATTCTGGAGGATGGAGTCCGTTCGCCAGATGAACATCCCGCTATTCCATAGGAAGTCGCCCGAATCGAGGAAGCGTTCGGCTGTTTCCAGGTTCGGTTTCTCGGCAAAGGTGCGGACAAACAGGGCGGTCAGGTTTCCTTCCGGGTCCCGGTCTTCCGGATCAAACTGGATGTACCCGTAGCCGGTGGCCGGATAGGAAGGTTCGATTCCGATCGTGACAAGACTGCGATGCTCCTGCGCCTTCTCGATACCGACCGTCAGCGTTTCCTGGAATCGTCGCACATCCTGGATCACATGGTCGGCCGGAAGGACGACCATGGTTGCGTCCGGGTCCTTCTGGTGGATATGCATCGCCGCGTACGTGATGCACGGTGCCGTATTGCGACTAATGGGCTCCGCCAGGATGTTCTCGGGCGGCAACATGGGGAGCTGGTCGCGGGTCGTGTCCACATACCGCTCGTTGGTGACGATGTGGATGTTCTCATTCGGAATCACGCCGTTGAGGCGGCCGATTGTTGCCTGGATGAGCGTGTCCTGGCCCACAATGGACAAAAACTGCTTTGGGTGATTGCGTCGGCTACGGGGCCAGAAGCGGCTGCCGATACCGCCGGCCATGATGACTGCGTGGATCATGTCACGGAGTGTTGGGATGCGCCCAGTCAGACGTACATCCGTATTGCGGGTGAAAGCGAAGTGCCCGGTTCAGAACCACCGAGTCAACCCACGGTTTCGGCGTGCGCCTCGTTGTCGGTTCGGACGTAGTTCCGCACCGAAACCGCTCGAGATCAAGGAACTTCGGGGGCCCGAAAAGACGGCGGTCGTCCTTCTGAGAGCGCGCCTGCGGCGGTTGCTGTACAGGATGGTGTACAGTACGAGAAGTGGAGCACGCATTGAAAAACGCCCTCAGGAGTCCTATCGCACGATTTGCTCCGTGGTGCCAATCCGGTCTGTCATTTGATAAGGGTTCGGGTGTCCCGATGGAGAAGGGGTCATGGAATGCTCAGACGCTCCTTCACCTTTCTCCTTCCTCTACCAAACCCAACCGACTCAGGAGGTTGACCATGAAACGATCCGTACAACGATCCTCACGAAGATTAAGACAGCGCTCGGCGAAGCGAACCGCGCGGCAATCCATACAGTGGCTCATGGCCATCACACTGGCCGTCACAAGTACTGGCTGCATCATCGAAGACAGTGTGGGTCCTGAAGGACCACGCGGACCGGTTGGGCCTCCTGGAAATGCCAATGTGTTTTCTCTTGGCTTCGACTTCTTCATGGCTGATGCCGTCTATAACGGAGCGGTTGCGTCTGTCCAGTACGACGTCCCTGACCTGACGGCAAGTGTCGTCGATGATGGCGCCATCCTGATGTTCTTCCGTGACCAGGGCACATGGACGGCCATGCCGTACACGTTCGGTGTCGAGAGTGCCGATTTGCCAGCGGTTGACTACACGATCTCTCTGGGCTTCGGATACGAAGTCGGATTCCTGGAAGTCTTCTATGAGGCATCTACGGACGCGATCGATCTGGGCGGCCTTCCGGACCGGGAGATGAAGCTCGTCGTCATCGATGGCTACTTCTACGGAAAGCAGGATATCGACTTGACGGACTGGAATGTTGTCAAGGAGACGTTCGGGCTGGAAGAATGAACCTGAAACCCGCTCCCGAGAACTCGGGAGCAGGTTGGGCAAACCAAAGGGGTCGATTTGTCCACAGGGGATTTAGGATCAGCTGTTGAGACCGATAACCGGAATGTCGCCAGCCGAACCTTACTTCACCCCCGACCGAATCCATGAAGGACCTGAACTTTGATCGTAAAACCGAGGCCCGTCGTGCCAACACGCCCTCCATGCGCAAGATCGTTTCTGGCTTTTGCCGGACGGCCATGGATGACTACCGGCAAGCAGGCTATCCTTTCGGCAAGACCATGGAAGGCATGCTGATCTGGTTCGAATACGGTCAGTTCACGACAGACAACTGAGATTCAACCGCACGAATCCACCCTTGTTGGGAGTAGCATCCCCAGGGACACCTGCCGGGCGGGCCGCGAAGCGGCCCGCCCGGCATCGTTTTATAGCAATCGCATCTGCCTTCTCTTGAGACAGCCTTCCAAGGAGTCAGCGATTTATTCTGGGCAGTCGCTCTTGCCCAAAACACTCGCACCGAACGGGCGTACACGGCCCTTCACTGGAGTTCTTCCGAACGCATCCTTGTCCTTGCATGGGATCATTCGCTACAGCGATCAGCCGAATCTCGATGGTCTGTCTGATTCTCCTCATCGGAGGATGCAGCGACGACCCGGTCTATCGTTCCGTGGACTCGGGCGATCCGGATGGTTCAGGCAAGGAGTACATGGGTCGGGAGATTGCGGACGTTTCGACGTCTGAAGTTGAAACGGGCTGGTGGGAAAGACCCGAACGGGATGACGAAGAATTGCCCGTTCGCTTGCTCAGAGCCCTCTCGCTAAGTCCATCGGATGTGGTTGCGGATATCGGCTCCGGCACCGGCTTTTTCACATTCCGTCTGGCCGACGAAGTACCGTCAGGTCGCGTGTACGCTGTCGACGTGCAGCAAGCCATGGTGGACACGATCCGGGTTCGTGCCGAGCGTTCGGGAATCCGCAACGTTACGTCCGTCCTCGGTGCGGTGGACGATCCGTCCTTGCCTGAAAATCGCCTCGACCTTGCCCTGATCGTTTCCTCGTACCACGAGTTCGATCATCCGCGGGAAATGCTGGAAGGGCTGTTGTACGCGTTGAAACCGGGAGGTCGTTTGGTGCTTGTGGAATACCGTGCTGAGGACGCCACCATACCGATTCCTGATCTCAGACGCATGAGCGAAGCGCAGATCATCCGGGAAGGAGAGTCAGTCGGATTCAGATTCCGGGAGACCCTGGACGTGCTTCCTCAACAGCACATCGTGGTATTTACCGTTCCGATACCGGAATAAGGGCCTAAGCAGGCAACCAGCGGTCGTCTTCCAGCTCCAGGCAGCGCCATAAGTACCAGGAAGCCATGGTCCGGTAGGGTTGCCACGGGATCGCTCGCTCAATGACCGCTTTGGGTGCCGGCATGTCTTTCATCCCATCCAAGCGCTGAAGGCCCTTCCGAATTCCCAGATCCGTGTGAGGCAGCACATCGGGCCGCCCCATGCGAAACATCAGGTACATCTTGACCGACCAGGGGCCGATTCCGCGCACAATGGTGAAGCGATCAATGATTTCCTGATCGTCCAGGTCGTGAAGCTCGGCCGCCGTGGGGATGGTGCCGTCCAACGTCCGTGCGGCAAGGTCCTTGATGGCGATGGTTTTTGCACGCGACAATCCAGCAGAGCGCATCGTTTCGTCCGAAAGAGCTAAAACCTCCGTCGGATTCGGGGATTCCGGCGTGCTGAGCAAAGCTTTGAAACGCCCGTAGATGGTGGCGGCTGCTTTCCCGGAGAGCTGTTGATAGGCGATCGACTCCGAGAGGGCTTCAAACGGGTCTCCCGCGGGTCGCAACGTTGCATTGAAGGGGCCAACTGCGTGAATCAGTGCTCCCATGGCCGGATCGGCTGCTGAAAGATGCGCGACGGCATCCTCTACAGAGTATCCAAGGCTGTCAGAATTCATTCCGGGCGTGGTCATGAAGGATGGTACGCAGTACCTTTTCTACGGTCAATGGCAGCGGACTCAACGAATGAAACGCGGATTGCTGGGATGATGGAGGGGGCTTCTCTGGGGATGGCACTTGCGCTCAGTCTGGGCGGCAGTCTGCACTGCATTGGGATGTGTGGCGGATTTGCGGTCCTCGCGAACACCGGGGCAGCGCGAGTCGGGTTGAATGCCCGTTTTCTGGCGTACGTTGTAGGTAAAACGACCGCCTACGCGGCTATTGGGCTCGCCATCGGGGTGCTAGGTGCTCAGATTGGTTCAATAAAGGGGGGAGCCTCAGTGCTGGCCTGGCTGGCCGGTATCGCCATGATCATCGTGGGCGGGCATTTGCTCGGCTGGCCCGGATTCGCACGTTTCAATCCGCCAGCGGCATCTGGCGGATTCGTCTCTCGGTTTGCCAAGCTCCTGAAGCGGGACTCATTGGCAGCCCGCTCGGGCATGGGTTTCCTGAATGGATTGCTGCCTTGTGGGTTGGTGTATGCGGCCTTGGCCATGGCCCTTTCGATGGGGTCCGCGTCAGGCTCTGCCACGTTCATGGTCGTGTTCGGCCTGGGGACAATTCCATCACTCTGGGTGGCTGCCCAATTGACGGCTGTGATTCCGCCTGCCTGGAAATCACGGTTGTCCAGCCTATCCGGCTGGCTCGTTGTCCTGTTTGGGGTCTACACCATCCTTCGAGGCACGGGCCTCATGGCTCTCATCATGGGAGGCGGATCGCACACGATGGGCTGAGGCCTCTTCTTCCAGCTCGTCTTCCAGGAGTATGCGCATGCCCGGTGTGTCGACATCGTCGAACTGCCCGGTACGGACAGACCAAACAAATGCTGCCACGCCTACGGCTGCCAGGAGCAGCGCAAGAGGTACCAGGAAGTAGAGGACGTTCATGAGCTACGGGCTGGATCGCGAAAAGTCCGTTGTCGAATCGAGGACAACACCACGACGAACGAACTGATCGGCATGGCCACGGCGGCAAACAACGGGGTCACGATTCCAAGCAAGGCCGCGGTCCCGCCAGCCACGTTGTAGAATAGCGAGAATCCGAGATTGCGTCGAATCACGCGCAGGACTCCTCGAGACTCACGAATCAATTCCACGACCGCTTCCAACCCCGGTCGGGTTGTGTAGGCATCCGCAGCCACACGGGATGCGGCAGATGCGCTGGCCACAGCAATACCGACATCAGCTGCTTTGAGGGCTCCGGTGTCGTTGACACCGTCGCCTACCATGGCAACGGCATGACCGGCTTCTTTCAGGCCATCGACCAGACGCTGCTTGTCTTCAGGGGAGTACCGGCCCAACGCGTCTGACTCGGCCAGGCCCAACGAGGTACCTACCATCCGGGTTGTTCGCTCATCGTCTCCCGAGCACAGGATCACGCGAATACCGCGATCATGCAGCGTCTGGGTGAGGGGGAGGCTCGAGTCCCGAACGGGATCGGTCAGACTGACCGCCATGGCTCGATAACGGGACGCCACAGCGATGACGGTTTCGCCGCGCTCAGCTGCATCGTGGACGGCCGATTGGAGGTCATTCAGAACCGATGGATCACCTTCGAACACATCCAGCACCCAGTCAAACCGGCCAATGCGCATATCGACCTGTTCGCCAGCCTCAAGAACGCTACCAGAAACGCCCTGCCCGGGGTGATGAGTGACGTTAGACGCCACAATAGATGAGGCATTCGGAAGGTGGCGAACTATGGCTCGCGCGATGGGATGATTGGACTCCTGCTCGATGGCGGCAGCCAGTGGAAGGAGCGTTTCATCTCCGTGAACGGCCGACACGGTCATGATGCCCTCCGTCACGGTACCCGTTTTATCGAGAATGACGGTGTCGATTTGGTTGAGACCATCCACGACCGACTCAGACTTGACGAAAATACCCCTGCGAGCAGCTCGTCCTGTTCCAACAGCCAACGCAAGCGGCGTCGCCATGCCAAGCGCGCACGGACACGTGATCACCAGAAAGGCCACCAGGTGCATCACTGTTTCCGTCGGCTCGATGATGCTCCAGACGACGGTGGCCAGGATGGCAATCCCCAGGACCGTGACGGTGAACAACCCCCCGATACGATCAGCCAATCCCAGGATGCGCGGGGCGTCATCACCTGGATCGCTCACCAGCGACAAGAGCCTTCCGATCCGCGTGGCGTGACCGGCGGAGCGCACTTCGACAACGAGGGTCCCGGTTTCGTTGGTGGTGCCAGCATGAACCTGGTTGCCGACCTCGTGGCGCTGCGGAACGGATTCGCCTGACAGGATGGATGAGTTGATCAACGACGATCCCTCAACAACTTCGCCATCGACAGGCAGAAGTTCGCCTGCCCGCACGATGATGCGATCGCCAGGCTTCAGGTCGTCGGCGCGAACGGTTTTCCCGTCCTGACGACGGGCCAGTGTGGGGAGGAGGGCCAGCAGTCGTTCGGTGGAGTCCCCGGCCATACGACGAGCACGCAGCTGAAGCCAGCGCGCGGAGAGCAAGGCTGCAATGAGCACGGCCACGGAGTCAAACCAGACTTCTCCCGTTCCGGTGATGGTGGCATGCATCGATGCACCAAAGCCAGCCAGGATGCCGATCGATATCGGCGTGTCCATGTGCAGGTGCCGAATGGTCCGGAGCTTCCAGGAAAGGCGGATGGAGTGCCACGCCTTGCTGAAAAAGACGGCTCCCCCGTAGAACACGGAAGGAATGGCCAGCAACAGGCTCAAGCCCCTCGCAGCGTGGAACAGGTTCGGATTTTCATCGCCCAGGCCGGAATAGAGCGAGAAGGCGAGCAGCATGATATTACCCGCCAAGGCCCACGCCACGCCCATCCGAATCAGCAGCTTGCGTTCCTCTCGGGATTCGGGCGCATCTTCACCGTCTACACGGGGCTGTACCGCATATCCGAATGAAGCCAGCCACTCCGCGATCCCCGAAAGGTGTTGGGCGGCTGGATCCCAATCGACGGTGAGTCTGGCTCGGGGCAGGTTTAGATGCGCATTTGATACGCCATCCATTTCCTGTGGGAGCCGTTCGACCAGCCAGACGCACGCGGCGCAATGCACGCCATCCAGATATAAATGGGTTCGGTAGGTGCCCCCGTCCAGTCGTGTGGAGTGGTTTTCGAGAAAGACTTCCGAATCCAGTTCCTCGAGGAGCCCTGTCTGATGATTCGTTCGCGCCGGGCGCCGCATGGATTTCCTTCCAGACGCATCCCGGAGGCGGTAATACGTTTCATCCAGGCCCGACTCGTGCAGGATGGCGTAGACCGACTCACAGCCGGTGCAGCAAAAGTCGTTGTGGTTCTCGATCCGGTCCGAGGGGATCGGCAAGCCACAATGAATACAATCCGTCTGCTGAACAGACGCCTCCTGCGCGGGGGCACTCATCGCAATTCCCGACGCCATTCGAATTGGACGACATCCGACGGATCGCTGGGCGTTGTCAGCACCAGTTGGACATCCCACAATCCCGCGTCTGACACATCAATGGAGAATCCCCATGTGCCAGGTTGGTCACCTGCGGATGCAGCCGCCTCGTGTACGGCTTGAGCGAACTGGGGTCTGCGCAGTTGGACGACGGCGTCACGGTCAGCGACGGGGAGCCCGGTCGAATCTGTCACAATGACGCGGCCTTCAATGCCTGTCCCAGAGCGGCTGAGTTCCAGCTCGGCATGCCAACCGAGCTTGCTCGCCTGATTGCGGACAGCGCTCAGTGAGTCCCACTGAACGGCCTGTTGGTAATAGTCATCTACGACCTGAGCGCCGCCGTCAGAACGAGCGGCCATCACAACCAGTCCCATCATCACGACACTGCTGACGAGCAGCGTTACGACGAGCAGGGGCCATCCATAGCCTTTGTCAATGAATCCTTTCATGGACGTATTGGGATCAGGGTATTATTGGTTCGGGCCGAGCAGCGTGTAAGAAAGGACCTCAGAAAGGCCGTCGCTGAAGGACAATTCGAATTGTCCCTCCAGGCTCGTGCCCTCAAACGCGGATTTCGGGAGAATGACCCAGGTCTCGACGCGTGTCATTTCTCCTGGCTCCAGCTCGACTGGGGAGGCGCCCACAATGCGCATTTCCATGGACTGCGGAGCAACAGGAGCGATGTCAAACGAGGACGTCTCTGCCGTCTGATTCCGTACGCGGAAGCGCAGGCGGTTCGCGATTCGGTCATCCGGAAGCTCGGTAAATGGCTCGCCTACCACGCGGCCAATATTGATGTCGTAGGCATCCCGCGTGGTGAGTACGAACGTAAAGGCCGAGAAGATCAGGATGATGAGGGCCGAGTAGATGAACGTGCGGGCGCGAAGGACCTTTGTTCTTCCACCTTCGAGCACGTTTTCCGAGGTGTAACGGATCAGGCCACGTGGCTTCTCGATGCGATCCATGATGCTGTCACAGGCATCGATGCACTGTGTACAGGCAATACACTCCATCTGGAGTCCGTCGCGAATGTCGATCCCGGTTGGGCAGGTCCGCACACAGGCAAAGCAGTCGATGCAGTCTCCCTTCGCTGCGATTTCGCCAGCGGCTTCCTGCGCCATGATCTTCTTGGAGCGACGGGCACGCGGTTCACCGCGGTTCGGGTCGTAGGAGACGATCAGGGAATCGCGATCCAGCATGATGGACTGCATGCGGGCATACGGGCATGCGATGGTGCACATCTGCTCGCGGAAGTATCCGAAGTCATACAAGATTAGGCCGGTAGTGAGCGCCGAGATGAGGAAGAAACCCCAATGTTCGCGTGGATCACCCTGCAGCCAGACCAGCAAGTTCTCCCAACCCACGAAATAGGCTACAAACGTGTGGGAGAGAACGAGAGAGATGGCAAAGAAGATGGTGATCTTCACAGCTTTCCGCCAGAACCAGTCGAAAGTGCGGGGTCCTTCATTGCGGCGTTTGCGGACGTGCTCAGCGCCCTCGATGAAGCGCTCGATAGGCCTGAACAGGAACTCCAGGTACACCGTCTGAGGACAGCCCCACCCGCACCAGACGCGCCCCAGTAGGGCCGTGAGTAGCACGACGGTCAGCAGGATTCCAATCATGAACACCATCAGCAGGATGGTGTCAGTCGGATAGAAGGTCAACCCCAGGATGGCAAACTCGCGATGGACGAAGTCCAGCATGAGTGCTGGTTTTCCGTTGATCGGAATCCAGGGGATCGCGATAAACAGGACCATCAGGAAGTATGCCAGGACCTTCCTGGCCATATGGTAGCGGCCCTTGCTTTCGACAGGGTATAGCCAGCGGCGTTTCCCGTCCTTGGTCAGCGTGGTAAGGACCTCCTCAGGAGAATCGAGGATGCGAGGGGCTTCCGCTCCAGTGTTCCAGCTTGAATCGCTCATGTCGCCTTGATCGCGTCTTCCTCATGACACTCGCCGGGCGGGGGACGTCGAATGGCTGGGGATTGGGTCGTGGGGTAGGGTTGTGCGCGGCGCGCCTTCCGGCGCGCCGCGCACGAATGGGCGGAGCCTCAACTCAGGCTCCTGCGGGCTCTATGGGGCCGTAGCGCCGTCGCCTTCGGCTTCGTCATCCGTCTCGGAATCGGGCTCAACGAGGTCGCCCTGGGGCTCCTTGGCATTCGGCGGGTTCGTACCGCGCAGCGTCTTCACATAGGCGACGAGTTGTGCGCGCTCATCGACCGTCAGAATGGACTCCCATGGAGTCATTCCTTTGTCAAGGATGCCATTCGTGATGATCATGAACTGCGACAGGGGCGAATCGTCGTAAATCCAGTAGTCATCGGTCAGGTTGGGACCGATAAGGCCTTCACCTGCGCTTCCATGGCAAGCTGCACAGTAGGCGCCGAACGTGGCGGCTCCAGCGGCTTCTGCCTCGGCATTGCCGAAAAAGGAGGCGACAAAGGCGTCATCGATATCCTGAACCGGGCTGGCTGCCTCGGCGGCTGCACGCAGTTCCTGGATTTCGGCTTGCTTTGCGGCGAGATCATCCTCATAGGTATTGATCCAGCCAAACTGGTGGACACCCAAAATGTAAAATGGGGTCCAGACTACAGAGAGAACGAAAATCCACACCCACCACGGCGGCATCGGGTTGTCATATTCCTCAATGCCGTCATACATGTGACCGCTGATGATCTGGTCATCAGCGTCGGGTGAGGTATTCCGGGGGTCCTGATCAGACATGGTGTTATCCTGATTCAACTTGTCCTTTTTCAAGGGGGTTGCGCTGGTCACTCGGCCGAAGAGGCACTGCGATCAGCATAAAACTCGGGTTGATCATCCAGAGGCATGTTCTTTGCCGACGTCCGGTCCTTCCGCTTCATGAGCGCCACCCGAATCACAATCAGGATGAACGCGAATAGGAAGGCAAACAAGCCGATGTAGGCTGCTGCGCCGGTTTCCATGGACTGAATGGTTTCTTTCCACATGGTGGTTGCCTTCGACTAGTTGCCTGCTTTTGACAAGTCGGTGCCCAGACGCTGGAGGTAGGCTACAAGTGCCGTGATCTCCTTGTCTTCGAGACCACTCGGGCCACCGTTGGCAGCGACGTTGCGGGCAATCTGCTCAGCCTGGGAGCGGGCCGTCTGTGCGGCACCGTCGATTTCGGCATCCGTGTAGGGCGTACCGAGTTTCTTGAGGGCTGAGAGCTTGCCAGGAATGTCGTCGAAGTCCACCGTTTTCTCCTGCAGCCACGGATAAGGAGGCATCAGGGAATTCGGAGTTGTGGAACGAGGATTCTCCATGTGACGAACGTGCCACAGATCGGGGTACTTGCCCCCGACGCGGGCCAGGTCTGGACCCGTTCGCTTGGAGCCCCAGAGGAAGGGACGATCGTAGATCGCTTCGCCGGGCTTGCTGTACTCACCATAACGCTCGATCTCATCCCGGAAAGGACGAATCTGCTGGGAGTGACAGCTCACACAGCCCTGGGCGATGTAGATGTCGCGTCCTTCCACTTCGAGAGGTGTGTAGGGCGTGACGGTTTCGATGGTTGGGATGTTGCTCTCAACGAGCACCAGCGGAAGGAACTGAACCGTTCCGCCAACCAGAATACACAGGGTCGTAAGGACCGTGAAGACCAGGGGCCAGCCTTCAATCGTCCGGTGTCGACCATCTGTTTTGATGAATCTGCTCATGATACAGTTGGGGTTGGAGATTGAAGGATCAGGAAGCGACCTGAATGGAGGCGTCTACCGGCTTCTCTTTGGCGGTCTTGATGGTCATGTACATGTTGACCAGCAGCAGGACCATTCCCACGAGATACATCGTGCCGCCAACGAGGCGAACCCAGTACATCGGGATGATCTGGATGACCGTTTCCATGAAGTCAGGGTAGATCAAGCGACCAGCGTCGTCGAATGCACGCCACATGAGGCCCTGCGTGACACCGGCTGAGTACAGCGCGATGACGTAGAGCAGCATTCCGATCGTACCGACCCAGAAATGGGTGTTGGCCAGTTTGCCGCTCCAGAGCTCTGTTCGATACAGACGCGGCAGCAACCAGTAGATCATGCCAAAGGTCATGAAACCGTTCCATCCAAGGGCACCGGCGTGAGCGTGACCCACGGTCCAGTCGGTGTAGTGGGAGAGGGCATTGACCGTCTTGACCGACAGCATCGGCCCTTCGAACGTGGACATGCCGTAGAACGTGATTCCGATCACGAACATCTTCAGGACCACGCTGTCACGCAGTTTGTGCCAGGCACCACGCAGCGTGAACAGTCCGTTGATCATCCCACCCCAGCTCGGCATCCAGAGCATGACGGAGAAGGTCATCCCCAGCGTCACAGCCCATTCAGGGACGGCGGTGTAGTTGAGGTGGTGAGGGCCAGCCCAGATATAGATGAAGACCAGGCTCCAGAAGTGGACAATCGAGAGGCGGTACGAGAAGACTGGACGCTCGGCAGCCTTTGGCAGGAAGTAGTACATCAACCCGAGGAACGGTGTCGTCAGGAAGAATGCCACGGCGTTATGGCCATACCACCACTGGATAAAAGCATCCTGTACACCGGCGAAGAGCGGATAGGACTTGAACAGTCCGGCAGGCATGGCAAGCGAGTTACCGATGTGCAGCACGGCAATCGTCACGATCGTCGCGATGTAGAACCAGATGGCCACATACATGTGCTTCTCCCTACGCTGACGGAGCGTCAGGAAGAAGTTGATGGCGAAGACCACCCAAACCACGGCGATGGCGACATCAATCGGCCATTCCAGTTCGGCGTACTCTTTGGACGTCGTGATTCCGAGCGGCAGCGTCAATGCTGCTGACACGATGATGGCCTGCCATCCCCAGAAGTGGAATCGGCTCATGCCGTCGCTCCACATGCGCGTCTTCAGCAAGCGCTGCGTCGAGTAGTAGATCGCAGCGAAAATGGCGTTGCCCGCAAAGGCAAAAATCACGGCGTTGGTGTGAAGGGGTCTGAGGCGACCAAACGAGAGATACTCGCCAAGATTGGCCTGCCAGAACGGCAGCTGCAGCGCGATGATGGCACCTACCAGCATTCCGACAAATCCCCAAATGGCTGTAGCGATCACGAAATAGCGCGTGATCTGGTCATCAAATGTGACCGTTAGCCGTGAGGGATTCGCGGAGCCCGGTTGGGTGGGGGTCTGCGTCGATTCCATGCGCAAAAACGGTTGGGTTCGGGAAGGAGACGGCCTTCGTGGTTCGGGTCCGCCCGCGGTTCATTTCGCCGAAAATAGCGTTTGCTTCGTGGAGCAAAAGCGAAGAAACCGGTTTTGCCGCACGAGTCAATGATGCACCGTCAAGGCCGCAAGGGGAATCCCCTACAAAGCCGATTGGGATGTGGGTAGGGTGCCTCAGGTATGCCCCTACCTGGCCGTTGGCATCCGCCCTTCAGTCGCAGGGCGGAGCGCCCTTCAAGGGAGGCCGACAGCCCCTCGTAAGCTTGCAACAGGACATAACGGGAGTCCGGCCTTTTGCCGGGTTGCTGCTACGGGGTAGGCGCCATGCAAGCACTGACCATGAAACGCATTCTGTTGGTTGATGACCATCCGCTCATTCGAAAGGGACTTCGACTGACGCTGGAGTCGGAAAACGACTTCTTGGTATGTGGGGAAGCCGGAACGGCAGAAGAAGCCATGGCCCTCATTCCAGAACTGAATCCGGATATCATCATCTTGGACATCTCCTTGCCGGGCCAGAGCGGACTGGACATGCTTCGGCAGCTGGACAGCACACGCGCCAAAGGCGTAGTGCTGGTTGTATCCCGGCATGACGAAATCCTTTATGCGGAGCGGGCTATCCGTGCCGGTGCACGGGGCTATGTGATGAAGAGCGAAGCCCCGGGAGCATTGGTAGCTGCCATCCGGAAAGTCCTGACCGGTGGAATCCACGTTTCCGCTGCCATCAACGAGCGCCTGCTACAGGGTATCGCTGCTGGCCAACAGTCCTTCAATCAGTCCCCGGCAGAAGCGCTGTCCGGAAGGGAACTGGAAGTATTCGAGATGACGGGAAAAGGACTTGGTACGCGCGAAATCGCAGACAGACTGGGCCTGTCGATCAAGACCGTGGAATCTTATCGCGCCCGGATCAAGATGAAATTGAACCTGACGAACGCTGCTGAACTCGTTCAGCATGCGGTTCAGTGGTCAGAAAGCAGCGCCACCTATTAAGATCGTCCCTTTGGTAGGGTCACCCGACCGCTGTGGTCAATCGGTCGCTTGGATCACCCAGTAGGCGCCTTGACGAGCTCGACCAGCTTCACGTCAAAGATGAGAACGGCGTAAGGAGGGATGGCTCCGCCTGCGCCAAACGCGCCGTAACCCAGGATCGGTGGGATGATCAAGCGGCGCTCTCCACCGACTTTCATTCCTGGAATGCCCTGATCCCAACCGGCAATGACACTGCCACGTCCGAGCGTGAACTGGAATACCGTGCCTGTGAGGTTGGTCGAATCAAAGACCTGTCCATTGCGAAGCTGCCCGGTGTATTCGACAAAGACCACGTCGTTGGCCTCCGCGATATCGCCGTCTCCCTCAACGGTTTCCTCGATGATCACTTCTTCGAAGATGTCGATGACCGTGACATCATAGACGACATCCGTGTTCGGCGGTACGGCACATGTACCGTCGGAGAAGCACTGTCCGCTGCGGCCAAAGGCCATGTGGGCAGGAATCTCCAGGCGACGGGTACCTCCAACGCGCATTCCTTCCAGACCCTCATCCCATCCCTCAAGCACCTGACCTACTCCAAGAGTGAAAATCCAGTCTTCGCCGAGTTCTTCGGATGAGTCGAACTGGGTGCCGTCAGCGAAGCGGCCGACATATGATGTGATCAGGGTTTGTCCGTTGAGGACAATGGCACCATCTCCAATCTCAAGGTCAGATACGATCAATTCCCCTTGCTCGCTGCTGCCAGAGTCACAGGCGGTGAGTCCGGTCGCGAGGAGGAGCATCAAGGCAGCGTGGAAAATCCGTTTCATGTCGAACGCGTCAATGGTCAGCAAGGAAGCTGCAGGAGTCAGGAATGGCCGGATCAACGGCAGGCTCACACGATGGATCCGGAGCGATCGGGAGGGGAGAAAAAGATACGGGCGGGCGCCTGCGGCGCCCGCCCGGAAAGGTCGGATGGCACTGAGCCGTCCGTCAACTGTTCTGGATGCGCTCCAGAGCAGCCAGGTTGTCGCGTACGTGCTGGGCAGATTCTTCGAGAAGCGCCTGCTCGGCGTCCGTCAGCTCGACTTCGAGAATTTCTTCCAGACCATTGCGACCCAGGCGTGCTGGTGCGCCAATAAAGAGGTCATTCAGACCGTACTCACCCTTCATCCAGACGGCGCAAGGGAGAATGCGATCGGAGTCCTTGACGATGGCTTCGACCATTTCAGCGGCGGCAGCGCCTGGAGCATACCAGGCAGAGGTACCCATCAGCTTGACGATCTCACCGCCACCGAATTTCGTGCGCTCCACGATGGCGTTGATCTTGTCGTCAGACATCAGCTGCGGGAGCTGGATGCCGCCAACCGTGGTGAAGTTCGGCAGGGGAACCATGGTGTCGCCGTGGCCACCCATCAGGAGGGCCTGGATGTCTTTTACCGACACGCCGAGCTCCATCGAGATGAATGCGCGGTAGCGAGCCGTATCCAGAACGCCGGCCATACCGAATACGCGGTTGGACGGGAAACCACTGGCTTCGTAGGCCACGTACGTCATTACATCGAGTGGGTTGGATACCACGATGATGATGGCGTTCGGGCTGTGTGCAACAAACTGCTCGGTCACCGACTTGACGATGGCCGCATTCTTGGCCAAGAGGTCGTCGCGGCTCATGCCCGGCTTGCGAGCCAAGCCAGCGGTGATCACGCAGATGTCCGAGCCAGCGGTGTCTGCGTAGTCGTTCGTACCCGTGACGGTGGTGTCGAACAGGTGGATTGGGGCAGCTTCGGCCATATCCAGCGCCTTACCCTGGGGCAGACCTTCGACGATGTCAATGAGCACAACCTCATCAACCATGTCCTTGCGGGCAACACATTCTGCAACGGTAGCGCCAACGTTTCCTGCGCCAACGACGGTGACTTTCATTTCCGGGGAGTTTTGAGTCAAAAGATTCGAAAGCACAAAGCTACGGCGATCACCGCTGAAGACTCCGGGCACGGTTGCCAATATTTGGCAAAATCAGGCTTCATCGCACAGTGATGATTATGTCCGGGATGATTACACTCCGGTCATCGGTCTGCCTTATCTCTCGTGCTCGCGATGCCATCGGTAGAGACCACAACCTCCCAACACTCCTTCATCCTCCCATGAAAAGACTGGTCGTCTTTGTCCTCGTCCTATTCGTCGCTTCGTGCACTTCCATTCCTGCTGAAGTGCGGACGGCGCAACAGCGCCCTCAAAGTGTGATTTTCTTCATTTCTGATGGATGTGGTCCCGCCAGCTTCTCCTTGGCCAGAGAGTATCAGCGGGAGGTGATGAACAAACCCAAGCTGAATCTGGACACTTTCGAGCAGGGGAGCACGATCACTTTTGCTGAAGGTAGTCGTGTGACTGATTCAGCCTCTTCAGCCACGGCATATGCCTGCGGAGTCAAGACGTTGAACGGCCGCATTGCCATGACAGCCGATCAACGCCCGGTCGAGACCATTCTCGAAAAGGCAGAACGGGCAGGGTTCAATACGGGGATTGTATCCACGGCGCGCATCACCCACGCCACACCAGCCGCTTTCTCAAGCCATGTGCCGTTGAGAAGCATGGAAGCGCAGATTGCTGAGCAACAGATCACCAAGGATCTCGAGATCATCATGGGGGGAGGCCGCCAGTTCTACACGAGCCCTGCCGACGGCGGGTCACGGACAGATGGCCGCAACTTGATTGACGAGGCGGAGGCCGCCGGATTCAACCGGGCAGATGATCTCAACGAGCTCATGGCAGCCGACCAACTTCCATTGATCGCGTTGTTCACCAACTCACATATGGCGTACGAAATCGATCGCGATGAAGCCTCGGAGCCCTCCCTCGCAGAGATGACGCGTAGGTCCCTGGAGCTGCTCAAAGAGGCCGGCGAACCCTTCATCGTTATGATCGAAGCCGGCAGGATCGATCACGCAGGTCATGCAAACGACCCCGCAACCCACCTGTGGGACGTGATTGCGTACGATGAGGCGTGGCAAGTTGCCATCGATTTCGCCCGCTCCGAAGGCAATACGCTGGTGCTCGGGACTTCGGACCACGAGACGGGAGGACTGACCCTGGGGGCGGAAGTCGACGGCATGGGGGGATCTGGATATGGCTACGACCCGACCCAGCTCACGCCCATCACATCGTCGTTCGAGCATTTCTCGGGAGAGCTCGCCGCTCGCATGCAAGCAGGAACGGCTGATCCGGCCTGGTTTGCCGATCAAATGAAACAGGCCTTTAACATCGATGTGATGGACGTCGCCGAGGAAATGGGGTCCATCATAGCCCAGGCAGATACCAATCAGGCCATGGCTGGCTGGCGGCTCTCTCGACTGCTCTCGAAGTCCACATCGGATCCGGCCCGGGTCGGTTGGTCGACCGGTGGCCACACGGCCGTCAACGTACCCATCTTCGCCTATGGCCCGGGTTCGGCGCAGTTCACTGGCACGCTGGACAATACCGAGATCGGGATCCGGCTGCGTGAAGTCCTGGACCTGGACTGACTTACAATGCGGCAAAACGCCACACTATTCCGGGCACCTTCGGGGTGACCTGAATCTGGAGAATTGGGGCAAATATCGTCTTTAGGACCTGTGTTTGCCGTCGATACCGACGGAGAACGCAGCCCTTAAGGCACTTTGAACAGGCATTCGCCAGTATCATGACCCCGACTCCAAATCGGCCCGAATCATCGGATCGCACGCGCACGGAAGACCGCATGAACATGCTGTCGCACGAGTTGCGCACGCCCCTGGCCATCATTGCCGGGTATGCTGATCTGCTGCAGGACGAGGCGGGGGAAGATCTTGGTCATTTGACGGAGCCTATCCGAACGGCAGTCGAGCGCATGCAGCACGTGGTTGATTCGCTTCTGGCCTATGAGGCGTCGAGGACGGAAGCGACCATCACTCCCTTGGCACCCCGTGTTGAAGGGTCCCGCATTCCCCTGGATCATCTCGTGGGTCGGACCATGCAGAAGGTGCAGCGTCGTCATCCGGACGCGCATGCCCACATCGCCATGCAGCTTGAACACAGCGTTTCGCTACCGACGGACGTGGCTGATGCCTTGAGCACAGCGCTGGAGCATGTCCTGGACAATGCGGTGAAATTCTCGCACCAGCACATTCACGTGTCCTCGTCTTCCGATGAGCACGACATCACTCTGACAGTGCGCGACGACGGCCCCGGCCTTCCAGAGAAGTCGATTGCGATCTTCTCGCCGTTCCAGCAAGGGACAAGTGGCTTGGATCGTGAGCAGGGTGGCCTGGGAATGGGTCTCTTCCTGGCGAAGCGCTCCCTCAAGCAAGTTGCCGGAAGCATCCAGCTGAGTGGCAATGAAGGTGGCACAGGTGCAACGGCCACGATCCGAATTCCCGTTCCGGTTCAGCCTGCCCTCCGTCGCGTGGCGTGATGGACCTCTCCGGACCCAATCCGGAATCCCCAACCTGTCCCGACCGTAAATGCGTGGGTTCAAAAGCCACGCCATGTCCGCTCTCGTCGAAATGCTTACCGATGACGACGCCGTCGTCATCACCGATACCGAGACCACCGGTATCCAGGCGCATCAACATCGCGTGATTGAAGTTGCTGGTCAGCTGATCCGGGGTGACGGGCATCGCGACCACTTTTCAGAGCTGATCAATCCCGGAGTCAGTATTCCTCATCGGATTACCCGCATCACCGGAATCACGTCGGCGATGGTGTTCGACAAGCCGCAGGCCGAGGCTGTCTTTCCCGATTTCATGGAATTCCTGGGGGATAGCGTTTTCGTTGCCCACAACATCCGGTTCGACTGGTCATTCATCAATGCCGAGCTGGACCGCTTGGGGCTTGACCCCATGGAAAACAGGGGCCTCTGCACGCTGCGACTGGCCAGGCGGTTGTTGCCCGGTTTGCGCTCCAAGAGTCTGGGAAGTCTGGCCAAGTTCTATCGCATCCCACCGGACGGACGTCACCGCGCGTCGAAAGACGTGGAGATCACGACCAAAGTCCTGGAGCGATTCTGCGAAATGGCTGCCGACGAGCATGGGATCACGACCATCCAGGAGATGATCGAGCTCCAGGGGCGAACCTACGCTCGGGTCAATCCGCATTCTTCCCACGTCGTCGCCATCAAGCGGGACCGACTCCCGGACCTGCCGGCATCTCCCGGGGTGTACTACATGCTTGACGGGAGGGGCAAGGTCTTGTATGTGGGGAAGGCGAAGGATCTCTCCAAGCGCGTCGTGTCCTACTTCAACGCCATAGAAGCCCACCCGCCGAGGATTCGGCAACTGATTGCCAAAGTGCGCGATGTTCGTTGGGAGGAGCAACCTACCGAACTCCATGCGCTGATTGCAGAAAGCAGGGAAATAAAGCGCCTGGATCCCTCTTTCAACCGGGCACAGAAGAAATACATTCCGCGGCCCTACCTGCGCCTGGACATGCGTGAGCCGTTTCCTCGCATCACGGTGCAAGTCATCATGCGCGACGATGGGGCGGAGTATTACGGGCCGTTCCGGAGCCGGAAGCAGGCCCACTCGCTGCTGGAGCTGATAGAGGCGAGCTTCCCGATTCGCAATTGTTCACCTACGGAATTCGAGCGTGGTCGTCGATGTGTACGCGCGGATATCGGCCGATGCGGTGCGCCCTGCACCGGTGAAATCACGCCTGAGGACTACGATCAGGTTCTCGATGGCGTGAAGAGCTTTCTTCAGGGTGACATCGAGGATGTATCCCATCGACTGGAGGAATCCATGATGCAGGCTTCGGAGGCTTTCCAGTTTGAAGACGCCGCGCGGTATCGGGACTGGATTGAGTTGCTGGAGAAAAGGCTGGCCCACGGTGGCGCTGTCGCACATGAAGTAGCGGGTCCCGAGACGATCCATTACATGAGGGGCAGCAGCATCGAACTGCCGACGTTGGTGGTTCTGGCTCGCGGACGGGTACACACCCTGGAGGCCCCTGATCATGGAGACACGGGAGAACACATCATCCAGGACGTATTGCGCGATCTGGACGAGGACGACAGCGCAGGCTCAGGGATCAGTCCATTGGAAGCTGACGCCCGCCGCGTACTGGATCACTGGCTACACATGCATCGGGACGCCATCGTTTCTGTGGAGCGTCGCGGTGATGAGCCACGCCCCGCTTTTGCGGAGCGGGCCAGTGGCATGATCAGAATGCACCTGAGCCTGATGGATCAGGACGTTTCAGACTGACTGCTCGTCTACAATCAACCGAAGAGCCAGCGCACAACGAAGACGGCTGCGATCATGGCAACGATGTCAGCAAGAAGTCCGGCCGGAACAGCGTGACGCGTTTTCTTCACGTTGACCGCGCCGAAGTAGACGGCAATGACGTAGAAGGTTGTCTCTGTGGATCCGAACATCGTGGCGACCATTTTCACCAGAATGGAATCTTCGCCGAACTGATTGATCATATCCAGCACGATGGCGGCTGAGCCACTACCCGTGAGTGGTCGCATGATCATCATAGGCAGCACCTCGGGAGGAATGCCGATCAGACCGAACAGGGGACGAAGACCATCCACCATGAAGTCCATGGCGCCAGAAGCCCGGAACATGCCGATCGCGAACAGGATTGCGACGAGATAGGGGATGATGGTCACAGCAACCTGGAAGCCACCTTTGGCGCCTTCCACGAACTCTTCGTAGACGGGCACCTTTTTCAGGAGGCCATACAATGGGAAGCCCACGATGAGCGCGGGGAGGACAAATACCGAGGCGATCTCGATGATGGAGCGTAGGGTTTCCATGATCAGCCCTCCGTCGTCGCAGCCGGAGCAGAGGCCCGGAAGCGTTTGGTTTTACTGAGCAGCTTGGCCGCCGTAATGGCCACGATCAGCGAAATGCCAGTCACGATGATGATGGCGAAGATCAGCTGGTTGATCTGAAGTCCCATGAGTGCGACCAGCAACACGGGGGGGACCAACTGAACGGACGCTGTATTCATGGCAAGGAGCATCACCATGGAGTCGGTAGCCGTTTCTTTCTCGGCGTTGAGCGTTTGAAGCTCCTCCATGGCCTTGATGCCAAGCGGAGTGGCCGCGTTGCCCAATCCCAGCATGTTGGCCGTCAAGTTCAGGACGATCATGCCCAGGGCCGGGTGGCCTTTCGGGATATCGGGGAAAAGCGGACGCAGGAAAGGCTGCGTCACGCGAACGACTGAATGGATGATGCCCGCCTTTTCAGCGATCTGGAGAAGTCCCATCCACAGGGCAAGCACGCCGATGAGTCCCAGCGCCAGCTCGACCGCCAATTCGGCCATGCTGAGTGCGGCAGCCGCGATGGCTCGCATTTTGACGAAGCGAACCTCCTGAAACGAAACTTGAGCTGTACCTCCAGAGGCTGACCATCCGGTCAGTACGCCGCGCATGTCGTTGTCACGTTCGGACGTTTCGGAGCGAATGGTTGCCCAGGGTTCGGGGACAGAGACGTCCTGCGCGAATCGGAGCTGTAAGCCTTCCTCATTTCGGATGACAACCCCCGAGTACACCGAGTCGGGTGTCGAGGAGACTCCATAGAAGTCCTGATAGGCAGCCGGATTGATACGGACGTCGACGGGCACGCGTCGCGCGTCGGTCGTCTCCGGGTCGGTGGGTTCTATGGTCAGTTCGAAGGACTGGCCATTGCGATAGGTGTCCGAGGCCAGGTCATTGATGTCGTAGACCATTCCGAACACGAGGCTCAGGATGATCAGACCGGCCCAGATATAATTGAGCATGTCGCTTCAGCGGGTTGCGGAGAATCGGCAATTGGGACCGCTGATGATACGAAGCCCAACGAGTAGAATGATCGCTGGCCGGGAATTGCTTGAGGCGAGTTTCGCACCTTGGCCGGGAGAAATGCAGAGCGCCGTTGCGCACCCAGGCAGGAAAGTGTAAGCGAGAAGAGGAAGCGACTGGATGACGGGCCTTGATGGCGGCGGCGGCCGTTGGCCGCCGCCGCATCCAGGCTTCCGAAGACCCCGGGTGAATGGATGGTCCTCCCGGAGGAAGTGCGCCCTGGATCATGGGTGACCGACTCCAGCGAGAGTCGGCTAGATCACAGAGAACAACACGCAACAATGTTGAATCGGGCCAAGCTTGTCAAAAGGAAGGTGGCGGAAGTCGTTGCGAGCGTTCGCATTACTGCAATCACTGCGACTGTCGTGCCGCGTGGCGTCAACCTGCAAAGGGAGTATCGGCAGCTACACAGCCGGTTTTAGATATGAAGTGTGAAGATAGTGTGAACGACGGGGGTCTTGGACTTAATTATTTCCGGCTTCAGTCGAAAACGTCTACATCCAGGATTGCCCTCTTGAGCACGTGTTTCGACTCGCTACCATCCCTCTTTTCTTGATATCGCTCTCCATATGGGGGGTGAGCTGTGCATCCGTGACCGCTCCGATCGATTCTGCCATCGGGTTGGAAGCCGAACGAGAAGCTTCCGTTGAGGACGCGGCACCAGCTGATACCGTCGCTGCTTTTCCAGCAGATGACGTTCAGGGAGATGATACTCCCGCATCAGGCGCAGGTGGGGTAGACGTGGCATCATCTGACTCAATAGACGCCGAGCCGCGCTACGCTCATCTCAACAGATCCGGCACTCGCGTCCACGGGTATTATGCCTGGTGGACACGCGGGCTATGGTTGGATCTGGATCTGAGCATCTACGACAAGCTCTTTTTCTTCGACTTGACCCCGGCTTCAGACGGATCCATTCGCGCGAGGAACGGCTACCCATTCGCTTGGCAGGGACTGATCGAGAAAGCAGACAGCTTCAACGTTCCGGTCATCCCGACCTTGGCGTTGCTGGACGCCGACTCCCTGGAATCACTCTTCCTGGATCCCGAACATCGCGAACGGCTGCTTGCCACATCACTCATGCTGATTGATGAAAGCGATGGCGCTGGACTGCATCTGGATTTCGAGTGGTTTGCTCCGGCCGAAGATTCACTCCGCGAAGGATTTCACGCCTACGTCGATACCCTGGCCGCATCGGTTGAAAAGCATTTTCCTGAGGCCGAATTGTCCATGTTCGTACCGGCGTTTCATCCGGATGGAATGATTGACGTCGCCCGAATCCCATCCATCTTCAGGGAGATCATGGTTCAAGGATATGATCTGCACTGGCAGACAGGTCCTCGTGCCGGCCCCGTTGCTCCCCTGGAGGGCTGGGATGGAAACAACTGGGAGGCGATCCTGCAGGGATTTGACGATCGCGGTATCGATCGAAGCAGAATCCATATGACCGTTCCATACTATGGATACGAATGGCCAGTCGAGACGGAAGAGGCCGGAGCTGCCAGTCGGGGAGATGCGCGTGTGATCACGTATGCCAGGCTTGACAGCTACAACGTTCCCGAATACCAGATCGCAGCCCGGGATCGTATTGCCGACCACGGATGGGATCGTGATTCCGTCTCAGGTAGTCCTTTTTATGTCTTTGAGGACTCGACCGGATGGCATCAAGGCTGGTTTGAGGACGCACAGAGTCTGGAACAGAAGTACTCCTTCGTTCAGACGAACACGCTTGCCGGGATTGCCATCTTCCCGATCGGATACGATGGCGGAGCCATGGACTCTTTGGTTATTGACGCATTCGGATCACGCTTGCAGCTTCTGGATGCATCGTCCGAATAGATCGGAAACCCGAAGTGTCGGATCACGGAACGCCGTGGAGCCCCGAAGCTGCGGAGCAAATTGCGTCAACGCGCGGCCATACAGAATTCGGTCAATACCCCTTCCGTGTCGGACGGGTGGACGAAGAAGATCTGTTTGCCATCAGCTCCGGCCTTGGGACCGTCTCCAAGCACCCGATACCCCGCTTCCTCCAGCCGCTTGTAATCGGCCTCGATGTCCTGGGATTGAAAGGCCAGGTGATGCAGTCCAGGTCCTCGTTTTTCCAGAAAACGCGCCACAGGTGAATCGGGGCGGGTCGATTCCAGCAATTCGATCTTCGTACCTCCGGCATCAAAAAAGTGCGTGCGAACACCCTCGGAGGCTACATCCTCGGTTTTGTACGGCTCTGCATTGAAGAGCACCTGGAACTGACGAAGGCTGGCTTCGATGTCTCGGACGGCGATACCAATGTGTTCTAGAATCATGCAGTCGAGCGTCTTGCGCTCCCGAGTCACAATGAAAGGAGGCGATTGAGGGTCGGATCAGTAGCCAGATTAGGGATGATTGGTGGTGTGATCAACAGTACCTTGCGTCAACTCCTTTCGCCGCATGCACCTTCCCACCACCGACAAAGACTACCAACGCCCGGTGATGATGGCCAGTCTGGCCATCGCTTTCCTGATGCTGGGTGGAAAAATGGCTGCGTGGCTCATCACGGGGTCGGCCGCCATTCTTTCGGATGCCCTGGAGTCCGTGGTGCATCTGTTCGCGACGGGTTTTGCGGCCTTTTCGCTTTGGTACTCCATGCAGCCCGCGGACGAGGAGCATCCCTATGGGCATGGAAAAGTGGCTTATTTCTCGTCGGGGTTCGAAGGCTTCCTGATCGCGATAGCAGCGCTCAGCATCCTCGTTACCGCCATCACGGACATCATCCAGGGCCCGGAGATCGATAAGATCAACGTAGGGCTGTTGATCATCGGGGGACTGGCACTGGTAAACCTGGCACTGGGGATCGCTCTCGTGCAGACCGGCAAGAAGCACAACAGTATCGTCTTGAAGGCCAATGGGCATCATGTCCTTACCGACATGTGGACGTCGGCCGGTGCTATCGTCGGGCTTTTTCTGGTGCAGTGGACCGGGATCGTGATGCTCGATCCGATCGTGGCCATCATTCTGGCATTGAACATCCTGTGGACGGCCTCACGACTCATCAAGGAATCCTGGCACGGATTGATGGAGGCCGCTGATCCGATTGAGACCCGGCAAATCGTGGATCTGCTGGATCGTGCTCTCGACAAGGGCATGATTTCAGGGTATCACCAGCTCCGGCACCGTCGTGTCCATGACCGGGTCTGGATCGAGGTCCATTTGCTGTTTCCAGGCGATATGTCGGTAACGGCAGCCCATGATGAATCGCATGGCGTTGAGGATGCGATCCATAAACTGTTTCCCAAAGATCGCGTCATTTTCACGGCCCACCTCGAGCCAGAGGGGCATGACGACGCCCACTCGAAACGATTCCCCGAGCCACAAGAAGACAGTCTTCCTAAAGGTGCCTGATGCCGCAACGAAGAATCATCATCATTGGCGGTGTTGCGGCGGGTCCCGCGGCTGCAGCAGAGGCGCGTCGCTCGGACGCCGATGCGGAAATCATCCTGATTGATCGCGGACGGGACATCTCCTACAGCGCCTGCGAGATGCCCATCTATATCGCCGGCGAAGTCGCATCGGACGAACGATTGGTCCGATTCGACAAACAGGCCTTCGAGGAACGCTATGGTGTTGAGGTGCGACTCGAAACCAACGTCCTATCCATCGATCCGGAGTCGCGCCACATCGTGATAGAAGACGAAAGAGCCGGTGGGCAAGAGAGCATGTGGTATGATGCTTTGGTCCTGGCGACAGGCCGGCGTGCCTATTTGCCTGAATCCCTGCGGACCGCCTCCCATCAGGTTCACATGCTTCGTCGGCTGGAAGATGCGCGATTGCTTCGGGCCCGAATCGACGCCGGCCCAACTGGGCACCTCGTGATCGTCGGAGCGGGATATGTAGGCCTGGATGCCGTTGAAGCCTTCTCGCGGACGGGTTGGCGCACGACATTGTTGACGTCCAGCGGGAGGGTCTTGAAGAATGGGCTGGATGCTTCGATGAGCCGTCACGTGGTTTCCTGGCTGGAAGACCACAAGGTTTCCGTCCGGGCTGAGCGTGCTTCGGGACTGGACGTGGCTCCGGATGGCCGAATTCGTGCCGTGCGAACCGAAGAGGGGGAGCGCATCGGCTGCGACCTCGTGCTCGTTGCTGCAGGAACGAGACCAAACACCGAATTGGCGATGGCTGCCGGCCTGAAAGTCGGTGCGAGTGGTGGCATCGCGGTCAATGTGAACCTGCAAACTTCCGAGCCCGCCATCTGGGCGTGCGGAGACCTGGTGGAGTACACCGATGCGATTACGGGTTCTTCCGTCATGGCACCGCTGGCGTTGAATGCGTTTCGATCAGGCCGCGTTGCGGGACGCAACGCGGCCCGGGGCGGACGCGGTCGTGCCGCTACCATGGGCGCGATAGTGCGAGCTGCCGCCGTATCTGTCACCGGCCTGGAAATCGCCCATACCGGATATTCGGAGGAATCGGCCAAACAATCGGGGCTGGATGCCGTCGGAATTGACATCCGCCACCGCAGTGCGTCTTCGAATGCGCCCAACAAGACATTGCATGTCCGGTTGGTGGCCGAGCGAGGCAGCCGGCGCATCCTGGGAGCTCAGCTGGTCGGAGAGGAAGGGGCGGCCCAGCGCGCCAACATCGTCACGGCGCTGATTCGCAGTGGTGCGACGGTCGAGGACGCCTACAACGTAGACTATGTGTACACGCCACGGCTGGCGCCGGCACACGACGCCCTGTTCGTAGCGGCTCGTCAACTTCAGAAAGCCCTTGACGGGTGATCGGACGATAAACCCAGACAGATTGAATAACCGCGACACTGAGTAATTGAGACGATCACACGACAAAGGACCTGGTAAGCAATCCGGTAAACGACCCGGTAGTCGATCAGGCAATCGATCCGGAGGACGACCTGGACAAAAATCCGGCGGGCGACCTGGCAATCGATCCGGGCAACAATCCGGCAGACGACCCGGAATTCGATCAGGTGGACGATCTGGAGCGCAATCCAATGCGCCATCCAGAACGCGGCCCCAAGAGGCACGCCCTGCTTCAGCTCGCCTTCTCGCCGCGCGCGAATTGGATGCGATGGTGGAGGATGACGCGTTCATCGGGCTGCAGAAGGCGACCCGGAGTGGCAACGCGGACATGGACCGCAGCATCCGGGACACCGTGGCGGGCGTGATTCGTTGGCAGCGCTACTTGGATTTCCTGATTGGACACTTCTACAAGGGTGATGCCGACACGCTGGAGCCAGCCATGCGAACGATTTTGCGAATCGGGCTCTACGGACTCCTGTTTTCGCGGCAACCCGATCATGCCGTCCTGAATGAAACCGTGGAGGCAGCCAAGATCCACGTGCGGCAGGGGGCTGCGGGTTTGACCAACGGCATTCTTCGTGCCGCCACAAGGCAGCGAGACAATTTGCCCAAGCCGAAGGGCTCCGATGCGCATCGACTGGCCACTGCATACTCGCATCCTGATTGGATGGTGGAGCGATGGTTGAGTCAATTCGGCCAAGAAGCCACCGAACAGCTGCTTTCCTACAATAACGAGCGTCCGGTCTATGGACTGCACCTCGCAGACAATCCTGTGGGTATGCGAGCGGCCTTGACCGCCGCAGACATCGCATTTGAGCCGTCTCCCTGGCTGGACGACATGGTTCGCATGCAAAGCCTCCAGCCCGTCATCAAGGCAGGATGGCTCGAAAAGGGAAGCGTGTTTGTACAGGATGAGGCCGCAGCGCTCGTCGTGGCATTCAGTGCGGCCGAGGAAGGGATGGCGGTATTGGACCTGTGCGCTGCGCCGGGTGGCAAAACGGTGCAACTGGGTTTGAGGGTAGGCGAAACAGGCCGTGTCGTTGCCTGCGACATCCAGGAAAATCGTCTTCGACTCGTTCGTCAGAATGCCGAGCGCTTGGGCCTGGGGCACGTTGAGACCGTAGCGCAAGACGCCACGACCGTGCCAGACGCGTGGAAAAAGGCATTCGATCTCGTCCTGCTGGACGCACCGTGCTCAGGTCTGGGCGTGCTTTCAAAGAGAGCAGACATGAGATGGCGGCGTGAATTGGAGAACATCGATGAGTTGGTCGCGCTGCAGGTCAGCATGCTTGATGCCGCCGCAGCCAGCGTCAAACCTGGCGGGCTGTTGGTGTACAGCACCTGCACGATCGAACCGTCTGAGAATCAGGATCAGGTCGCGTCTTTTCTTCAGCGCCATTCGGACTTCAAACGGGAGGCCGCACCGGCTACATTTCCGTACGAATGGATAACGGAGGACGGCGACTATCTCAGTCTACCCTTTGCCAGCGGGATGGATGGGGCATACGCAGCGCGACTTCGCCGTTCGTCCTGACAGCCCCCTGATTGGCGCGGCTACTCACATCTCCGGCACCCTTGTTACCCGCTCCGCTCCACAAGGGCAATCCCACGCCGCTTCGAAACCTGCAACGAAATGCGGCATTGGTCCACTCGAGTGATGAACTTCGATACCCCTCGGGGCGCCTGCCTGTCTTTTCTGACTCCAAACCAGCCGAGAAAGCTCATTTCACGCTTTTCTGAATACGCACGAGGAGCCAAGAGCCTGTTTCGAATTAGCCTGCTCGTCGCTGTTCTTGTGCTCACAGGCGCCGACGCCAGCCACGCACAGCGGGTGGCGAAGTACGGCGCGGATTTCCTTGCGGGCGGCGTCGGCGCCCGCGCCTTGGGCATGGGTGGTGCCTACATCTCAGTCGCTGATGATGTGTATGCCGGGTTCTGGAATCCCGCTGGATTGACCGGAGTCTCCTCCCGGGAAGTGTCCTATATGCATGCCGAGCGTTTCTCGGGTATTGTCTCGTTCGATTACGCCGGGTTCGCCGTGCCCTTCTCCGAGCGCAGCGTGCTCGGAGTGACGTTGATCCGGAGCGGCGTGAATGACATCAAGAACACCCTAGATGCCTGGGATTCCGAACGGGATCAGCCGCTGCCAAACCCGGAGAGTGCCATCACCACCTTCTCAGCAGCTGATTACGCGTTGTTCGTGGGCTACGGCAAGCGGCTGTCCGACGCATTGTCCTTTGGTGTCAGTTCGAAGATCATCCGGCGCAG
Source organism: Rhodothermales bacterium (assembly GCA_028284865.1). Taxonomy (GTDB): domain Bacteria; phylum Bacteroidota; class Rhodothermia; order Rhodothermales; family UBA10348; genus JAAZVD01. The sequence goes on along the minus strand of JANQQV010000007.1, from coordinate 256,880 downwards.
TATCGGAGACTTTGCCACCGCGTGGGGTTATTCCATGGACGTGGGCGTGCGATACGTCTCTCCGGTGTGGCAATTGGGTCTGAACGTGCAGGATGTCACCACCATGCTGCAGTCCTGGTCGGTGGATTCTGGACGGCTTGCGAACATTCGTGATGTGTTCGAGGATGATTTGCCGGAAGGAGGGACAGAGCTTGTTCTTCCTGTGGTTCGCATGGGCGCGTCGCGCCTGTTCGATGTTCGACCGGGGACGATCAGGGTTTCCATGGACATGGACGTTGCCTTTGACGGAGCGTCTGCCAACCAGATATCGGCGGGATCGATGAACCTGCACCCCCGGTTGGGCGCTGAGTTGGTGGTTTCCGATCTCGTTTCGTTCCGTGCCGGGTTCAATCGGATCCAGGTTGTAGACGGGGAAGGGCTTGATATCACCCCATCGCTCGGTACCGGATTCCGCTGGGGGCGTGCTGCTGTGGATTACGGCTTCGGTGATTTTGCTGGTCTGGTGTCGGATTTGGGATATTCCCATCGCATCTCCGCACACTATCGATTCTCCGAGTAAGAACCCGGTGTCAGCGACCGAACGCCCGCACATCAGCCTGGTGATCCCTGTTTTCAATGAACGGGACGTGCTTCCGTTGCTTCTGGAGGCCATCGGGGCGTTTCGCACATCGCGTCCTGAGCGGATCTCGGTGCTTTTCGTCGACGATGGCTCCCGTGATGGCTCGGCGGCACTGATCCGGGAGGAGTCCGGATCACTGAAGGATATCAGCGTCGTTTCCCTGTCCAGGAATTTCGGCCATCAGATCGCCGTGACTGCAGGTCTGAATCTTTGTGATGCTGACGCGGCCATCGTGATGGACGCCGACTTGCAAGACCCCCTGGATGTAGCGGGAAGCATGATTGACCGTTGGAAGGAAGGCGCCGATGTCGTGTACGGGAAGCGAATCGACCGGGAGGAGGTGAGTTTCCTTGAACGCCTTACGGCCGGCTGGTATTACCGCTTCTTTCGCTCTTTTACTGGTCTGGACGCCCCCCTCGACACGGGCGATTTCCGGCTGGTTTCCCGGAAAGTGATGGAGGCCTTCAGAGAGCTCAATGAGCAGCAACCATACGTTCGCGGTCTGATTTCATGGTTGGGCTTCAAGCAGGAGGCTGTCGAGTACGTTCGTCCAGGACGGGCAGCAGGGAAGACTAAGTATCCATGGCGAAGACGCCTCGATCTTGCCCTTGACGGATTGGCATCCTTTTCAGGAAAGCCACTGAGATTCGCCATGCGACTCGGCCTGCTGATCTCCGCCGGTTCTTTCATGGGTCTGGTTTGGGTCCTTCTTACCAAATACGTGTTCCAGACGGCCATAACCGGTTGGGCCTCATTGATATTTGCGGCCTTCTTCTTCGGCGGTGTGCAGCTTTTTTTCCTAGGTGTGATCGGCTCCTACCTGGCCCGGGTGTACGACGAAGTCAAAGGCAGACCCCGCTACGTGGTCGGTTCCACCTGGCGCTCGGACCCTGATTCGCATCCGTGAGTTGCACGATGTGTGTTCCCAGGACGCTCATTGGCTAACGCGCTTCCATCACTGATCGCAAATTCTCTCCACGCTGACCACACATGAAAATCCGCAAGGAAGATCGAAACGGAGTGATCATCAGCCTTGGACTCCATGTGGTGATTCTGGTGGCTCTTTCGCTGTTGACGGCAGCGGCGAATGATGAGCAGCCCATGGGATTCCTCGAGGTTGAATTCGGTCCGCTTTCGGAAGGACGTCCAGTTCAGCAAGCTCCTGTACGCGAGCAACCCGAACCCGAACCCGAGGAAGAGCAGCCCGAGGAAGTTGAACGTCCTCCCGTGGCTCCCCCGGAAGACGTCAAGCCCGTCGAATTGCCGGATGCAGACCTGGATGTCCCTGACGAAGAGGTGATCGAGGCTCCTGAATCTGAGGTCATCGCCCCGGAGGAAAACAACACCGAGGAAGAGATCGTCGAGGAAGAAGCGCAGCCTGAGCAGGAAGTGATACAGCCGCTTGGCAGCGGGTCGTTAGATCCGGACGAAGGCGAAGATTCGGGTGATGAGGGGACGTCGAATCAGGAGGAGGCCTCCGCGCCATTCCGTATTGAGGGCCTCAACCGTGAGCCGGTCAACACGCCCTTGCCTGCTTTCCTGTCGCAGAACAGCGACGTTCGCGTGACGGTGCGCATTACAGTCGATCCGCTCGGTAATGTTACGCAGGCCCTGCCCGTGCGTCGTGGGGATCCTGCTCAGGATCGAGAGGTCTTGCGTGTAGTTCGCGGTTGGCGATTCAACCCACTTCCCTCAAATGCCCCTCAGGAAGCGCAGCAAGGTCTGATCACATTCGTTTTCACGCGGCGCTAAGGGCCTTCTTCTCTTAGTCGCTCCAGCCACTGTTTGACTGGAAGCCCAGCCAGATGAGCCGGAAACAGCGATTCGATCCGCCCTTGAGGATCAACGTGGCCCAATCCCAACGCGAGCTTACCTGAACGGACGAGAACGTATCTGGTCCGATCCGAGGGTGGAAGCAATTCAAGCGGCTCAACGGTTTCACGGCAGAGGAACGGTACACACGCCGCAGGTGCGAGCTCGGAAACTCCTGCACGGGCTGCCGGCGCCAGATAGGAGGCCAGCGACGACGTTGGTCTTGGCTCCCGCGATTTGAGATTTACGCCGCTCATTCCGACCGCGATCTCGTTGAACGGAATGTCAGGTCGCAGCAGCGTGGCCAGGCGGGTGTGCTTCTGACTGATGCCTTCCTGGCAGTGGGATTTCAGAAACGAGTCAGGCAGGTCGTACGCGCTCCACGGGAGCGATGAAGCATCCAGCGAGTCATTCGATGGCGTCGGCCAGTCGTGATTCGCTGTCGAGTCCCCTGATTTCTGCAGGAGAGCCAGATAGAAACCACCTGTATCGTTGCGATCCGGCCAGATCCGGGCTGTTTGCTCCAAGGTCTGATCCAGGACATGTGAACCCCAACGTGTGATTCCCGGATCAAGCGTCGTCCCCGGTATCGAAATGGGAAGCACTCGGACCTCGTCCCCCGGAAGGGGTGCATCGAGCACCCGGTTCACAACCATCTCGTTTTCCTCGGGAGCAAAGGTGCAGGTCGCGTACAGGATGCGTCCACCGGGTCGTGTCAAATGGATTGCACGCCGGAGTAATGACTCTTGGAGGGATGGCAAGGCGTCGCGACGGGCGTCGCCCGAACGCGAAAGGACAGAGGGATTCTTCCGAGAGGTACCTTCGCATGAGCAGGGTACGTCAACCAGTGTGGCGTCAAATCGGATCGGTATGTCGGTGCCCGGATGGGCCCGATCTGGGAAGGAGGCACCGTCATGAACGGTGATGGACAGGTTGGGCAACGCGAAACGATCCGCCATTCCGCGAAGGACGTTCAATCGGGCACTCGACACATCATTGGCAACCACCCAGCCATTCGGCCCGACAGCGTCCGCCAGTTGAACCGACTTGTTTCCGGGTGCCGCACACAGATCCAGGACTCGATCCCCAGGTTGTGGCTGAAGGGCGGCAACAGCCATCATGGCGGCTTCTTCCTGGATCAACAAACCACCGGTCAGAAAGTGAATTCCAAAAGCCATATCCCGGCCATCCATCCGGAATCCTCGTTTCGTCCAGGACATGGGCTGGAGCACGCCGGACGCCATCTCATTCAGCGCTGGCATGCGACCAGAAGGTACCCAGCACGTGTCGGGTAGAGGCCGCAGGCAGGCGTCCCGAAAAGCGACCGGATCCGGCGCCAGGGGGGCATATCGCTCCAGAACCGCACTCACCGACTGGCAGCGTCAGAATGCGTGGAAAACGCAATGGAAAGGCGAATTGCCAGCTGCTCTCGCACACCAGCGGGATGATTTCCCAGTGCTCGGTCAGGCAGATTCAGGACAGACACCATCGCATTCAAATGACCGGACATGAGGGTCTTTCCGAAGGTGGCATCGACCACCAGATCTCCAGGAATGGAACGCCGTGCTGGTTCCTGGTATTCGGGCCATGTCCATGCGGAGAGATAGCCGATGCGCGTGAACCAGCGGAATCCGCCGGGTCTCTCGTCCGAAGCGGTCACCCATGCCCGGTGTCGAGAAAAACCAGTTTGATGTCGGAAAAAGACATCGTCCCCCTCGGAGGAAACATGGTGGAACTGGAAGAATGTGCGCCAGACGATGCGGTCTGCTGCTGTCCGTTCAAGTCCAATTGAGCGGGAAAACAGCCAGCCCGAATGCGGGCCTGACCAGCTCCATTCTGGAAGTAACGGGCCGACGCCAAAAGGCTGAGTGACAACACGATCCTGAAGGAGTTGTCCATCTTGCCACCGGATTCGACCATCAAGCCACCCCAGCCAGGCTCCCTTGAATGACCGGTGAACCGTCAGCCCCATGCTCGCTGTACGCGGGGTGAATGAATGCGAGGAAACAGCGTCCAAGTCGGCAAGCTGCATCCATTCTCCCAGGTCCACGCCTGCTCGAGTCCATTCTGTCAACTGTCCCGGTTCGGGTACGTGGCCTGATTGCCAGCGAATGCCAAGATCGATTCCACCTTGAGGACCCCGACGACTCGATTCCGTCCCGACCACGTAGCTGGTCGAAGATGACTGCAAGCCGTCATCGTCAAGCAACAAGGCATTGGCAAACGTGCGGAAGGTCCATCGATCCGATCGAGCCCCAATACTGGCGTGGATGCCGGGAAGCATCCGGGAGTTCACCGTGTTCGTCCCATCCGCCAGCTGGCTGATTTCGAAAGTCCGTGCTGACCCTCCGATACGTGCATTCCACGTCGGTCCGGATCGCATGATGGAGCTGCTGAAGGCAGCCTCACGCCACTCCAATTCGGGAGGCAATGCGATGAACGATGGACGGTCCGTCAGCGAACCTTCTGATCCGTCGGCTCTGACGAATAGCGAGAAGCCTTTGAAATCCTTCGAAGCCTGTGCGATTGCCCAGGATCGTTGGAGTCGTGCGGGCCACTCCCAGCCCGCGGCCTCGTGGAAAATGAAGTCCTTTCTGCGGGAGTGGCCCGCAAGAACCTGTAGTCGTGTCGTGGCCCCCTTTTTCCGGATTCGAACGAACGGACTGAACTGGGTCACGATCGGCTGGGCGTCTTCCGAATACGTGCGCCGCACACGGCCCGCGATCCGCGTGTCCGTCAGGTGGTGAAGGTCGGTTTGCAAGCCGGCCTGTACCAACCAGATTCCATCACCCCATCCAAGGCGCAACCAGGTAGCAGGCCCGCTGCGGTCGACATTGTCTCGCCGGGCGTCGGAGTGCTTGGCTGGACCCGGGTCACCAGTTTCATTTATGACTGCGATGGCTCCGGACGCTTGCCATCCCGTGATCATGGGTGTTGAAAGACGCAGTTTGCCAGCACTTAGCCGACCGGCATCAGACATCTCTAATTCGGACTGATAGACCAGCCCGTCCAGATCACCGGGCGCAACGGGCAGCGCTTCGGTCAGAACGCGATCAAGGAAAAAGGCAGGCAGCTCGACACCGTCAAGAACCATGACCGGTTGTGCGCCATGTTGTCCATCCAATCCCATTCCGAGTAAGCGAAGGGTATAGCGGTCCGAGCCCCATGTCTCGATGGATGGCATCATCCGAAAGAGCTCCGAAAGCCGAACGGCACCTGTCGTCTGGATTTCGGAACCAGACATGGTCCATGGCGACCATTCAAATGGTGCAGCCAGGCCGGATGGAGAAGGAGAATGGTCAGCCTGCCCCTGCTGCGCCCACGCCTGGTTCGCCAAAAAAATGACAAACACCATCCCTACGACAGTTTGGGAAAGGCGTGCCATTCGGCTCCGATATGTCTCGCAAGACATCATTTCAGAATCCACCGGATCCAACCCGGCGTGGCAAACTCGATCGCGACGCCACCACTCAATCCGATCGTGTCCCAGCGAGGATTGGTGAGCACCCGCATGGCCCGGACTTCGCCAAACACCCGGAAAGCTCCGGTTGCCCGGCCAACTCGTACCCAGGGGCCTACCAGCATCTCAGATTCGAGGCGACCTGCCGTGCCGACCGGGAGATCAAAAAGCATGAATCGGTTGCCAATGAGCAAGCCACCAGACAGCGAAATGGTTGCATCGGGAGCGTTAGCCAGACCCCACCCGGCAAGGATGTCAATGGTTTGAACATCAGGCAGGTCGGATCGAAACACATTTCCGTCCGCATCGATGGTTTCTTCAAACCCGATCTGCCCGCTCCAGGGACGATATGCCGCATCAAAGCGCAGCCGACCACCTGCATAGGGCGTATCGATAGAGAGGCGGCCGCTTGGACCCGGGGACCATTCATCCATGCCGCGATTCCGGAAAACCATTCCGCCGAATACCCCGGCTCTGATGGTCTCGAAAGCCGAAGCTGATTCAACAGACTCAGAACCGGAAGGCAGCCCCTGAGCCCGGGCATCAGCAGGTGTCAACAAGGCCCAGCAGGATAGCAGCAGGCCACAGAAAAGCGACGTACGGGTGCAGGCCTGGATCATCACAGGCCACGCGAGCCGACAATGCGGTAGCTGATCGACAGGGAGGCCGTCAGTGCAGAGTCGGTTGCACCGTCGACATGCGCGGCGTCGCTGATCTGATTCCATCCTCCATGAAGGGCAACATCGACACCGTTGGCCATCATGCCGTGGATCGTCAAGAAAGGGCGAATGACGGTCTCCGGCGTTCCTGTGAACAACGTCTTCTCGTCCAGACCGGGCAGATCCTCGCGGAAATCGGCTTCTCCCTCGCGAAGCACATCGACCCCGGCCCGAACGATCCATCCAGGGAACCGGAGCCAGTCGGCATGTGCACGGAAGTGCGCAAAATCGGATTGCTGCGTTCCGATTCCCCGCCCGAGATACACGTAGCGGCCTTCTGCTTGTTCAGAGTTGAACGTCCGAGCCGTCACCACCGTACCAGAAATACCCAGGTTCACGCCACGCGAGATACCGCGCCGCTCTGCGCTTAGCGTCGCCGCGATAGAAGCAGGTTCGTTTCCGTTCAGGACATCGACGTCATCCAGCAGCAACTCTCCTCGAGCTCTTGTCTGTGCATCCCGATAAGCAAAAAAAGCGCCTATCAGGCCATTGTTTTCGTCGTTCTTCGGGCGATTGTCGATTTCGTACAATGCCACATTGAATGGGTTGGCAAACTTCAAGGAGAAGCCTGCGCCCGGCCCGGAATACAGCGTGGCGTGGGCCAGGCCGACGGTCCAACGCTCCGTGGCTTCAAACGTCAGGCGATGCGTAGCCAGCATTCTCCGCGTGCTTCCCGATGCCACCGAATCGGCACCAGCCGTCCCGGTCATGCGCCCATCGCCAGTGAAACTATCCAGTTCGGCAAGCACGGTCTGGACATTCAGTCGCCTCGGACCCACCCTGAACGCCAGGTGATCCATGGGGCGTGGATTCGCGCTGAGCAGGAAGGCCGCCTGGCCGGGTTCACCCCAATGCCGCGTCATGCGCCCGAAGAAGAAGCCCACATTTCGGCCTTCGCGCGCAATGAACGCATCCTCCGCACGGCTCAACCAGCGATGCGCGGTGTCCATACCGTCTGGATCCACTTCGTAGTAGCGATCAATCCGGATTCCGAGAGATGCCGTCCAGGCACCGGACTGGATCCAGGTCCGATTCAACAACATCGGCTGCCAGGAGAGCTCATCCGTGTCCTGGAATCGCAGGAGGTCCCGTCGATCTTGCGTAGCGATGCGCGCACCTACGCGCAGTTCATTGTGAAGTCGATTGGGCCGATTCAGTTCAGTCTGTAGCCGGTCATGGATTCGCTGGGCGGTGCCGTTCAGCCAATCAGATTCCGAGTCCGCATCCGCTGTCCACTTTGAAAGCCGCCCAACGGAAAGCGGCCACGTCGTCGGGTTTTCCGTCGGAGCGAGACCCTCAAGAAGCATCGTACCCACAAACGCTTGCAGCGGGTCATCAACAGCCAGAAACGGCGCTCCCGTAACCTCACGCATGTCCGACGCTCCAGACTGCGCAAATGCCGCTGGTGCCAGGAGGAGGACAGCAAGAAGAAAAGTGAACGGGCGTTGGGTCATCGGGAGATGGGGTTGGTCCGGGCAAACTATGCGAACCTTCCAACAGTTTCACGGGTATGCACGCGCTGACCCCATGATCTGACCCCGCAGTCCGCTTTGACGCGCAAAGTCGAGCTTATCGTACTCATCCTGATGGATGCGGTGGCGACATTCTTCGCCAGTCATCTTTTGTATCAGGCTCGATTCGAATGGGGCTGGCTTGCCGACCCGGTTTTCTCTCCGGATCCGTCTGCAACGACGATCGCGAACATACTTCTCTCGGCTTTCTGGCTGGTCGTTTTCACGTTTTTCGGCCTCTATCGAGAACGCTACGCCTCATCCCGATTCGATGAGATGGTGACGGTTATCAAGGTCGTGACCATCGGCATCCTGGTTCTTTTCTTCGTGCTCTTCATCGACACGCTCGATTCGTATTCCGCCCGGACGATCGTCGTCTTCTACTGGGGAGTGGTCATCGTCTTTGTGGCGCTGGGTCGGGTGATCGTGCGGTCGGTTCAGAAGGTGTTCATCCTGCGCGGCAAAGGACTGCACCGAGCATTGATCGTGGGTTGGTCAGACGTTCTCGATTCCCTGCACAAGGAAGTAGCGCGATATCCGGAAGCTGGACTGGACATCGTCGGCGCTGTTCGGCTGACCAGGGATCAGAATGGCGATTTGAATGGCGAGCCGGAAGGCGGCTGGACCTCCAGTGGTCGAAATGTGTCCGATTTGCCGAGACTGATCGATGAACTGGACATCCAGGACGTTTTGATCGCGCTGGGCCCGAACGATGGCGAGGAATTGATGGAAGTCCTGCGACTCACGGATGGGAAGCCTGTCACGCTGAAGCTGGTCCCGAATTTCTATTCCATTATCGGTGGGATGGCTCGCACTGAGCACATGTACGGACTGCCCCTGATTGAGGTCTTACCAGAACCCATGCAGGCCTGGGAGCAGAGCCTGAAAAGATTGATCGACCTGATTGTATCGCTGGTGGTGTTGGTCGTGGGTTTGCCCGCATGGATCCTGATCGGAGTATTGGTTCGTCTGACGAGTCCGGGCCCGGCGATATACAAGCAGCGCCGTATCGGGCAGAAGGGTCGCGAGTTCACCATGTTCAAGTTCCGAACCATGCGCAAAGACGCTGAGGCCGCCACCGGGCCGGTGTGGGCAAGTGAAGATGATCCCCGCTACACCGCGATGGGGCGATGGCTCAGAAAGACGCGTATTGATGAGGTCCCTCAGTTCTTCAATGTCCTTCGAGGAGACATGTCGCTCGTCGGCCCCAGACCTGAACGCCCGTTTTTTGTGGAGAAGCTGGCCAAGGAGATTCCGCTTTACTCACGGAGGCATCGGGTCAAGCCAGGAATAACTGGTTGGGCTCAAGTGAAATGGAAGTACGACACGAGTCTGGAGGACGTCCAGCAGAAGGTGAAGTACGACCTGTTCTACATCGAGAACATGAGCCTGAGGCGCGATCTTCAGATCCTGTTTCGCACTGTCTACACGGCCCTTCGAGGAAGTGGTCGTTGAGGCTTAGCTCTGAACGGTTGGCGCCGTATCTTGGGCGCCGAATTCAGCGCTTCGAGTTCCCCGTCAATCCGATTTACCCCGCCTGCCCGAGCTGGCGAACGCATGGCCATTCGAACGAAGAAAGACACGGAAGCCGTATTTCGAGCATTATTGCTTCCTCGTGTCATTGAAGAGAAGAAACTGCGCCTGATCCGCCAAGGACGGCTGTCCAAATGGTTCAGCGGATTTGGTCAGGAAGCCATCGCAGTGGGTGTGACGTGGGCCCTCGAGGAGCAGGACTACTTGCTCCCGATGCACCGTAATCTGGGCGTCTGGACCACACGAGGCGTGGAACTCGATCGCTTGTTCTGTCAGCTGATGGGCCGGGAGGGAGGATTCACCAAGGGACGGGATCGCACGTTCCATTTCGGGCTTCCTGAAAAGAATATCGTTGGGATGATCTCCCACTTGGCTGCCATGCTTCCGGTAGCAGATGGACTCGGACTGGCTGCGCGAATGAAGGATGAAAAGCGTGTAGCTGCCGCGTTCGTAGGGGAGGGAGCCACGCGCGAAGGCGATTTTCATGAGGCACTCAATCTCGCCTCCGTTTGGAATCTGCCCGTGTTGTTCATTGTGGAGAACAATGGCTACGGTCTCTCGACGCCAACCTCCGAGGCCGTTCCTGTCGAGAATATTGCTGATGCCGGCGCAGGGTACGGCATGACGTCCGTCGTTGTGGATGGCAACAACGTGATTGCCGTTGTCGAGGCGGTCCGTAATGCTCGAAAGCGCGCGGTCGCTGGAAAAGGGCCTACCCTGTTGGAGATGAAAACCTTCCGGATGCGAGGACACGAGGAAGCCTCCGGAACGAAATACGTCCCGAAGGAGCTTCAGGAGAAATGGGCGACCATGGACCCCATCGAACGCTTCCAAGAGTTTGCCGAGCAGAAGCTGGGCAAGGATGCGTGTGAGTCCATCAAGCAGGAGCTTGTCGCCAAGATCGATCAGTTGGCTGAATGGGCGCTCGAGCAACCGGAAGTCACCAGTAGTTCGGAGTCTGAGTACGCGGATGTGTTTGCGCCGTCGTCTCCGTCTCTGAACGGCACTCACGACACGGGCCACGCCTCTGAACAGCGATTCATTGATGCCATCACGGATGGCCTACGTGCCTGGATGCGGGAAGAGCCGGATTCGGTGGTGATGGGCCAGGACATCGCCGAATATGGCGGAGTATTCAAGGTGACGCAGGGATTCGTGGAGGAATTCGGCCGTGATCGCGTGCGCAACACACCCATCATCGAAAGCGCGGCCGTGGGTGCCTCCATGGGATTGGCGCTCGCAGGGATGAAACCGGTCCTGGAGATCCAGTATGCCGATTTCATTTCTTGTGGCTTCAACCAGATCGTCAATAATCTGGCTACGACGTTCTATCGGTGGGGCTCGCCGTTGAACGTCACGATTCGCGCACCATTTGGTGGAGGAATCGGAGCCGGACCGTTCCATTCCCAGTCCATGGAAGCCTGGTTTTGCCACGTTCCAGGCCTGAAGGTGGTTATTCCAGCAACCCCGGCGGACGCAAAGGGGCTGCTGCTATCCAGTCTGGATGATCCGAACCCGGTCCTGTTCTTCGAGCACAAGAAGCTTTATCGCTCCATTCGCGGACAGGTCCCAGATGGTGCCGTTCGTGTGCCTCTGGGCAAGGCGCACGTTGCGCGGCAAGGGGAGCATGCCACCATCATCACATGGGGAGTGGGAGTTCACTGGGCGTTGGAAGCAGCTGCTGCATGGGCCGATCGAGGTGTCAGTCTCGAAGTGATCGATCTGCGAACTCTCGTCCCATGGGATCGTGAAACCGTTCTTGCATCGGTGAAGAAGACCAATCGCGTCATTCTGCTTCACGAAGCATCCAGAACCGGTGGATTCGGAGGAGAAATTGCTTCCGAGATCAGCGAACTCGCCTTCGGTCACCTGGACGCTCCACCGGTCCGCGTAGGCGGTGCCGACCTTCCGATTGCTTTTTCCAAAGCGATCGAAGATGAGGTTTATTCGGCCCATGCTCGTCTTGACGAGGCCATCGAACGTACGATGGCGTTCTGAGTACCCATTCGGGTTTTCACCAATCAGTTTCATTATGCCTTTGACTGTTTTCCGGCTGCCGATCGCAGCTCTAGCCATCATCATTCTGCTGACCGGATGCGGAAGCGACACGGACTATCCTGTCCGCTCCCAGGTCAGCGGTCAGTTCTCCGTTCGGGCAGAAGTTGACTCCACTGACAATTTCGCCGGATTCCGCGTCTCGGTTCTGGGGCAGGTTGACGGAGATGTCGACACGCTCGGGACGGCCGTCACAGGTCCTGACGGAACGTTTGCCTTCGAAGTTGGAGCGCCGGAAAAAGGCGTGTATCCGATCTCCGTTGAACGAGGTGGAATCGAGTTGGTGATGGGCGAGTTCGTGGCTGCGGACGAAGACACGGTTGATGTCTCTGGGATTTTTCCGCTTGGCGCTCGTCGCCTACGCATTGTGTCTCCCGAAAACGCTGCATGGACCGCGTATCGAAACGCCAAGAGCCAGCACAACGTGTCGATGGCAGAGCTGATCGGAGGAGGAGGGTACACGACCGACATGATGACTCAGGTCATTACCCAGACCAGTACCATTCTTTGGAATATCCAGAGCACGTATCCGGGGACCATTGGAGGCAATCTGGCGAAAGCGGAATCGGTGATCATGATGGAGGGGTGGAATGATTCCCTCGTCGTATCCCGCTTCCCTGAAATCAGCACGGACAACGAAAGCATTGTCGAAGTGGCTCGCGCTGCGCGCCGATCGGTAGCCCGACAGGATGGCGGTCAGGCAGCGATGGAACTCCTCGAATCCATGCGCGATGCCGTTCCGGAAGACAAGAAGGCCGGGATCATGGCTGAGATGATCGTAGCGTACGCGGACTCCAACTTGTCCGTTGAAGCAGTCGAAGTCGCATCCGAGCTGCGCAGGCTGTATCCCGAATCCGCGTGGGCAGACTGGGCCGTGCGAGCGACATACGACCTTGAGAATCTTCAGCCGGGTATGGAAGCGCCAGCGTTTGCACTCACAGATCGTGAAGGACGTGAACTGACTTCCTCCAACCTGTTGGGCAACTTTGTCATCCTGGAATTCTTCGATCCGCTCGAGCCGATCTACCAGCGCGAACGTGCCGCACGAAATGGCATTGCGGCCACTCTGCCCGAGGAGCTCTTCCGCTATGTATCCATCAGCGTCGAACCCGATGAAGCCATCAACGAGGTCCTGTTCGACGAAGTTGATCAGCCCGGCTTCTTCGTGTGGTCGTCTGACGGCATGCAAGCGCAGGTCGCTCGCGACTTCAATGTGCATGTGATCCCTACGCGATTCTTGCTGGATCCAGATGGACGTATCGTTGCCAAGTACACTGGTCCTGCGATCGACAATCTGGAGAGCGACCTTGTGACCATCATCAATTCCATAAATCAGCTGGCAGAGCAACTCTCCCAGTAGATTCCACCCAATCCCACACGCTCATGCTCGTCGTTGGAAACTGGAAAATGAACCTTGATCTGGCCGCAGCGCGCCAGCTCACTTCTGCCATCGCATCCGGAATTGGATCCACGGATAATGTAGACGTGGGCGTTTGCCCACCGTTCGTAGACCTGGACGCGGTATATGCCATCCTGCACGGAAGTGGCATTCGCCTTGGGGCTCAGAACATGCATGAAGCCGATTCGGGAGCGTACACGGGCGAAATCTCAGGCCCCATGTTGCGCGCCGTTGGTTGCCACTACGTGATTCTGGGCCACTCGGAACGCCGACAGTTTTTTGGCGAAACGAATGACGGTGTCAGTCGCAAGGCGCGCAAAGCGCGGTCTCACCGGCTCGTACCGATTGTTTGCGTAGGAGAGTCCTTGCCACAGCGTGAGGCCGGCGATCACGAACGGGTCGTAGAACGGCAGATCCAGGAAAGTCTGGCTGACATCGAGATTTCGGACGCTTCCGAGTTGGTCGTTGCCTACGAACCGGTGTGGGCGATTGGAACGGGCAAAACAGCAACGCCGGAACAGGTGGCTTCTATGCATGGGCACATCCGACGCCTGCTGGAGCACTTGTTTGGTCGTGCGATCGGTTCTGAGATCCCGATCCTGTACGGTGGTAGCGTTAAACCCTCCAACGCGGAAGAGCTGTTTGCTCAGCCCGACGTGGATGGTGGCTTGATTGGTGGCGCTGCCCTCAAGGCCGAAGACTTCCTGGCCATCGTAAACGCGGCCCGGCGATAGATTCGGTTCAGTCGCTCGATTCCGAAGCGCTGGAGCTTGATCCTGAATCAGAAGTGCTTCCGGAAGTGTCTCCGGTGCTGGAACCCGAGCTGGCGGGGCTGGACGATTTCCTGGCGTAGTCCGTCAGGTAGAACCCGCTGCCTTTGAATACCAAGCCGGCACCCCCGGAAATGAGCCGCTTCACCTTCTGGCCCGTTGTGGGGCACTCGGTGAGGGGTTCTGCCGTGATGCGCTGTTCAATTTCGAACGTCGTTCCGTCTTCGCGCTTGTATTCGTACGTGGGCATGAGTAGGTCGGGTAGATGAATCAGCCGGGCTTGAAGGCGCTACGCTCAAACCGGTTCCTACGCGTTGCCGACCCGGCGGACATTGTGCGTGGCCGTTGTTCGCCCTCGTTTGGCCCTAATGCCATCAATCCTCAGCAATAGCGTCCTGAAGCAGGCCTGTTTCCAGTGCCTGGAAAGCGATATCGGCTACAGCTGGACGGATGGGAATGTGCTTCCGGTTGTCCCTGGTCGGATGAACACGGTTGGTCAGCAAGATCACGTATAAGTGGGAATCAGGATCGTACCAGAAGGACGTACCGGTGAATCCTGTATGGCCGAACGACCGGGGACCGAAGCGTGAACCGGCAGAGGAGTATCCGGTCATGCTTTTGGTATCCCACCCGAGTGCTCTCGTGTGCCGATCGTACGGATCGGCTGCTGTTGTGAAGTGCCTAATGGTTTCTGGTCGCAAGAACACTTTGTCTCCAACACGGCCTTCCCGTGAGAGCATCCCGGCAAAACGGGTCAAATCCCGGATGGTCGAGAACAGGCCTGCGTGTCCCGCGGTGCCTCCCAGCAGCCAGGCCGTCTCGTCGTGTACTTCACCCTGGAGCGTACGGAATCGGAAATAGTCATCTGTTTCCGTTGGAATGGCGTTGGGCAGATTCCGGTTGCGACTCGAGAGATAGCCTGTATCCATCATGGCAAGGGGTTTGAACACTCGCTCTTCCACAAATCGGTCGAACGGGATTCCCGTGATTTCCTCGGTCATCCAGGCCAGGGTGATCGGGCCAAAGTCTGAATACCGGGAGCGACTTCCCGGTTCGTAGGCGAGCGTGTCAGAGAGAATTCGCTGCCGTACCTCCCGGCCTGTTCGCACACCACGCATATGGAAGGGCACGAATGGAATCAGTCCCCCCGTGTGGGATAGGAGATCCCTGACCGTGATCATGCCCTTGCCGTTCTCCGCAAAGGCAGGAAGGTAGTCGGCGACCGGACGGTCCAAATCAACAAGCCCGTCTTCGACCAGCAACATCAATGCTGACGTTGTCGAAATCACTTTGGTAAGCGAAGCCAAGTCAAACAAGTCGGATTCGCTGGATTCCCGATCCCGATCAAACGTGTGTGTGCCGTGAATCTCCCGATGGGCGACGGTCAGATCTCGACCGACGGCCAAGGCAGCTGTGGGAAATGCGCTGTCAGCAATTGCGCGATCGATCAGGTCGGTCAGTTGCGTCAGATTATCCTGATTCAAGGAGGCATTTGTACCCGGACCAAGCGCGGCGAAGTGGGCAGGAAGAGCCAGTCCAGACCCTCGCGGCCAATCGTCGCCAACCTTTACGGGAAGACGCCCCCGAGTTTCAGTTAGACCAAAAAGGACATCTGCCGTGGCAGCGGCCATGGTCGGGGACGAATCCCAGGACTGCAGGATGACGTCCGGAAATGGAGCCAGATCCGGGATTCCCCAGGGCTTGTCGAAACTGACGTAGACCACGCGTGCCGGTTCTTTCGCAACGTCATTCAGGAATTGAGCCGAATTCCAGCCGAATACAGGCGTATTGCCGGTGTAATCCGCGATGATGAGCACTTGGTGCTCACGGGCGTTCCTGAGAATTGTGGGCATCTGACCGCTCCAGGTTCGCGGGTCAACCTCCACCAGGTTTATTTCCTGCCGGGTCCGATCGACGACTTCATCCCGGAAACGATCAGCCGGCCCTCCGGGGCCACGATTACGCGCCCGGAAGTCGACAGAAACCATGGCGATACTGGCGGCCGCAGAGACTGGCAGCAGGGCATCGTCCTTCAATACAGTCACCGCATCACGGGCCATGAATCGAAGTGATTGATCGGTATCTTCGTCGGCCAGCGTCGCGAATAACTCCGTGACATCCATGGCATTCGACGTGCTATGAAGCGTCATGGCTTCCTTGGAAGCCAGAATCCGACGGACAGACCGGTCGATTCGGTCTTCGTCCAGGCGGCCATTCCGAACCGCAGCGATGATGCCAGCTTTGGTCGCTACCGGATCAGGTGGCATGAGTAGGACGTCGGCGCCTGCTTCGATCGCCCGAATGCTGCGTTCGGCAGGGGATCCAATGGAGGCTGCTCCGGCCATGTTCAAGGCGTCCGTGAATACCAGCCCGTCAAAAGCCAACGAGTCCCTGAGCAGATCAGAGAGAATGCGTTTGCTGAACGTTGCAGCGACTGAATCCTCGAACAAATGGCCTTCAGGAACGATATGTGCGCTCATGACCGCCGTATCACTTCCATGCGATTCGATCAATTGCCGGAAGGGCAGCAGATGAACCGCGTCCAATTCTGACTGGGAGGATCGCGCAATGGGCAGATCCAAGTGGGAATCGCTCGACGTTCCGCCATGCCCGGGAAAATGCTTCAATACGGGAAGCAATCCTTCGTCGAGCACGCCCTGAACGAAGGCTCCGGCGTACACACTTACCGTATCCGCGTCATCACTCCAGGCCCGCGTGCCTATGACGGGATTTTTCGGGTTTACGTTCACATCAACGGTCGGCGCGAACAAGACGTTGACACCCGCCGATGCTGCCTCCCGCGCCGTCAGTTGTCCGCTGTAGCGAGCATTCTGAGGGTTGCCCGTGGCTGCGATGGCCATGGCGTCAGGAATACGATGAAGTCCTTCGAGCCGGTACCCAGCTCCCCATTCGGCATCGAGCGAAACCAGCAACGGAATGTCGGCGACGCGCTGGGCCCAAGAAACGTGTAGTCCCGTCTGCACCGGATCTGCTGCAAACAGGATGACTCCTCCGGCCTGCGTTTCGTCCAGGCGCTGACGGAGTGCATCACGAGCCTCGCCGTCTTCCATGGAGCCGCTGATCGGCAGGTCTACCATCAACATCTGTCCAACTTTCTCTTCGAGAGAGAGCGTGCTCAACATCGAATCGGCCCAGCTGACGCGTTCCATGGGCTCCGAAGTTTCAGGCGGAGCGCACCCCGCAATCAGCGATACCGCAAGAATCGCGGCCGCGACCAGCTTGAGAGCCCCAGGTATGGCACGGGCATCAGGACAAACGTTTGTGAGGCGATTACGAGCTGGATCGAGCAAATCAGAATTGTCGGTTAAGACGGCCGTCAATCGATATACGATGCAACCGTCAGTCACTCACTGTATAGAAATGATCAGTTTTTACGGAGCGGATGCAATCCATCCCTGGATTGGCCGCCGAACCCCCAGAATCTACAGAGAAGCCCCTTGACAGGCGAACCCAATCGACCCAACCGCCGGATCCTGACCGTACTGTTTTTTGGTGTGTTGATGGGAGCCATGGATATCGCCATCCTGGGTCCTGCCATTCCAGCCATTCGGGATGCCTTCGGACTGGATGATCGGCTGGTTTCCTGGGTGTTCTCCATCTGGGTACTCGCCAACCTGGTGAGCGTCCCGGTCATGACCAAGTTGGCTGACCGTTTCGGACGAAAGCGAATGTACCTGCTGGACGTCGGAGCGTTCGGTTTGGGAAGCCTGATCGTCGCGACGGCTCCTTCCTTTGGAGTGCTACTTGCTGGCCGCGCATTGCAGGGGATGGCAGCAGCCGGAATATTCCCGGTAGCCGCTTCTGTGATTGGCGCCGTGATACCCGTGGAACGCAGGGGGAGGGCATTCGGACTGCTGGGATCCGTTTTCGGGATCGCGTTCATCATCGGCCCTATCCTCGCCGGACTCATGCTGACCGTGGGCTGGCGATGGCTCTATCTGACCAACGTGCCGGTTGCTTTCCTGATTTTGGTGCTGGGATATCGGATCCTGCCCAAGACCGAAACAAACCGGGCCGCTCCGTTGGACTGGAAGGGTCTGCTGTCGCTGGGAGGAGCCCTACTCAGTCTTGCCTATGCGCTTTCGGTGTTTGACACGTCCGACGTGATTGGGAGCCTTACTTCCTGGCGCGTCCTGTCGGCGTTGATCCTCGCCTTCGTTCTGATCCCCGTATTCGTGTGGGTAGAGAAGCGCGCAGAGGACCCGGTTCTACGGATCGATCTTTTCAAAAATCGACAGGTAGCCCTGGCGTCCGTCAATGCGATAGGAGCGGGCATCAACGAAGCGGCATTCATCTTCTTTCCGACCATCATTGTCCTGGCGCACGGAGTGACCAACTCCGAAGCGGCATTCATGCTTTTGCCGATGATGCTTGCCGTGGCACTGGGGTCGCCCATTGCAGGACGTTTGTTGGATCGAACGGGATCCAAGTTCATCATCCTGTCGAGCAACGTGTTGCTCATCTTCGGCATGCTCGGGGTGGCCACCAGTCCGTCGTCGACTGCCGTGTTCTATCTGGGATCTTCGCTGATTGGTCTGGGGATGGCTGGACTGTTGGGTTCGTCGCTCAACTACATCCTGATTCACGAGGCGCGCAAACAGGAGAAGTCGATCTCGCAGGGTCTGATCACGCTCAACATTTCAATCGGACAGCTGTTTTCTGCTGCGGCGGTTGGAGCCATTGCTGCATCGGCAGCAACACCGCTGGAAGGGTACAGCACGGCGTTCACCATGATCGTGGTCGTTACGTTGGTCGTCATGTCACTGTCCTTCCTGCTCCGCAATCGCGCGGAAGAGCAGGACGCAATTCAGGCCTCCGAAGCCTCTCGCGGCTGAGATCGACCGAGTTGCCAGGCGAATCCCGTCATGGCGGATCACTTAGCTTGGCATCATTCGGGTGCAACTGAAAAGCCCGGGCCTGAGTCAAGCTCAGGCCCGGGCTTCCGTCTTACAATCGATGTGTCCACGATGTGACCTATGAGATCACAAACAGATGTGGTCACAAGCAAGTGTGGTCACCAGCAAGTGTGGTCACCAGCAGGGGATGGGGTCAGGCGTTTGAGGACAACCCGCCATCCAGGTGAACGTCCATCTGTGGGTAAGGAATGCCGATTCCAGCCTCATCGAGGGCATTCTTGATGGCCTGCGTTGCATTCTCCCGGACTCCCCAGTAATCCGAGGTGTTGGCCCACACACGTACCGACCAGTCGATAGAGGATCCGCCAAGCTCTGTCAGATAGGCAACCGGGGCCGGTTCAGCGTGAACGCCTTCCAAATTCTTGACAGCATTCAGCAGGACGTCACGTGTTCTGCTGATATCGGCCGGGTAGTCCGTTCCGACGGCCACGTCAACGCGGCGCGTTTCGTGGAACGTGATGTTCTCGATCGTCGATCCGAAAATCGCTCCGTTCGGCACGATGATGCGACGGTTATCCGGCGTGTCAAACTCGGTGGTGAACAGATTGAGGTTCATCACTTTGCCGGTGACGCCGGCCGTGGATACGACATCATTGACCTTGAATGGCCGGAAAATCAGTAGCATCAGGCCAGCCGAGAAGTTGCTCAGCGTGCCTTGCATGGCCAGACCGATGGCAAGACCGGCCGCACCGATTACGGCGGCAAACGAGGTGGTCTCAAATCCGAAGATGTTGAGGCAACCCAGCAGCGCCATGATCAGGATGAGGTACTTGGTCAGACTGCCCATGAAACGGGCAATCGTCAGGTCCAGTCGCTTTTCAGCCGACTTGGTGACCCGCTTGCCCGCCCAACCAGCGACGATCCAGGCGACAACGACGAGGACCAACACGCCGACCACCTTTGGAAGGAAGTTGACGACCAGGTCGGAGACCAGGGTTTCAATTGCGGTAAGATCCATGATGAGTTGGAGTGGGGTTGAAAGAAACGAGAGGATCAGGCTGACTGCTGTTCGTCAGCAGATCCTGAAACGAGAGAAACGAGAAAGTCAGCGAGCCATCCCGCGAAAGCCAGGATGAAAACCTCCTTGAAAGAGCGAACCAGGAGTCGCTTCACGAGATAGCCCACGGCTCTAGGTACCAGTGCGCCCGCAATCAGGGCGGCAACAAAGCCGATGACGGAGCGGGAAAGGTCGTCCTTCGGTACCAGCTGTCTCGAAGCTGTTGAACCGCGTTGTTCTGACGGAGCTGACGAAGACATGGGAGCCCTATTGGTTGATGGCCAGCTGTCCGCAGGCAGCGTCGATATCCTGACCGCGACTGCGACGAACGGTGACCGTGACGTTTGCCTTCACAAGTTCGGAAATGAATCGATTCAATGTGTCTTCTTCCGACCGGTGAAAGCCCAATCCTTCTACCGGGTTATACATGATGAGATTGACTTTGCTGGGCGCTTTTCGCGCCAGTTTGGCCAGTTCTCGCGCGTCCTCAACCGAGTCATTGAACCCGGAAAACATGCAGTACTCGTACGTAATCCGCCGTCCCGTTTTCCGTGTGTAGTACTCGATGGAAGCCATCAGTGAGTCGAGGTCCGTTTTGGCTTTTCGATTCACCGGCATGATAGAGCTTCGCTTGTCATTGAACGGCGCATGCAGGGAGACGGCAAGCCCGAATCGCGTTTCCAGATCGGCCAATTCCCTGATGCGGGTGGCCAGACCCACGGTGGAAACCGTAATGCGGCGCGCGCCGAGACCGAATCCGTCTTCGACTGTCAATTTCTCCACGGCACCGAGAACGCCTTCCATGTTCAGTAGCGGTTCTCCCATGCCCATGAACACGACATTGGTAACGTTCGCGCCGTAGGTCTCTTTCGATGTGCGATCAGCCCACTGGACCTGTTCGGCAATCTCGCCCGAGGTCAGATTCTGCTGGAATCCCATCAACCCCGTGGCGCAGAAAGAACACCCCATGGCGCAACCCACCTGACTGGAAACGCACACCGTCATGCGGCTTGGCGAACCATCATCGTCGAAATCAGGGATCAGGACCGTCTCTACATGTCGCCCGGAGTGGAGGGCGAACAGGAATTTGATGGTACCGTCGGTCGCCGTCTGTTGATCGGCCAGAGACAATGCCCGGATCTCGCCTTCGCTCGCCACACGTTTTCGAAGCGACGCCGGGATGTTGGTCATCTGCTCAAGATCCCGTTCGCCATGCTTCCAGAGCCATCGCCACAACTGGTCGGCACGAAAAGCCGATTCAGACTGGGCGACCCACTCCTTGAGATCGGATCGGTCCAGAGCCAGGATGTCGACGGGGGTGGTCATGTCGGCGCATGCGGGTCAGAGCGGGAGGGAGGGGACCATCGAATCAATCAACAGGCCGACCCTTCAAAGATCAAAGCACGAAGAGAAGCCGGTCGACAATGATAGCCGTCAACAGCAACGGGATGTACATCACGGAGGCTTTCAGAACGGCTCGGGCGTGCTGCACAGAGCGTGTGAACCAGAATCGCCCGACATGGGTCATGAACCAGGTACCCAAGATCAGGGAGCCGGCCAGGTAAGCCCAGCCTGACAGTCCGATGAACACCGGAATGACGGAACACACGATCATGGTCACCGTGAAGCCGATCATCTGGCGGGCCGTGCGGTCCCCATTGGTGTCCGTCGAAGGCAGCATCAGGAAGGGGCTTTCGCCATAATCCTTGCGATACATCCAGGCGAGGGCGAAGAAGTGAGGCATCTGCCAGCACAGCAGCACACCAAAAAGTGCCCAGCCTCCAGCACCGAAGGACCCGGAAGCCGCCGTCCAGCCACCGAGTACCGGCAGCGCCCCGGGAATGGTGCCAATCAACGTGTTCCAGCTGGATTTGCGTTTCATCGGGGTATACACCCAGATATACAGTGCGACTGTCGCAGCGGCCAACACGCCAGTCAACGGATTGGTCAACGGGCACAGGATTCCTACGCCGGCTGCCATCAAGCCAAACGAGAACCACTTCGCGTGATTCAGATCAATGCGTCCTGTCGGGAGCGGGCGATTTGCCGTCCGCTTCATGCTGGCATCGTACTCGACTTCCAGCACCTGATTCAGGGCACAACCACCGGCAGACGTCATTGGGATTCCCACCATGGCCCAAAACAGGGTCCATCCATCAACACCATCCGAGGAGGCAAGAATGAATCCAGCCAACGACGAGATCGTCACCAGGAAGGTGATCTCGGGTTTGGTCAGCGTCAACCAGTCTTTCCAAGGAGCAACCGCTACGGAAGGACGGGCGAGAGGGCGTGTGGAGGAAGTACTCATGCAGATTCAAGAACCGGAACGGAACGGACACGCGCAGCGAGTACCGCTGTGGTGACCGTGCTGGCGAACAACAAGGCGCCAATGACCATGTGGGCCGTGTTGGCAATAACTTGCACATTGCTCGGCTGGATGCGTCCGGACTCATCCAACAAGACAAAATAAGCGAACAACCCGAGAGCTACCTGCAGCACTAAGATGGTTATGACGGACAAAGACATCTTGTCCAGCCATCCGCCCATGGGCATAGTGGTCCGAATGCGTGAAACCATGACGGCAACCATTGCCGTGGCGACGAAGGCCCACCCTAAATGGATGGCGACCAAAGTCGTGTCGATGCCCGTACCGGGGTGACGAAGCAGTGCGCCGAAAATGATCTGCAAGTAGACAGAGGCGGGTGCGATCCAGAGGATATGCCTTACGCCCGAACGGCGTGCCATTGGCTTAGGATTGGACCAGGACTCCGTCTGGAACAGGGTCATACACGCCAGCAAGGCGAAAAAGAGCTGGGCCACACACGCGTGCACGACAGCAAGATCGAGGGAAACCCAAACAACGCGAAGACCGCCCAGGGTACCTTGCGCGATTACGAGAGCGAGGGCGGCGAACCCGAGCTTGCGCATCCAGGACCGGGATTCAGCTCGCCAGGTCCAGAAGGCCAACACCAGTGTCAGAAAGCCGACCAGCGCCCCCATGAGACGGTGACCATGTTCAGCGAGGACCGGGGTCACCGTCCACCAATTCGGCCACGGATTGAACGGATCGTACGAATCAAAGGAGGTTGGCCAATCGGGCACAGCCAAGCCGGCGTCGATCGACGTCACGAATGCTCCCCAGGCCAACAATGCGATGGCGACCAGGAACGTGAGCAGAGTGAAGTTTCGCAGGTGACGGTTTGGAGCGTGCACGGTGCGTTCGCGAATCAATTGGTTTCCCGAGGGCGTGTGGAAACGCGAAGGTAGCTGTCAGGTTGTCCCTCTCGTGCGCAATTCCTGTCAAGACACGACGAATAGAGGTAAAGGCCTGCGATGGTGGATGCGCATTCAGATTGACCTGAGGTAGCAGGAACCCGTATCTTTAAAGGCTGTTATGCGCGGGTCCCGCACGTCATCGGGCCATTCACCGAAGACTACTCGGGAGCTGATGCCCCGTCGGGAATCGCAGACACGACGCAATCCGCAAAATCCCACCTGAAGAACGATGCACGCAACCGTGCTCGGTCCTGTTAGACGCTTCTTTGCGCTCTTCCTCATTGGAAGCGTGCTGGTGGGCGTGCTTGCACCAGGTGCGGTTGCCATGTCACGTACCGACATCCAGCAAGCGGCTGGGCAAGAGGGATTGTCCTCGGACGTCCAGGATTTCCTGAATGGGGTACTTGAAGATGCCATGTTGCGAGCAGCTCTCGTTGCGCCAGCCACGCAATCCACATCCCAGACACTTCGGACGACGCACGAGCGCGCTCCGTTGTTCGTCATTGCGGCTGCCACACTTGAAGTGACCGAGGGACATGATGTCCCGAGCTGGTCACCCCAGCCAGTCGTCGCGTCTTCGCCCTACGTGCTCGCCTCCGGCCGGACTGGCCCCAATCCTCCGCGAGCCCCCTAGCAGGCCTTTCGCTTTCCTTTCTCCATTCAGTTCCGTGATGTCATGAACGACGTCCTGGAACGCGGTGGCGTGTGCGATTCCGCCAAGGCAGCGAGTGCTGTTCACCACACGGATTCAAGTCGTCGCCAGCCTTCATTCACGTTTTTACGCTATTCAAAACCATGCAAGGAAACGGTTTCAAGATTTTCCTGACGGTGTTCTTCCTGGTCCTCACCGGATACTATCTGTATCCATCGGGCCAGAAGTACTTCCTCAGCCAGAAGTTGGAAGCCATGACGGAAGAAGAACGTCAGGCTTACGAAAATGAAAATGTCGTCCGCATTCGGACGATCGATGAGAAATCCCTGAACCTCGGGTTGGACCTTCTCGGCGGTATGCACGTCGCTCTCGAAGTCCGGGTTGACGCTTTGGTGCGTGAGCTGGCTTCCGACGTCGATGAGGCGTTCGAAGAAGTTCTCGCCGAAGCTTCGGCTCAGTCAGAGTCCTCAACGGACGGGGACTTCATCCAGCTGTTCGTCGATACGTTCGAGGCGCGCGATGGCGACGCCCGACTGTCCCGCTACTTCCGCAATGAAGCAGCCGGGATCACACGTCGCTCGACGAATGCTGAAGTTGCTTCCTATCTCCAGACGGAAGCTGGCGAAGCCGTGACGCGCGCCATGTCGATCATCCGTGATCGTGTTGACCGCTACGGCGTGACGGAGCCTTCCATTCAGCAGCAGGGTAGCCGCCGCATCATCGTCGAGCTTCCGGGCATTGACGATCCAGAGCGTATCCGTGGTCTCCTTCGCGGAACGGCACGCCTCGAGTTCCGCCTCATGGTGGATCCGGCTGAGAACGTTCGCGCCCTCCAGCGCTTGATCGACTTCTACGAAGAAGCGACTGACTCCACAGATGTCGCAGAAGCCGACGCCGATACGACGTTCAATGTGGATGATCTGCTTTCCGACTCCGGCACGGGTTCAGGCAATGCGCTGCTGGATGTCATGCAGCCGACCGGTCAGAGCGTCGAGCTGGGTATCGTGGCCGAGGAAGACACGGCAGCGGTTAACCTCCTGCTCAATGATCCTGCTGTTCAGGATCTGCTACCGCGTGGTGTCAAATACATGTACACCTCGGCGCCGATCGGTACCACGGCAGAAGGACTTGAGCTGTACCGTCTCCTGGGTGTTCGCACCGAGATCGAACTCACAGGTGATGTCATCACCGATGCTCGTGTCGACTTCGAGCAGATGACAAACATCCCGGAAGTCAGCATGACGATGAACTCCGAAGGTGCTCGTACGTGGGCCCGTGTGACGGGAGCCAACGTCGGCAAGAACGTAGCTATCGTCCTTGACGGCGTGGTGTACTCCTGGCCAAACGTTCTCCAGCGCATCACCGGAGGTCGCTCCAACATCACGAACCTGGATTCTCAGGAAGAAGCCCAGGACATCGTGACGGTCCTGAAATCCGGTGCTCTGCCTGCACCGGTTGAAATCGTAGAAGAGTCCACGGTCGGTGCCAGCCTCGGTGCCTCCTCGATTCAGGCTGGTCTGAACTCGGTCATGTTCGGCCTCTTGCTGGTGGCCCTGTTCATGATTGTTTACTACCGCTCGGCAGGTATGATTGCCGATATGGCCCTGATCCTGAACCTCGTGTTCATCCTCGGCATCCTCTCCGGATTCCAGGCCACGCTGACACTACCGGGTATTGCCGGTATCGTGTTGACCATTGGTATGGCCGTGGATGCCAACGTGCTCATATTCGAACGTGTTCGTGAGGAAATGTCAACCGGAAAAACGCTGAAGGCCTCCATCGATGGTGGTTACGCCAAGGCGCTTTCGGCCATTTTCGATGCCAACATCACCACGTTTTTCGTGGGCGTGATCCTGTACTCCTTCGGTGTCGGTCCCATCCAGGGATTTGCCGTCACGCTGATGGCCGGGATCCTGTCCTCCATGTTCACCGCCATCGTCTTCAGCCGCATCATCATGGATTACCTGGTGATCGAGCGACGCTTCGCCGTCAGCTTCGGTTGATCCAAGACACCTGCGTGAACCAAAGCATTCCACGGGCCGACTGGCCCTGAACACACGAACATCATGCGTATTCTCGAAAACTCGAATTATCAATTCACGACGGCACGTCGGAAGGGATACATCTTTTCTGCGATCCTTCTGCTTGCCTCTCTCATCTCGCTTGCGACCCATGGATTGGAGGTCGGTATCGACTTCCAGGGTGGTCGCGAGTTCGTCATCGACACCACGGAGCAGCTGGACGTGACCGAGGTCCGTTCTTCACTGGCTGCTGCTCTCGGCACAGAGCCGGAAGTCAAGACCTACGGCGATGACATGCTGCTCATCCGTGCCGTCATCACTGACGATGTGACGGTCATCCAGAACGCGATCACGTCGGCCATTGCGAATGACTTTCCCGGATCCAATCCGACGGTGGAAGGGACGTACGCGGTGAGCCCTCGTTTTGCTGACGACCTCAAGCGCGGTGCCATCTACTCGGTCCTGGGCTCCCTGCTCGTCATCTTCGTCTACATCCTGCTCCGTTTCGAGTGGCGATTCGGCGTGGGTGCTGTAGCTGCACTGTTCCACGATGTGACGATTACGCTCGGCATCTTCTCCATCTTCCATGGATTCGTGCCGTTCTCGTTGCAGATCGACCAGACGATCATTGCCGCCTTCCTCACTATTGTGGGGTACTCCCTGAACGATACGGTGGTCGTGTTTGACCGTATCAGGGAGTACACCGGGATCTTCAAATCGGAGACCTACGACGCAATCGTGAACAAGTCCATCAACAACACCCTCAGCCGTACGATGGTGACCTCTGGCACGACCTTGTTCGTGGTAACGGTCCTGTTTATATTCGGCGGCGAGGTGCTGCGCGGGTTCGCGTTCGCCTTGATTGTTGGAGTTGTAATCGGGACCTATTCCTCGATTTTCGTGGCTTCCCCGGTTGTGCTCGAACTGCGTAAACGAGCGGTAGCCGCACGGTGATCGAGTCGGGACGCACGCCGACAAAACACTGATCCCACACCCCAAGAGAGAACATGAATTACAATGTAGATGAACGGTATAACTGTGTAGTCATCACGCTGAAAGGCAATGTGATGGGCGGGCCAGATGGCTCGAAGCTGCACGATTCGCTTCATGAACTGCAGGAGGCGGGCAAGACCAACGTGGTTGTTGACCTCGGCAAGGTCAAGTTCATGAACTCAAGTGGGCTCGGTATGCTGATCAGCGCCATGACCTCGACGCGCAACGCCGGTGGCGATTTGCGTCTGGCGAATGTTGCCGATCGTATCCAGTCCCTGCTTGTTATCACCAAGCTCATCACCGTGTTCAAACACTTCGATTCTGTCGAGGCCGCGGCCAAGAGTTTCGAAGAAGGTGAGTAATGCGGCTCCCGGGGCCGCCATGCCAATAACCGGGACGCCTTGAATTTGCGATTCAGGAGGCGGCGGACTTCGGTCCGCCGCCTCATTCGCGTTTGTACGTTTCCCCATCATCCCGTCCTGGCACTTGGAAAGCCGGATTGGGGGAGCATTGAAAAGATACGTGCGGACCCACCGCACCCAGCCACATCCACGAGAGCATGCCTGTAACGGTTGTCATCGGAAGCCAGTGGGGCGACGAAGGAAAAGGAAAGATCGTCGACCTCATCGCCAAGGACATTGATATCGTCGCCCGGTACCAGGGAGGCGCCAATGCCGGCCATACCATTTGTTGGGAAGACAAGGAATTCGTGCTGCACCTCGTGCCAAGCGGCATCTTCCAGGAGGGCGTGCAGTGCGTCATCGGCAATGGAGTCGTCATCGATCCCGTTGCAGTGATGAAAGAGATCAAGATGATCCGCGATCTCGGCTACGATGTGGAAGGACGCCTGCACATCTCCCACAATGCGCATCTGATCCTGCCGTACCACAAGCGGGTTGAGGAAGCACGGGAGCGCTGGCGGGATGCCGGAGCCATCGGCTCAACGGGACGGGGAATCGGCCCGTCGTACGTGGACAAGTTCGCACGTACTGGAATCCGGGTTGTTGACCTGCTGGATCGAGACGTCCTTCGGGAAAAGCTGATGATCTCTATCGAGGAGAAAAACGCGATTCTGCAGAAAGTCTACGGCGCCGACGAACTGGATGTTGACGCGATCATCGACGAATACATCGAATTCGACAAGGTCATCGATCCCTTCGTGACGGATACCACCGAATTGCTGGGTAACGCTCTTGAGGAAGGCAAGCACGTGCTGGCCGAAGGGGCGCAGGGTTCACTCCTGGACGTTGACTTCGGGACCTATCCGTTCGTCACGTCCTCGCATCCGACTGTGGGAGGATGCTGCACCGGACTGGGCGTTCCTCCGACATCTGTCAAACGGGTGATCGGCATTGTGAAAGCCTACCTGACGCGCGTCGGGAACGGGCCTTTCCCAACCGAACTGCTCGATGAGACCGGAGAACAACTCCGCAAGACCGGTGCAGAATTCGGTGCGACCACAGGACGACCTCGCCGTTGTGGCTGGCTTGATCTGGTGGCTCTCCGCTATACGACACGGATCAACGGATTCA
The DNA here is from genome assembly GCA_028284865.1 of Rhodothermales bacterium. Lineage (GTDB taxonomy): Bacteria > Bacteroidota > Rhodothermia > Rhodothermales > UBA10348 > JAAZVD01. The sequence continues at coordinate 228,594 of JANQQV010000007.1, read as the reverse complement.
CGGACCTGGCCATCACCAAGCTGGACGTCTTGTCCGGTCTCCCGGAAATCAAGGTGTGTACCGGGTACCGGATTGATGGTAAGAGCACCCGTCGATTCCCGAGCGACATTCGCACGTTGCAGCGTATCGAACCCGAGTACGAGACGCTTCCTGGATGGGAAAAAGACATTACCGGTATCACGTCCATGGACGAATTGCCATTGGAGGCAAGGGATTACCTGGCGTTCATTGAGGACTATCTGAAAGTCCCAGCCAGCATTGTCTCGACCGGCCCGAAACGGGAGCAGACCATCGTGTGTTAGACACGAATGCGCGCCTATCGACTTTCGACCAATCTCAAGCTGGGGCTGATAGCCTTCGCTGGCGTCATTGCCATCGCATCGCTGTGGGTGACGACCAGATTGGTGGATCAGCTCAAGGAGCGCGAGGCCGCTGTCATTCAGCTCTGGGCGCAGGCGCTTGAGCAGATTCCTTTGGTGCAGCAGCAAGCTGCCAATCACCCGTACCAGACCGAGTTCTACGAGCTCGAGGACCTGCTGGAGTCCTGGAGACGCTTGTCATCGGGACAGCTCTCGGAGATCGATCAAGAGGACTATGAGCGTTTCCGCAACGCGCTGGCCTGGGCACAAGCAGGTCCCGAAAACGTGGATATCAACTTTCTCGTCGAGGTCTTCGATGAGAATACCGGGCTGTTTTCGGGGATTCCTGTCGTAGTAGTCGACTCTTCGTCGGGTACGCCTGGAATCTGGCGAAATGTTGGCGTGCCGGAAGTGCTGGGGCAGATGGAGGCGAGCGAGCAGCAGGCCTTCACGGAAGAATTGCTCCAGCGCGCCGAAGAGATGGCAGCGGTGAATGACCCCATTCCGATCGTGGTGAACTTCCCAGAAACCGAGTTCTTCCCGGCGACCCGGTTTGTCCAGATGCTGTATTACGGGGAGTCTGATCTGGTCGCGCGTCTGCGATGGTTTCCCTACATCCAGCTGCTATTCGTGGCGTTGTTCGTCATGGTGGGCTACTTCGGGTTCTCCTACATTCGCCGGAGCGAGCAAAGCAGCCTATGGGTAGGAATGGCCAAGGAGGCTGCTCACCAGCTCGGTACGCCCATCTCGAGTCTCATGGGCTGGGTCGAGATGCTGCGTCTGAACAGGCAGGAGAACCGGGGGGCAGGAGCTGATGAGGACGCGTTCCAGGAGATCGAAAATGACATAGAGCGACTTAAACGTGTGACGTCGCGCTTTTCGGACATCGGTAGCCTCCCGAAGCTAGACCGTCAATCGGTAGCGGAGGTGCTGGAAACCACGGCAGACTATATTCGCCGTCGAATTCCGCACTCGGGAGCCTTCATTCAAGTGGAAGTTGACGCAGCTCCCGAGTTGGATGCGCCCCTTAACGAGGACTTGTTCGAATGGGTGATCGAGAACCTGCTCAAAAATGCCCTCGACGCCATGGAAGATGGACGAGGCAAAATTCGAATCGAAGCGTCACGGGTGAACGATCGGGTTCGCATCGATGTGACCGACACGGGGAAGGGTATCGATCGACGGCAGTGGAAGAACGTATTCCGACCGGGTTATTCGACGAAGAAACGCGGCTGGGGCCTGGGCCTGAGTCTGGCCAAGCGAATTGTGGAAGACTACCACGGCGGCTCGCTATCGCTCGCCGCCTCAAAGCCGGGCGAGGGCACTACCTTCCGCATCGAAATCCCGCTACACTGACTTTTCAGCGACGCGCAGGTCTGTCAACCTACTAAAACCTGTCGGACTACTCGAACAGGAAGCGACTTCGCAGGTCTGCGTCCACAACGTCCGAGATGGCCACATAGATGTCATCGCGGTACCGCCAAACCACCCGATAGTAGTCGGGTGCATTCCGGATGTCGACGCCGCCCGTTTCAGCGATCTGTTCCAGGATACGGTCATCCACGAGAAAGCTGGAACGAGCGCTTTCCAGGAAGCGATAGTCCAGTACGAACACGTTCACCGCATCGTCGGAGGCCTGATCTTCGAAGTGCAGGACCGGGAAGCGCAGCCCTCCTTCCATTTCGGCAATGGATACGCCTTCCAAAATGCCGTCCTCGAGTGCAGGAACGGCGAGTCGCCAGTCGAGTCGATCATTGAGAAAACGCTCAGCCTGCTCCGAGTCTGAAGCACGGAACTCGGGGTCTTCGACTCGCTGATCCGAGAGCGTGTCGAACAGCTCAGCACGCGGAGTGGGTGTCTCGACGGAAGGGGACGTGATCCAGGATCCGATCGCTGCGGAAAGCAGAATCACGAGAACACCTGCGGCAATGCGGGCAGGTAGGGGGAATCGGTTCTTTGGCTCCGTGGGACGGCGGTCTTCGGGCAGGAACGTCCGCTCCCAGACATCCCGGATCGAATCCGGCACCGGCGCCATCTGGGTATTCAGATAGCGGCGCATGGACTCCTCGAGGGCGTCTTGTGTCAGCCGGTCTGCAACCGTCTTCAGCCCTTCCGATTCCAATGCTCGCTTGACCGCAATCAGAAAGACAGCCCGGTCAGAGGCTGGCGCTCCGGGGTCCCTGAATGCTCGCACGACGGACATGCGCCGCGACGGACGGATGCGTCCCATCATGCGCGGAAGCAATTCCTCAAGCGCAACGGGTACCTGGCGACGCGAAAGCCACGCGCCTCCATCCGCCGTGAGATGCCCAGAGAGCGTAGAAATCAACACATCTGGAGCTGACCGGTCACCCCGGCGTCGGGCATCCAGCGCCGCCTCCATGAGCGCTGCCGCCTCGTCAGCGTCATCTGACACCAATTGGGCGTACAGATAGAGATCATCCAGATCAGCTAGGGGGGAAGGATTCACGATTTGTCGTCCATGAAAAGAATATTGACAGGTGCTCCTTTCCGGATATCCAGCATCTGGCTGGCTGAACCTTGATGGATGGCAATTTCAAGACTGTCCTGGCTGTTGAACAGGACGGTGGCCTCACCGGGTTCAACGTCGGAATACGTCTCGCTGTTCGATGCGATGATGGAAGACCCCGCGTAGCATTTGAAATCCCGTTCCTGACGATGAGCGTCGAACTGGTCGCGAGTGATGTTGGTGATGCAATTTCCGAAGCGATCGATATGCACGACCCAGCCCTGGATGCCCTGCTCATCCGAAATCGGGAGAGCCCACAGCAATGATTTGATTTGGTCGACGGGCGTTCCGGCCGAGGAAAGGGATAATCCGGAAGCCAATCTGGCAGCTATTGGCGCAAATATGTCCCGACCGTGGAACGTGGCACTTACGTCATCCTGTCGCCAGAAGCGAGGCTGATCCAGCACGACCACCTGCTCTGCCTCTTCGCCAGCGAGCAAAAGGGAAAAAAGCCCATTGTCCGGTCCGACGAATAGCTGGTTGTGGTGACGCATGGCGATGGGTTTCCGCTCCGAACCGACACCTGGATCCACTACCGCTAGATGAACCGTGCCCGCTGGAAATGCCTCGGCCACGTTGCGCAGAATGAACGCGCCTTCCATGATGTCGTGTGGCGCAACATGATGGGATACATCGACCAGCTTCAGGTCGGGATTGATTCCCATCATGACCCCTTTCATGGCAGCCACATACCCATCCTGCGTCCCGAAATCGGTCGTCAGCGTCAGAATTCCGTTGGTCGCGAACACGAGGCGTTGCGGAATGAGTTACTCGGGGTCATTTGGGGAGGGGACGCCAAGATAGGCGTCCGGGAGGGGACTTCGAATGACGAAAGAGTTGATTCGGCCGTAGCAGTCAAACGCGCGCGCCGAACGGGCCACAGTCTCTCTTTGATGGGCACACTCAATAAAACAGCAGGACGCGTTCCGTCTGATGCCTTCCTCCAAACAAGTAAAAGGGACTGCAGGGGAGTCGATTGCGGCGCGATACCTCGAACAGAGCGGCTATCGGATTCTTGAGCGGAATTACCGCTACCTGAAAGCGGAGATTGATCTCATCGCCCGACAACCATCAGACGACGACAAGCGAGGCGGCGAACTGGTATTCGTGGAGGTGAAATGGCGTCGTGGCGATTCGTTTGCAGCACCCGAAGCCGCCGTGAACGCAACCAAACGTCGACATCTGATCAGGGCGGCTGAAGCGTTCCTGTTCCAGCGCTCCTGGCAGTCCGTCCCGTGCCGGTTCGATGTAATCTCGATCGTGGGTGCTGGGTCGACGCTTCAAATTGAACACCTGGAAGCGGCATTCACAGGTTGAGTAGGTTGTAGTCAGCCTATCTCGAGTTGCCGGGTCTGTATTCGCGCGGGGGATCATCAGCTACCCGCTCAAATGCCCAGTATCCCATGAACACGACTGCATAGGGATCCAGTGTGTCGCCTTTGTAGTCGACCACAGCCGGGCCGTGATCGAGGAAATTCCACGAGGTCTGGTATCGGGCATTCACGCGTTCCGGTCGCATCGACCATTCCAGGTACGCTGGGTCTTCGCGCTCACCCATGTAAACGATTTCCAGGTGCCCATCGAAGTCCAATATATACTCATTCGGTACGTCGGAAGGCTTCAGCAGCTCAGCAGGTTCAACCGGGAATCGCTGATTCGGAATGGTTGACGAAGCTGCGAAGGCATCGCCGCGTTGGCCACCAGCACTTGGGCGAAGGAACGTCTGGAATCCCTGTGCTTCGGATCGACCCGCGATCAGGGCCAACATGAAGTGGCGGAATGAACCCATGAACGCTGCCCGCCGCTTTTCTTCCCACTCAAGCGCCTGCTCCGCGTGTTCCGGTTCCATCTCCTCGTAGAGCCCCTCGCCATCGTACCGCACGCGCCCTGGTGTGGACTGGAAATCACTCAGGAAGTATTGGATTCGATAACCCAGCGCCTTGTTTTCGATGATCAAGGGCGCGGAAGCGACTGCCGTGAAGGTCCCACCGGAATTCTCAAAGTCGAGGACCTCAGGATTGGTGATGGTCGTAGCCTCGGCATTGGGCGTTTCTCCGATGAACTCACGGGTGAACCGTCGAAGCCTTCGTTCCCAACGGCGGTCGCGCTCGGCTTCGACGACGATCTCGCCGATGTCCAGTACTGCCGGAGTCAGCGCAAAATCAAAGCTCTGCGACTCAGCAGTGCGCAGCATGATGTCGAGAAAGTCGTCCTCAAAGCCCAGGATCGAGACGTACAGTCGGTGTGCGCCGAGTGGCACGCCGTTCAATTCATATCGCCCTTCCCGATCCGTGGTCGTCCCGATCATGGACGAGGCAATGAAGACATGAGCGCCTGTCAGAGGCACCCCCGTCTCCGCATCCGTGACAACTCCCGAAAGTGAAACACGAACGCCCTGGCGCGCTTCGGCTTCAGGCAAAGCACCGAAAGCAAACAGGAGTCCAACAAGCAGGAAAGCGAGGGAGCGGTTTAGAGTCGAAATCATGGGTCGCAGGTCGGTCTGAGGCATCTGATTGTCTTGCCTTATCTGACAGCAAATATCGCGCCTGAGAGCGCTGGAATCCCCGAATCCGTCTGAACGGATGTCAGCGGGGGCTCAACGGTACTAGCGTGCCAGTACGGTAGGCTTCAGTGTCCAGAAAACGGCGCGCTGATTGAACACGAGGAAGGTCAGTTCAGGCTGCCGAACGGCGCGCCGACTGAATACGTGGAAGGTCAGTCCGGATCGTCAAACGGCACTGCGAATGGCCTCGAGCGTGTCCGGATCTTCCAGGCTCGAAATATCACCGAGGTCCTTTTCCAGGTACACGGCCTGGATGAGACGTCGCATCACTTTTGCATTGCGCGTCTTGGGCAACTTGCTTGCGAATCGGATGAAAGCCGGCTTCAATGGCTTTCCGAGTTCGGCAACCAATGCCGTAAACAAGGCCTCGCGAAGAGCTTCGACGGCCGCATGATCTGTTCCGTCCGATGCCTTCAGTGCGTCCCAGGGAAAGGTGTCATCCGGGACCACATACAAACCGACCTCTTCACCTTTGATGGGATGAGGAATTCCGATGGCTGCAGACTCAACGATCCTGGAATCGGCGTTGACAATGGCTTCGACTTCGGCCGGGCCGAGGCGTTTTCCAGCCACCTTGATGGTGTCATCACTGCGTCCAAGGATGAACCAGCAGCCGTCCTTGTCAACCGCGGCAAAATCGCCGTGCACCCACACGTCGGGAAACCGATTCCAGTAGCTTTCGAGGTACCGGTCGGGGTCGTTCCAGAATCCGCGGGTCATCCCGATCCACGGCTGACGGATCACGACTTCTCCAACGGCCTCCCGAATAGATTGCCCGTGTTCATTAACGATGTCAGTAGCCATTCCTGGCACGGGTCCGCTGAAGGCACACGGTTTCAGGGGCTGCAGGAAGTTGCCACAGACATACCCGCCTGAAATCTCCGTCCCGCCGCAATAGTTCAGAATGGGCTTCTTGCTGTCGAGCACATGCTGGAAGGTCCAATTCCACGATGCGGGGTCCCAGGGGCTTCCCGTGGACCCCACAGAGCGCAGGCTGGACCGCTTCGACGCGTGAACGTGCTCGGTTCCGTGCGGCATCAAGGCCCGGATGAGGACAGGCGAAAGCCCCAGGTGGGTTACCTGGTGCTCATCGATCATGCGCCAGAGTCGTCCTGGGTCCGGGAAATCCGGAGCGCCATCAGAAAAAACCATCGTAGCCCCGATTGCCATAGTCCCGAATACCAGCCAAGGGCCCATCATCCATCCCATATCGCTCATCCAGTACATCACGTCTCCGGGTCGGACGTCCATGGCGTGGTACATGTCTTGAGCACCCTTGATGGGGAATCCACAATGGGTATGGACTGCACCTTTGGGTCGCCCCGTGGTACCGGAGGTGTAGATGATCATCATGATATCCTCAGCCGACGTGTCCGTTGTTTCGGATTCCTCGGGCATACCGCTCACATAGTCGTGATACAGGACATCGCGTTCAGGTACCAGTACTGTCGAAGTCTCAGTCAGCCGTTCCTGAACGATCACGCGGCGGACATTCGGGCAACTTGAAAGCGCTTCGTCGGCAACTGCCTTCAGGGCAACAGGCCGCCCGCGCCGCGGAAACCCGTTGCTTGTGAACAGAGCTACAGCATTGGCGTCCTTCAGGCGAGTCGCAACCGCACTTGGTCCATAGCCGGAGAACAGAGGCAGGATGATTCCTCCGATCTTGATCACAGCCAGGAAGGCAAACAGGAGCTCGGGGGTCATCGGCATGAACAACCCGATGGCATCACCGGGGCCGAAGCCGTCCCTGCGGAGCGCTTCGGCGACCCGTGCTGTCTGTCGAGCCACATCCGAGTAGGTGAAGACCAGAACATCGCCCTCCTCGGATTCATACCGGAGCGCAACCCGATCGGCGGTTTCCGGTTGCTCCAGCCACTTGTCGAGGAGGTTGTCCACGATGTTCATTCGCCCGTCAACACACCACTTCGGGAAGGCCTTTCCACCCGTCAGATCCACGACCTGGGAGTAGGGAGTTCTGAATCGGACGTCGAGGTCCTTGATCGCGGCATCCCAGAACCATGCAATATCAGACGTACTGCGCTCCTGTAGCTCAGTCAGGGTCCCGATTCCGTGACGTTCCATGAAACGGGACAGATTGGAATCTGCGATGTGCTCCGGGTCTGGCGTCCAGGCAATGTCCTGGTCAAAAGGGAAGCCGGGAGAAGTGGGAATCATGTCCGAATCGGGTAGAGCGTGAGCGTGCGGAGTGGGTCACGGGGAATTGATCTGAATCTATGGACGAATCAAAAAACCTTATGGTCCTCTCATCGTTTACGGCGCGAATTAACCTGAACCGAGCCTCTTCACCGGCTCTCTCTGTCAAGCTTCAAAATCGATCCTCTCCGAACCATGAATCGACTGTTTGTTTCTGGACTGTTCATCGCACTAATGATCGGCGGGTGTTCATCCGGATCCGATATGGATGGTCTCATCCTGGACGCGATCCCGGGTCCGGATGCCGGAAATCCGAACCAGATGCTTGTCTGGAACGGGGACCTGTATCTGCAGCTCAACGACATGGAGTACGGATCCGAGATCTGGAAACTGGACCACTCCGGCCTTGAACGCATTTCGGACATTGAGCCGGGTGAAGGAAATTCGGCGCCAGCCAGGCTCTTCATCTACAATGACCAATTGCACTTCACGGCACTGAAAGAGCCCTACGGTCGTGAACTGTTCTTCCATGACGGCAATCGCGACCGCTTGATCAAGGATATCGGTGAATCGCCCAACAGCTCATCGCCAGTCGGATTCATTGAACTGAACAATGTGGTGTACTTCACTGCCAATGATGAAGTAGCCGGTTTCGAAATGTGGCAGTGGGATGGTGAGTCCGTCCAGATGACGGATGACATCAATGAAGGGGCAGGAAGCGCCAATCCAAGTTGGTACACGGCATTCAACGATGGACTGGTGTTCGCCGCTGAACGCAGCGGTCATGGAACGGAGTTGTTCCAGTTCGATGGAGAAGCGGTCACGATGGCTGCCGAAATCAATCCGGGGCCCTCTGGCTCACGTCCGACTGAGTTGGTTGTCGTCGGCGACTACCTGTATTTCAGCGCCTACACGCCCGAGCAGGGAATTGAACTTTGGTCCTGGGATGGAAGCGAAGCCAGCCTGGCTTCGGACATGCGACCGGGGACGGACAGTTCATCACCAAGGGGACTGACTGCCCATGCCGGACGCTTGTTCTTTGCGGCGAACCATCCTGATCTGGGAATTGAGCTGTTCTCACTGACTCCCGGCGCCGAGCCCGAACTCGTCCGGGACATTCGTGAGGCAGAGCTCAATGCCAATCCGCAATCATTGTACTCCCACGGTGACAAACTCTATTTCGCAGCGGAAGATGGCGAACACGGATTTGAGTTGTGGGGGTGGACCGAAGCAGAGGGAGCATTCCTGGTTTCGGACATCGACGAAGGCGGCATGGGTTCGGATCCACACGCTTTCATTTCCTTCAATGAGGAGTGGGTGTACTTCGCCGCACGAACGCAACGATTCGGTGTCGAGCTGTGGCGTACCAATGGGTCCATCACAGAAATGCTTCGTGACGGATGGCCAGGATCGTTCGGATCAAACCCGAACGATTTCGCTGCACTGGAGGACAAGATCTGCTACTCAGCAGCCGATGAGACCCACGGCCGAGAGCTGTGGTGCCTCGTGCATGAGAATGCAGAGGCCATCTTGACGCGACCTCGTCCCTAGATCAAATTAGTGACCGGTTTCGCCTTCGAATCCGCTTCCCCCTGATCCCGGCTTGTCGTACAGCTCGGGTCGCCAGGACAACATGTAGTCGGCATCTTCGGCTCCCAGGGCTGCTTTCGTCAGCCTGAGTGGGCGGAACGTGTCCACCATGACAGCCAGCTCTTCCGTGCGCTCCTTGCCGATCGAGGCTTCGACCGTTCCCGGATGCGGGCCGTGGGCGATGCCGCCCGGATGCAGTGTGAACGAACCCCGATCAATCCCGCGGCGACTCATGAAGTCGCCCTCGGCGTAGTACAGCACCTCGTCCGAATCGATATTCGAGTGATTGTACGGAGCCGGGATGCCCTGCGGATGATAGTCGAACAGTCGCGGGACGAACGAGCAAATCACGAAGTTGTGACCCGTAAAGTGCTGGTGGACCGGCGGTGGCTGGTGGACCCGTCCCGTGATGGGCTCGAAGTCATGGATCGACGTGGCATACGGATACATGTAGCCGTCCCAGCCCACGAAGTCGAACGGGTGATACCGGAAGAAGACGGGATGCAGGTAGTCGTGCTTGGCGATCCGGACTTCGAATGATCCTTCCTCATCGTGCGTAACAAGCTCCGTGGGAGGTCGGATATCCCGCTCGCAATACGGAGAATGCTCCAGCAGCTGCCCGGAATTGTTCGTGTAGCGCTTCGGATAGTGGATTTCCGAGAACGACTCAATCACGAGCAAGCGTCTTGGACCATCGTTGAATTTCCAGCGGTGGGTAATTGTCCGGGGAACGTGGACATAATCGCCCTTTCGGAACGGGACATTGCCGAAAGGACTTTCCAGGACGCCTTCACCATCGTGGACGTAAATCATCTCGTCCGCAACGGCATTGCGATAGAAGTACCCCATTTCTTCGGTCGGAGACGCCACGGCTAGACGGACATCGCTGTTGCCCATCACGTAGCGCCGGGATTCCAACCAGGCACCCGAAGAATCGACGTCGAATCCTCGAATATGACGATGGCGCAGGAAATCGAGGTCCGTGTATTCCACGCCGTACGGAATCGGTTCGCCAACTTTGTCGACGACCGTGGGAGGGTGGACGTGGTATGCAATCGAGGAGATTCCACTGAACCCTTCTGCGCCAATAACTTCTTCACTGTACAGCTGGCCATCAGGGCGGCGGTGCTGTGTGTGGCGTTTGTGGGGCACATTGCCCATGCGAACGTAATGAGGCATGCGAACGTCGGGATGAGTTGAGGTTCGAAAATGGGGGCGACGGGTATCAAAGGATATGGGTCGTCGCAGCGTTTACAGCAGGAACAGGATCAGAGATTCCCGCGGCGTTCCTGTTCGCGCTCGATGGATTCGAACAAGGCCTTGAAGTTGCCTTTTCCGAATGAACGCGCTCCTTTGCGCTGAATGATCTCGTAGAATACTGTCGGACGATCCTGGACGGGCTTGGTGAAGATCTGCAACAGATATCCTTCGTCGTCGCGATCGACCAGGATACCCAGTTTCTGCAGCGGTAACAGATCTTCGTCGATTTCCCCGACCCTGTCGAGCAGCGTATCGTAGTACGTGTCCGGAATGTGGAGAAACTCAACGCCGCGGCGACGAAGGGCTGAAACGGTTTCGATGATGTTGTTGGTTGCCATAGCCACGTGCTGAACACCGGGGCCTCCGTAGAAGTCCAGATACTCTTCAATCTGGCTCTTCTTTTTACCCGCAGCAGGCTCGTTGATCGGGAATTTGATCCGATCGTTGCCATTTGCCATCACCTTGGACATCAATGCCGAGTATTCCGTCGAGATATCCTTGTCGTCGAATGTCAGCAGGTTGCGGAAACCGAGGACGTCCGAGTAGAAGTCGGCGTACTTGTTCATGTCGCCCAGATGGACGTTTCCGACGCAATGGTCTACATAACGCAGGCCCACATCGTCCACTTTGAACTCTCCGCTGTCCCATGCCTGGAAACCGGGCAGGAATATGCCTCGGTAATCACTCCGCTCGACAAACGTATGGATGGTATCCCCGTATGTCCGAATGGCTGCCATCACGACCTGGCCGTTCTCGTCCTCAACCACACGTGGTTCATGAACCGGCACGGCGCCTCGCTTGGTCGTTTCCTCGAACGCTGAACGAGCATCGTCCACCCATAGCGCCAGATCACGGATCCCGTCGCCATGCTTCTTCACATGGTCCGCAACGACGGAGTCTTCAACCAATGACGACGTCAGCACGAAGCGGATTTTGTCCTGCTGGAGCACATAGCTGGTTCGTTCCCGATTGCCTGTCTCCAATCCGGAGTAGGCGAGAGGCTGAAATCCGAAGGCCGACATGTAGAAGTGCGCGGCCTGCTTGGCGTTTCCGACAAAGAACTCCACATAGTCCGTCCCATTGATGGGCAGGAAGTCAGTGGATTCACTGGTCATCGTGGATGGAGCTGCCTGCATGAGGTATGTATCGTTGTTGAACGGGATGGTAAACGACGCTTTCCACGTCTTGAAAAAGCGCTTCCGGCACAGCATGTAAAACAATGCTTTGCAAACATGAAAGCTCCCGGAACATTATTTGGGAATTGGGCAAAATCATGAACCGGATTCGACTCGATGATTGTTCGGGCATCGACGTCCGATTCTGATTCGGCGGACCATCCGGCGAAAGTCTCGCCGAATGATTCAGCCAAGAATGGGGTCCATCGCGAATGGAACCGGTCCGCTCTGAAACCGACAGGATGCCTTGCGTATTGTACGCTTTCCATCCAGCCTCAACTTGTGCTGCCGCTGCATGCAATTCGTTACACCCCATAGGTCTGCAATCGGGATATCCCGAGCGATTCGAGCAGGGCTCCATGCGGCATGGGCAGCAGGCCTGATCATTGTGATCTCGGGATGTGGTTCGCCGGATCGTTTTGCAGTGGAAGATCTCGCGGTAGAACGGATCGGGTGGGATACACTGGATGTCGCGGCCCGCTTCACGGAGGCTGGACGCGTGAGGGGTATCAGTGATGTCATTCCGGATCTGATCAACGTCACGCTCTTTGACGAATCGTACGATACGCTCTACACGGGACCACTCGGACGATTTGCCCTCTATGACGAGAATCTTGGAAACGCAGAACGACTGTTGCTCGAAGTGTGCGGATATCTGGGAACGCGGATGGCGTGTCAGCAGCAGTCATTGATGGCTTCACCAAAGCGGGCCCAAGCAGAATTCGAGATCACGTTCCCGTTCCAGGACACGACCAGCTATGAGCGTGTACTAGTGGAATCCCGAGTTCTATTGGAGAGGCAAGTTCACGACGGAGAAGGATGGGAGCGGTTCGAACCCAGCGGACGGCGCGAGATCTTTGTAGACGCCTGGGTAGACGGTGCCGAAACGTCGCACATGCGACTGCCCGTAAGTCGGCGCGAGCAACGGTTCATTCTGACGAGATACGCCGGGTACCGGGATTTTCGATATGCCATCCAATCCTCCATGCTGGACGTGGATTCTGCTGCGGTCCATTTCGATCTCTACGTTCGCCTTTCAAACGAAGCCATGCCGGTAGAGTCCCGCGAAGTCGTACTCAGAGCGAAGAGCTCAGGGGAAAGGGAAGCTGAGATGCAGACACTGGTGGAACGTGCGGGAGGGCAGGTGCTAGACGCGCTGGAAGGAGTGTTTGGCGTACGCCGGGCATACGTGTTCATCAACGACTGGTCATACACGGCTTTGGATCGCCTTTATCGTGCCGAATTCGAACTGCACTGGCAGTCGGGATTCCGCGGATCATGGTCGGATCTGACAGGAGAGATGCAAGTCCGTTCGGATGGCGAGTTGGGGACGTTCACCTTGATTCGTGCCAGTGAAAGGGCTCAGGAACGGTGGGATCAGCGCCTCGACAGCCCGGTTCTAGAACTTGATCATCTGTTTCCCGAACTCCAGGTTCTGCCTCCGGAAGTTGACGAGGACGGAGAAGAGGATACTGCACCCAACCAACGAAGACGTCGCCGGTGATGGATTTCAATGCGCTCCTGGTAACTGACAGCCCCGAGCGGGCATCCGTTTCTTCGATATCCCTGGAGCATCTGCCCAGTCACGGCAATGTGCTCGTCCGTGTTGACTGGAGTAGTATCAATTTCAAGGATGCGCTGGCCGTCACGGGCAAGGGCAAGATCATTCGCTCTGAATTGCCGTTCGTGCCCGGCATCGACTTGGCCGGGACGATCGTCGAGTCGGACGATCCTGAATTTCCTGTGGGGAGCTCGTTCCTGTCGACGGGTTGGGGAGTCGGCGAAGTGACCTGGGGTGGCTACAGTCGTTATCAGCGGATGAAATCGGAGTGGCTGGTTCCGCTTCCTGACGGTTTGACAACCCGACAAGCGATGATTGTCGGGACAGCCGGATTTACGGCCATGCTCAGCTTGCAGGCCATTCAGCAGCACGGATTGGCGCGGGATGCCGGCCCCATTCTGGTGACCGGCGCTACCGGTGGCGTGGGAAGCTTTTCTGTCATGCTCCTGGCCGCAGCAGGCTATCAGGTGACTGCTGTCACAGGAAAGTCGGAAGCTTCTGACTATTTGCAGAAGCTTGGTGCCACCGATGTCTTGCCTCGGTCACACTTCGAGGATGGAGCCCGCCGACCTCTCGATTCGGGAAACTGGGCTGGCTGCGTCGATTCTGTGGGGTCTCGTGCGTTGGAAGCTGTTCTCAGCCAGACCATGACGCATGGGGTCGTTGCGGCTTGCGGGCTTGCTGCTGGTCATGAACTCAATACGACAGTATTTCCGTTCATCCTGCGCGGAGTGCGTTTGATTGGAATCGACTCCAACACGTGTCCTCAGGGACCACGCCGCAAAGCGTGGGAAGGCCTGCGCGACCTCGCACAGAAAGTGGACTTCGAGACCATTGCCCACGATGTGTGTCTGGCTGATGTCCCCAAAGCCTGTGATCAACTCATGCGAGGCGGTATCCAGGGACGATACGTGGTCGATTTGCGAGAAGAAGGCTGATTCGCTCTGGATTCTGCTAGTCCGACTTTTTCCCCTTCTTCTTGGCACTGGGTGATATGTCGATCAGCACAGCGATGACCATGACGACGATCTGGAATGTGCCCCACGTTCCTGCGTAGACGTTTTCTACGACGGAATACCAAAGCATGGTGGTCGGGGCAACAAAGAACCCCAGGATGGGCCAGATCAACGATCCGAATACTCCTACGAACCAGTTGGTCATCAACCAGAGATACAGGATGGTAAGGCGAGGGAGAACGAGGGCTCCGGCGACAAACAGACAGGGCATGGCGGGCAGGAATTCGGTTGAACTGCGCGGAAACGGCGGGCCATCTCCAAGAAAGTGGCCTCGCTCTTCATTTTGATCTGGTTGGACGGCTTGCAGCAAGCAAAGATGCGTCTTAAGGGGTCGAATCCACAACCGATACAAGACTGGACGACCGACAAAACGCCTCCCATTGAGCTGAATTAGGCCATTTCCCGTGTTTAATCGATTCAAATCCCAACGACAGAACGAACGCAGTCCTTCCGAAGACCCCGCTGCACCGTTTAGTACCACCCGCAGGGATGCAGGTGCATCGTCGGAATTGATCGATTACGCGTTGATCGACGCCACCGTGAATGAATGGATGGCTGAGGCAGAATTGGAGCGCAATGGCGATGCAGATCGGCCAAAAGTCGCATTCACCAAGAAAACGGCACAGCGACTGTCATCCGGAGCTTCTTCTCCCACCAGCTCCGCGATGGACACCGCCGAAAGCACAAACGCACCCGAGGCACCAGGCAAGACGCCATCCAGCGGACCGCTTCGACCCAAGTCGGCTTCAGCCTCCTTCGCTGGCCGACGTGCCATGACCTCGACGACCCGAACAACCGGCATCGGGCGTACTGGTCGCAGAATCGATGGAACTTCGTCTAGCCGCTCGTCATCCTCTCGCCGCGATGGCCCTGACCGCGTGCTTAGAGCAGCCCTGAAGAGTCATCTGTTATCTGAGGACCAACTGAAGCGCATGATTCGAGAGAACCATGCCGACGGTTACCCGGATTGGCGAACGGTGTGCACGTGGATGCCCGACCAGGCGCATGCTCTGGAACGCTTGGCAGCAGATGTATATGGATTCCGTCCTGTACTTATCTGCCAGATGAGTACGCTGGTATTGGCAGATCTGCTCACGATGCGACTACCGGCTCACTACTGGAGGCCCATGATGGAAGTCGGCGTCATCCCTGTTGTTGAGCATGGAGAACAGCCAAAACCGTCACAGCGCGTGCTATGTGTGTCTAATGATCCCTCACGCCGCGAGGTCAGGACATTGCTCGAGGACATCAAGGCATTCAACCCTGAATTGGCCTACGCGGACGCCTATCACGTTCAGGCCACCATGAAACTGCTGTCACAGCATGTGCCGTCAATCGGCGCGGAAGTCTACACGACCAGGCCTGCATTGAAACGCATTGATTCCAATGGAACCGCAGGCAAAGCTGCCTGAGGAAGCCCTCCCGAATGGAACCCAGAGATCCCAAATTCCACAGATTGCCGATCGATCCTCCTGCCTCCACGGAAGCAGGTGGGTCGTCTGGTTCTGGGCATTCTTTGGATTCGGGCGATCGAAAACCGGTTGAGCCATCGTCTCAACGCCCGTCGCTGGTCAGTACATGGGATCGTGATGCGCGAAGAGATCGCGTGGTCATGCGGCTACGCAACAAGGGCATCGTCGAAGACGAGCACATCCAACGCGCGTGGGCGGAATGGCAGAAGTTGCGCGAACAGGACATGCGCGTCCCGTTGTGGAGAGTGTTGGCCCTGGACCAGGACCTTGAATCGGAACTGATATTCAAAGAAGCCTCCCTGCTCTATGCATTCGCTGAAGCGAGCGTGGATCAGGCCGAGGCACTGGCCTTTCTCGAGCGCCATGAAGACCGATTCCAGACGGAAGCTTGGGACGAGATGGTGGAGCATTTTGTCTTGCCCATCGGGATCGAACGCGACGGTGTGACCGGAGAGAACAAGTGGTTATTCGTGACGCACGATCCGACTCGCCCTGAGATCCATCAGGTTTTGCAGGGGCTCCGTCTGCGTCGATTCGAGGTCATGTTTGCTTCGGAAACGGTCATTGGAAGTCTGATCGCAGACTCTTTCCTGGGACGGAACGAATACCTCGAAGTCCTGGGAGAGGAGACGGCGGTCGATATGGGCATGTCGTACGAAAGTGACGACACGGTTCTGGATGAGGAGGCCCTCGAGGCCGAAATGAGCCGTTCGCAGCTCATCAACCTGTTTGAAGCCGCTCTGCTGGATGCCGTCCGCATGGGAGCGTCTGACTTGCACATCTATCCGGATGCAGACGGCCAGATCGTGATCCAGCTTCGCGTCGACGGAGAACTGGAAGATTGGAGAACGGAGAGTCGTTTTCGTCCCGAAGCCTTCCTGGCTGTCGTCAAGGATAATTCTACCAATGTGGATCGTTTCGACCGGGACATTGCCCAGGACGGATTCATTCAGCGCTGGATCGATGATACCCTGATCCGCTTCAGGGTATCGGTGCTCCCGATTGCATCCGCCCAGCAGCACTTGAGCGCCGAAAGCATCGTCATCCGTGTGTTGGATGACAGGAAGGTTCTCACGGACCTTCGGCAAATCGGTCTTCTCGACGATGCCTACAAGCGATTCCAGGAAGCCATCCGCCAGCCGCACGGAATGGTCATTCTGACAGGCCCAACAGGGTCCGGTAAGAGCACCACGCTTGTTGCAGCATTACATCAAGTGGTGACCCCCAAAGTCAATGTGCTCACAGTAGAGGATCCGGTCGAGTACTTGATGAGAGGCATCCGGCAAATCAAGCTGAGCCACAAACTGGATCTGGAAGGAGCACTTCGGGCCATCCTCCGTCACGACCCTGACGTCGTCATGGTTGGGGAGATGCGAGACCGGGATACCGCAGAATTGGCCATCAAGCTGGCCAATACCGGTCACCTGACGTTCTCGACCCTGCACACGAATGACGCCCCATCGGCCGTAAGCCGTTTGTACAAGATGGGCGTTGAGCCCTTCCTGATTGCATACGCCATCAACATCATCGTTGCCCAGCGTTTGATCCGGAAGCTGTGTCCTTCCTGTCGCATCCCGGATCCAAATCCGGATTTCGGATTCTTGCGCCACATCGGGTTTTCCGATGAGGACATCTATGGCTCTACAATCTATCAGGCCGGGGGTGACTCAGATTGCCGCGTGTGCAAAGGCTCGGGATACAAAGGACGTCGCGCCATCGCCGAGACCATGCTCTTCACTCAGAAGATCCGCAATCTGATCATGGGCTCAGAGGATCTGGTCGATGAAGACACCCTGCGCCAGGTAGCCGTTGAGGAAGGGATGACCACGCTGCCATCAGCGGCGCGGCAGTTGGTTTTGACGGGCGAAACCAGCGTTGAAGAAGCCATCCGCGTCACGGGTACCTAGGCCGAATTCACTTGCCGTTCGGCCAAGAATCCGGCCTGCGACCGTCTTACCTGAGGGGTGTGTTCGTCCCTGGATCTCAGTCTGTCGATACAGCACTTGATCGCTTCCAGTAGATGGCCCAGGCTGTGAGTAGCACGATCAAGTAGCCCGCCATGAGCGCCAGCAGGAATGAGAATCCGTAGAGCGAACCGTCGAACATGGTGAACGGCATGTTGATCAGGATCAGCAAGGGAAATCCGAAGCCCATGGCCATACCCGATGAAAGCACCAACTCCTGGGCCACTGGAGAACGATACTCTGGATCTGTGACACGAAGCAGCGCCAATCCGGATGCAATCGTGCCGGTCATCTGGGCAAACATGCCGATGAATCGCTCGAACCGGTGAAGGGAGAACAGCTTCCAGCAAGACCACCGCACGAACAGGAAGGTCAACCAGGCACCCAGTGCGCAAATCAGCAGCAGGGGAATGACAAAGCGCCAAGCAAAGGCGAGGCTGATTCCCATGATGGAGGCCGCAATCAGATAGTCCGCGAATGTACCCGTGACGCGATGCACCATGCCGTCGTCGATCCATTCACCACGTTTACCGCGCAAGACGACTTTCCGGGTGAAGATGGCCAGCAGGTTGGCGATGATGAAGTGGAAGGACCAGAGAACCGGTATTTCTTTCTCGAGACCACCTATCAACAACAGTTCACCGAGGCCCATGGTGACCAGCCAGGTCAGCAGATAGATGCCTCCGACCAATGCGAGATGGACCGAAAGGGGTTCGACCGCGGCTCCCGAAAAAGTCAGGCGTGCGCCTTCGATGGAGTCGTCCACGCCGCGCAGGCCCGTTCGCACGTATTCCGGAATGGCACTGCGGGTGGCATCACTGCCAACGGCCCGGTTCACCAGGATCATCCCGAAGAAATAGGCGATCAGGAATCCGATGGCCGCCACGGTCAGGCCGACTGATCCGCCACCTTCGAATCCGAAAGAGGCCCAGGATTGCCCAATGGCGTAGGCGATACCGGGTCCCATGGCATAGCCCAGCGGGAGCAGGATACCCGTAGCCGGATTCAGATCCGGAACCAATGTGATGGCTGTGAGCAGTGCGATCGAGAGCCCGATGATGCCCTGGATGAGCATCACGGCCACCTGCATGAAGCCCAGATTGATGGCACCGCGCGAGTGCTCGTTACTGGTGCGGTAAAGGCCAACGCATATGAAGGTCAGTGCCAGCAAGTGATAGACCCACGCTCCCATGCGATCTGCGTCGAACGGAACCCAATCCAGCACTTGAGCGCCGAGGAACAGGCCCAGGAATCCAGCAATCAGGCTGTTGGGGATCAGGAATCGCTGAAAAAAAGTGACATAGCGTCGAAGAAGGGTAGCAACGAGAAGCAGGACGCTGATCACCGTAAAATCGACGAACAGGTCGGCCACGCTCATTTCAAGTGTCCATGCTTCCATGTGGCCTAAGCGTTGATGTGAGGAGCGAGGCGACCAAGCGTATCGTACCAAGCCAAGGCGCTTCCCGTCTTGAATAGCGCGTTCAGCTGCTCATGACCGACCAGCAACCAGAGCCGGTCACTGCGCTCGAGCCCCATGTACTGAATGGACTCCAACGGCAGGACCCGTTCTCCCCATTCAACCCGGTCGTGGTACAACCTGATGGTCAGAGACGTCTTGGCCGGATCCGGACCGCTCATCCATGTTGTCGATTGTTGGGTCAACAGGGGTTGGGAGCGGTCTTCTGGCAGGGGAAAGGACTGAATGCGTTCGTACAGATCCGCTGTCGACTCCGGCTCATCATTGTCGGAATGCATCAATCGCGAATCCGGCAATACGCGCCAACGATGCTCACCGCGTTTGGCCGTGGCATGTGAACCACCATCTACGACAACCCCTCCGAACTCGCCGGTGAATGGATCGCGGTAGAGTAGTCTATCCAGACCGACAGCAGGTCGGAAGGCCCACTTGGGGCGAACTTCCTCGGGAACGATCGTCTCGTCGGCCGAAATCGGCTCCTTCAACCGTATTAGGCCTTCCTCGAGGGTTGGTGTGTCCGAAAAGTCGAGGGCAGGGTGGACCTTCACCTTGACGTGTGCGGGCCGGGGCCACGGTGCCCAGCGCGGCCACGCCACATACGATCCGATGATTTCCACGGGGTACACCGGGGCCCCGGCCCGCATGAACAGCTTCGCAGTGGACTCAATCCACGGTGCAGGACGACCGTCCCATCGCCGTCCGCCTTCTGGAAAAATCACAACGCGTCTGCCAGCCTTGAGCATTTCGTAGATGCGTCGAATCAAATGAGGCTCAGGAACCCGCTTGCGGGTCCCCTGAATCCCGACGGCTTGAAACAAGGACGCAATGGGACCTGATTCGAGGTATTCCATGGTCATCACACCGGCCGTCGACTGTCCAAGACGCGTGAACGCGTTGTAAATGAAGGGGTCGTAGTTGCCCGAATGATTGCCGTAAATGAAGCAGGGACCGGGGGGGAGCTCGTTTCCGCCAAGCAGCTCAAGGTCCCAGCAAACCCTGCAGAAAGGGATCAGGGTTGACCGGAACGCCATTTCGGCAGCAATCTGCTTCAGAGGTGGGGAAGAGGACGGAGCAGGCAAAACGAAGCGACGACTCGTGGATGATTGCCAATATACTCTCGTTTTCGCATCTTGGCTTGAACGTCGAGCGTAACCGCTTGACATGCAATCACATACGCTCCGCTTGGAGAAATGCCGTGACGAAAGCAGACATCATCGACCAGATTTCGGCAGGAACGGGATTGACCAAGCTGGAAACGGAAGCGGTTGTGAACGGTTTTATCAGTGTCGTAAAAGCCGAATTGAAGCGTGGCGGACGGATAGATCTCAGAGGGTTCGGTTCATTCACTGTACAGCATCGGGCAGCGCGCACTGCGCGCAATCCGCGTCAGAACACCCCCGTCCACGTCCCTGCGACCAACATTCCGGCTTTCAAACCGTCCAAGGAATTCAAAAAGGAAGTGGACGAGTCCGTTTCCTAAGTCAGTTGCATGCATAATTCGTGTGAAGCCTGCGGCGCCCGTCTGGACGCCGGGGCCGTGGTATGTGGTCTCTGTGGAACTCCCGTCGCCGAGGCTGCGGGCATACGTGCAGGGGACCATGATCCCTACGCCGTGAAGGACTCATCGGGTGATGACGCCCGAACTGACGGGCCACAGGCCGTCCAGGAATCTGAGCCCGCCCAGGAATCTGCAATTGAGGGCGACTCGAACGATGCGGTATCTACCGCAGATGACGCGAGCCTGGACTGCGACGTCTGTGGGCAACAAAATCCAGCTGGTGCTCGGTTCTGCAATCGATGCGGTGCACGACTAGTACCAAGTGGTCAAGGAGAATCGAATGCCGCTCCAGCCGTACCTGCAGCACCGAAAAAGGCTGCTGCCGATGAAGTCGCGGCCCAGACCGAAGTGGAACGGACCGGGATTACCGCTCTGGATGAGGGAGACCGTGCAGTAGGCAAGCAGGTCATCATTGTGGTGAGCGCCGCCCTACTGCTTGTTGTCGTTCTTTACTTCGTTACTACGATGAGCGGAGGAAGTCAGGGCGACTTCTCACTGGCGCAACCACCTGAAGGTCAGCAAATCGTGGAGCCCTTGGCTACGCAATGGCAAGACCGAGAAGGGGAGATCATGGCAGACATCGAAGCGGCTTCGGGTGAAGCACGTATCGAAGCGCGACGCCGATTGATCGATCTCTATTTCGCCGCGGATCGTCTGGACTTTGCCGCCGAGCAGACCATTCTGATCGCTGAGGCGACGGGAGCGGAGGAAGAGTGGATACTGGCCGGGAATCTGTATTTCGACTGGATGCAGCGTGCGCCGGATGCTCAGAAGACGCCTTGGTCGCAAAAGGCCGTGGCGGCTTATCAGGAGGCACTGACGCTGAATCCGGAAAATCTGGACGTCCGCACGGACATGGCCATTGCCTACATGTACGATCCGCAGAACTCCATGATGGCCATCCAGGAAACCAATCGGGTGTTGGCCTCGGATTCCATGCACGTCCAGGCGAATTTCAATCGCGGAATCATGCTGAGTCAGATCAACCGCATGGATATGGCCATCCAGCAATTTGAGAAGGTCAAGCAGATCATCGGTGATCCCGAGGACCCGATCTACCAGCGTGCTGAGAATGCCATCCTTCGGCTATCTGGCTCGGATTCCTGATCCGTCACTGACCTGATCGCCCGTTCCACAACCGTTTGATTAGGAGGATTTGGCCGATGTGATGCACGTCGTGCATGGCGACGCCGATCAATTGATCAGCAACGCGATAGCCACCCGTAAGCGGCTCCTGGAGTCGGTCCTCATCCAGCGATTCAGTCAGCTCAACCAGCGCGGATTCCGCTGACCTCAAGAGATTACGGTCAGCCGTCCAGACTTCGTGGGTCAGATGCTTGGGAAGGGAAGGAAAATCGTCTGGAGCTCGCTCGAATCCTTGATCAGACAATCCGAGAATGCGCTGTCTGACGGCGAACTTCCAGTAGGCCATGTGCAGCGTCAGGCCCCAGATGGAGTGCATGTCGCTCGCAGGCTGCCAGGCAGCGAGATTAGCCGAGACGTCTGAGAGCACTTCACCGGTCGTTGGTCCACCATGCCACAGACTCTGTTCGGTGGGACTCAGTAGACGGAGGATTTCGTCTTTCAAAGGCAAAGATGTCATGGCGCTCCAGACAAGCCGATCAGGAATCCTGTTTTTCCGTCGCCATTGGATGGCGATAGGCTGCTCCAAGGACCAAGAGTGCCCCTAGAATGAGGATTCCCGGAGCCAGGAAGGCCGCTGATCCCTGTATCGCATCCCAGATGGCGTCCGTAAAGGTCCAGTTCGGGTGGATTTCAAGCTCCAGGAGCATGTTCGCTCTGAAGTGCATCAATGCTCCGAACAGACCCGAAATGATGATCGCGACCGAGACGATCCGGGCCGCCCGGATGCGTGACGGTGATGGATCGACCAGCACCCAGCCGCAAGCGACCAGCCCGAGGAAGCTGGAAACGAACGGTACCCACTGGGCCACGCTATGCGTGTGACCCAGCAGGATGAGTTCAGCAGGGGTTGCGATGAATGTCGCGATGGCCAGGATGCACAAGAACAGCCTGAATCGCGCCTCCAGCGGGGAATCGCCGGGGGTTTCCTCGAATGGAATCATGCTTCCGGGTTATTCCGAGGCGAGATACAGGCGGGCGAACTGCGACGACACGCCTCCAGCCACTTCGGTCACCTTGGCAATGAAGTCGGCGTGCGAGTCGTATGGACGCGCCGCCAGAAGCTGCTCGGCTCCGGCCAAATCAAGGCCCAGGATCTGAGCGACGGTCTCTGCATCAGACTCGTTGATGTCGATCGGTACGTAGACGTGATCCTCGTACATGGCAATCGTCTCTGCATCAACGTA
The DNA here is from genome assembly GCA_028284865.1 of Rhodothermales bacterium. Taxonomy (GTDB): domain Bacteria; phylum Bacteroidota; class Rhodothermia; order Rhodothermales; family UBA10348; genus JAAZVD01. The sequence goes on along the minus strand of JANQQV010000007.1, from coordinate 205,585 downwards.
CTTGGCCATTTCGCGGCGGAATTCGACGATACTGCTGTAGGGGCGGTATTCATCGAACTCATGTGCCATCCGATCGCCGACGCCCGGAATGGTCATGAACTCTTCCATCGACGTCGTATTCAGGTCGAGTTTCTCAGCCGTTACGGGTCGGGTTCCTTGTTCGATGGCTGCGTCCGTGGTAGAAGCGTCTGCGCCTGCATCAGCAGGAGCATCGTCCGACTGGCAGCCGATCAGCACAAGAGAGAAGAACAGGATGGGGAGGAAACGAAGGGTGTTCATGGTTCTGGGTAGGGTTCGTCAATAACGAGCTGGGTTCTTGCCGGCGGCCACCGCATCCGAGATGAGATCACGAATATGCTGATTGGAAGTGGCCAGGTCCTCGTCCCTTAGGTACATCATGTGGCCGCTTCGGTAGCCCTCAAAGCGCATGCGATGCTGCATGTCGCCTGATGGGTCCATATTCCACATGGTGTATTTGGCGTTGAAGTAGTCGGTACCGCCATCGAAAAAGCCCGCCTGCACCAATACGTGGAGGTATGGGTTCTGGGCCATGGCTCGGCGAAGCTGTTCACCGGTGCGGTCACCGTCCCGATTCCAGGGTGAAACCGGACCGAAGAGGTTGTACTGCAGCTCCGTTTCGTAGCCGAGTACGTCTCTCAGGTAGTGATTGATGGCTGGCGCGAACGCGTGATTCCAGGCTGTCAGTGCCGGATCGCCGTCGTATCGGACACCGGCGTCCTGTCGGTCAATACCCCGATAGCGAGAATCCAGTCGTCCGACGGTGAGACTCTCGTCACGCAACAAGTCTTTCCAGAAGTAGGATGTTGGGACTTGAAGGTTGTGCTGAAGGAAATCTTCCGCCTCAAGTCCAGCATAGCGTGCCGCCATGGCAGCTATCTCGGCTCTGCGCTCAGCATCCAATGAACCGCCGCGAGCCACAGCTGGCAGGAATACATCAATGGTCCAATCCTCGACCTCGGGCAGGAGGTCATCCAGGTCCCGTGATTGCAGATCGCTATCCAATTGACCGTGGTACCACGCGGTGGCGGCATAGTAAGGCAGGTAGTTCGCTGCTCGAACAGCACCGTCGCGATCTACACCGAGGCCAGTGGGAGATACCAGAATGACACCATTCAAGAACATCCAGTGACCGCTTTGGAGGCGTCCGGCCAGACCGCTGACGCGGGTCGTTCCGTACGATTCGCCAATCAGGAATTTGGGCGACGTCCAGCGCTCATTGCGCGTCACAAACGTGTCGATCCAGTCCGCGAGGTAGGCTACATCCTCGTTCACGCCGAAGAACTGCTCGGTCTCGACATCAGGAGCAGGACGAGAGAAGGCCGTATTGACTGGATTGACGAACACGATGTCGGCGACGTCCAGAATGGAGTGCTCATTGTCGACGACGCCGTACGGCTGAACGGGATAGCCCTCCTCATCGATGATGAGCTTCTTGGGTCCGGTGTAACCGATATGCATCCAGACGGAGGCTGAACCCGGTCCACCGTTGAACGAAATGACCAGAGGACGCTCCACGTTCGGTGCACCATTCGTACGCTGGTAGAACGTGTAGAACAGACCTGCAATCACGTTTCCGTCGTCGTCATACACGGGCTGTTTGCCGAAGGAGGCCGTGTATTCGACCAGATCACCCTTGATGCGGACCGATCCGTCCACGTGTTGGACATGGTCGTATGGATTTGGGTGCATGACCTGCGCCCTTTCGCCAGTATCCTGTCGTGCCTCGGCCGGGCTAGATGCCACAATGAAAGCGATGACCAACAGGCTGAGGAATGTGAGTCGTTTCATGGATATCACCGATCTGGGGAGGTAAGCAGGAGGGAGGTCAGCTCTTTGGCGCACTTGGCCGCAACCATGGCCGTTACGCCGTTCAGGTCGCGATGAGGGTTGTATTCAACCAGGTCCGCTCCGATCACGGGAGCATCCACGGCTTGAAGCATGGAAAGCAGCTCCCGGGTCGACAGTCCACCGGGTTCGTGATGTGACACGCCGGGCGCAAAAGCCGGGTCAAGCACGTCCAGGTCGACAGAAATGTACACTGGGTGGTCAAAATGGAGTTCCTGAGCCGACACCGAATCCGAAGCCGAGAACACTTTGACCCCGAAGCGATCAACCTGTCCGCGGCAGACTTCATTCATGGTCCGGATGCCGATCTGCACGAGATCAACATGTTCGAATTGCTCCATGATGCGCGCAAAAGGGCAGGCGTGGGAATACGGATCGCCTTCAAAGTCCGGATACAAGTCCGGATGGGCATCGAAGTGCAGAATGGTCAGACTCTCATGACGCGGGGCGACAGCTTTCAATAGCGGCCAGGTGATGGAGTGATCACCTCCCAAGCTCAACAGAGGGCGACCCTCGTCCAATACGATTTCCGCGGCTTTCGAGATGATTTCAGCTGCTTCGGCGCCGTCTTCCGTGTCCAGACCCATCACGTCCCCGATGTCCACGACGGTTTCTCCGAACTGGAATACCCCGCCGCGCTCCATGGACAGGTTGGCGGATGGACTCAGGATGGCCTCCCGGATCAGCGGAGGGGCATCAGCTGATCCTCGAAGGAAGCTCGACGATGCGTCCCAGGGGATACCAAGCAGGGAAATCATGGATCGGTGTCGTGTACAGTGGGCGTGACCGTGTTGGTTCTCGAAGTCGCTAGCTACTGCGCAGCTTCGGCTTTGCGCGCCATATCGGCACGCTTGCGCTCGTGCGGATCCAGGTAGCGTTTGCGCAATCGGAGAGAGGTCGGCGTGATCTCGATGAGTTCGTCATCCCGGATGAACTCGATGCTCTCTTCCAGTGACATCCGACGTGGCGGAATCAGTTTCTGGAAGGCATCGGCGGAGGCAGCACGCATGTTCGTCAGCTTCTTCTCTTTGGTGATGTTGACTTCGAGGTCGACATCACGGCTGTTTTCGCCCACAAGCATGCCCGAATACACAGCATCGCTTGGAGAAACGAATAGCTCACCCCGCTCCTGCAGGTTGATGACCGAATAGCCCGTCACCTTTCCATTCCGATCAGCGACCAGGGCCCCAGTGGCACGGTGAGCAATTTCACCAGCCCATGGGCGGTACTTGTCGAACAGGTGGGTCAGAATTCCAGTCCCTTTCGTGTCGGTGAGGAATTCGTTCCGGTATCCGATCAATCCGCGTGAGGGAATCTCGAACTCCAGGCGAACGCGCCCCGAGCCGTGGTTGATCATCTTCGTCATCACGCCTTTCCGTACGCCAAGCTTCTGCACAACAGAGCCCATGTACTCCTCGGCCACGTCAATCAGGGCCAGCTCGTACGGCTCATGACGCTTGCCGTTGATCTCCTTGGTGATGACGTTCGGCATACCGACCGAGAACTCGAATCCTTCCCGGCGCATTTGTTCGATCAGGATCGCCATCTGCAATTCTCCACGCCCGTACACCAGGTGGGAATCTGGCGAATCGGTTTCCTCGATGCGCATGGCCAGGTTGGTTTCCGCCTCCTTCGCCAGTCGATCCTTCAGGTTGCGCGAAGTGACGTATTTGCCTTCTTTTCCGGCGAACGGGGAGTCGTTGATCCGGAATTCCATGGACATCGTGGGCTCGTCCACATGCAGCGGATCCAATGGCTTCGGATTCTCGGCGTCAGATATGCTCTCGCCCAATCCGATACCTGTCATGCCACCGATCGCCACGATATCGCCAAACCCCACAGCGTCCGTTTCAACGCGCTGTAGACCCTCGTACGTGAAGAGGGCCGTGACCTGCGCCGACTTGAACGAGCCATCGCGATGACACAGCTGGACGTGCTGGCGATTCTTCAGCGTACCATCAACAACACGCCCGATGGCCAAGGGGCCCAGATAGTTGTCGGGAATCACGTTCGTGACCAGAACCTGGACCGTCGCGTCATCATCACCTTTCGGTGACGGAATGGTCTCTACAATCGTGTCCAGAAGCGGCTTCAGATCCGTCATTTCGCCACCAACCTCGGTTGTGCATTGCCCATCCCGGGCCACGGCGAAGATGACCGGGAATTCGATCTGGTCATCCGAAGCGTCGAGGTCGATGAACAGGTCGTAGACCTCGTTGAGCACTTCCTCCGGGCGTGCATCCTCGCGGTCGATCTTGTTGATGACGACGATGGCGGGCAGGTGCAGCTCCAGGGCTTTCGACAGGACGAATCGCGTTTGGGGAAGGGGCCCTTCCGCGGCATCCACCAGCAGCATGATGCCGTCGACCATGCGAAGCGTCCGCTCGACTTCGCCACCGAAATCGGCGTGACCAGGCGTGTCCACGATGTTGATTTTGATATCCCCGTACTGGACGGCCGTATTCTTGGCCATGATCGTGATGCCTTTCTCACGTTCAAGGTCCATGGAGTCCATGACCCGCTCGGCGACCTCCTGATTGTCACGGAAAATGCCACTTTGCCACAGCATGGAATCGACCAGGGTGGTCTTTCCGTGGTCGACGTGGGCCACGATGGCAATATTGCGAATGGACTCGGACATATCGGCGGGATTCAGGGTGGGGGATAAACGGCATTTGAAGCCTGAATCAGCCAAACGTTCAGCCAATGCCGCAAAGAACCCGCGAAGACGTATCAGGCATTCTGAAGGGTCCGGACCGTTTCATCCTTGAACGATCGGCCAATTGGAAGAGCTGTTGAGGAGATTTCCACTTCGGTAGACGTGAATGATCGCACGGCTTTGGCTCGTACCAGGAACGAGCGATGAATGCGAATGAAGCCTTTGCCAGTCAATTCACGCTCAATGGCCGAGAGCGTTTGCTTGGTCATCAAACGCCCCTCATGCGTGTGCAAGAGGACATAATCGCCCTGGCTTTCCACGTAGTCGATGCTGTCCAGGTGGAGCTTCACGTTCTTGCGATCGACCCGGACGGATAGCATTGATGTAGCCGCTTCCTGTTCGTTTAGTGCGGCCTGCAAGGAGGCATGGGCGTCCTCAAGGTCATCGTTCTCAGACCGGATGACCCGCCACCTTCTAGCAGTATGAATGGAAAGAGCGCCAAACACCACGACGTACATCCCGACCAATACGTCGAGCAGGTCGACGATGGTGGGTTCGACAAACAGGGCCTGATAGTCGGCCACCGTCATGTAGAGGCCCACCATGAGGGACAATTCCAAGTGCAGTGAAAGCAACAGTGAGTAGCCGACATAAAGCACGAATGTCCAGATCCGGCCCGTAAGCAAGTAACGCGGTACCAACCAGTACACGATGGCATACGTCGTCGCCATCGTGATCGGAAGCAACAGGGCCACGAAAAACAGGCTTTGCCCATACTCATCATCCCGGCTTCCGAAATACACCGTGTAGAACAGAAGCACGCCCAGCCAGAATATCCCGTGCTCGAGAACACGCTTCAGCGCTGGTGGGGATGTGATCGGAAGCTTCAAAGGGAGAACGCAGGTGGAGAAAGAGGAAGACCCGCTTCGGGCGCCACATGGAAATACAGCGGGGGGATCACGGCTGCACTTGACGGCACGATCGATGCCGGCCTTGCAACACCTCGGAAAATAGCCAAATCGCGGCCTCGAACCTGAATCGCAGGGAATTGGTCGACGAACGACAGCCTGGTGTCGGCAAACGAATTGGTCAGCCGCCGTTTGAACGGAATCGCCGGGATACATGTGATGGTCGTCTGACGACGATGGAACGACACTGAACGAAATGCGCTTGGGCGGCGACGCACTTCAGGGTAGCATGCAGGTATTCAAGCCCGGCACGCTGCGGGTTGTACCTTCCATTTCCAGACCAAAAAAACACCATGAGTACGTTCACAGCAGGCGGTGTCTTCATGACGCCGATCACCATCATCGGCCTCGCCATGCTCGGCCTGGGTCTTTATGTCATTGCAAAATCGTTTGACGCCGACCCTCCCTCGCGATTGGGGCGACTGAACAATCTGGTCCTTCAACTTGGCATCTTCGCCTTTTTTATGGGATTGCTGAGCCAGGCGATCGGATTGATGCAGGCGTTCCAGGCAATTCAGCAAATCGGTGACGTTTCGCCTGCCCTGTTGGCTGGTGGCTTGTACGTGTCGCTCATCGCGCCCGTGTGGGGACTCATCCTGCTGCTGATCGGGCTGGCCTTCTTCATGGTCGCCCGATTCAGACTCTCGAAGTAGGCAGCATCCGTGTGGCGACCCGTCGATATGGATGGGCTTATCACCGGGCTTCAGATCCAGTCAGCGTCGGTCTTTCTTGGCCTGTTGGATCCGTTTGTAGAGCTTGCCCTGAGCCTTGTCCCGACGTCTTCGTTCCGCCAGGCTGAGCTCATGTCGTTCTGACTCCCTGTGGAGCTTTTTCCACGAACGGAGACGTTCAGGCTCGAGGTCGCCTGCCTCGACCGCTTCAAGCACGGCGCACCCTTTCTCGGAATCGTGGGCGCAGTCTGAGAACTGGCAATGATCGGCCAACGCCTCGATGTCAGGAAAAGCGGCCATCAAACCGGCCTCCGTTCCCAGGAGTCCCAGTTCCCGCATGCCGGGAGTGTCGATCATCATCGCACCGCCCGGCAGCGGTGTGAGATGGCGTCGCGTCGTGGTGTGGCGGCCTCGCTGGTCGGATTCCCGGACAGCATGCGTGGCGAATCGCTCCTCTCCAAGCAATGCGTTCAGCAACGTGGTCTTGCCAACCCCTGAACTGCCCAGCAGGCAAAACGTGTGTCCGGGAGTCAGTCGGTCGTTCAGCTTATCCAGTCCTTCGCCCGTTTGCGCACTGATGAACAGCGGGTCAACGTCGGGTGAGCGCACTTGCAGGTCCGCTCTCATTTCGTCGCGCTCCGCGTCCGAAACCAGGTCGCATTTGGAAAGGACTACAACAGGTTCAATTCCGCCATCGCGAACGGTCACCAAGTACCGATCAAGTCTGGAAGGATTGAAATCGCGATCACAGGATTGCACGATCCAGGCGGTATCCACATTGGCGGCAATGACTTGCACGTCCACGTGATCACCAGCTGATTTTCGTTGCAGGAGCGTTTTTCGCGGCAATACGCCGTCGATCAACGCCCAATCGCCATCATCAAAGATCTGTACCCACACAAAGTCGCCGGCGGCAGGTCGTTCACTGGCTGACTCATGAAGCCACGACAGGCGCCCTGAGAGCTCGGCTCTCAGGGCGCCCGAGGCGGTTTGAATCGTCCAATTGGTCCGATTGACGTTCATGACCCGTGCCAGCTCCCAGCCCTCACGCGCTTCCTCAGATGCACGCTCGCGATGCCAGGCTGAGAGCCCGAAATCAGACATGGAGTCAGCAGACGCAGACATCAAATTTCAGTAGTCCACGTGAGCAGGATCAGTTCATGGACCGACGGACGGGCCGGCAATTGGGCCATTCACGCGGCTGTCCGGTGCGCTGGTTGGGGGGAAGGACGGCCAGTTCACGATCGAATCGAACAGAGTCCTCAGAGGCCATGTATGCCACCATGGCCGCCAGCGTCGCATTTTCGGCAAGATCATCAAATACGATCTTGTCGTACGTGTCGCGGTCCGTATGCCAGGTATACTGACGGTATTCCGGATAGGGAGAACGGAAGCGGAAGCTCGGGATTTGGGCACAGATGAATGACGTGTGGTCGCTACCTGCATTGGCTTGAGGACCCGGTACGGGGACGTCGATGTGCGATGTGATTTCCGTCGGTACCACGGACAGCCACTTTGGAATGTGAACACGGGAGTGCAGGAAGCCTTGCCCTTCGAGTTCGATGATGCGCCAGGTACCATTGTCCTGGTTGAATGCGGCCTGCATGCCTTCCATGATCTCCGGGTTGTCTTCCCGGAATGCACCAGAACCGATCAGGCCTTGCTCTTCACTGCCCCAATGACCGACGATGATCGTCCGTCGCGGGTTGGGATAGGCTTCCTTGAGGATGCGCATTGCCTCCAGCATCATGATCGTGCCGGTGCCATTGTCCGTTGCGCCGGTTGCTGAATGCCACGAATCCAAGTGCGCGCCCAGAAGGACATACTCGTCAGGTAGCTCGCTGCCTTCAATTCGACCGACGACGTTGAACTGAGGGACGGTACCCAGGAATTCAGCTTCGGCGTTCACACGCAAGCGGGGTGTCTGTCCACTTTCCGTCAGACGCGCGAGCAGGCCATAGTCTTCGCAAGACAGATCAATCGAAACGGCTTCGCGGCTGGCGGCAGAAAACACCTTGTTCGTGCCCCAACCTCCAGACCAGCGCATACTCAGGTATCCTGCAACACCGGCAGCGTCCAGCGTGGCTGACCGGGTGCGAAAGTCACCAACGGCTGCAAGTCGGCCGTTCCACTCGCGAGCCAATGCCCGTCGCTCCTCGGCAATCCGTTCGACCGTTTCCGGACGGGCATTGGCTTCCAGTTCCTGGGGAGCGCGGCACATGATTTCCGGGGTGGACATCATCAGGAATTTCCCCCTGATCGTTTCCAGCCAGGCGTCGACATTCTCTTCAGTGAGCCCGGCAGGAGGGATGACAACATCTCCTTCAATGGGACCGCCGGTGCCCGGGCTCCACGCCAACAACTCCCCGTGAAGCGAGGTCACACGAGGTTCGACCATGTCAACGTGCAGAATTCCCTGCTCCCAGCCCATCCAGGTTCCGTATTCCTGCTTCTCGGTCGAAATTCCCCAGGACTCATAGGTATCGATCAACCAGTCTTGCGAACGGGCCAGTCCTTCAGAACCACTAAGACGAGGGCCTACAACGTCCATCAGTTGATGGGCCAGTTCGCGGGTTTGAGAATTCTCTATTCCCAACTCCCACATCGTTTTCACGACAGGATCGTCGGTTGGAAACGTCTGTGCCTGGAGAGCAGCTGGCTGGAAGATTCCCGTCAGAACAAAAAGAAAGGCGAGCAAAGAGGTGCGAGTCTTCATGAGATGGGACACCGGGTAATAATGGATATATGCAAAGTGACCAAACGATAGGAAGCAGGTGGGGATTCAGTCCGCGAGGGAATCCCTGAACGATGAGACAAGCTCGGCCCCAATTTCCTCACTGCGTCTGGCCAGCAGCTCGACATCGGATTGACGCACGCGCGGATTGATGTAGCACGGGCGAATGGCCAGCTTGCCATTCAGAACCGTAGTCGAAGGAACGAGATCTCCCTCGGCGCGCAAACGCGCTACCAGCTGACGATTCAATTCATTCAGCTGCCCATCATTCAAATCCGGATGCGTGAAGCGGAAGCAACAGATCGACAGAACCACAGGAGCAAGCTGTTCGAGGTGACCCGACTGTTCTACCAACTGTGAAAGATGTCTGGCGAAGTCGTTGTGTCGCTTGATGCGGCGTGTGATTCCATCTCTTCCGATTTCCCGCAGAATGGCCCAGACCTGCACCCCTCGAGACGGAGCAGACTGATCCAGATTGTACTCGTGGAGAATTTCTCCGAATGCATCGAAAGGCGATTCGACCTCGCTTTGCTCTCCGATGCTGCCTTCCAGATAGGCTGCCGGTTCAAGGGTGAACGTCCGACCGAGAAGGCCGCGATCCCGGACCATGGCTACACCATTTCCGACAGGAGCAGCGAGCCATTTGTGGGGATCCAGCGCGACGGAGTCAGCTTCGGCAACGCCATCGTATCGATCTCGGATGCGATCATCCAGAATGCCGAACATCCCGTATGCGCCGTCGACGTGGAGCCATGTGTTCTCTTCTGTTGCAATCGTGCGTAATTCGCGAATGGGATCGATCGCCCCCGTATTCACCGTTCCTGCCGTCGCTACGATCGCCATGGGAAGGAAGCCTTCATTGCGGTCGGCCTGAATGCGAGCTCTCAACGCGGCTGGATCCAGTTCACCCACACTGTTGACCGGAACGCCGATGACATTGCGTCGACCAATTCCGAGCACAGCGGCCGCTCGATTTACCACGTGATGAACCTCTGAACTCGCATAAATCCGCCATTTCAAGTCCTGAGGTAGGCCTGTCATGGACGGGTCGACACCCTGCTGCTCAACGGCCCACTGGCGAGCGGCTCCCAGCGCGATCAAGTTGGCTGAGCTTCCTCCCGTCGTGTACGTACCGTGCCACTGATCTGGAAAGCCGAACAGTTGCTTGAGCCACTCCAGGCTCAAATGCTCCAGGTAATTGAAGGCATGTACCCAGACCCGCTGCGATCCAGCCACCGTGGAAGCAAGGACAGCAGCCGTCCCACTGGTCGTGGGTGACGTCGTGACCCAGCCACTGAATCCCGGATGTCCGTTTCGTAGGCCGTTCGGGACGATCCACTCGTTGAGTTCGTCGAGAACGGTGCCCAAACCGGCTCCGGTCGCAGGAAGCGGAATACCCAACTGCTCTTTCCACGCAGCCTGGCGTCGACCTGCCTGATCCGGTCCATCAAACTGATTGAATCGATCCAGCTCTTCGAGAAGGGATTTCAGCGCAGAAAGATCACCAAATGCGGCGTCATCCGGGTAGGACATCGTGAACAACAGGGTTGGGTGAACAGAGCAAGGCGCAAAACTACGGCATAGCGATCAGTGCAGCGGAGAGGCATGCGCCTCCTGTTACCATCGCGCGGATGGGAGCGGCATGTTGATTGGGGTCCGCTACATGTCATTCTATCCAGTAACGGACTGAGGGAAATGAAGAGGACACAGCTAAACACACGAGCCGCCGTCGTGCTGGCTCTGCTACTACCGATCTTTGCGTCTGCCTGTATCGTCGTTGTCGAAGAAGATGATCGGGATCGCCGACGCTATCTCCACGGGTCTGAATGGTATCTCGAGGTGGTGTTTTACCGCACGGAAACCGCTCAGGCTGCTGACCGGAACGTTCAGATTGCATTCTCCGAGGACGGTTTCCTGACCGGAAATGCGGAATGCGGCGCGTTCAATGGGCTCTACGAGGTCAATGACAATGGAGGAATCGAATTCTCCGACGTCGATGTCTCGCAGAATTGCAGCGGACAACCCGTCACAGAATTGGTGATTGATGGGCTTCGCTCGGCTCGAACCTATGAGGTTGACGAGCACTCTTTGCGTATCGAAACCGATCGCAACGGATATCTGTCGTTCACGGCAGAGTAGGACGGTCCGGCCCGGCGCGCTCTTGTACCTGTCGCGCGCCGGGCCGACGTCTGTTTGATCAGCGAACCACTGCGATTGATTTGCTGACCCGACCACGCTCATGGCTCACAATCAACGTGTAAACGCCAGCAGGAAGGTGATCAGTCGGAACGGTCCAGCGCAATTCGGGTGATCCGGAAGCACTGAGAGACCCTGTTGCAACGCTGCGACCAAGCGCGTCGATCACTTGCCACTCCACAGATCGCGTGTTTACATCCACTAGGCGGATGTTGACCCGATCCTGTGCCGGATTGGGCCACACGTCAGCCAGCAAGGGAGAAATCGGTTGAGCAGACTCCACTGCGACATTCGCTGGTTCGCCAAAATCAACGGCAAACGTCCCGCTTGTTCCAGCCGGAATGGACAGGGTGCGCGCAGCAGGATCAAAGCCAGTCCACGTTGTCCCGTCCAGCGTGACGTGACGGATGACGTATCCCGATGACGGATCGCGCTCCAAAGGAGCCAGCGCCACGGTTCGGTCCTCGTTTCGGGCATCCATTCGATAGTACACAGTGGCCGGAGTGCCTTGCAGCGTGAGATGACCATACAAGTATCCGTACCATCCGAATTCCACGGAGTGGTAGGCGGCCTTGTATCCGTTGCCCTTATGGTCGCCCCATTGTGGAATGTCGCCACCTCGTCGCGTTCGATCTGCGTACACCTCGCCGTAGACCGGATCCACGAAGTAGTCCATGAAGAAGGTGACGGTCTCGTCAGCCATGTCGAGATAACGGGAGTCGCCCGTGGTCCGGTATAACTCGAGGCCGGAAGTAAATGCCTGCTCCATTTGCCACCAGGCCTTGGTCGAGTCAGATAATCCATACATCTGCATCTGGCCATTCACGCGGTCGAAGTCTTTGTACGGGCCACCATACTCGTGATCGTACCCCTTCTCCAGGACATGATCTACCAATTGCCTGGCGGCAGCCACGCGAGCCTCATCAGGCAACAGCTGGTGAGTTCGGCCCAGCACCCACGCCGTTTTCAGCACATGGCCCATGATGGTGATCCGTTCGTCTTCGACGGGACGCCAGTTCGTGTCGTACTTCTCCGCAAATCCGATGGCCTGATCCGGCATGGATGCCACGAGGTGCTCCAGAATATTGTCGGACAACGCGACGAGGCGTTCGCGATAGCGTTCATCGCCCGTCATCATCCAGAGTGCAAGCGCATGGGTTGTCAGCGCGTCGACCGTGGCGTTGAAGCTCTTGCCGGTTCGAAATGACCCCGTTCGACTGACCCAGTCGAAATAGCCTTCTCGGCCGGGCGTGGTGTCCCAAAGCACGTTGTCCAGATAGTCCATTGACGTGTTCACCCACTTCCAGGCCGTTGAATCGTCGGTGGCCTCGGCGTAGGCAAGCGGTCCGAGAACGGCATAGTGCTGAATGAATGCCGTCTTCTGGCCGTTGACGTTGAGCACGTTCCCGCTGGTTGATAGCCCGTTGAACCAGCCTCCGTATGTCTCATCCCAACCGTGCTCCGTCATGAATCGAAATGCGCTCTCAGCCAGGTCGAGGTAGGACGTGTCTCCAGTCAGTTGGAACGCACGAACCATCGCATACAGATTGCGCGATTGAGTCAACACGTCCTTGTTCGTTCCCCAGGCCGTGATCAGTCGACCTTCCCTAGAGACATTGGTGAAGAAACCACCATTGGCTTCGTCGTGCACACCTCTCCAGAAATCAGCAGACTCCTGAACGAACGGAATGAACCGATCGGGGTCCTGGAGGAATGGGGAGGATTGCGCCTGGGCAGAATGCGGAGAAGAGGCCGCCAGCAAACAGGCGACGAGAAGCAGACAAAGACGATTCGGCATGAATGCGAAACGAGGTGAGGGTCGGAATTCGGGATGTCGAAACGTCCATACGCAGATGTCGTATATCGGATCGCATCCAACCTGGTGATTCATGAGTGCGAGCCATCTTTTTTCTGATGCTGACAGAGAACGCATCGAACAAGCCGTTCGGGATGCGGAGGCGCGCACGTCCGGCGAAATCGTTCCGGTGATCGTGGGGACCTCGGGTGCCTACCCGTCAGCACTTTGGAAGGCAGCCATGATTGGCGTCATCCCTGGTTTGTTGATCCATGAGTGGTTAGTTCTGGGTCCCTCGGATTGGGGAATGTCCGTGTGGGCCGTACAGATCATGCCACTGACGATGATCCTCGGGGCCTTGCTGTTTGCTGGAGCCGCCCGCATGATTCCGGCCTTTCAACGTTGGCTGATTCCAGGCTCCCGACTGATCGAATCCGTCCATGCCAGGGCGCAGCAGGCCTTTCTTGATAATGAAGTCTTTCAGACACGAGAGCGTACCGGCATCCTGATTCTGGTCTCGCTCTTCGAACATCGTGTCGAGGTGATGGGTGATACGGGTATCAATGACAAGGTTGATCCGGACGATTGGGCTGATGTAGTGGCCGACATCATCGCCGGAATCAAGAACGGAGATGCTACGGGGGGACTGGTTGCAGCCATCGATCGATGCGGTCAGTTGCTCGAAAATGCAGGTGTCGAGCGTAGGGATGACGATTCGGATGAGCTGTCCAACGCGCCGCGCATTCATTGAGCGGGTCCCGGAGTAGGGATTTCCCGTCTTGACAAACGTGACGGGACAGAGGACCTTGGACGTAATGTGCTGTAGTGTGCAGCGCTGTTCTTGACGCTCCCACTTTTCTGCTCTTCCAATGACCGTCGCATTCAATCGCTTTCTTGCGGGCCTCTTCACGTTCGTTTTGGCCTGTTTCGTCGCATTTCCGCATCACGCGCAGGCTCAGCAGCTGGCCGATGAGGACTATGCGTGGGCGGAAGGATTTCTTTCGCAGTACACCACACCGCTGGTCGTTGGTGACAACGTCAGTGTGACCTGGCTGGACGAGGAGCGATTCTGGTATTCGGTCGATGTGGCCGACGGTATGGAGTATTTCATGGTCGACGCCCGCCGTGGCGAGCGTGAGCATGCCTTCGATCATGCAGCTCTGGCAAGGGCCGTATCGGAAGTGGCCGACGCTACGTATTCGGCTCACGAGATTCCGATTGCAGGCCTGGAGTGGTTGTCTGACGAAGAGATTACCTTCCGCGGCGAAGGGAAACAGTTTACTTGCGATCTGCGCAGGTATCGTTGTGAGGCCGAAGAAGCCGAGGGTACCGGTGGAAATGGCTTCTCCTGGCGATTCGGAACCGATGTCCCGTCACCTGACGGTCGTTGGGAAGCATTCATCCGCGAGCACAATCTGTGGGTGCGCAATACGGAGACGGACGAGGAGAAAGCCCTGACCGAAGATGGTCAGGAGTTCTTCGGGTACGCGACCAATAATGCCGGATGGACGAAGGGCGATCGTCCTGTGCTCGAATGGTCCCCCGATTCGCGCAAGATTGCCACATTCCAGCATGACGGACGCGGCGTCGGCTTCATGTACCTGGTCAATACACAGGTAGGTCATCCTGAGCTTGAAGCCTGGCAGTATCCGCTTCCTGGGGACAGCGTCATATTCCGTATTCACCGCGTCATCCTGGATGTCGAGTCAGGCGAAATGGTTCGTCTCGACATGCCGGAGGACCAGCATCGCTCAACGATTACTGACCATGTCGCGTATCGTGGTGGCTGGGCAGACATCGACTGGGCCGATGATGCTTCAGAGGTCGCTTTCGTGTCCAGTTCGCGCGATCACAAAGATGCCTGGCTGCGGATCGCGGACGCTGAGACCGGTGCCGTAGCCGAGGTGCTTCATGAGCGGGAAGACACGTTCTTTGAATCCGGAGTAGGGGATATCAACTGGCGCTTTCTGGAGGATTCGGACGAGTTCCTTTGGTGGAGCGAACGCACTGATTGGGGCCATCTGTATCTCTATGATCGCCAGGGAAACCTGAAGAATGCGATCACCTCCGGCGATTGGCTGTTCGAGCGTATCGTTCGCCTCGATGAGGACCAGCGCAAGATCTGGTTCATCGGATCCAACAAGGAGCCCGGCGATCCGTACTACGACTACCTGTATTCGGTCAATTTCGACGGAAGCGATCTGAGACTGCTGACACCGGAGGCTGCGACCCATTCAGTGTCGTTTTCGCCCGACGGATCCTTCTTCATCGACACGTTTTCCGAGCCGCACGTTCCGCCAAAGACGGTGCTCCGGACGGACGAAGGCGACCTGGTCATGGAGCTGGAAGAAGCTGACATTTCCCAACTCCTGGCAACTGGATGGCAGCCTCCGACTCCGGTTCATGTCAAAGCCCGGGACGGAGAGACCGACATCTGGGGGCTGATGTATACCCCGACGAGGCTGGATGAAGGCGGCTCCTATCCGGTGTTGAACTACGTATATCCCGGTCCTCAGTCCGGTTCAGTCGGATCTCGTGCCTTCCGTGCCGCACGAAGCGACAAGCAGGCCATCGCAGAGCTTGGATTCGTGGTCGTCGAAGTGGACGGCATGGGTACCCCGGGACGCTCCAAGTCATTCCACGAGTACTACTACGGCAACATGGGAGACAATACGTTGCCGGATCAGATTGCAGCGATACAACAGTTGGCCTCAGAGAATCGCTACATGGATGTAGAGCGCGTCGGGATCTGGGGACACAGCGGTGGAGGATTCGCAACGGTGAGTGCGCTGCTTCGTCACCCGGATTTCTACAAAGTGGGTGTGTCTGGTGCTGGAAACCATGACAACCGCATGTACGAAGACGATTGGGGAGAAAAGTGGCAGGGATTGCTGGTTGAAAACGAGGACGGAACGACCAACTACGACAATCAGGCCAACCAGCTTGTAGTCGACAATCTCAAAGGCAAACTCCTGATTGCACACGGCGGATTGGATTCCAACGTACCTCCGTACAACACCCTGATGGTCGTCGAAAAACTGATGGACGCCAACAAGGACTTCGACATGTACATCTTCCCGAACAGTCGTCACGGTT
The DNA here is from genome assembly GCA_028284865.1 of Rhodothermales bacterium. GTDB lineage: Bacteria > Bacteroidota > Rhodothermia > Rhodothermales > UBA10348 > JAAZVD01. Next base: position 189,600 of record JANQQV010000007.1, on the reverse strand, counting down.
TCAGACAGCGGGATTTCTGGATGCGCAAGCGCTGGGACTACTTTGTTCAGCATCTGCTTGGATCGACTCCACCGAAGGAATACACGTTCGGAGAGCGGGGGCCGCGGCAGGCGATGTAAACTGGATGCGGCATACTGTGTCCTGACGGCATAGCAATGGAATGCCAAGAACGCTTCAAAGGCGCTGCAATGGCGTCGTAATGGCGCTGCAATGGCGCGTTCCGAGCGTGATGTGAAAAAAGTCATACACGATGTAACAAATAATTTACATCGCGTATAGTGGAGCGTACCTCGTCACCACATCATCGACTCGTCATGTCCCGTCAAGAAGTCTATGCCTGGGCCTCATTGCTGTCCAATGTTGCCTTCCTCCTCGTTTACCTGATCCTGGTTTTCGGTATCCCGTCCATGATGGCGCCTTGGGAAGGAGACCTGATCCAGGCCCTTTCAGTGATCATCTTGATAGATGTAGCCTTCCAGGCAGTAATCTCCATGCAGAAGCGTCGCACGTTGGGCGTTGACAAGGACGAACGCGATGTCGCCATTGAAGCCGAAGGATTCACGGTGGGCTACTATGTATTCCTTGTTGCCATTGTCATCCTGATTGGCCATCTGTTTACCCAGAATGTGATCGGTGAATTTGCAGATCCCGTCTATCTCGAACGGATGAAAACCTTGCCGCTGCATTTCCTGGTGATCGTGCTGGTTGCCGGAACGTCGGCCAAGTCAGTCGTTCAGATCCGGCGCTACCGCGATTGATTTCGGCATGAGCAATACTCCTATCACAAACTCCATTCGTGTTCTCCGCTTTCATGCGAATGAGATGACCCAGCAAGAGCTGGCAGATCGGATTGGTGCCACACGGCAGACTGTGCATGCGATTGAGGCTGCCAAATATGCTCCCTCTCTGGAGTTGGCATTTCGCATTGCCAGGGTGTTTGACAAGCAGGTGGAAGAGGTCTTCCACTATCCGGACACGAGTGAGAGGACGCTATCGGGTTAAGGGCAACGAATTCGTCATATGTCACATCTTTCGGGAAACATGACGAATCCGTACTCTTGGGATTCAAACGGAAGCGCAATCCACTTTACCCGCCATTCATTCTGATTGCCATGAAACCGATGCAAACTGCTGGCGCGGCCAGCTGGACTGAATTGATGACCTCCGATCTGGACGGAGCCGTCGACTTTTACAAAGCCGTTTTCGGCTGGGACATTGAAGTTGCTCCGATGCCGCAAGGCCCGTACGGAGTCGGCCAGGTGGACGGTCGGTACGTTTCCGGTCTGATGGGACTGCCTGAGCCGGGGATGCCGCCTTACTGGGGCGTTTACTTCACGGTGATGGACGTAGAAGCCACTGTTGCCAAAGCGCAGGAACTGGGCGCTTCGATCATCATGGACACTTTCGAAGCCCCAGAAGTAGGAAAGATGGCCGTGATCCAGGATCCTCAGAATGCTGTGTTCAGCGTCATTGCATACAGCGATCCAGGGCACGAGGATCATCAGAAGGAATGGGCCGAGAACTTCGGTATCCACGGCGCCTTTTCATGGTATGAACTTCGGGTACCTGATGCTGCCGCTGCAGCCGGATTCTACAAGGAATTGCTGGGCTGGACGATAGACCTGCAAGAGATGGCCATGGGGCCCTACCATGTCTTCCAGTTGGAGGGAGAAGGGCAGGGCGGCGTTCTTTCTGTCGACCCCGCTGAAATGCCTCCGCACTGGGGCTGCTATGTGACGGTCCACGACCTGGACGCGTGCAACGAAGCCATTGCGGCAAATGGTGGAACGATTACGGCGCCTTCGATCGAGGTACCGAATGTCGGATCATTCACGATGTTTGCAGATCCACAAGGAGCCCATCTTGCAGCCATGCAATACGTGTTTCCCGAAGGAGGCATGGAGTAGCGTCAACCAGAAGATGAGACGCTGCCTCGCAGTGGGCTGATGCGCAGGTTGAAGCCGGGATTGCTTACAGGAATCCCAGCTCCAGCTTGGCCTCTTCGGACATCATGTCGGGCGTGAATGGGGGATCGAATGTGATCTCCACTCGTGCCTCGGTCACCATATCAAGCACCCGAACCCGCTGTTCTACCTGACCGGGAAGAAAGCCGGCAGCTGGGCAGTTGGGTGTCGTCAGCGTCATGGTGACCAATACCGTCCGATCTGGATTCACTTGGATCCCATAGATCAGGCCAAGGTCGTAGACGTTGACCGGGATCTCAGGATCGTAGACCGTTTTGATGGCTTCGACGACCTTTTCTTCGATTTGCTCGTCCGTGAACTCCGTCGGTTGGGTCACTTTGACCGTGGTCTCCGGAAGCCCATCATCCCGTTTGCTTGCCAAGGCCGAATCGCCAGGAACGACGTGCCCTGAAGGGGTCGATCCGGCCTTCTGCGGCTTGATCTCTTCTCCTGAGGCGTCGGTTGGCTGTTCTAAAGCTCCGTCCACGTTCTTCTCTTCGTTATCGCTCATGATCATTGTGCGGACCGAGCTGCCATGGCGCCAGCGTAAAGCCGGATCTGCTTGATCATGGCATCCAATCCGTTTTTCCGGGTAGGAGACAGGTGTTCTTTCAGCTCGAGTTGATCGAGGAAAGCGAGGTCCGTTGAGGCCACTTCCATGGCCGGCGCATCGTTGACCACGCGCAACAGGATGGCGATCAACCCCTTGGTAATCTGTGCGTCCGAGTCTGCTTTGAAGTGGACACTGGACTCGTTTTCACCAGGCTGAAGCCAAACCTGGGATTGGCATCCATGGATGCGATAGTCGTCGGAGCGGAAGGATTCGTCAATGGGCTCGAGCTCTTTCCCGAGATCGATGACATACTGGTAGCGGTCCATCCAATCGTCAAACATGCCGAATTCGTCCACCAGGTCGGCTGCCCGTTGATCGATGATACTCATGACAGCATTCCTGCAGCGCGTTCCAGTCCCTCGGCGAGCCGGTCGATCTCCTCGCGCGTGTTGTAGAAGGCGAATGAGGCGCGAACCGTACCGGGGATACCATACCGCTTCATGAGCGGTTGGGTGCAATGGTGGCCTGTCCGAACGGCGATGCCCATTCGGTCGAGTACTGTGCCGACATCGTACGGATGGGCGTTGCCCATCAAGAATGAGATCACAGCAGCCTTTTTCGGAGCGGTTCCCACGATCCGAAGACCTGGTATCGCAGAGAGCAGCTTCGTCCCGTAGTCCAATAGATCCTGTTCCTGCTGGCCAATCCAGTCCCATCCCAGATTTTCGAGGTAGTCAGCGGCGGCCGCCATTCCGATTACGCCCGCGATGTGCGGCGTCCCGGCTTCAAATTTGTGAGGGATCTCGTTGAACGTGGTGCCAGCAAAGTCTACGCGCTCAATCATGTCGCCGCCGCCCTGCCAAGGGGACATGCCTTCCAGATGCTCAGCCTTGCCATATAGGACGCCCACGCCAGTTGGCCCGAACATCTTGTGGCTTGAAAGGCAGTAGAAGTCAACATCCAGATCCTGGACGTTGACAGATGCATGAGGCGTGGCCTGAGCACCATCAAGAAGGACGGGTACGCTCATCCCATGTGCGTCCGCGATAATCTGCCTGACCGGATTGATCGTTCCCAGTGAGTTGGATACGTGAACGAGGGCAACCAGTCGCGTACGGTCGGAGAGAAGAATGCGAAACTCTTCGATATCGAGTTCGCCATCGTCGGTCACCGGCACGATGCGCAAACGAACACCCGTTCGCTGGCTCAGGAGCTGCCACGGAACGATGTTCGAGTGGTGCTCCATCTCCGAGAGAATGATTTCGTCCCCGGGGCCAAAATCCTTTCCAAACGAAGCCGCAACTAGGTTGACAGCTTCCGTTGTGCCGCGAGTAAACACGATCTCCCGAGTTTCAGCGGCGCCAAGGAAGGACGCCATCGTTTCGCGGGCGCCTTCATAGGCATCCGTCGCAAGCTGGCTCATCGTGTGGACGCCGCGATGCACGTTGGCATTCTCGGAGCGATAGTAGCGCTCCATGCGGTCGAGAACAGCCTGCGGCTTCTGTGCCGTTGCTGCATTGTCGAAATAGGCCACAGGTTTTCCGTGCACCTCCGTCAGGAGGGCCGGAAACTCCGCTCTGACGGATTCCAGATCGGGAGTCGACAGGGTATCAGGCGAAGTGGCAATCGTACTCATCAAGCAGGCGTGCTCATCAAGATGCGTGTGCTTCCAGAATATCGTGGAGGCGGGTGTAAAGGTACTCCTTGACAGCTTCCTGATCGACCAGGTCGACGACGTCGCGAGCGAAAGCCTCAAGGAGAATCAAGCGGGCTTTTTCAGGCCGGATTCCGCGAGCCATGAGGTAGAACATGGCGTCTTCGTCCAGTTCGCCTGTGGTCGCACCGTGGCTGCATCGTACGTCGTCAGCGTAGATTTCCAGCTCCGGCTTGGCATAAATGCTGGCCGACCGATCCAGGACAATGCTCTTGGATGACTGGTAGGCATTGATCTTCTGGGAATCCTGGCGAACCAGGATTTTGCCGTTGAAGACGCCTGTTGCCTTGTCAGCGACAATACCTTTGAACAGCTCATTGCTTTCGCAGTTGGGCTTGGCGTGATCGACGAACGTGTGGTTGTCGATGTGCTGCGTGCCGCGAGCGATATACAGACCGTTCAAGTGGGTCTCGCACTCTTCGCCGTCGGGGAGGAAGTGCAAGTTGTTACGCACCATGCCGCCGCCCAAGGTGATGGTATTGGTGGCGTAATGACTCGAACCTTCCTGATAGACATGCAGACCATTCACGAACGTGGCATTCTCGCTACGCTCGTAGACCAGCACGTGGTCAATGGATCCGCCGTTGGCAACGATCATCTCGGCGACGCGATTTTCGAACGCGGAGCTCTCGCCAGCCTTGCCGAAGTGCTCGACCAATTTGAGGGAAGCGCCTTCGTCGGCGACAACGAGCACGCGCGGCTGAACCAGCCCCGATGCCGAGACGCTGTCGTGATGGATCACGATTGGCTGCTCAACCTTGACGTTGGCTGCAACGTGAATGAGGATACCGTCTTCTGCAGCGGCAGCTGCGAGTGATGAGAACGCATCCCGTTCGGCTACGAATGCCCTCGAAAGATGGTCGTTCACGAAGATGCGGTTGCCTTCGTACGCGTCCACCAGCGAGCTGATGGTCAGGCCCTCAGGAAGATCCTGCGGTACGGAGTCCAACAGGCCGTTGGTAGTGCTGAGGTGCAGCCCCTCGATCGCATCGAATGCACGAGCTGCGCTGACGACACCAGCCGAGTTCTCAAGCGACAAGTCCTCAGTCACGCGCTTCGTCATCGGCGTGTACTTGTACGCTTCGGAACGACGGGAGGGGAGTCCCATCTCCTCGAATGCTCCAGCCGCCAGGCGACGGGCCGAGGCCCATCCATTGCCGCCATTTGCGTCCTGACGCTCAAGGCGAGCGTTTATTTCTGCTATGAGTTTCTGTTCGATCTGCACGGTCGGTTCGGGTCCAGTTGAGTGGTTGCAGGCGGTCGGAATCAGACGGCCTGACCGGTTTCAGCTTTGATCCAGTCGTACCCTTTCTCTTCGAGCTGAAGAGCCAGGTCCTTGTCACCGGACATGACAATCTTGCCATCGACCAGAACGTGGACGTAGTCGGGTTCGATGTAATCGAGCAGACGCTGATAGTGCGTGATGACGACGAAAGCGCGATTCTGACCGCGCAGATCGTTGACGCCGTCGGCTACAATGCGCAGGGCATCGATATCCAGTCCGGAATCCGTTTCGTCAAGGATGGCCAGCTTGGGATCGAGCATGGCCAACTGGAAAATCTCGTTACGCTTCTTTTCACCACCGGAAAAGCCTTCGTTGACCGAACGTGCTTTCAGTGAGGGGTCAAGGTGGACCAACGCCGCTTTTTCCTTCATCAGCTTCAGGAAGTCGCCGGCCGAGAGGGGCTCTTCACCCCGATGCTCACGAACCGAGTTGACGGCCTGCTTGAGGAAGTTCGACATGGATACGCCGGGCAGTTCAACCGGGTACTGGAATGCCAGGAACAGGCCTTCGCGCGCACGCTCGTCCGTTTCCATTTCCAGAAGGTCTTCACCGTCAAAATCGACGCTTCCTTCGGTGACTTCGTAGTCTTCACGACCGGCCAGGACCGAGGCGAGGGTGCTTTTTCCAGAGCCGTTGGGGCCCATGATGGCATGGACTTCACCGGCATTGACCTGCAGGTCCAGGCCCTTGAGGATTTCTGTGCCCTCTTCTTCGATGGAGACGTGGAGGTTCTTGATCGTCAGCATGATGATATCGTTCAGTGGAGTGGGTGAGGCGACGACGGCAGAGATGATCAGCCGACGCTTCCTTCAAGTTCAATAGCCAGCAGGTTGCGGGCCTCGACAGCGAACTCCATGGGGAGCATCGCCAGGATTTCCTTAGCGAAACCGTTCACGATCAGCTTGATCGCGTCCTGTTCGCTGATTCCCCGCTGCAGGCAGTAGAAAATCTGGTCTTCGCCAATCTTCGACGTGGTCGCTTCGTGTTCAACCTTGGCCGTCGGATTGTTGATCTCCAGATACGGGAAGGTGTGCGCACCGCAACGGTCGCCCAGCAACATGGAGTCACACTGGCTGAAGTTGCGTGCATTCTCGGCGCCGCGGTTGACCTTGACCAGACCCCGGTAGGAGTTCTGGCTTTTTCCGGCGGAGATACCCTTCGAAATGATAGTTGAAGAGGTGTTCTTGCCGATGTGGATCATTTTCGTGCCGGTGTCGGCCTGCTGCATGCCTTTGGTGAAGGCCACAGAGTAGAATTCGCCGACAGAGTCATCACCCTTCAGGATGCAAGATGGGTACTTCCACGTGATGGAAGAACCTGTTTCAAGCTGCGTCCAGGAGATCTTGGACCGCTTGCCTTCGCAGATTCCGCGCTTGGTCACGAAGTTGTAAATCCCACCAACGCCTTCGCTGTCACCGGGATACCAGTTCTGGATCGTGGAATACTTGACCTCGGCGTCATCGTGGGCGACGATTTCGACTACTGCGGCGTGCAGCTGATTCTCATCTCGCTGAGGGGCCGTGCAGCCTTCCAGGTAAGAGACGTAGGAGTCCTCATCGGCCACAATCAATGTGCGCTCGAACTGTCCCGTACCCGCCTCATTGATGCGGAAATACGTGGAGAGCTCGACCGGGCATTTCACGCCTTTCGGGATGTAGCAGAACGATCCGTCCGAGAAGACTGCTGAGTTCAGCGCAGCAAAAAAGTTGTCCGTGTGCGGCACTACGCTGCCGAGATACTTCTTGACCAGCTCGGGGTGATTCTGCACAGCGTCCGAGAAAGAACAGAAGATGATGCCGTTCTTGTCGAGCTCCTCGTTGAACGTCGTGGTCACGGAAACAGAATCCATGACAACATCGACCGCGATTCCGACCAATCGCTCTTGTTCGGCAAGCGGTATACCCAACTTGTTGAAGGTCTCGACAAGCTCCGGGTCCACTTCGTCCATGGACTCATACTCAGGCTTCTGCTTGGGAGCTGCGTAGTACGAGATGGCCTGGAAGTCGATTGGAGGAATATCCAGATGAGCCCAATCCGGAAGGTCATCACTCTCTTCAAGCAGACTGACGAAGTACCGATAGGCTTTCAGCCGCCATTCCAGCATCCATTCCGGCTCGTTCTTCTTTGCAGAGATGAACCGAATGGTATCCTCGGTCAAACCGGCTGGCGCCTTGTCCGATTCGATATTGGTGACGAACCCGTACTTGTATTCACTCTGGGCTACTTCGTGCAGCAGCTCCGTTCCGTTTTCACTCATGAATGATGGTCCGGATAGGGTGGGTGAAGTGCCTCTGAAAGGCCATACGGCCCGGTTGAGGACTCTAATTTGGATTGAATCTAAACAAATATCCGACTGGTCAAATGGTTTCTGAGCGAAACGGAATGGACCCAGTCTTCACAGACGTCGATGCAAGGGCAGGGGAACTGTCCATCGCTTTAAGATTACGTCCTGCAATTAGGTGTGCCTCGGAGCCGAATCATTACTCTCTGACGACACGCCCCACGCCGATTCACGATCCCTTCTTAAATGAGGGGGCTTCGCTTCATTTCGAACTCTGATTCATGCCAACGGCCACTGCACAGATCATTGATTTCACCGACGCTGCGCTTTCCCAGTTGCTGAACACCGCCGAGTCGGAATCCGTCGATCTAACGGAGGTATTCCTGCGCATCTCGGTGGTCCCAGGTGGTTGCTCGGGGCTGACCTACGATTTGGGGTGGGAGACCAGTCCTTCCGGTGAGGACCAGCACCTGGAGAAAGGGGCGCTACAGATTGTCGTAGATCCAAGAAGCGCGGCCTATCTGTCAGGCTCAACGCTGGACTTCACTGACGGTCTCGAGGGTAAAGGATTTCACTTCAACAACCCTCAGGCCGTTCGCAATTGTGCCTGTGGAGAGAGCTTTGGTCTCTGAGCCGGTGTGTCTGGCTACCGCTGGGCCGCTACCCTGCTGAGCACGATTATTCAGTCGCGTGGCGTTCAAACGCGATCACATCGCCTTCGATGATTCCCATCGAATCGCTGTATCCCGCTTCTACCTCGAGAACGTACTGCGACGGGCCATTGGAAGGCACGGTGTCCGTGTTCATCGGCTGGATATACTTCGCAATGTGCTGAACGGTACCGTCTGACCGGACGAAAATCAGATCCAGAGCAATACGTGTGTTCGCCATCCAGAATCCTTGCTCGGTCTCTTCAGGGAAAATGAACCACATGCCAGAATCCTCAGGAAGCCCGTCTCGCTGCATCAGACCACGGTTGCGGGTTGAATCCGTGTCGGCAATCTCGATGTCCAGCGTCAGGTAGACCTCATCATCTCTGCTGATAGTGAGGGTCCCATCCGAGCGGAAGGGAATATTCACGCGCTGCGCATCATCCTCTGCCGGGGCAGCAGGTTCATCGGCTGGCGGTGTACCGCATGCGGCTACCAGTATGGCAAGAAGGAGCGCTGTGAGGATTCGGTTCATGAGTCTGATTCGGTGTCAAAGGACTCCCGTCGCCATACGATGCGATCGTCTTCCGTGATTCCATAGCGATCGGTAAACCCGGCGCGGACTTCCACTACATACTGGGCGGGAGCGGTCGATTCGATGAAGTCCTCGGAGTAAGGGGTTGTCCGCTTTACAATGTTGACGATCTCTCCTTCGGCATCCACGAAAACGATGTCCAAGGCAAGGGCTGTATTCTTCATCCAGAAGGATCGCATGGATTCGGCTGCATCGATGAACAGCATGCCGCCACGGTCCGGAAGTGTACGCCGGTACATCAGCCCCTGCGCCTGTTCCTCCTGCGTTTCAGCCAATTCCAAAATGATGCGGGTGATGATGCTGCTGTCAGGCCGGACAAAATCCAGTACGCCCTCAGGCGTGAATTCAATGTCGGTTTGCAAGCCGGGATTCTCCTGATTCTCGGATCCGCAGCCGGTCGTAAAAACGATCAAACTGGTCAACACCAGCAAGCCGAAGAAACGGCCCATCAGCCGGGAAGAAGTCGTGCTGTGACGGTGTCGCATACGGTCTTGCCGAGGTCGGTCAGTTGGATGGTGTGGTTGCGGATGGGTCGGATGAACCCGCTCGATTCCAGATCGGCGAGCTCGTCAACGCGATCGATGAGCAGATCAACGCCATATCGCGACTCCAGTTCTTCGATGTCCAGGCCATCGGCCGTCCGAAGTCGCAGCATCACGTACTCATCCGCCAGGGAATCCAGCGCCAATCGCTCGGTTTCGTCCACGGGCGCCACGTGTTGCATCAGGAGGGCTTCGTAGCGTCTGAGATTCCTGACGTTGGCCCAGCGCGATGCCGGCAGGCCTGACCACCAGAACGAGTGCGCCGACGGACCGAAGCCCAGGTAGTTGTGATGTGACCAGTACCGATGGTTGTGGACTGCACGATGCCCGGGACGTGCGAAACTTGAGATCTCGTAGTGTTCAAAGCCACGATCCCGCAGGTACGCCATGGTGAACTGGAACTGATCGCTCATGTCTTCTTCCGAAGACGGCTCGAAGAGCCCGCGATCAAGCCGATTCTTGAGCGGCGTCCCATCCTCGATGGTCAAACCATATGTCGAGATATGCGGTACATCTAGGGAGGCCGCGATCTCCAGATTAGCCGACCAATACTCGGGGGGCTGATCGGGCAAACCGAAGATGAGATCGATCGAGAAGTTGTCGAAACCACCCGCCCGGACCGATCCAACGACGTCCCTCGCTTGCTTTGCGTCGTGGATGCGATTCATGAATCGCAGGTCAGGTTCGAAGAAGGACTGGATACCGACGCTGAGTCGATCGATGCCCAGCGCTCGCACGGCTGCCAGGTATTCCGGGGTGATGTCTTCCGGATTGACTTCAAGCGTCGTTTCCTGAACGTCACTGCAATCGAAATGCTCGTTCAGGGTCTCGATGATGCGGCCGAGATCATCGGGGTGGAGCAGGGAAGGCGTGCCACCGCCGAAATAGATGGTCCCTACAGGGTCCTTGGTAGCGTAGGTCGCTGCGCGCAATCTGATCTCCGTGCACAATGCTTCGATGAACGGAGCATGGGATTTCTCCGTGGTCACGAAGTAGAAATCACAATACGTGCAGCGCTGCGCACAGAACGGAATGTGAACGTAGATGCCGGTCACAGGGGAGCTGGATCGCTAGGGGAACAGGAGTACAGGGCGTGTGGCGAGTCGTCGATGCGCTCGAAAGGTCAGATCAGAAAATCACGCCAATCCGGAATGGAATCGCTCCTGAAACCTTCTTTTCGCCAATGATGAGTGCGGGATTCAGTTCGTAGAAGAGAACCGATTCGCGTAGCGGTTTCACCCAGCCGACGCCAGCATGAATGGTGGGGCCGGTAAGCGCATCGCCGCCATCCGTGGGGTCGAGGTAGCCTCCGATGCCTGTGAGGAGATAGGGGGCTTTCTCAACGCCGGGGAGTGTCACGATTATGGAAACCTGGGGATCGATGATCCATGTTGCGTCGTCCCTGCCACCGAGGACGAATCCTGTGATTCCGGCATCAAGTGCGAACGAGAGATCAGCATTGATGGGAGTTGAAAGGCGGCCCCGAAATCCCATGCCGAAGCCATTGTCGGCACTCAGCAGGGAATTGAAACCCAGTCCGAAACGAGAGTTTTCCAACTGCGCATGTGCATCTCGCGGAATCCACATCGAGGCGACGATCAGGAGCGTCCAGAATGCGATTCGAACGGCTCGATTTATCGGTCGGATCATCGGATTGAAGGGATGATTTCGGTTTGAAGGCGAGGGGGCGGTTTGTACCTTTTGGGCCGGTTTGGGCATCCAATCAAAAGGACTCTGGAGCGCTCATTTCAGAGCGTTGAAAAGAGTACGAGTGGACGGACCCCCGAAGCACCTCTCAAAATAGGAAAAAGCGCAATTCGGTCGATGAAATTCTGTGTGTGCATAAAGCAGGTACCCGACGTTCAAGCATCCGTCCAGACAGGACGCACGGTTCTGAATGCGTACGATGCTTCTGCGGTTGAGGAAGCCCTCGTCTTGAATGATGGTACCGGGGATCCGGTCGATCTGGTTCTCGTCGGGCAATCGACCGCAACCGAAACAATTCGGAAGGCGCTGGCCATGGGAGCATCGGATGCAACGCACTTGGTCTTGGAGGATGCCCAGGGAGCGGACTCCCACGGCATCGCCGAAGTTCTCGCCGATCACTTTGCTGGACACGCTTATGACGTGATCCTGACCGGAAAGCAGTCTCAGGACAGCGACTCTGGATTGGCAGGCGGAATGCTCGCGGAGCGCTTGGGGTTGCCCTATGCCACGAACGCGGTTGGGCTTGCCATTGAAGGGGACAAACTTCTCGTCACGCGCCAGGGAGATGCTGGACAGGAGATCATCGCGCTCTCCACGCCGTGTCTGGTCACGTGTTCGAATGACATGAACAACCCCAGGATTCCCGCTCTGAAAGGGATCATGGCGGCCAAGCGGAAGCAGATCGCAACGGTACCGGTCGCGTCGCCTTCCGCACGGACAGCGGTTTCCCAGACTTTTGATCCGCCAGCGCGCGAACCAGGCATAAAACTGGAAGGCGAGCCAGAAGAGATGGTAGCCGACCTCATGCAGCGCCTGAGCTCAGAGGCTGGCGTTATCTGAGCACCAATGAAAACCGTGTCCGGCCCGTCATACGGATCTGGTCGAACATCACCCATTTATTGCTGACTTACCGAGTCTTATGAGTTCCATTCTAGTTTTCTGTTCGGTACAGGACGGTCGAATCAAACGTAGCTCGCTGGAAGCCATGTCCCGAGCAAGGGACGTCGCTGCAGCTTCAGGAAGTTCTTTGCAGGCCGTCGTGTTGGGCTCAAGCGCTTCCGGTCTGGCGGGAGAAGCCATGAAGTACGGAGCAGGCACGGTGTTCACCGTTTCGGATCCGATTCTGGATGCTCACTTGAATGCTCCCGTCATTGCTGCATTGAAGTCAGTTATCGATCACGCTCAGCCAAGACTGGTTGTAGCTGCCTCCACGGAAGCGGTGAAAGACGTGCTTGGCGCCCTGGCCGTCCGTTGTGATGCGGCCGTGCTTCCGGATGTCGCCTCGTTCGACGTATCCGGGTCGACGGTTTCGTGTGAAAGACCCGTCATGGCAGCCAAGAAACTGGCAGCGACATCGACCGATCATTCGCTGGTGTTCGTCTCGGTCCGGTCCGGCTCGTACGAAGCGACTGAAGCACCGGTTAGCGGGACGGAAGAGGCCATCACATTCTCATTCGACGCGGACACGCTCGGCCTCACGCTTCGTGAAGTGGTTCAGACGGCTGGCGATACGGTGGATCTGTCCGAGGCCAATGTGGTCGTGGCCGCCGGTCGTGGTGTACGTGATGAAGAAGGACGCGCCCTGGTGCAGGAGTTGGCAGACATCACGGGAGCAGCCATCGGGGCCTCACGAGCCGTCGTTGAAACCGGATTATTTCCGGCTACTGCGCAGATCGGTCAGACTGGAAAAGTGGTGTCCCCCGACCTGTATTTCGCCGTCGGCATTTCGGGAGCGATTCAGCATGTTGCTGGCATGGTCAACAGTCGCATCATCGTCGCCATCAACAAGGATGCGGATGCTCCGATTTTCGATGTCGCCACGTATGGTTTGGTAGGAGACTGCTTCAAGATCCTGCCTCTTTTGAATGCGGAACTGAAACGAGCGATGGCGTAAGCGGCTTGCCCGAACGACTCGTTCTGTTTTGGCGTTAACCCTGACAAGCCCAGGTAGCGACGCGTCCGCGGACCCAAGATTTGCCCATGGAAGACAAGTTTGATTGCATCATCGTCGGAGGCGGAATCGCCGGTCTGAGTGCGGCCATGACCTTGGCCAAAGCAGATGCCCGTTTTCTGCTCATTGAGCGCGGGGAGTTCTGCGGCGCGAAGAATGTCTCTGGTGGCGTTCTGTGGGGAAGTGATCTAGCCCGTCTCGTTCCGGACTATTGGAATGAGGATGGAGGCTTCGAACGGTTCGTTTCGCATCGTCGGCTGACATTCATGGACGACCAATCTGCTTTCAGCGTCGACTTCAAATCTGACCACTTCTCCGAGACTCCGTACACGGGCGTAACTGTTCTCAGAGCTGTCTTTGATGAATGGTTGGCCGGGAAAGTGCAGGAGGCGATTGATGCTTCGGCCCATCCAGATGAGTCGTTCCTTGCAACCGATATCCTCGTTGAGGAAGTCATCAAGGAGGATGGTCGCGTCACGGGCATTCGAGCAGGGGAAGAGATTTTCCATGCCGATTGCGTCATCATTGCAGAGGGTGTCAACAACCTGCTGACCCGTCAGGTCGGACTAGAGAAGGAATACGTACCCGGCGACCACGTTGCCGTGGGGGTGAAGGAAGTCCTGAAGCTGGACGAGCAGCGTCTGGCTGATCGTTTCCAGCTGAATGGTCGCTCCGGATTGACCAATGAGTTTGTTGGCGCGTGTTCTGAAGGTGTCGAAGGCGGTGGATTCCTGTACACGAACAAGGACTCCATTTCGCTCGGTCTAGTCCTAGGGATGAACGATCTTCGCGACAAGGGAAAGACGCCTTACGACATCCTGAACGGCTTCAAAGCGCATCCTGTCATTGCAGACATGATTCGGGATGCGGAGACGGTAGAATATTCTGCCCACGTTGTATCGACGGGTGATATCAAGGGGATGCCCTCGGAGATCTTTGCTGATGGAGTCATGATTGCTGGCGAAGCGGCGCACCTGCTTCTGAACGCAGGTAAAGCTATTCAGGGTATGGACTATGCCATGCGCAGCGGGATTCTCGCCGCAGAGACGGTCATGGAGGCAAAGAAAGCCGGGGATTTCACCTCGTCCATGCTCGGCAACTACCGCAAGGCCCTTGAAAGCAGCTATGTGCTGCAGGACATGAAGACATTCCAGGAGGCCGTGCATCTGCTGCATCGCCAGGAAATGTTCTCAACCGTTCCCAATCTGATTTGTGATTTTGGGCGTCAGTTCTTCACCATCGACAGCAAGCCAACTCCGAAGGCGTCGGCCATGATGCGCGCAGCCATCAAACGGCACGCGTCGTACTGGGATCTGGTGAAACTCGGACTGAAGGGTGCGCGTGCACTCTAGCCCAAGCAGGACTTCTTACCCATCCAGAACGAACGAATCGCGTTATGAGCAGTGATCGCAGTGGACTGACAGTGGCTGAGCGGTTGGGAATGGTCAACTACCGCAACCAGGGCCGCTCAGATGCACGTGCCCACATTGAGGTGGACACGGACATCTGCAACACGACGTGTACGCACAAATGCACGACGCGCGTGTGCCCTGCCAAGTGCTATACCCTTGACGAAATTGGCAACGTGCACTTCCAGTTTGAGGATTGCATCGAGTGTGGCACCTGTCTGTACGCGTGTGATCAGGGAGCCGTGACGTGGCGCTTCCCGCACCCTGAAGAGGGGCGCGGTGTCAACTGGACGCTTGGGTAATGCAGAACACGGGCTGATCGGAACGCGCTGCGCGGAAGCCGGCGGACTAACGATTCAGCCTTGAACAGCCTCAACTAGTCCTGATACAAATGCACAGGCCCGTCCAGTCGATTGACTGGACGGGCCTGCGTCATTCAGGGCCTGTCTGGATGGCTTGGTCGAGCGAATCCTATTTGGAGTCTTCCTCGGCCGGCTGGTCCTTTTCGGCGCTTGGAGGCGCTTCTTCTCCAGTGGAGCCGTTCGAAGCTGTATCCGCATCTTCCGGCGGAGCTTCGGCTTTGGCTGGCTCCTCCTTTTTGGCCTTGGCTGTGGACTTCTTCTTCGGAGCGGCTTTCTTCTTTTTCTTCCGGAAGGAGAGCTCTCCAGTGTCCTTTTTCTCGTCGTACGAGATGGAAAGCGTGTCGTTTTCACCCAATTCGTGGCCCAGGATGGCCTCGGCCATGGGATCCTCGACATACTTCTGGATGGCTCTGCGCAATGGTCGCGCGCCAAACTTGGCGTCGTAGCCTTTGTCGACCAGGAAGCGCTTGGCGGTATCCTCGAGTTCAACCGTCACTCCGACTTCCAGTGCGCGACCGAAGAGCTCTGCTGCCATGAGATCGATGATCTCGTGGATGTGCTTCTTCTCGAGCGGGTGGAAGACAATCACGTCGTCGATGCGGTTCAGGAATTCCGGATTGAAGACACGCTTGAGGGCATCCTCGACCGTCGACTTCAGGGTCTGATAGTTGAACTCCTGGTCGCCCTGGGAGAAACCAATGCCTTTGCCAAGGTTCTTGATGTCACGCGCTCCAATGTTGGAGGTCATGATGATGATGGTGTTCCGGAAGTCCACCTTCCGGCCCAAGCCGTCCGTAAGGAGGCCATCATCAAGTACCTGCAGCAGGATGTTGAATACATCCGGATGGGCCTTCTCGATCTCGTCGAGCAGAACCACGGAGTAAGGCTTGCGACGGACCTTCTCGGTCAGCTGGCCACCTTCTTCGTAGCCTACGTACCCTGGAGGCGCACCCACGAGTCTTGACACGGAGAATTTCTCCATGTACTCACTCATGTCGACGCGAATGAGGGCATCCTGTGAGTCGAACAGGTATTCAGTCAGCTTCTTTGCCAGCTCGGTTTTACCCACACCGGTAGGGCCGAGGAAGATGAAGGATCCAATCGGACGTTTGGGGTCCTTCAGACCCGCACGGGTCCGTCGGATGGCACGGGCCAGCTTCTTGATGGCCTCGTCCTGTCCAATGACCTGACCTTGAAGCTCCTCTTCCATGTTGAGAAGCTTCCTGGTTTCCGGCTCAGAAATCTTGTCAACCGGGACGCCTGTCATCATGGCGACGACTTCGGCGATATCCTGCGGGCCAACATCGTGGACCTCGCTTTCCGCCTTTTCTTCCCAGTCCTTCTTGGCCTGCTCGAGCTGCTCTAGGAGTTTCTTCTCCTTGTCGCGGAGCTGGGCGGCCTCTTCGAACTTCTGGCTCTTGACGACCTGATTCTTTTCCTCGCGGACGGCCTCGATGTCGCCCTCGAGCTTCACGATCTCCTCGGGCACCTTGATGTTGTTCAGGTGCACACGAGCGCCGGCTTCGTCCAGGACATCGATGGCCTTATCTGGAAGGTAGCGGTCCGAGATGTAGCGCTCTGACAGCTTGACCGTCAGTTCGACGGCCTCGTCCGTGTAATTGACGTTGTGATGCTGCTCGTACTTGTCGCGGATGTTGCGCAGGATCTCAACGGTCTCTTCCGGCGTGGCCGGATCGACCAGGATCTTCTGGAAACGACGATCGAGTGCACCGTCTTTTTCAATGTGCTGGCGATACTCGTCCAGCGTCGTGGCTCCGATGCACTGGATTTCACCACGAGCAAGAGCCGGCTTGAACATGTTGGAAGCGTCAAGGCTTCCGGATGCGCCACCGGCGCCGACAATCGTGTGGAGCTCGTCGATGAACAGGATGACGTCGGGGCTCTTCTCGAGCTCGTTCATCACCGCTTTCATGCGCTCCTCAAACTGGCCGCGATACTTCGTACCGGCTACCAGCGCCGCCAGGTCGAGCGTAACAATACGCTTGTCGAACAGGACACGGCTCACGGTGCGTCCAACGATGCGCATGGCCAGGCCTTCAGCGATGGCTGTCTTACCGACACCGGGCTCACCAATCAGAACCGGGTTGTTTTTCTTGCGACGGGAGAGGACCTGAGCAACGCGCTCGATTTCTTCCTCACGACCTACAACAGGGTCCAGTTTGTCTTCTTCGGCGAGAGCCGTCAAGTCGCGGCCAAAATTGTCCAATACAGGCGTCTTGCTCTTCTCGCCTTTGCCGCCCTCACGACCTTTTCCACCGGAAGCGCGACCGGAGCCAGAGGAAGAACCCTTGCCGCTGCCGCCGCTGCTCGAGGAGCCTGCACTGGCACGTGTTGCAGGGGCCTTGCCGCTGATGATGGTATCCAGCTCGGAACGAACGGCGTCGTATGTCACAGAGAAACCCTGCTGAAGGATCTGTGCAGCAAGGTTTTCATCGTCCCGCAGGAGGGAGAGCAGCAGATGCTCCGTTCCGATGACGTCGCTCTTGTACAGCTTGGCTTCCAGGTAGGTGATCTTCAGCACCTTTTCAGCCTGCTTGGTCAGCGGAATGTTGCCGACTGTAAGTGTCCCGCCCGTGCTGCGTACAGTGTCCTCGATCGACTTCTTCAACTTGAAGAGGTCGCATCCGAGGTTGCGCAGGATCTTGACGGCAATACCTTCACCTTCCCGGATGATTCCGAGCAGGAGGTGCTCCGTACCGATGTAGTCATGACCGAGGCGGATGGCCTCTTCACGGCTGTATGAGATGACGTCCCGGACGCGGTTTGAAAAATTTCCTTCCATAAGGGTCATTGAATGTCGGCAGTAAAAGTGTCCGACGAATGCGATTGGCAAATGTGCCGTATTCCTCGACGCGTGACGACTGATCGCGGCCTCAAGCGGGCAACTTCTCAGATCAGTGACGACCTATCCAGGTCACGCAGAAAAGCTCGAACCGCAACCACACGTCGCGGTCGCATTTGGGTTTTCGAAAGTAAACCCGCGGGCATTGAGTCCGTCTTTGTAATCGACAGTCGTTCCCATGAGATACAGTCCGTGGCGCTTGTCCATGAAAACGGAAATCCCGTCGACCTGGAATTCAATGTCGTGATCGCGTTTACGATCAAAGCCCAGGATGTAGCTCATGCCCGAACATCCGCCGCCTTTGGCACCCACTCTCAGGTGGTATCCGTCGGGAATGTTCTTTCCGGCCATGATCTTCCGGATCTCATCCGCAGCGCGTGCGGTCAGAGAAACGGGGCCGGTGCTTTCCACCGTTCGATCCTGGGTCTGTTCTGCTGCAACCGTGCTCATGTACTGGTAGGGCTTGAGGTGCCCGATTGGTGCGTGGATCCGGTTTCGTGCAACGATACCCGTAGGGGGCTGTTCCGCCGATTGCCGATCCACAAAGGGCGACAGCGGGTCAAGCCTGCAACCGCAGAGACCGTGACGTGACTATGCGAAACATCCGGCAGAAACTGACCAGAATCACCCCTGATTGGCTTCGCAGCAGTCAGGAGGCCTTGCGCTCGAGGAGACGCATGATGGTCTTTGCCATGACCATTGAAGCCGGAGCCATGGCAGACTCGTCTATGTCAAAGCGGGAGTCGTGCAGGACGTTCGCGGTCTCCGGGCTGTTGCACGTTCCGACTCGGATCAACGCCCCTGGTACATGGCTCAGATAGTGGGCGAAATCCTCGGCACCCATGCTCGGGACCGGAATGTTGAAGACCGCCTTGTCGCCCTTTTCTTCCTTGATGACTTCCCGAATCACATGGATCATCTCACCGTCGTTGATGACGGCAGGGGAGCCGAGGTCAAAGTCCACATCCACGCGGGCTCCGTGGCCTTCGCCTACGTACTTGGCCGTGCGCTCGATCTGCTGCTTGAACAGTTTTCGGTCGTCGCTGGCGGTGCACCTGAACGTTCCACCGAATTCGGCTTCGTCAGGAATCACATTGTACGCCTCTCCAGCATGGATGCGGCAGATGGCGATGACGGCGGGCTTGCGAGGATCGGAGATGCGACCGAGCATCTGATAGATGTCGGACATGATCTGGGTGGCAATCCAGATAGGATCCGTTGACTGGTGCGGGCGGGCCGAGTGGCCGGTGGAGCCAGCGATGACCCTGACGCGGAATCGATCCGCAGATGCCGTAACCGCTCCAGTCATCAATCCGAATCGACCGGATTCCACTGTCGGGTCCACGTGGGACGCGTATACAGCGGACACGCCTTCCAGCACGCCGTCCCTGATCATCATGGGAGCGCCGCTTGGGATGCCTTCCTCGTTTGGTTGGAAGAACACGCGAACCGTCCCGTGAATCTGATCCCGGTGATGGTCCAGATAGACAGCCACTCCGATAGCCATGGCGGTATGGGCATCGTGCCCGCACAGGTGGGCAACACCTTCATTCTGGGACCGGTAGTCAACCGACTTCTGATCCTGAATGGGCAGCGCGTCGATGTCAGCGCGATAAGCGATCGTCGGTCCCGGATGGTCACCCTTGATGTCCACATAGCATCCGGTCTCAGCCAACGGACCAACAACTTCCAATCCGTGCGTCTCCAAAACGGCACGAATGAAGCGATACGTGTTGACCTCCTGGAATCCCAGCTCCGGATTCTGATGAAGATGCCTGCGCACGCGGGTGAGGAGTGTCGCCAGTTGCTCAGGCTCGGACATGTTGCCGGTAAGCAGCTCGTCCTTGGATGTGGCATCCTTCGGGCTGGCGCCGTTCACGGCATGCTCTGAGTCGATCGTGGCCTCTTCGTTCGGTGCTGTCAGCGACATGGAGTGGGATGACTTGGAAGCGGTTCCGGAGCGCTCAGTTTGTGGAAAAAATCACCTGGTTGAGCAGGAGAGGAATCATGGCCTCAAGCCTGCGGACCCGTGTTTCCGGAACGGCGGGATGAATCCCGGAATATACGAAATCACGTCGCTCCGGTTCACCCCCGAACGAAGCCTAGTTTACACCAATCCCCATCGTTTCCTGAAGAACCACTCCGTGCTGAGGAGCAGCAGAATCAGGATCAGGAAGATGTAGCGCTGCCAGAGACGGATCTGGTCCAACGAAGTCTCGGTCTGCGGAAGAAATCCCGAGAGACTCCGGATAGAAGACTCAAGGCCCGATGGGTCATCAGCCATGACCATCGTTCCTCCTGATCGACTGGCAACCTGCCTCAGCAAGTCAAAATCGGCTCGTGTTCGCCGGAATTCCAGCATTCGACGCCCGATGGAGAAGGAGCCCGCATCGGATCCGAGCACGACCTCGTCTCGCGTGGCTTCGGCCGTGTAGGTGTATGATCCTGCCGGCAGCGACCCTACATCCAAAGAAAAACGCCCATTTCCACGAGGCTGCATTTCGTAGGGAAAGATCTGACCTTCGGGCGAGGTGACCTGAACGGACAGGGAGGCATCAGAAAGTGGGCGCAGAGCTTCGTCGTAGACTTCCCCACGGAGAATGACCGGATCCCCTTCGGCAAAGGATGATTCGGTGGGTTCTACCCGGACCAGGCGATCATCATCTGTGGCATACAGCCATTGGATCAGGTTGCCGACCAGCTGCTCGAATCGGACGGCATCTGACTCGAGATCCTCTGGCACGAGTTGCCATCTCCAAAATCCGTGAGCGGTCATGGCTGCCGATTTGACCTGCCCGCGCCGCATAACGGCCAGTACCGGATCGGGAAGGGCGATTCCCCGGATTTCAGAGGTAGCCAATACGGTGGCACCGGCGGCCGCATCCCACTGGCTCTCGCTGAGCGAAAGGGGCGGGAGTCGGCGCCAGCGGCTACCATCACGACGATCGTCGATGTCGAATACGGCGTGGGATGCGGCCGCCGCACTCTGTTGGATGGTGCCGTCAATGAATGTCTGGCGTGGAGTTTGAAGGACCACAGGGAGGACGGTCGAGATGCTTTCCTGGAATCGCGTCGTGCTGCTAGCCCGGTCATGGACGTAGAACAGCGGGAGACCTTCGGCAACGGCATCCGTCAGTCGGCGCGCCTCGTCCGGGCGTGACGAGGGCCCGGGGAAACCGACCGCAATGACAAGATCGATGTCGTCGAAGGAATCGGGGAAATCGCCTTCGTGCCACGTGCCATCCGGTTTTTGAGTGCGAAGCGTCAGCGTGGCGGTATCATCCTTCTCGACCAGGCGTGCGAGCGCGGCGACATCCGGGGAAGGGGCTCCAGCGAGAACAAGGATGCTCTTTCGCTGATCCAGAACGCGCACATCGAATCGGGTCGCGTTATTCCGGTACGTCGCCTCATCCTCGTATCTGGAAATCACCACGTTCAGATCCCGACGTCCTGGTTCTGTCGCTTCGAATAGAAGCTCCACTGATCGTTCCGCGCCGGAAGGAGGAAGGGTGGTGCTCGCCGTGGCCAATACATTGCCCCCTTCAAAAAGAGTCACCTGGAGCGGGCCCACATCCACACCATCATTCCGGATGCGCACCAATACGGGGACTTCCAGCCCAGCGTAGGTCAGCTCGTTGGTCACAATTCCTTCGATGCGAACGTCCTTTCGCAACGTCGAATCCCCGTGAGCGACGGTGATGATGGGCACAGGATATCTTTCCGCTACATGAAGCGGATTGGTACCGGTATTATAGAGCCCATCGCTGGCCACGACCAAGGCGGCCAACGGTTGATTGGACAGTTCCGAAGCAGCGTGATCCATGGCCGCAGCCAGATCGGTTCGCGAAAATGAGAACGTGACTGAATCCAAGGCGGTAAGCTCTTCTGCTATCGAGCCAAAGCCGAAGAGCCGCGTCTCCATTCCGCTGGTCGCGCGAGTAAGCGTACCAAGCAGTGCGTCTGTTCCAGCGCCATCGGGTCCCAGGAGGGAGTCTGCGATGGTCATGCTCTCTGACCGGTCGACCAAGACGGCAACGACGGGATCAACGGTTCTTGTCTGGGATCGCTGCAGGATCGGCTCGAAGAGCAGGAAAACAATCAGGAAAATGGCCGAGAAGCGAAGAACGCCCAGTGCTATCCGACGGGGGGTGTCCAGCTGAGGAATCGTCGATCGGTATGTCCACAGAGTGACGGCGCCGGCAACCACAGCCGACAGCAGCAAAAGCCATGGAGATGATCCGAAAGAAAGGTCCACGTGTTGAGGTGGCTGAGTGGATGGCTAAATGACGCCCGTTCCATTGAACGGATCGAATCGCATATCCGGACTGCGTGATCAGATGTAAGGGAAGATCAACCAGATCATGTATGCCAGGAATCCAGTGAGGAGAACGATGCCTCCTGGTCGCGACAAGTCATGATTCCTTCGTGCCAGGGGCCAAAGCAAAAGCGTGAAGCCAATCATGACCGGCATGTGGAAGGAAAGCGTCTCGGCATCCACTTCCATGGGCTGGATCATGGCAACCACTCCAATGACGAACAGAATGTTCAACAGGTTGCTTCCCAGGATATTACCCACGGACAGATCGGATTCTTGTTTCACTGAGGCCATCAGGCTGGCAGCCAATTCAGGTAGGCTCGTACCGATTGCAACGATCGTCAGACCAACAATCACCGGGTTGATCTGAAGCATCTCTGCCATGGCTATCGCAGCCATCACCATGAGCCTCGCGCCGATGGCCAGCGCTGCCATCCCGGCCACGATGAGCAGAATGCGCATGAACGGGCCGACCTTCTCATCGTGAAGCCACTTTTTCAGGCCCGTATGGGGGACAAACATCGCATCCTCAGGACCCGCTGCTTCTTCGTCTTCTGCTTCGACTGTCGCTTCAGCTTCCACCGCCGCGCTGCTGGATGAGTCCTTGATGACGAAAACCAAGAAAGCCAGCAGGCCGGCGACGAGAATCATGCCATCGACCCGCGAAATGTCGCCATCAAGCGAAAGCATGTAAAACAGTCCCGTGACGGCGAGCATGATGGGATACTCTTTCTTCAAGACGCTCCCATCGAACGTGAGCGGCATGATGATCGAGCTCACACCAAGAATCAGGGCGATATTGGCGATGTTTGAGCCAATGATGTTTCCGATCGCCAGACCGTCCTCTTTGGCCGCGACGGCAAAGAGATTGAGCAGGAACTCGGGCAGAGACGTTCCGAGGGCGACGATGGTCAGACCAATGATCAGCGGTCTGATTCCAAACCGCTTGGCGACTTCTGATGCGCCATCAATCAGCCAATCTGCACCCAGGTAGAGGATTCCCAATCCGAGGACGAAAACAACAAGCTGGCTGAGCATCAGGGACAGACGGGGTCGAAAGGATGGGTGAGCCGATCAGAGGGTATGCTTTCGCAAGGTGGCTCCCGTGAATGACCCGGGAAGCAGCTCAGACGACTGCATGGAAACGGGGGGCTGATCGATGCGGTCCATCCAAACCGTGGCTCTTGGGGCAAGTTCCACGATGACCTGGCGGCATGCTCCGCAGGGTGAACCGCCCGGATCCTTGATGCAAGAAACGTGGATCTCCGAGGCAGATTCGTATCCATACGCGACCAACGTGGACAGCGCATTGCGCTCGGCGCACAAGACTCTGTGCCAATCCGGATGCTCTACATTCACTCCAGGTACGTGGTGTCCTCCTCGAGTCCGCACGACGGTGCCGACAGGAAAATCCGACTCGGGCACCCAGGCCAGGTCAGCTGCGCTGCGAGCGGCTTGAGCACCGAGAACAGGATCATCGCCCCAATCGGGAAGAAGGGGCTGAAGAGACTCAGCGGGTTCGGGCAGGTCATCCGAAACCACGGCGACGCTGGCAGCCGGGAACGCCCAATCAAGATGCGGAAGGCCGTGCAGGAACGCTTTGTCTGATTCGCTCCACGGCCCGCTGAATGCCACGGCAGCAACATCCATGCGGCCAACTGCGTGCGCCGTGGACCAAGCATTGTCCAGCGCACCAATGGTCAACTGAAAGGAAGCATTCTCCACCCGGCATCCGTGAATCACGGCCCCATCCTCCAGAAGCAGCACCGCGCCTTCCTGTCGCCCCGAATACGGAGCGTAGGATCGCTTGGCCGACTGATGGGCCAGATGATCAAGCAACTCGAGTATGGAAGGCGTTGGCGTCATGCGGATGGATGACCGATTCCAGAAGGGTGATGGTAGGCGTCGAAACGTTGGAGATGTGGAATATACGTGCATACCCTCCGATGGTCGCAGAACTGGCGGCCTCGGGTTGCTATCTTTCCAGCGTCATGCCGGGATGGCGGAATTGGTAGACGCAACGGACTTAAAATCCGTTGAGGTGTAAACCTCGTGCGGGTTCGAGCCCCGCTCCCGGTACAATCCAAAATCCACAATAACAATAATTTAGAACTAGTTGTCGGGCTGTCATTGAAGTCTGCAAGTCGTGACAATGACAACTACACCAAACTACACCGCCTAGGGTAGAAGTTGTATACTGTCAGGCGTTTTCGAGGTAAACGCTCATCGGATACGAGGCTCATTGCTAAGACAACACTAAGAGAAATGACTGAACACCACTCGCAATTGGAGAAGCGTCTTCTAGAGGCTAGAGGAAATACAGATGACTTTGAAAAACTCCTCTACAAAGTCGGGTCTGCTCAGGTCATGGACCTCGTTGCAATCTGCAAAAAGTGGCTAGGTGAGGGATCGAGCGATCTCCAGCAAGATGCTCTGTGGATCATGCAATTATTGAAGCTCAATGATGGGGAATTGATTGGAGTGTTAAGGGAAAAGCTTGATTTAGGTGACGAGTATCTATCCGTGTATGGCACACTCTATCTCGCCGAAAATGGTTTCGTCGACCAGAGAAAGCTGCGGGAAATAGCAGGAAATCAAGAAATGATTTCTCAAACTCGGATCCGTGCGCTTGCTGTTTTACTTGAACATGCAGAATCAGAGACAGTGGATGAACTCATTTCCATAGCACTAAAAACATCAGATCCAAACCACGTATTTGGTATAGTCAGTACTATCAATGCCCAAGGATTGATAGTTGGTCCAAAAACCCAAAAAGCCTTGAGATATTTGGGCACTTCAATTGGCTCCCGTACTAGTATTTTTGGAGAGAGCGTGAACTCAATTATTCAGCGAGTAATATGAGCCACTCGTATAGGATTCTTACTGTCTCGGGTGAAATAGCTTCGGGAACCAGTACGCTGACCAAGGTGCTTCTGGGGCAATTGCCAGAATGGAACCGGCTAAACACAGGGGATAAATTTCGTCAGATCTGCTCAGAGCACGGAATGTCGATACAGGGAGTTGCCTCTCTACCTGACTCGGTTCATCGCAGAGTCGATGATTGGCAAGTGGGTATGGCACAAACTGGTGAACAAATCATCATCGAATCAAGGCTTGCGGGATGGTTGACACGAGACATTCGAGATGTATGCCGTGTCTTCTGCTACGCTCCGTTAGCCATCCGCATAAAAAGATATTCGGAAAGAGAGGGATGTACTATATCCCAAGCAAGGGAGGATATCCAGCACCGAGATTCACGAGATAGAGAAAAGTATCGTAGTATGTATGGTGTGAAGGATTATAGGAGAGAGGAGTATTATTCGCTATTTCTCAACTCTGCTCAGAGGACTCCTGCTTCTCTGGCGACAGAGGTAGTGCAGTTTCTGGAGAATCCTCGTCAGGGGTAGAATCATCTTCGAGAATGGAATCTTCTACGAGGGTAGAGTCCTGAATGGCTCTTCCGTATGTCGCTAGCACCCTCTTGAACAGAGCGGATTCACTGTAATACAAAACCAACCCGTAAGAGTCCGACCTAGGGTTCGTGTGTAGCTTATGGTCGATCATTATTTTGGATTTCTTTGAACCCTGATCGAATACGAAGATGGAGGCGTTTATCGGGCTGTTGTGAACGCGTATTGTGACATTTTCCCGGTATTGGTCGGGAAGTGAATGTTTCATTCTTGCTAAATGTGTTAGCGAAGCTTCGATTTTTTCGGCCATTGCATCTTCAGACAAAGAAAACAGCTTTCCGAAGTATGGTAGCAGCGGAGACCGTGGATCTAGTAGATATAGTTTGACTCTGACATTCCGTCTTGCTAGAGCTTTCAGCTCTCGTTCCAGATCCGAATGCTCCAGAGAAGCCAGCCAGTACCCTACATAAGTCAGAGTCGAATCGGCAGAGCTAACGAAATTTCCGACAGAACCGAGATCTTTGAATGATTTGGCTCTAGAGCTGTAGTAGAAGATCCCTTCGCCAAAAACCACGCGATAGAGAGACTTCACCAACAGCGAAACCCGCATTCGTTGGATTGCACTCGTGAGGAGTAGGAAAACGGCCGTAGCGACCACTCCAGCAAGAACGTTGGCTATAAAGGGTCCCATTCTGGACTAGAGTTTAGTGGCGACCATTAAGCAGTACCTACCCACTCGTGGCAAGATGGAAGTAAGCCTATCTAGAAGGCTCAAGTGGACAGGGGAGGCATTGCATGCGAGGATTACACTGCTATCTGGGATAAATCCGCAATCAGAAAGCAGCTTAGATAATTGTGCATCACTATAGTGCTTTAAATGTCCATAAGGCCAGATGCCAAGCGCATTAAACAAGAGATATTGGGCATGATAAACTGAGTGAGTATTTGAGGTTGAAACGATCAGTTTTCCGCCAGATCTAAGTGCGTTCATTGATTGATGGAGGATCTCTTCGGGGTGCTCATTGTGCTCAAGAACACCTAGGACGAATACTCGATCAAATGTGCCTATCTCGTCATGCTGAAGAAAACCAGAACACCCATCGGCTACTCTGAATGAAGTTGTTTCGCTGGAGTGATGTTTTATGGCGAGGTCGATAGCTGATTGTGAAAAGTCGATGCCGACTACTTTGCGAGCCCCTCGGCGAGAGATTTCAGCAGAAACGTACCCGCCCCCACATCCAATATCTAAAGCAAAACCTTCAAACGGGGCATCTAGGATCTGCTCAAGTGCGTTAAGCTTGTAAACTGCTTTGGACTGACGAAGAAGAGGCTGAGCATAGGCTGAGGAGGCCCAAACGTCATTCCAGATTTCTTTCTGGTCTGTCATAGATGAGGATGTGAAGTATTAGAGGGAATCATCAGAGTGTAGGCAATTCATCATAAGGCATTGCGTCCCAATACGCAGTAGGGGGATGCGCGCAATTGAGTCGAAATATTTGTATATTTAATAGTTAAAAGAGAATAAAACATATACAAAAATGCCCGGTAAGCAGGCCAAGATTCTAACGTCAACACAAGCCCGTTCAGTTGCTCGGCATCTAGTAGAGGAGACGCAAGATCCAGAGCGAAACCTAGTAATGTTTCTGCTCTCCTACAGGGCGGGTCTGCGAGCGAGTGAGATCGTGGGAGTTACGTGGGATATGGTGCTGGACTCTGAAGGTGAAGTACAGGACTTCGTTGAACTTCGAGATTCCGTATCCAAGATGGGAAGCGGGCGCGTGATACCTCTGCATTCAGAATTGAAGGAGGCTCTCGTTCGGCTACGGGAGCACCCCAAGTACGAATGGCGAGAGCGAGACTGTACGGTGATCTTGACGATGCGCGGTGGCCCCATGACTGCGCACAGCGCCGTGTGCTGGTTCAAGAGGCTCTACGAAACGCTCGGAATCAAAGGGGCCTCCAGTCATTCAGGAAGGAGGACGCTCGCCACAGAAGCCGCTAGGAACCTCTCTGCCGTGGGAGCATCGCTTCGAGACCTTCAGGATATTCTGGGGCATAAGCATCTCAGTACGACCCAGCGTTATGTGGAAGTCTCCTCCAAGGCTAAGCGGGGATTGATAGACTCCCTCTAGAATTTTGAAGAACGACATACTTACCAGTGCAGACGAGGTGAAATACCATGGCACGAAAGACTACCGTAGATGATATCATGGACTTCTTGGACTGGGCGGTTGAGACCAAGAGGATCCAGATCTATGACCACATCGGCAATCCTGTCTCAACGAAGAACAAACTCCCTTCAGGATGGGGCGCAGGAAGCAATGAGGACCATGGGCTAGCCATTTACTTCAGAGTGACGAAGCCCACCCGGAGTCAGGTGAAAACTCATGTCGAGTTTTGGGCCAGTCTAGAGGAATGAGCAATGCAAAGCGATGATCATATCAAGGATGATGTGCTCGCCTTCTTGGATTGGGCAGTAGAGTCCAACAGTTTGGACGTGTTCTCATCTCCTCAAAACACGATCTCCACTCGCGTCAACCTCCCAGAGGGATGGGGAAGTGAATCAGAGGAAACGCTTGGCGTGATGATCTACTTCAGGGGGAGGAAGGTGCTTCGAAGCGAGGTGGTCGCACTCGTGGAAGAATGGATCAGAAACAGAGGGGGGTAATCCGAATCGTTTTTTCCGGCCATGACCATACTTATTTGTGAAAGGATGTGGTGTACCCATCCGAGACATATCACAAAAGATGGTTATTGCAATGATGACAAGAGAAGACAGAATTTTAGAAGTAGAGAAGAGAATATTTCAGGCCAAGGAAATTGATTTCAACCTGATGGCAGTGTTTCACACCCGTTCAAATAGGGGGTACGAATTGCAAAATGTCACTCAGGATTACATGATGGAGGTGCTGAGGCAGATTCAAGACAGGTGTAAGATGGTGTCAGATCAGTGGTATTATTCTTTTCACCGATACTCAAATGATTGCTCCTACCACATCCACTGTTTGATTCGAGCATTTCACAAGGAAACAGTCCAGAGATTTTCGAAACAATTATGGACGAAGGACTACAGGATTGGTAGAGTTGTATTTCAGGATTTGAATGGAGTGGATGGTGTGCTGAGATACAACGAGAGATACCAGACGAGTATGATCGTTGACTATGGAGACTTTGAACCACTACAGTCCGGAATACTACAGAGAAATTCGAAGGCCACGTTCACTGCATGATTAGATCAACAAAATCACGCTGTTCATCATCGATCACGTGTTTGTAGTGCTCCGTCATCCACTGATTCGTGTGTCCGATGTATTGACCAACTAGAGAGAGGTTACCGTTGGTTCGTCTGATCATTTCGGTGACGAATCCATGGCGAAGGGAGTGCGGGGTAAGGGAAGGTGGCAGGTTTAGTTCTTCTTTTACCTTGTCGAGTCTTCCAGAGAACGCTCGGTAGTTGTAGGGTAGGTCTGTATCAGGATTGCCGAAAACGTACGTCTGGGAATGTGCAGGAAGGCTCTCTATGGCGGAAAGGACAGGTTCAAGTTGGGTGATAAGAGACTCCCGGTAAATCCGTTTGGACAAGATTCTCATTCTAGTTCGATCAGGAGTGAGCACCGAGTAAGATTTCGAATGGTTCTTGAGGCGCTCATGATCTTCGGTAGGCTTCCACTTCAGATGCTGTAGTTCACCGATTCGGGCACCAGTTCTTGTTAGGGAGTAGAGGAGGCAGAACGGAATATCAATCCTATCTCCCAAGGCTTTCTCCTGAAGACGTTCTATAAGATTGTCCCAGTTAATTCCTGTCGGAATGCTTTCAGATGATGGCTTCTGGTTCTTGGGTATCTCTACGCCTTCAACAGGATTTGTCCGAACGAATTTGGACCTCTCCGAAAAGAATGCTTTGAGGTGACGCAGGTGGAGAGCAATAGTGGTAGGAGCGACAGGTCCACCTCGCTTTCCGTTGTCTCTCAAAAACCCCTCTTCGAGCGCCGTGTCTTTGTATGCATGAATGTGGCTTTGCCGAATAGTCGCGAGAGGTACATCCCCAAGCGATTCTAGGACTTCTCGTTCAAAAGCCTTGAGTACGCCGACATCCGTTCTGAGGGTGTTCTGAGACTTGAATCCCTGCTCAACTAGTTTTCGCCTCTCGGCTAAGAACTCGGCAATCTGAAAGGATAACCGGTGAGACTTCTTCTCAACGCTTCGCGCAAGTTTGTCGAATCGTTTGTCGTGCTCCCGTTGACGGATGCGTGCTTCGTGCTCAGACTTCGTCTTGAGATTTCTTTGTACTCGCTTAGATCGGCCAGTGGTGGGATCCGGGACGTATACCTGATATATCCATTGGCCGGATTTGCTATGACGAAAGATTGAGGACAATACCTGGCCGAGACTTGGTGTAACGGGCTACCCGTTAACAGTTATTGAAAAGGACAAATGTATGGATTGAGGACTAAGAGCCGTTTTCATCCGTCCGGTAACTTTTTTCAAGACCGAAGTGACACAAAACATCATAGTGTACAAATATCCCTATGTCTTCAAAACTAGTACAGTAATTGCGAACAACGAGAGTGCATAGTGTTCCTGATTTTGGGAGTCATCCAACGCTTCCACATGCAGGGGCAGGAAAACTCGCGTGGAAGATGTTGGTCAGGAGTTTTATTGTGGTAGATCTACATCAGTTGATACTAGCCTCAAATGCAGTCACTACCCCAGTTTGACACCTCTCGAACAACCTGGATTGAAATCACCAAAATGGATCACCAGCATGGTGGGCTTGGTTGGGAATTCGGGACCTGCCTGTGGAGCCCAACCAAAAACAAGGCAGGTAACGATTTTTACGCAATAATGAAGGAGCCCGTTCGTGGTGATTTGGTTCTCCATTTCTTAGAGGACAAATGGCCGGACGGGAAGCGTGATGCTAGGTTTTGCGGCTATTCGCGGATCTCAGTCCCGTGCTATGAGACAGCCGATCAGCCGCCTGTGAACAGTGCTTGGGGCTTCAGCGATAGGTACTTCAGGATCGACCTGAGCGGATTCTCAGCGCTTGACAAGCCCATTCCAATCAGGATTCTAAGAAAGGAGTACGAGCAAGATATCAGGGACGAGAAAAAGCTTTCAGTGCTGTCTCACTATCCTTTTGCCGTGAGGAAGGATGGGATACGGCTGTCCCAGGGAAGGTATTTAGCTCGTTGCACCCAAATGCTCTACAGCTTTCTGATAGAGGTCGGGAGTCTCGTGGTTGATGAAGCGGAAAACTCGGAATCAGGATCAACTTCTAGCTACGCGGAGAGAAGTACCTATCGTGAGCAGAGACGTGCCCTGAAAGAACAAATGCGCTTCGTCAGAAATCCGAAACTGGCAAAAAAAGCGAAAGAACAGGCAAACTATACTTGCGCAGTGTGTGGCCTAGAACCGGTGGTCAAGTATGGAGATCGTGGTAAACGATTGCTTGATTGTCACCATCTGATTCCGGTTTCTAGTCGAGATCTTACAGACGAAAGCACATGGGATTTGACGTTGGATGACGTATCTGTTCTGTGTGCCAACTGTCATAGACTGGCTCATTCGGGGAAACAACTCCTGTCTATCGCATCTTTGAAGGCACTTGTGTGATGGTGACAGAAATCGCACAAAAAGATGTGGAGCTCGATCAAAAAATTGCAAGGCCTTTGGAGATGATTTCGTTTCGAAATACCGCCGCAGGAATCGCTAGATGATGATATGCCAGACGACTTTGCTTTGAATGTTGCCGAAAAGAAAGCATGACCTTTTATCGCATGGCAAGAAAGGTGGTTTAGAAATTCGGGTTCCTTTTCTGAAGTGGTCATTCCATCTTACTGACTCAAATCCACTTGAATAATGGCGCTTACGGTCAAACAATTTACGACGTATGTCAGCTCAGTCGGCGTTGAAGATGCTGATGCTGTCGTGGCTTTCTGCATGGACCACGAAGGGCGCCCTTTATTTGGAAATCATGTCGATGCTTTGTTGGAGTTCTTTCCGGATGGATGCCTTTCCAGCAATTGGAACAATCGATTACAATTGTATCACACCTTCCGGAACGCAGACTACATTTTTACAGATCAGCTAATTGATGGCAAAAGATCATTGGTCGACGATGCAGTCTTACTGCAATTGAGACAACTGTACACTTACGCCCTCATACACTTAATCGAGGATATTCCAAGGGACAGGATTACTAGGGTCAACAGAATCGTTTTTGACCGTTATGCGGAAAACGTGGTTTCAATTCGCGAAGTAAATCGAATGCGAAGCGATTCTGCTGAGATTTTTCAAGTTGATAAGTACAGTGAACTGGTCGTCGACCGATCGAATACAATTATCGAGTTAGTGGAGTTGATTGAGGCGATTTCTGCAACCAACGCACCAACCAATCTTTGCTCGGAGCTGACAGAGTATTTAGTTGCGTCTCAACGTGTTGATGACCTATCGGACTGGAAAGAAGATCTAAGTCGAGGTCACGTCACTCCGTTTCTCTGGTCCATTGGAGGGGATATCAGTCAAAGTATTGAAGAGAAGGAGCGGGAGGTCTATCTGTCAGGTGTCTACGAGTTGGAATTATCAGCCATCTTGGCTGAGCTTGAAAAAATAAACAACTCGTTCAGCGAAATGTGCAGAGTAAACCATGGGATCTTGGTTTCTCATGTGAGGCACGAGATAAAACTTATAGGTCGCAGACTACAAGAACTTGTAGATATAAAATTGTCATTCACAGATGATGCTAGTTCACGAGCACTCGGTTAGCCCCGTCGCATATCGTCGATTGTTTCATCTCCATGTAGGAAGCGACTATGGACGGTTGACTGTAAGCATCTTATCGTCATTCGTTTTCCTGCTCTACAGCATGTACTGGATATATGGAAAACGATCAGAAGCCTGGATGGTAGTAGATGGCAAGACGATTCTGGCCGGATTCACCGTTGGATCAGATGGCAGAATCGGGAATCTGGTTAGCAACTCAGACCATTCGAATCGCATAAAAGTGGGGCGGCTTCTTCATCGAGCATTTAGGACGGTCTGCATTCAACGTCAAAGAGTCGATGCCGTTACCTCCCACAGAGGAATCAAAAGTCTGCTGCTGAATAATGGGTTTCAAGAGCAACCATGGCCGAACGCCAACTGGATCGATCGAGCTTCAAGACGACTGAGATCCTCCGACCGGAACGACGCTAGTTGGTATCTTAGGACTTCTGCTTAAGAAGGCAATGCACAAGTCCTTAGAATGGGCTTGGAGTCAATTTCACGGATACGTGACATCAAAACGACGATCTCTTTTGGGCTAAGTCTCTCGATTCGCTTTGACACTCTGTTGACATCAGAAGAACAGATAGCCAACTTCAGATTAGATTTCATCATAGAGGTAAAAGGCAGTTGCATTCTTGCTTTGAAGCACTCGACAATAAATAGGATTTACTGGTCGGTTGCAAGACTATGGTTAGTGCCCAGAACTGTTGGCCCTAGTAACTTTGAATCTGAGAACTCTGGATCTTCGCGGATGTCTTTCAATCAAGAGGTGTTGATTGAAGAATACAAGCTTCTCAGATTGGAAAAGGGACAGTGGGAAGCACGGTCTTACGCTACCATATTTTTTACTTTGACGACGGTTGCAGGATTGGTCGGGTTGGGGATGACATGGAATCCTTCCGCAATGGCCGCACTTCCTGCCCTTTCCGCGATATCAGGAATATTGATGTCTCGGATTGGGATTGCCGTTGTTCAAGTGGGTCGGAGACTTTCGAGAGTCCAAGCTGCGATGGAAAAACACGGTGCGAGGCAACTCGATTATGGTGTGGGTTCCGGATTGAAAACAAGTGCATGGAACTATTGGCTCGCAGGATTTGGCGCTGCCGTAGCATTGATTGTTATGTACTGTGTTCCGGTCTATCTCACTTACACCGGGGTATTGATTGACTACGATAAGCTGTTTCTTGATTTGTCTCTTCGCCAAGTGGTGCTAGTTTTAGACTTTGTACTAGGAATCGTGGCGCTTTCGATGTGGAGCTTAGCCGTTTCATTTCACAAGAAATATGGGATTTAGCTAGATAGTGCTGGAATTCTCTTGGAACCAAATGCTTGTGGATCCTAAGGAATTACATGCATTAGCTTCCTTAGAAACGATGGTCATGCAGGCGTAGTCTTTAACTACACCACCAACTACACTTTGCAATAAGTGTTGTGGCACAACGAGAAACAAACGGTGCAAACTCCTTAAAATCCGTTGAGGTGTAAACCTCGTGCGGGTTCGAGCCCCGCTCCCGGTACAAGTGGTTTGAAACGTCTGGCAGCTTAATACGAGTGTCCCGTTCGTCGATTTTCAGGAACAACGGGGTTCAATGGGTGTGAGCAATCGTATGTACGCTGATCTGAATTCTCCTCTCACGCGACGCCAGGCTGCGCATCTGCTGCGCCGGGCATGTGCGTCGTCTGATCCTGAAAAGATATCTGCCGCGACAGGGCGGATGGCACGCGAAGTAGTGGAAGAGTGGGTCGAAGAGCCCTTGTCTTCTGCGCTCTATCCGTCACCATCCTGGCTGTATCAACTGTACCCGCCATCCGGCGCCTCGCAGGATGAAATCAATGCGTTCAATCAGGACAACGCATTCTACGTTCGCGAAGTGCGAGAAATGCTGCTTCGTGACCTCATGTCCGGAACGTTGCGGGGCCGCATGCTCCTGTTCTGGCACAACCACTTCGTCACGGATGTAAGGAAGTATCGCTACGGAACGCTGGCGTACAAGTATGTCCAGCGTCTGACCTTTGGGGCTGTCAGCGACTTCAAGGCCATGACGCGCGGCTTCGTCACGGACGGGGCCATGCTGTACTATCTCGACGGGCGATACAACCGAAAAGGCGCACCGAATGAGAACTTTGCTCGCGAGCTTTTGGAGTTGTTCACCATGGGGCCGCTCGACAAGCACGGACAGCCCAACTACACGCAGCACGATATCGTGGAGGCCGCGCGCGCGCTGACCGGGTGGCGAATGGATGTCCGCTCAACCTGGGAGTCACACAAGGCTTCGTGGGCCTTTGATGCCGGCATCAAGCAGATTTTCGGACAGTGGGGGAGCTTCGATCACATTGGAATGATCGATTTGATTTTCCAGGAGCGTCCTCAGCAGGTGGCATATTTCCTCGCGAAAAAGCTGGTCAGCGAATTCATTTATGAAAACCCGGACGAGAACGTTGTCGATTGGCTGGAAGAGCGGATCATAGCTCACGATTTCGATATGGGACCCGTGTTGGCCGACCTCTTTTCCTGTGAGGCATTCTATGAGCCTCACTGCGAAGGGGTACGGATCAAGAGTCCCGTTGAGTTGATGCTTCTTGAAGTATCTGCATTCAAGGGGACGCCTGCTCAGGACAAGTTTGTCAATATCTATGCAGGTCTCCGAAATCTGGGGCAGGACCTGCTCTCGCCCCCGAACGTGGCAGGTTGGCCGGGGCACCACGCATGGCTGTCGACGGACACGCTGCCGCTTCGCTGGAGCTCAGCGGACACGAATTTCAGCTCTGAGTCGGACCTGAATTCGTCGGTTCTGGGTGTCAACTACAATGCCATGATTGACGACTACACGGACGAAGCTTCTTTGCATCCGGTCATCTCCCTGGCATTGAATCTGGCTGAAAACCTCTTCGCCATTCCACTCGATCTGGTGGAAATTCCGGAGATCGATCAGCCATTTGCCGGAGACCTGGTTGCTCAGCCTCTGCCTCAGGAATTCCTCGACGGACCAGAGAGCCACAAGAACCTTGTGAAGCTGTTCCTGGGGACCGTCCCATGGTATGAATGGAATCCGGGCTCTCAGAACGCGTCGATCATGATCCGGAATTACATCGTGTCGTTGTCCAAGTACCCCGAATATCAATTAGCCTGATATGTGCACGCATCACGGATCTCGACTTGAAGACGGAGAGCTGCACGACAAGGCGCACTCGACCTGGTCACGCAGACAGTTCCTGCGTGGAATGGCGCTTTCCGGTGCTGCCGTCTCGCTGGGCTTGAATGGACGAACCGTTCAGGCATCGGTGGCCAACCCGCTTCTGCGCGCGTTGGCAGGATCAGCCTCGGACCGGATTCTGGTGGTCATCCAGCTATCCGGAGGAAATGACGGGCTCAATACGGTCGTCCCGATCAACAACGATATCTATTACAACGGACGACCGAATCTGGCCATTTCGCCTCAGGATGCCCTCTCAATCAATTCCGAGACAGGATTGCATCCGGCCCTTCAGCGGCTGATGCCGCTCTATCAGGACGGTGTGCTTGAGATCGTTCAAAATGTCGGGTATGCCTCGCCCGAACTATCCCATTTCACATCAACTGATGTTTGGCTGTCTGGAAGAGACGCCTCCGAACTGGAAGGCACCGGCTGGTCTGGCCGGTTCCTTGAGAACGAGTACCCGACCTATGCGGACAACCCGCCGGATCACCCCATCGCCTTGCAAATCGGTGCCTCTACACCGCTCTTGTTTGCCGGTCATGGTCAATCGCTTGGCGTTACGCTGCCCAATCAGCGGTTGCTTGACCGTCTGGCTCAATCGGGACAGCTTTTCGACGAAGACGATGTACCCGACACCATCCAGGGACAGGAGATCTCCTTCGTCCGTCGGGTCTCGAATGATTCATTTGTGTACGCGCAGGTCATCAAGGACGCTTTTGATGTAGGGCGAAATCTGGTTTCGTACAGCGGAGGCAGCACGCTCGGTACGGATTTGGCAACCGTGGCACGCTTGATCCGCGGTGGTCTCGGAGCGCGAATCTATCACGTCAGCATTGGCGGTTTTGACACCCACGCCAATCAGGCGGGGCTCCACAACACGTTGCTGAGTCGTCTGGGCAATTCGATTGCCGCATTCGTTGAGGATCTGAGAACAGATGGATTGCTCGACCGCGTCACAGGTGTGACGTTCTCCGAATTCGGTCGCAGAGTATTTCAGAACGGTTCTTCGGGAACGGATCATGGGACATCAGCACCCATGTTCATCTTTGGTGAGCACCTGGCTGGCGGCATGCTGGGAGATGCTCCCGATCTGCAGAATCTCGACCCTGCCCGAAACATGGTTGCCGGAATTGACTTCCGTTCGGTTTACGGCAGTCTTCTTCGCGACTGGTTTGCCATGGAGCAAGGGGAAGTTGATCAGGTCTTCAATGGGGCCTATCCCGTCCTGAATGTGTTCAATGGCGCGTTGTCCACGTCAACGGATGAAGTGCACTCGCTGCCCGATCAGGTCCGGCTCGACAGCGTCTACCCGAATCCGATGCAAGGCAATGCACGCGTATTGCTTTCCGTCCATGAGCCAGGTCCAGTGGCCCTGTCCATCGTTGATCTCATGGGCCGAACGGTAGCATCCAGTGACCTGGGCATTTTGCAAACAGGTCAACACGACGTGCCGTTCGAGGTACCGGGCGTAACTGCGAGCGGGACCTACATCCTGCGTATTCAGCATAAAGGCAGGTCTGTCGCGCGACCGATCCAGGTCGTGGACTAGACTGTCATCCAGCGAAACTCAGCATTCATGAAAGGCAAACGACTGGCCATCATCGGCGGTGGAAACCTCGGTACGGCCCTGGCGAGAGGGTGGAAGGAAGCAGGAACGTTCAAGGCCCGTCATATCACGGTCACCCGGCGCAACGTTGACAAGCTTGCCGATTTGGCTTCCGACGGAATTCAGACCACGAGCAATAATCAGCAAGCCGTCCTGGACGCTGACATCGTTGTGCTCGCGATTCAGCCGGGTCAGCTCGAAGATGTGGTCGAAGGGATCGCTCCCGTGATTGATGCCGAGCGACACGTGATCATCTCAACGCTGACGGGGGTTTCGATAGAACGCGTGTCGCGTTTGGTACCCAACGGTACGGTTGTCATCCGTGCGATGCCGAATACCGCTGTCGAGACGCGCTCATCCATGACGTGTCTGTCACTGGATGAAGATGCTCGGGGAAAAGAGATTGCTGAGTCATTGTTCAACGCTGTCGGTGCAACGTTGGTCATCAACGAGGAAATGATGATTCCGGCGACCGCGCTGTGTGCGTGTGGGATCGCTTTCTTCTTGAGAACGGTCCGTGCGGCAGCCCAGGGAGGCACCGAAATCGGTTTTCACGCGGACGAGGCCTTACTCCTGGCAGCTCAGACGGCGCGAGGAGCAGCAGATCTGATCCTTCAAGGCGATGCGCACCCGGAGCAAGAGATTGACCGCGTAACCACTCCACGCGGATGTACGATTGCCGGGTTGAATGAATTGGAGCACAGAGGATTTTCCTCCGCCATGATCCGTGGCATCCTGACATCTGCTGAACGAGCAGAAGGATTGGGATAGCACCCACGGTAACGGAGCCGAGGCGACTCGCAACAGAACAATGGCCCGTGACTCGGGTACCATTTGCCTCCCAACACCTTTCCTGAACGGGAGGGGTACACCCCAGAATCATTTCTCTCGACGCCGATGGCCTCCACATCCACCCAGCGGCGCCTGAAAAAGGAACTCGGACTGTTCGACGTATTCGCCGTCAGTACGGGTGCCATGTTCAGCTCCGGGTTTTTCCTTCTTCCGGGACTCGCAGCAGCTCAGGCAGGCCCTTCCGTTGCACTGGCGTACCTCGTCGCCGGTATCCTGATTCTGCCCGCCATGTTCAGTGCGGCAGAGCTCTCGACTGCCCTTCCTCGTTCCGGTGGTACGTACTTCTTCCTGGATCGGAGTCTGGGGCCCATGGCCGGTACGATTGGTGGATTGGGCACGTATATCGCTCTGACGCTGAAGACCGCTTTTGCGCTGATCGGGATTGGGGCCTATGCAGCGTTTTTCGTGGAGTTGCCGATCAAAACCGTGGCAGTGAGCCTGACCACGGTCTTCATGATCATAAATGTCGTAGGCGCCAAGGAGACCACGGCACTTCAGCGCATCCTGGTTACGATTCTATTGACGGTGCTGGCGTTCTTCCTGATTCAGGGCTTCATCTATCTGGGCGTCGACCAGCCCCTGGAGATCACGAAGGAGCGCAACACTCCATTCCTCTCGTTCGGTGTTTCCGGCCTGTTGGCCACTGTTGGATTCGTGTTCGTCTCGTACGCGGGATTGACCAAGGTGACGAGTGTTGCCGAGGAAGTGAAGAACCCGGACCGCAACATCCCCCTGGGGATGATTCTCTCGCTGGGCATCACCACGCTGATTTACGTGGCGGGCGTATTCATCATGGTGTCCGTGATGGACATGTCGCAGCTCAGCAGCGACCTGCGTCCCGTAGCGACCGCGGCCGACCAGTTCTTTACCTGGTTGCCTGGTAGTTGGGGCCTCATCCTGATTGTCGCCGCCGCGCTGGCAGCATTTGCCTCCACCGGAAATGCAGGGCTGATGTCGGCCTCGCGCTACCCGTGGGCGATGGCCAAGGATCGGCTTCTGCCGCCTGCGTTGGCCAAGCTCGGTCGTTTCCAGACCCCGCTGAACAGCATCCTGATGACCGGCTTTCTGATGATCTTGTTCATCGTGGTCCTGGACGCAGAAGGTATTGCCAAGCTGGCTTCCGCCTTCCAATTGCTGATCTTCATTCTGCTCAATTTTGCTGTCATCGTGATGCGGGAGAGCCACATCCGGTCGTACGATCCTGGATATCGCTCTCCATTCTACCCGTGGGTTCAGATCTTCGGCATTCTGACCAGCGGGGCATTGATTGTCTACATGGGAGCGATGGCCATCCTGTTCACCATCGGCATGTCCCTGCTGTGCTACTTCTGGTATCGCTTCTATGCGATGGGGAATGTGCGTCGTGATGGCGCGATCTACCACTGGTTCAGCCGTTTGGGTCAGCGTCGATTTGAAGGTCTCGATGTAGAATTCCGCAGCATCCTGAAGGAAAAAGGGCTCCGAGGCGAAGATCCGTACGAAAAGGTGGTCGCCCGCTCGTTTGTGTTGGATCTGCAAGAGCCTCACGATTTCCCGCAGGTCGTTGAAAAGGTCTCGGCCATGTTGGCTCGCCGCCTTCCTTCGTCGGAGGATGAAATCCGTGATCGTATCATGAACGGAACCCGGGTTGGTGCGACGCCGGTAACGCGAGGGGTGGCCTTGCCGCACTTCCGAACCGAAGCGCTCGACCAATCGGAATTGGTCCTGGTCAGATCGAAAGACCCTGTGTTCGTGCCTGGGAATGATCCTCTGACCCCAGAGATCGAAGATGACAAGCAGGTCAGGACCCTGTTCTTCCTGGTCAGTCCCGAAGCCAATCCTGGCCAGCATCTCCGGATCCTGGCACAGATTGCGGGACGTGTGGATGAAGAGAGCTTCCTGGATGATTGGCACGGAGCACGGGATGAGCAGGAATTGCGTGAGGTACTTCTCCGGAACGACCGTGCGCTCACGGTCAACGTTTCGGATCAACAGGCATCCGAGTGGCGAAACCGAAAGCTCATGGATCTGACGCTTCCTGGCTCGTGCCTGGTAGCCATTATTCAGCGCGACGGGGAAGTTGAATTCCCGCGCGGCTCTACGGAGTTCAAGGATGGCGATCGGGTAACGATCATCGGAGAGCCGTCAGACATCACCGAGCTGCGAATACAGCTTAAGTCACGCAGGTAATCGTCGATACCTCTTGGGTGAAGTGTATTTGAGCGGGACGGATTACGCAGATCTGCGTACGCATTTACCCCGCTTTCCGCATTCATCCGAGGTAGGCAAGCGACGATCCATGAGGGAGAAACAGACATTGGATCCCCTCATGTTCTCCAAGAACTCCACCTTGTCGCGCCTATTCCGTGCGGAATCCAGGCAACGTTCCGGCGGCTATCGCCAACACGTTCGGGAAGCAGCTCGATTTGTGTTCTGCACCTATCACGGTATCGAAGTCTCCGGCATCCGTGAGCGGAAAGGTGAGCTGGTCGTGCATTTCAACTACGACCATACGAGCGAAGGCCGGTATGGCTTGCTTGATTACGTCGAAATGCTCATTTCGGGCGCATTGGCTGTCCAGGTCATTTTCGGCGGTGAAAACGAAGACATGGTCGATGCCATTACGGAAGCCGAACGCGTGTATCGCTGGCGTAAAGGAGGAGCTTCATCGGTTACCGACTCATTCGAATCCATGGTACATCGCGCTGGTCGCAATGCCTCGATGCACATGGCTGATCCCAAAATGCGGGCGGCCATCAGCACCGCCACCCGATTCCTTGCACGTCAACGCTCAAGCTTGTCAGATGACGACTTGACTGATCTGCGGACGTTGGTCACACGCAGTCTGACCTGAACCACAATCGCTCACTGTTTCCAGTGCAGGTTGGGGTCAGACCCACCTGGTCCTTTGGTGTCCTCAGGCGGAAGACGTCGTTCGATGGCTTCGATGTCCTCGCGAAGTTCAGTCAGCCGTTTGAAAATCAGCTGGCCTCCGAACAAAACGACCAAAGCCAAAAGGAGATTGACGACAGCAAAGAGGAACTGAACGATGTCCATGGATTCACTCGACTGAGGGTGGGATCGAGGTTGTGCGGCATTTTTCAGCCAAACGATGGAGAATGGCAAGATCGTCCTCGCCATCCTGGCGGAGCCGTCGCCCGGTCGCTGCATCGCGGATTTCGAGCTTCACGGGAATGAAGTCTCCGGCCTCGTAAGTGACAGCGAAGGGGCCCAATCGGGCATCATAAGCGTCGGGGTTACTACGGACTTGCCGTACTGCCGTCATGTCGTCAACCACTCCTGGATCCCAGAAATCAAACAAGGGAAGGTCGTACTCCG
This sequence comes from Rhodothermales bacterium, assembly GCA_028284865.1. Classification (GTDB taxonomy): domain Bacteria; phylum Bacteroidota; class Rhodothermia; order Rhodothermales; family UBA10348; genus JAAZVD01. The sequence continues at coordinate 148,261 of JANQQV010000007.1, read as the reverse complement.
GGTGCAGGAGTCGCATGTCCCTCAAGTACGCTTCCAGGCGTTCGGGATTGGCAGGTTCTGATGAGTGGGTCTTTGGCATGAATCACGCGCGGTCAGTATCCGACAGCTCGTCCTTTGTAGCTCCTGGAGTCCGCCGAACCGAATAGGAGGTTCTGCTCCCGGTCAACGTAAATGCCCATGGCCCGTCCCTGACTTCCTCGATACGAGACGCGATGGCCGTAGCGCTTGTACAGGTCGATTGTGTCCTGTGAGAAATAGCCTCCCTCGAATCGGGACTCGTCCGGCAGCCACTGATGATGGAAGCGAGGAGCCTCGACCGCTTGAGCGACATCCATGTCGTGGTCAATCACGTTCAAGACGACTTGCAGAACCGTGTTGATGATCGTCCGCCCGCCGGGACTGCCAATAGCCAGCATGGGATGTCCGTCCTTTGCGACGATCGTGGGCGTCATGGAGGAGAGCATGCGTTTCTGTGGGGCGACCAGGTTAGGGTCCGTCCCGATGTTGCCACGGCGATCCGTGTAGCCGGGCTTCGGGTTGAAGTCGCCCATCTCATTGTTCAGCAGGAAGCCGGCACCCTCAACCACGATCGAGTTGCCGTAACCAAACTCAAGGGTGTAGGTCAGCGAAACCATGTTGCCGTCTGCGTCAACAACAGAAAAATGTGTGGTCTCTTCGCTTTCGTAGGGCTGAAGACCGTTGAATGCACTGGAGTCGCTCTCTGACTTCATATCCGCATCGATCGTGGCTCGCAAATCAGCCGCGTGCTCTTTCGAAATCAACCAATCCACTGGCATGTCCGGATTGAATGCGGGATCCCCAACAAACTGCGCTCGGTCTGCATAGGCCCTGCGCATGGCTTCGGTCAGATAGTGCAGGTACTCGGCGGAGTTGTGTCCCATGTCAGCCAGATCGTAGGCCTCAAGGATATTGAGCATCGTGATCAAGGCGATACCACCAGAAGAGGGAGGGCTCATCGAGTAGATGTCGTGACCGCGGTATGTGCCATGAAGAGGATCCTGCTCGGCAGCTTCGTAAGCGGCCAAGTCTTCTTCGGTGATCAAACCACCCCACTCTTCCATGAATTCAGCGATCAAGCGAGCCGTTTGGCCAGCATAGAAGCCATCGCGACCGTGATCCCGGATTCGCTTCAAGGTCTCAGCCAGATCCGATTGGATCAGCATCTCGCCAACTTCATGCGTCTCGGCACCCGGTTTCAGGAATGCATCCACGCTTGACTGATAAATCGGGTCATTGGCCACGCGATCGAGCAGTCGGTTCTGGAAACCCGACAGGTTGCGGGTAAATGGAAACCCTTCTTCAGCGAGACGCACTGCGGGCTGAACCAGCATTGCCCACGGAAGCGATCCCAAGCGTTCATGGGCCAATACCAGACCTGCGACTGTCCCCGGAACGCCCGTTGACAAGAGGTTGACGTGGCGATTTTCCGAAGCGATGCTGCCGTCGTCATTTAGCATCATGGTCTCGGTAGCGGCCATTGGCGCTTTCTCGCGAAAATTGAAGGCCGTGACTTCGCCATCCGCACCATGATAAACCAGGAATCCGCCACCTCCGATGTTTCCCGCTGAAGGGTGTACTACGGCCAGCGCGAAGGCTGTAGCGATGGCGGCATCCACGGCATTGCCACCCTGCTGAAGGATGTCTCTCCCGACTTCTGAGGCCAGATATTGGGTGGAGACAACCATGCCATTGGGCGCTGAAACGGGCTGACGTCCGTGCTGTGCAAAGGCGGGTACACTCCAGACGAACAGGAATGCAATGGTCAGCACAGCTGCTGAAATTCGGAATTTCATAGTGCGGGGGAGGAGGCTGGCGTGAAGAAGGGCAAAGGGTCCGCAAAGTAGGACCGCTAACCCTGTCCTTCAAGGTCCGAGCAACCTCACCGGAAAGACGCGCCCATCAAACCGGGACCTATCACAGCGCGGTCCCCATGGGATCCTCCTGCCAGGACTTGAGCACCCGCATGTAGTTGGCCCGCTCGAAAGCCGATGGGTCAGCGACATGCATTTGGCTCATGCTTCCCTGCAGCTGTTCGACGGAGTCGTATTCATGCTCCTCCAGCCACGTGTTGGTTGCTTCCAGGATGTCCTGAATGCGCGAGATACCATGTTTCAGCAACTCAGAGGCCATCTGCACCACAGAGGCTCCAGCCATGAGGCCCTTGATTACATCCTGATAAGAGTGGACGCCGCTGGTCAAGGCCAGATCGGCAGGGATCCGGTTGTAGAGCATGGCGATCCATCGCAGCGGTAGCCGAATCTCAGCTGGCGATGAGAGATGCAGGCTGGGCACGACCTCCAGATTGTAGATGTCGAGGTCAGGCTGGTAGAAGCGATTGAACAGAACCAGTCCGGACGCGCCGACCTTGCACAGCTCGTTGGCGAAATGCGCTGTTGAAGAGAAGTACGGACTCAACTTCACGGCTACGGGAATACCCACAGCCTCGCGCACCAACTTGACCACAGCCAGATACCGCTTTTCAATCTGTTCGCCAGAGATGTCGATGTCGGTGGGGATGTAGTAGAGATTGAGTTCGATGGCCGAAGCGCCGGCTTCTTCCATGAGCCTGGCATGATTGGTCCATCCGCCGGGAGAGGCGCCGTTCAAACTGGCGATGACAGGAATGTCGACGGCCTCTCGAGCTCTCCTGATCTTCTCCAGATAAAGATCGGGACCGGTTACGTAGGTGTTCATGTCCGGGAAGAACGAAAGGCTTTCGGAAAAGCTATCCGTACCTGCGGTCAGGTAGTGGTCAAGCTCATGACTTTCGTGCTCGATCTGCTCTTCAAACAAGGAATACATGACCACGGCGCCTGCGCCATAGTCTTCCATCGCCCGAATGTTGTCCACGTTCTCCGACAAGGGTGATGCCGAGGGTACGATGGGAGAGGAGAGATTGAAGCCGAGATAGTTCGTGTTCAGTTTCATGGTACGATCTCGAGAGAGTGATGGAAGACCAAGCTGAATGGCCGACGTTCAAGTTTGAGAGGCGAATGGATCGACAAGCGATCTGGGGCCTCAGGACGCCCCGGGCGGGCGCTTCGGACCGGCAGTTTTCATCGGACCGCCTGGTTTCATGGGTCCGCCGGGCCTCGTCGGTCCTCCCGGCTTTGCTCCAGGTGACTTGGCGCCGGGCGGGAGGTTGCCAGGCCCGCCATCTCCAGTCGATACACCGGCCAAGGCCTCGTAGCGTGCCCATTTCTCCTCGACGAAGGACTGGGACTCTTTCAAGAACGATTCCGCGATGTGTGGCGCGGTTTTCCGCAGGATGTTGTACCTGTTTTCGTTGTAGATGTATTCCGACAGCTTGGTCGACGGGCGCTTCGAATCCAGTTGGAACGGATTCAGCCCTTGGTCCTTGCGTCGTGGGTCGAACCGGTACAGGGGCCAGTAGCCCGACGAGCTTGCGAGCGATTGCTGCTGGAGTCCTTTCGACATGTCGATGCCGTGAGCAATACAGTGACTGTATGCAATCACGATGGCAGGTCCGTCGTACTCTTCGGCCTCGCGAATCGCCTTGATGACCTGATTGTCGTTGGCGCCCAGAGCGACCTGGGCCACGTAGACGTAGCCGTAGCCCATGGCGATCATACCGAGGTCCTTCTTGGGAGTCGGTTTGCCGCCGGCGGCAAACTTGGCGACGGCTCCCAAACTGGTCGCTTTGGAGGCTTGGCCGCCGGTGTTCGAATACACTTCCGTGTCAAGAACCAGGACCTTTACGTTCCGGCCGCTGGCAAGTACGTGATCCAGACCGCCGAACCCGATATCGTAAGCCCAGCCATCACCGCCGATAATCCACACGCTCTTGCGAACAAGGGCGTCAAGGACCGACAGCAAGTCTTTGGCAACTGGTGTGTTCAAACCTGCCAGTTGTTGCTTCATGGCGTCGACGCGAGCACGTTGCAGGTCGATGGCCTCTGGAGTCGACTGATCGGCTTCCAGGATGGCTTCGATTCCAGCCGCATCGGATGCCAATTTGGGAAGCAGCTCCCGAGCATATTCGATCTGCTTGTCAATGGCTACCCGCATACCCAAACCGAACTCGGCATTGTCTTCGAACAACGAGTTGCTCCAGGCCGGGCCACGACCTGCGGAGTTGGTGCTCCATGGGGTCGTCGGCAGGTTGCCGCCATAGATGGAAGAGCACCCGGTTGCGTTGGCGATCACCATCCGATCTCCAAACAATTGTGTCAGGAGCTTCAGGTAGGGTGTTTCGCCACAGCCAGCACATGCGCTCGAGAATTCGAACAAAGGTTCTAGGAGCTGCACATCTTTGACTTTGGTGAATGGCAGAACCGGTGTTGGAGCGCCATCTCCGGACGCACCGTCCCCGGAAGCGCCATCTCTGGATGCACCGTGAGCGCCCCAGTTCTCGCGGAACGGAGGGATGCTATCGAAGAATTCCCAATTGCGGCGTTCCCGCTCCAGGATGGGTCGCTGGTCGACCATATCCAGAGCCTTGTGGCCAACCCGGGACTTGTCCTTGGCCGGGCAGACCTCAACGCACAACTTGCAACCGGTGCAATCTTCGGGCGAAACCTGAAGGACATACTGAGCGCCGTCGAACTGGCGCCAAGACGCAGGAGCGGACTGGAAGCCTTCCGGGGCATTCGCCAATTCAGCTTCTCTAACGACATTCGCGCGAATCACGGAGTGTGGGCACACCATGACACACTTGCCACACTGAATACAGAGATCGGAATCCCACTCGGGGATTTCGAGAGCGATGTTCCGCTTTTCCCACTTGGTGGTGGCCGTCGGGTACGTCCCGTCAACGGGAAGCTTGCTGACAGGAAGATCGTCGCCGTGGCCGGCAATCATCGCGGCCGTCACGTCCTGCACGAAGTCCGGTGCAGCAGACGGCACAGGAGGTCGGAGTTCGATGGTTGAAGAGACGGACGCAGGAACGGTCACCTGATGTAGGTGGTCAAGGGCAGCATCCACGGCCGCATTGTTCTTGAGAACTACGGCCTCTCCGCGTTTTCCATAGGTCTTCCGGATGTATTCCTTGATCTTGCCTGTGGCTTCGTCAGGGGGAAGGATACCGGAGAGGTGGAAGAAAGCAGCCTGCATCACCGTGTTGATGCGGACGCCGAGTCCGACATCACGGGCCACCTTGTAGGCGTCCAGCACGTAGAAAGACAGATTCTTGTCGATAATGGTTTGCTGGACCGAGCGTGGCATCTGGTCCCAGACGGCGTCGGGTCCGTATGGGCTGTTCAACAGGAAGGTGGCGCCGTCCGATGCCAGGGAAAGCGTGTCGTAGCGTTCGAGGAATCCAAACTGGTGAACGGCTACGAAGTCGGCCTCCTTGATCAGATAGGTTGAATGGATGGGATCGGGTCCGAAACGCAAGTGAGAAATGGTTCGAGCACCTGCCTTCTTCGAGTCATACACGAAGTAGCCCTGGGCAAACAGATCCGTGCCTTCGCCAATGATCTTGATCGAGTTCTTGTTGGCGCCGACCGTCCCGTCTGAGCCGAGACCCCAGAAAACGGCCTTGTTGACGTTTTCGGACTCGGTTGAGAAGGAGTCATCCCATTCCAGACTGGTTTGGGAGACGTCATCGAGGATGCCGATGGTGAAGTGGTTCCGCGGACGATCCTGTGACAGATTGTCAAAGATCGAGCGGACCATGGCCGGGGTGAATTCCTTCGAAGACAGCCCGTATCGACCGCCCACGATGGTTGGCATTGTGCGCTCTGCAGCTACCTCGGCGAAGGCAGTCATGATGTCCTGGTAGAGCGGTTCGCCGGCTGAACCAGGCTCTTTGGTCCGATCCAGCACGGCAATCTTGCGTGCTGATTCAGGAACGGCTGCCAGGAGATGCTCGCTGGAGAACGGACGGAACAGCCGCACTTTAACGGCACCCACTCGCTCACCCCTGGCGGCGAGGACTTCAACGGTCTCCTGGACCGTCTCGGCGCCCGACCCCATGAGGACGATCACACGTTCTGCTTGCGGATGTCCGACATAATCGAACAGGCGGTACTGTCGACCGGTCAACTCAGCGAAACGGTCCATGATGGCCTGTACACGGTCCGGCGTTTCGGAATAGAATGGGTTGACGGACTCGCGCGCCTGGAAATAGACGTCTGGGTTCTGTGCAGTTCCACGCAGCACGGGCGCATCCGGAGTGAGCTTGCGGGCGCGGTGCTCACGAATGCGATCAGCGTCCATCAAGGCCGCAATCACGTCGTCAGGGACCATGGTGATCTTCTGCAGCTCGTGGGAAGTGCGGAAGCCATCGAAGATGTGCAAGAACGGGACGCGCGTGTCCAACGTGGCGGCGTGTGAGATGAGCGCCTGGTCCATGACCTCCTGGACGGAGTTCGAGAAAAGCATGCCCCAACCTGATGCACGGGCAGCCATCACATCGGAGTGATCGCCGAAAATGGACAATCCTTGTGCTGCCAGGCTTCTGGCAGCGATATGGAAGACGGACGGCGTCAGTTCGCCCGCAATCTTGTACATGTTCGGGATCATCAGGAGCAATCCCTGACTGGCCGTGAAGGTCGTTGTCAGGGAGCCACTCTGAAGAGCACCGTGCACGGTACCTGCAGCTCCGCCCTCTGCTTGCAGTTCGACTACTCGAGGTGTTGTCCCCCAGATATTGCGCTGATCCTGCGCACTCCACAAGTCGGCGAATTCTCCCATGGGAGAGGCCGGGGTGATGGGGTAGATGGCAATCACTTCGCTCGTTCGGTAGGCGATGTGAGCGGCAGCCTGGTTGCCATCCATGGTGGCGAGCAGATCGGAGGTCCCTTTCATGGTGATCCTCAACTGGGTTGGGGGACTGTTGCGGTCCTGCTGGCCAAGCGTACGCAGAATGCCAGCATTGCATCGCCAAGAAAACGTGACCACGCCTGCCCGTGTGCGGGTCTGGAGCCAACCGCCGTGGCGGGGAAATGGAGTTGCAAGTGTAGGAGCCTTCCTTACACGTTCACGCTGTCAATAATGCTGTTCACAAGCAGGGATGCGGGATCGGCGTTTTCCACTCCTTCAAGTAAACTTTGTGATGCCGCCCTGAGAATGGTCATGGGAAATCCTACATTGGCGGCTCGCCCTGATCTCAGCACCTGATACCGGCGCACGCCGGAGCATACATGGCTCATCACCCAGGTCAAGGACCTTCCGGGGGCAGTACGACGGAAGGATCCTGGCGGGAACGCGTTCCCGTCGAACTCTTTGCGTCTCCTGCCGACATGGCGATCGACGTCGCCCGCCGCATCGCGTCCCTCATCACCTCTCGTGCGGCAGAATCGCGCCCGGTTGTGCTAGGACTCCCGACTGGATCTACGCCTATCGGTGTGTACCGGCAACTGATTCGGTTGCACCAGGAGGAAGGTCTAGACTTCAGCAACGTCCTGACTTTCAATCTGGACGAATACTACCCGATTAAGCCCGATGCGCTGCAGAGCTATCATCGATTCATGCGGGAGAATTTCTTCGATCACGTGAATGTGCCCGAAGAAAACATCCACATCCCTGAAGGTGATATCGAGCGTGGCGAGATTGGCGCTTGGTGCGCCGAGTACGAGCAAAAGATCAAGGATGCCGGAGGGATGGACCTGATCCTGCTCGGTATTGGTCGTACCGGCCACATCGGGTTCAATGAGCCTGGTTCAGGGCCTGAGACACGGACACGTCCCATCATCCTGGACGAGATCACGCGTAAGGATGCCGCCAGCGATTTCTTTGGCGATGAAAACGTGCCGCGCGAAGCCATCACGATGGGTGTCGGCACGATCCTGGACGCCAAGGAAATCATCCTGATGGCTACTGGGGAGCACAAAGCTCCCATTATCCGCCGTGCAGTTGAAGACAAGGTGACACACGCTGTCACGGCCTCGTACCTGCAACGCCACGAGAACGCTCACATCCTACTGGATCAGGCCGCCGCCGGCGATCTGACGAGAATCCAGACGCCTTGGATCGTGCGCGATGTGGAATGGACCGACGACCTCATTGAACGGGCCGTCATCTGGCTGGCTGAGCGCACCGAGAAAGCCATTCTCACACTGGAAGAATCGGATTTTCACCGGCACTACCTGCATTCGCTGGCCAACCAGTATTCCAACATCGATGATCTTTGCAAGTACGTCTTCGAGCGTCTCCGTCAGCGGATCGCATACTCAGAAGATCTCCCGTCGCAGCAGCGCATGGTTCTCTTCTCACCTCATCCAGATGATGATGTGATCTCGATGGGGGGCATGTTGGACAAGTGTGTGCGCAACGAGAACGACATGACAGTTGCCTACATGACCAACGGGTCTGTGGCGGTGTTCGATTCCGATGTGCGCAGGCATCTCCGATTCATGCGTATGTCAGCCGAGTATTTCAATGGAGATGAAGGAGTTCTGGCCAAGCTCGACGCTCTTCGCAAGGCGATGGATTCCAAGAATCCGGGTGATGTCGATAGTGAGGATGTCCAGCTGATCAAGGCGTACATCCGCTACTCCGAGGCCATCGCGGGAATCGAGGTCATGGATCTGGATCAGCGTCATGCGCGATTCCTGGACATGCCGTTCTACAAGACCGGAACGGTACGCAAAGAGCCGATTGGCGAGGCCGATGTCCAGATCGTGATGGACCTGCTGGAAGAGAAGATGCCGAACCACATTTTTGTGGCTGGTGACCTGTCAGATCCGCACGGCACTCACCGCATGTGCTATTTTGCCATTCAAGAAGCGCTCAAGCGATTCCGGGAGAAGTATCCATCCGAGGATCATCCGCTGGTCTGGTTATACCGCGGCGCGTGGCAGGAATGGGAGATCGACGAAGCCGATGTGCTCATCCCGATGTCCAAAGCCGATCTCGACCGCAAGGTGGAAGCGATCTTCAAGCACGAAAGTCAGAAGGATCGGGCAATGTATCCGGGGGCGTATGACACGCGGGAATTCTGGGAGCGGGCCAAACAGCGCAATCAACACACGGCGAAGCGACTGGATATGCTTGGACTACCGGAGTTTCATGCGGTGGAAGCCTATGTCTGCGTACACGAGTTGCCGTCCTGACGTAGTTGATGGCGCCGCTGCGTTGCGGCGTGAGCGCGTCTCAGCGATTCAGAACCGGCTCTGCCTGAATCAGCGCTTGGGAAATATCCTCGCTGGCGAGGTCCCTGTGTGTGGTAGCGCGAATCCGTGTCGGGCCGAAGGGTACCATGCGCACACCCACGGCTTCCAACTCCGACAATACCTCAAGGGCCGTTCGTCCATCTGTGACGTCAAACATCACGATGTTGGTTTCTACCTGCGCCGGATCCAACGAGACGCTACCAAAGCCTGCCAATCCGTCGGCCAGGGTCTGAGCATGATCGTGGTCTTTCGCCAGATCCGAGCGGTGGTGCCGAAGGGCATGAAGGGCGGCTGCGGCGATCAGGCCAACCTGTCGCATTCCGCCGCCAAACGCCTTGCGAGCGCGGCGTGCTTTGGCCATATGCTCTTCGGATCCAACCAGGGCGGATCCGATGGGTGCGCCGAGACCCTTCGAGAAGCAGACACTGATCGTGTCAAAGCACGCCGCGAAATCCGCTTCAGAAGTACCACTGGCCACCGAGGCGTTCCATAGTCGCGCCCCGTCGAGGTGCATAGCCAGACCGTTCTCCCGGGCCACATCGCTGATCGCTCGAACGGTCTCCAGCGGGTACACCGTTCCACCTGCACGATTGTGCGTGTTTTCGAGGCAGACCAGAGATGTCTGCGGGTCCCAATCGTGTTGACCACGAACAGCCGCGGCTACTTGCGAGGCATTCAGGATGCCTCGGTCTCCGTATACGGGATACAACTGTAAACCAGAGAGCCCAGCTGCCGCAGCTCCCTCGTAATGCCGAATGTGGGCATCGCCCTCCAGGATAACTTCGTCGCCCGGCTGGGAGTGCACGCGAAGCGCCATCTGATTGCTCATGGTCCCGGAGGGGACATAAACAGCAGCCTCTTTTCCCAACAGGCTGGCGACTTCTTTCTCCAGCTTCTGGACCGTTGGGTCTTCACCAAATACGTCATCTCCAACCTCGGCATGCATGATGGCATCCATCATGGCTGGCGTTGGACGAGTTACGGTGTCGCTTCTGAGGTCGATGGTCTGCACAGCGGGGAGGATCAGATGAGGGTGGGGTGCTGACTTAACCGCGCGAGATCTCCAGGATTTCGAGCGTGACCTTTCCAGCCGGGACCTGAATGGAGACCTGGTCACCAACGGCCTTTCCAAGCAATCCTTCGCCGATCGGGCTTTTCACCGAGATCTTGCCTGTAGCGAAGTCAGCTTCCTGAGCAGATACGAGCTTGTATGTTTGCTCCATTCCGTTGGCGGTGTTCTTGACGCGCACGTTGGAAAGGATGTAGGCCTTGGACGTGTCAATCTGACTCTCATCCACGATGCGAGCGCTTGAAACGGTCGATTCCAGTTTGGCAATCTTTGCTTCCAGCAAACCTTGCTCGTCCTTCGCGGCATCGTACTCCGCATTTTCGGACAGATCACCCTGTGCACGTGCATCGGCAATGGCCTGCGCAACACGAGCGCGCTCCTTCGTTTTGAGGAAGTGCAGTTCTTCCTTCAGTTTCTTGAGGCCTTCTTCGGTCAGGTAAGTGGGTTTCGTATCGCTCATGGTCCTGGAGTCGTTTCAAAGAACGACCACTGGCTGAATGCAGATTTGATGCTGGGCTATAAAAAACGCTCCCACCTCACGGTGACAGCGGTCGCTCTCCGAGCCCGGTTTGACTAAGTGGCGCTTTTACCTGACTTGCTCAGGAAATGATCCTTATTGAGGTGCTGAATCGTGCGGGAAGCTTGACTCAAACCTCACAACCGGGAGACCATTCAATTGGATCAAAGCGAGGATCAAGCGGGTTCGAACACCCAAATCAAATTCGAAACTCGCTCCTTGCGGAATGACCTGAAATCGGTCCCCTTCGGAGCGAGTCGAGTGAAACAGTCTCGCAATTACTGCAACTGAACGGCCATCCCAGAGCCTATTCAATCCGATCATCATGCCTTACCCCGAACCACTTGTAGCCCCCATGCGCGCTGAACTGTCGGCCGTGGGTGTCAACGAACTCAGGACTGCAGAAGAAGTCGACCAGGCTTTCGAAGCCACGGCTGGAAAGACGATGTTGCTCGTCGTCAATTCCGTGTGTGGCTGCGCTGCTGGCATGGCACGTCCCGCTGTCCGCATGTCGATGCAGTCGAGCGTGTTGCCGGACATGTTCACAACCGTATTCGCTGGCCAGGATATCGAGGCTACGGCACGTGCACGCGAGCACATGGTCGGTATTCCGCCGTCATCACCTTTCATGGCGCTGATCCAGGACGGTGAGCCCGTGTTCGTCGTCGAGCGCCGTCACATTGAAGGTCGCTCGGCCAGCGCCATCGCTACGGATCTGGTCAACGCCTACAATCATTTTTGTGGTGATGATGCATCAAACGGAGCCTCAGATGCGGGAGAAGGGGGAAATCAGGCGTCAGAAACGTACCGCTCGATTCTCTGATTGACCCGGCCGAAGGCCTAAAGTCGTCTCTTCGAACGCCGATACTGCATACGTCTCGTAAACAGACTTGTGCAGTCATGCTTCCTCCCAACGTCAAACCCCTCTATGCAGACGCGTCTCAGGCGCGCGAAGAGGTGTTCTATGTCCAGCCGACGCTGAGCGAGCTGATGAGTCTGTGCAAGGACTTCGATCTGATATCGGAAGTTCTGATCGTGGGAGAGCGCTACGTCATCCAGTGCAAGGACGAACGTTTCGACGTTTCTCCCTCCGAAGCGACGCTCCTTGTCAAGGGACTGTTGATCGGGCATTTCGCGTTCCACACACGCGACGATCTTTCGCTGGCCAACTGGACGCACTAATCCCATTCGCTGCTGAACCGCACTGATTTTGATGGGTACACTCCGGCTGTTTCCGGAAACTCATTCAAACCAGAGCATCATGCGCGACGTCTTTATCGTGGACGCAGTCCGTACGCCAATCGGTCGATTTGGCGGATCCCTGAAGGATCACTCTGCAGTCGATCTGGCTGCCCACGTCATGAAAGCCTCGCTGGAACGCAGCAAGGCCCCAGCCGAAGCGCTGGATCTGTACGTGTTTGGAAACATCCTTCGCGCAGGACAGGGGCAGTTGATTCCCCGCCAAGCAGCATTCAAAGCCGGTATCCCGAACACCGTGGACGGTTTTGCTGTGGATATGGTCTGCTCATCCGGGATGTTGAGTGCCATGCAGGCCGCGACCATGATCAAGGCCGGTGAAGCGGATCTGATGATGGCCGGTGGTACGGAATCCATGAGTGGAACGGGCTTCTACCTGTCGCACCGCGCACGTTGGGGCTACAAGTTCCTGATGGGCAATCCTGAAGGCGTGACCGATCTGCTGCTGCACGATGGCCTCACGGACCCATTCAGCGGCGAAGCCATGGGGGTTCAGACCGAGAAGCTTGCTGCGGAGAAAGGCATTCAGCGCGAACAACTGGACGAGGTAGCCGCGTTGTCGCACAGTCGCGCCGAGGCGGCCTGGGAAGACGGGGCATTCGATGCTGAGGTCGCACCGATTGCTTACCGTGTCAAACGAGATATGGTTGACCTGGTCAAGGATGAAGGAATCCGTCCGGGGACTACAGCCGATTCCCTGGCATCCCTACGTCCCGCATTTGGAAAGGAGGGGGTCCTTACTGCAGGTAACTCCAGTCAGATCTCCGATGGCGCAGCAGCCATGATGCTGGCTAGCAAAGACGCGGTCGAGAAGTACGAACTGAAGCCGATCGCGCGCATCCTGGCCTCGTCCTGGGCTGCTGGAGAGCCGTGGCGCTTCCCCGAAGCTCCTATCCCTGCCGTAGAGGGCGTCCTGAAGAAAACCGGGCTTTCTATCGATGATTTCGGGTTGTTTGAAAACAACGAGGCCTTCTCGATCAACAACGTGCTGTTCCGCGACATGCTCGGCGTCTCATACGACAAGCTGAACGTGCATGGAGGCGCCATAGCCCTGGGTCATCCGATTGGCTGCTCAGGCGCAAGGATCATGACCACGCTGGTTCACGCGTTGCACCGCCACGACGTGGAGCGGGGCATGGCGGCCATCTGCCACGGAACAGGCGGCGGCACGGCCATTGCCATCGAGCGCGTCTGATAGTGGCGAAGTTCGCCTACATCGCTTTGGGAGGGGCGTTGGGAGCAGGTCTACGCTACCTCGTGTCCGTCGCCATGGTCAAGTGGTTGGGTGGCGAATTTGCCTGGGGAACGCTGGTCGTCAACGTAGTTGGCTCCTTGCTGGCGGGATTCTTCTGGGGAATGCTTGGGGACTCAACCGGTTCGCAACGGACCCAGGCACTGTTTTTCGTAGGGATGCTGGGCGCGTTCACCACGTTCTCAGCGTATGCGCTTGATAGTTTGCAGCTGGTCAACGACGGGCGATGCGGCCTGGCAGCAGCAAATGTGGCGGCCAACAACGTGGGCGCTCTGGTTGCTGCGTTCGCCGGCTATGCGCTTGCTCGTGCTTTCGTTCGAAACGCGGGCTGATCTACGAAGAAATTGCGGGTGAACAATCAGGAAGAAATGAGTACCGATTCGTCGAATTCAGTGATTTCAGCATTGGCTGCTACCGCCAAGCGGTGGCTGGACCCAGAGTATCCTGTTCGTGTGGACGCTGTTGAGAGGACGTTGGAGGCCGAGAACCGGTTTACGGAGGCGGCCATCACGTTCGCCATCAACCAACAAATGGCCCTTCTGACCGCGGATGCTTTGTCCACATGGCGAAAGGAGCTTGTTCCAAGCGATTCTCAGAATACCGACCAAAGCTCCGCTCCGATTCTAACGGTTTCCGTGCTGAATCCAGGCAACATCCCCTTCGTAGAATTGCAGGACCTGGTAGCTGTTCTTCTCGCAGGCCATGACTACATAGGTACCGTCTCATCGCGTTCGCCGGCGCTGCTTCCAGCATTCGTTTCCGATTTGCTCCAGGAAGACGAGTCGATTCAAGCTGATCTGACGGACTGGCAAGACGCAGTCGAGCGAGCTGATCGAGTCATCGCTTCAGGTTCTGACGAAACAATTGAAACCATCCGACAGAGCATAGATCAAGCCGGGCTTGCCCATGAGGCTTGCTGGTTCAGAGGTCATCGGTATTCGGTTGTGGTCCTGAGCGGTCAGGAAAGCGAAGATGACCTGATCGATCTCGCTGAAGACGTGCTTCTCCACGAAGGGCAAGGGTGTCGGAACGTGAGCCTGGTGTTCGCCCCGGAATCAATGCAGATTGACGGTGTCCTTGACGCCTTTGCAGCCTTCCGGGGGATGTTTGAGGCACATGACCGCACGGTTGGACCCCTCAAGATGCAGCAGGCGCTGCTGAAGGCTGTGGACGTACCTCATGCGTGGGCCGAAGGTCACCAGTTCCTCATTTCCCGTGGCGAAGCTGAGCCCCAGGGCGCAGGACATGTCCGATGGGTGGCCTACCAAAACAGGGAAGAGGCTGAGGCGTGGATTGTCGCCCACCAAGACAGCCTGCAAGCAGTGTTCTCGCGGATTCGACTCGACCTGGACGAGGCATTGGTAGAACCTATAGGAAGTGCGCAACGACCCGTTCTGGACTGGTGTCCGGACAGACGGTCCCATGCGTCATTCTTCCAGAGTCACAATTGACGGGTCAATCAAGGCAGGGAACCACGCCACGTTGTGGCACAAGGCACTACCTTATGGCGTAAGAGATCGCATGACCCCGTCTGATGCCCATAACGATCCCCAAGTAAGCGAAGAAAAGCCTTCGTCAGAATCGACCAGCAGCCGAAACCCTGTTGGGCGACTGGCGGGCGAGTCGAGAGCGCTGTTTGATGACCTTCGCGAGTGGGTGGACTTGCGCGTGCAGCTCGTTCAGGTCGACATCGAGGAGCGTATCGAGAAAGCAGCGAATGAAGCCATTGCGGTCATCGCGGTTCTCGTTCTGGCGTTGTTCGCGGTGGTCTTCCTGCTACACGGCGTGGCTGTGTGGATTGGTTCGGCCCTGGGCGGGGTACAGTGGGGCTACCTGATTGTGGGTGGCTTTTTGGCCGTGATCACGCTGATCATTCACTCCGTCAAGCCTGATTTTGTTGGAAGTCGAAAACGGAAGGAAGCCGGAAGTCCAGCATTGAAGGCCAGCGAACCACCGCATTCGCTACCCGAACAATCTGAATCGACATCAACGAAGGCTGACGCACCAAATACGCCCAAAACGCCCCATACGCCGGAAGAGCAGAAGGAGTCAGGAAATGGCTGAGACCCGAACACGCGAAGAACTGCAAGCGCGCCTGAAAGAGAAATCACAGGCCATTTCTGGGCGATTCGACAAGCTCGAATCCGCCATTCCAGGCAAGAACCTGAGAGTCCCGAAAGCACTTAGAAGCAAGCGCAACATCAAGCTGGGCTTGGCCATTGGTGCCGGCTTTCTGGTCGGATATCAATTGCTCAATCGTTCCAGGAATCGGTCGTCGTCCGATTACGGCGATGGACTGGAGCGACTGGCTGACCGCTTGGGTGACGCGATCGCAGACCGGCTGAGTCGATCAGACACGCCTGAGGAAGCTGTCCGGGATGCGCTGAATGATCATCCTCCTATAGTGGAGTTGAATCCCGAGCGGGAAGGAGTTTTGTCGAGCGCAGCGAAGCAGTTGCTGAATTCGGGTGGCTCGGTACTCATCGCCGAGTTTTCCAAGTGGCTGCAGACGAGACTCGTTGAAGAAAAGGAGCATCCCGACAAGGGCTGACCGGATCAGGAATCATTTGTCGCCGAGCGGGGTGAAACGCTGCTTTTTCGGGGGAAACCAGCGCCAGGTTTACCCGGAACGCATCTCCGACTGTTTGCATCTTCATGAGAATCGTCCTTTTTGGTCCACCGGGTGTTGGGAAAGGGTCCCAGGCACGCTTCCTGTCAGAACGGGAAGGGGTTGCCCATATCTCGACTGGCGTACTTCTCAGGAGAGCGATTCGTGGCGGGACGGAGGTCGGTCTTCAAGCCAAAGGGTACGTTGAAGCCGGCAAGCTCGTGCCCGGAGCTCTCGTGCGAGAATTGGCCGAAAATGCGATCGAGAAGGTTCGTCTGGATCGTTTCGTACTCGATGGATATCCGCGAACCATTGAACAGGCAGAGTGGCTCGAAGAGTTTCTCACTGGCCGGGGCACCGAACTGGACACCGTACTGAGCCTGGTCGTTCCGCCTGAGGTAATCATCGATCGCCTGTCGAAACGCCGTGTGAATCGCGAGACGGGCGAGAATTACCATCTCGACTTCAAACCGCCACCAGCAGACGTACCTGAAGAGCTGATCATCCAGCGCAAGGACGACACGCCCGAGGCCATCATGCACCGGCTGGAGATCTACGACGAGGAGACACACCCGGTGCAGGCATGGTACCGCGAGCGCGGCATGCTTCAGGAGATCGACGGTCGCGGATCGTTTGAGGATGTGTATCAGCTGATCCGGGATGCCGTCCTGGAATCGGATTCAAAACGCTGAGCATGGCTGCAGACATAGCAGCTTTCCTGTCAAAGAACGCGGCCGACTTCGAAACTGAACTCGGTGCCGTCATCGATCGCGTAGACCCCGAGCGGTTGTACGCGCCCGCCGCTTACATCCTTGCCGGCAAAGGCAAGCGTTTCCGTCCGAATCTCGTGCTGTGTGCGAGCTCCGTTTTTGACGGAGACCGCGGGGTTGCCATGAAGGCAGCCGCCGCCGTAGAGGTCTTTCACATTTTCACGCTGGTTCACGACGACATCATGGATCGGTCTCCGACCCGGCGCGGACGTGACACGATCCATGTAAAGTGGGACGAACCCACCGCCATCCTGACCGGAGATTACCTCCTCGGGAAGACGGTTGAGCTGCTTCTGGCCTTTCCTGACGCCACACTCAGAGCAGCACTGGATGTGTTTACGGATACCGTCCGCAAGCTTTGCGAAGGTCAGATTCGCGACATGGCTTTCGAGGAAAGGGACGACGTCACGCTGGATGAGTATCTCCAGATGATCGACCAAAAAACGTCGGCCTTGCTTGAATGTGCGTTGATGCTGGGCGGAATGACCGGCCAATCCTCCGCGCGCGAATTGAAGGTGCTTCAGGAGATCGGGCATCACCTGGGTCGCGCGTTCCAGATTCAGGACGACTTGCTCGACCTGACTGCCGATTCAGCAGCGTGGGGTAAGCCCGTCGGAGGCGACCTGATGGCTGCCAAGAAGACGTGGCTGTTGCTTCAGGCCCTGGATCCATCAAATGCTCACCATGATTGGTTCAGTGGGCTGGTCGAACGGGGAGGGGCGAAGCCTGGGGAAATCCCCGAGGCGCGGCGCAGGATGGAGGAAGCTGGCGTTATCGATTCCGCTCGCAAAGCAGTTATATTCCACTCCACCCAGGCGTTGAACAGAATCGGCTCTTTGCCACAGAGCGTTGGCAAGGAAGGTCTTGCCACCCTGACCCATAAAATGCAGCAACGCCTGCACTGAGATCGTTCATTCCATGATCGAAAAAGAAGTGACTGTGACCAATCGAGCTGGGCTGCACACCCGTCCTGCTTCAATGATTGTTCGGACTGCATCGCAGTTCCAGTCAGAGTTTTTCATCCAGAAAGACGGATACGAGATCAACGGCAAGAGCATTATCGGCGTGATGACGCTTGCCGCCGAGCAAGGGGCAACCTTGAACCTCATTTTTGACGGTCCTGACGAACAAGAGGCCCTTGTCGCCATGGAAGCGATCTTTGCAGATGGCTTCGGAGAGGTCAAGTAACCTGCACGCCGCCCCAGTTCATCCGTCTCAGCCCATTCCCGCCTTCGCTTCATGACGGAGCCCGAAACGACATCTGAAGAGCATACCATTTGCAAAGGCATTGGCGTATCGCCAGGCATCGCCATCGGGCCCGCCTATCTGTACGCGAAAGTGTCATTCGACGTGGAACGGCGTGACATAGACCCCGAACAGGTTGAGCACGAGAAGGAGCGGTTCGAGAAAGCAGTCAAGCGCGCAGAACGTGACCTGCACAAGATCATCGCCGTCACGCGCGAGAAGCTGGGTGAGGGCAGCGCCGAAATATTCGAAGCCCAGCTGATGATCCTTCGGGACCCCACCATGTATCCCGAGGTGGTTTCCTACATCGAGAATCATGGCATCAACGCTGGATACGCCGTTCAAACGGTGATGAGCAAGCATCGCCAGGTCATGGAAGCTTCCGATTCGGAATATCTCCGTGAGCGGTCCAACGATCTTTTGGACATCCAGGACAGGATCATCCGTCATCTACGTCGTGGGCGCATTCTGTCGGCTGTGGATGAAGAGACCATTGTGATTGCTGAAAACCTGACGGCAGCAGATATCATTCTGTTCAGCCGACGTGGTATTCTTGGCTGCGCGACCGATTTCGGAGGCCCGACCTCTCACGTCTCGATCATGGCGCGTGCGCTGGGCGTGCCCGCCATCGTGAGCACGCACGGCGGAACCGGTCAGGTCAAATCAGGGGACCTGGTGGTGCTGGATGGGATCCGGGGCGAGATGATCGTCAACCCGGATGACGAAACGTTGGCCAGCTATCGGGTGAAGCAAAAGCGCTACGCCAGACTGCAGCTGCAAGACAAACAACTCGTAGATCTTCCCGCAGAAACCCTTGACGGACATCCCGTTGGCCTGCAAGCCAATCTGGAGCTTCGCGAAGAGATTCCTTTGATGGAAGAGAACGGCGCGAAGGGGGTTGGGCTCTTCAGGACGGAGATGATGCTTCTGATGGAGGGCCGCGCGCTCGTGACGGAAGAGGAGCAGGCCGCAGAGTACAGCAAGGTGATCGAAGCCGTCGCGCCGCACACGACGACCTTCCGGCTCCTGGACCTCGGTGGCGACAAGTTGCTACCGATGGGTCACCGGGAGCACAACCCTTTTCTGGGTTGGCGCGGCATCCGGATCCTCATGGATAAGCCGGAGCTGCTTCAACCACAGTTACGGGCCATTCTCAGGGCAAGTGTTCACGGCCCGATCCGGTTGCTCTTGCCCATGATCACCGAGATTGGAGAGGTTCGACGGTTCAAGGAGTTGCTCGAGCAAACGAAGACCGATCTTCGCGAAGAGGGTATGGCCTTCGACGAAGACATTCCGTTGGGCGTGATGGTGGAGGTACCTTCCGTGGCGCTTCAGGCCGACCTGTTCGCAAAAGAGGTTGATTTCTTTTCGATCGGGACGAACGACCTGACACAGTACGTTCTGGCGGTAGATCGAGGCAACGACATGGTGGCCGAGATCTATGACGAGCTGCATCCAGCCGTGCTGCAGCTGATCCAGTTGACCACGAATGCCGCAAAAGCCGCAGGCATCCCCGTTTCGCTATGTGGCGAGTTGGCCACCAATCTGCGTGCAGTTCCTGTTCTGTTGGGACTTGGTATTGACACCCTGTCCGCTTCGCCGGTGTATCTGCCCGCGATCAAGCGCGTCATACGAGCCATGAAGCTCTCCGAAGGAGAAGGCTTGGCTCGCAGGGCACTCGCGTCTTCCGATCCAGAGGAGTTCCGTTCATTCATGGATCGGTGGCTGGAAGAACACGCATGTGGCGTCTCTTTCTTCCTCGAAGGTCCCGACGGGTGATTCACCGGGACCTGTGCGGCGCAATTGCTTGCGGCCGAGATCCGTTCGGGTATGGCGTAGAGCCGTTTGGCGCAATTCTTTGACAACGGGGCTCGACCGTGTGTGTGACGAGAGGAGGGGATTGTAGCTTCCCGGCGTGATGCCCAGAACTCCCTTTGCTCGAATCGTCTCCGTTCTCCTGTTGCTCATGGCCCTCGGCCCTGTAGCAGAATCGTGGGCGCAGTTCGGCTATCACTTCGGCCGCAACAAGGTCCAGTACGAGGACTTTGATTGGCAGGTGATGGAGACCGAGCATTTCGACATCTACTATTACCCCGAAATGCAGGAGCTTGCAGAGCATGGAGCGCATTTCGCGGAAGAAGCCTATCGGGACCTCGAGCACAAGTTCAATTTCTCGCTCAATCACCGCGTCCCACTCATCTTCTACTCAAGCAATCTGCATTTCAAGCAGACGAACATCATCCCCAATTTCATTCCGGATGGTGTTGGCGGATTCTACGAGTGGTTGAAAGGTCGTGTGGTCATCCCGGCCAACGGTAATCTGCATCGTTTCCGCCGGGTGATTCGCCACGAGATGGTACACGTGTTCACGTTCAACAAACTGGCGAGGGTCATGCGCGATCACCGCCGGGTAATGGAGCGTGGATTGCCGTTGTGGTTCACCGAAGGCATCGCCGAATACTGGTCAGGCGATCCGGATCATCAACATGAGATGGTCATCCGGGACGGGCTGTTCACCAACTACCTGCCTCCGCTCGAATCGATGGGGAGGATTCGTGGGTCGTTTGTCATGTACAAGCAAGGGGAGGCTCTCTGCCGCTTCTTTGCGGAACGATACGGCGAAGAGCGACTGCTGGAGCTGATCGAAAACGCCTGGCGGGACCGCGATTTCCGGGTCGTCATGGAGACCACGTTCCAGGAGGAGATCGAGGTCATTTCCCTGGCATTCCAGGAATGGCTGAAAGAGCGCTACTACCCGGATCTGCAGAATGTGGAAATGCCCTCGCTCATCGCGGGTGGCGTGTCCACGGAAGGGTTCAGTGCAAAGCCGAACTTCTTCCAGTTCGAAGACGGCACGCGGAAGGTGTATTTCGTCGGCAATCTGAACGGACTTTCGAATGTCTACGAAGTCGAGATCGACGACGACTATGCCCCCAAAGGGGATCCCAAGATCCTGATTGAAGGAGAGCGAAGTGATGACTTCGAATCCTTCCACTTATTCGAAAGCCGGATATCTGTGTCAAGTGATGGTCAGCTGGCCTTTGTGACCAAGTCGGGTGGACAAAACGTGATCCACGTGTACGATCTCGTCGCTGACGAGCTAGTCAATACGTATCGATTCCGGGATCTGATTGCCGTCTATTCGCCTTCCTGGAGCCCCGACGGGCGATCCTTGGTGTTCACGGCGATCACGCGCTCCGGCTTTTCGGATCTGTATGTCTACCACCGGGATGACGATCATTTGGTCCAACTCATGCGCGATGATTTCGATGATCGCGACCCGGCTTGGAGCCCAGACGGCGCTCACATCGCATTCTCGTCTGACAGGACTGCTTTGGGTGAGGGTGGCGCCTACAATTTATTCGCCTACGAAGTCGACTCAGGTCTGATCACTTACGTAACGTATGGCGACCGATACGATGTGTCTCCATCCTGGAGTCCAGACGGAAGTCACTTGGCGTTCATCTCCGCGGCGAAGGACGAACAGGGCAGATTCGGTACACAGGATATCTGGGTCGCAGATATGTCCTCCGATGACGTATTCAATCCCGTTGTGGCTGCTGGATCGAATGGGATGACTGAATTGGAAGAATCCGGTTCGTCGATCATCGGCGGAGAGCCGGTCGGTAGAAAGATGAAACGTTTGACCAGGCTGGTTTCTGCTTCGTATGACCCCGTATGGACCACTGATGATCGAATTGTCTTTACCAGCTTCGAGGGACTGAGCTTCACGATCAGACAGCTTCCGGATGTTTCGAGCCGACTCGAGACCCCTCGTGAGACCACGATTGCAGCGTTGAACACCGTCGGTCGTTCCTGGCAGTATGAGACCCTCGAGCTGGGTAAAGACGCGAAAGAGGGACGCTATAAGCGGAAATTCCAACTGGACATCGCACAGGGTACTGTATCCCAGAATCCTGTACTTGGAACGACAGGCGGCGCAGTGTTCGCGTTCTCGGATATGCTGGGTGATGACTACTTGTATTTCACTCTGCTCAACACCGGTACAGGACGACGCAGCTTCATCCGGGACATGAGCTTCCAGGTGGCGCGCTTCAAGATGAACCGTCGGGCTAACATCGGCTATGGTGCCTATCGGTTCTCCGGTCGGCGATTCGACGTGACGGATCCGGATGCACCGACTGAGTTTCCGGTCTTCTTCGAGACGATCTACGGTGGATTCGGACTCGTCAGCTATCCGCTGTCCAAGTTCACCCGTCTGGAAATCACCTCGTCGATCAACTGGACCAGCAAAGACATCAATATCCGCAATGTCGATCGGGACGCGTTGCTGTTGTCGAGTTCGGTTTCTCTGGTTCGGGACAAAGCCCTGTACTGGATGAATGGCCCTTCCGGCGGCTGGCGAACAAGTCTTACGGCGGGGTACACCTCTGATATCCTGTATGCCAACGTCAGCTACTACACGCTCATGGCGGACGTGCGCAAATACTTCCGCATCACCCGAGACATCACCTTCGCAACGTGGGGAATGGCGCGTATCAACGAAGGACGCGAAGCACGGCTGTTCGTGCTGGGTGGTAGCTGGGACCTGAGAGGGTTCCGCTGGTTCGACGTGCGCGGTCAGAAGATGTGGTTCACTTCCCAGGAGCTGCGATTCCCGATTCTGAATGCTCCATCGGTCATGTTTCCCATTCTCGCTCCATTTGGTATTGCGAGTCTGCGTGGAGCCCTCTTTTTCGACGCCGCGCACGCGTGGAATGATGACTACAATGAAATCAGACCTGAACTTCGATCGGGGGAAACCCTCGGTGCGGCCGGCATTGGCTTCCGGATGAATCTGTTCGGCGCCTTTGTCCTCCGTTATGATGTTGGGCGACGTTATCGCGACGGATTCCAGCGACAGGACAAGGTATTCCGCCAATTCTTTTTCGGGTGGGACTTCTGATGGGAGTTCGACAGCATCATACCGTACTCCGTGTCTCAGCAGTCCTTTTGATTTGTGTAGTGCTTGCAGGTTGCCAAACCATACAGTTTGAGCGGCCCCAGGTCACCTCGGCGTCTGATTGGGTGACAGATGGACAAAATGATGAGCGCAGTCGGGCGTTTGACGCACAGGTCGACGTTCCGTTGGAGCTGGCCTGGAAATACAGCGCCAATGCTGGATTCGGTAGCTCCTCGCCGTTGATCCTCCAGGACCGCGTCCTGGTCGGCAACCGGAAGGGAGAGATTCACACTATTGAGGTCGCGACGGGGCGAGGTAGAGGCTTCAAGCAGATGGGCGAAACGGTGGATGGATCGCCTCTCATCCATGATGGCACGCTCTACGTTCCCGTTGCTTGGGGAAAACACGTTCTGGTTGCCTTCGACCTATCCAAGGGTGTGAATCGCTGGCGAGCCAGGGGAGTCCCGTTCGCTACGGCGCTGATCGGCCACGGAGATACAGTGGTTGGGGTCGATTTGGAAGGCACGCTGCGGGCGTTTTCTGCATTGGATGGCGATGAAAGCTGGTCCATTGAACTGGCGCCATTCACAACATTCAAGGCTTCGCCCGTACGGATTTCTGATTCAGATATCCTGCTGGTAGATGTAGACGGAGTCATGTACCGCGTCAATCTGGACAAGCAATCGATTGTGTGGCAAAAGGAAATGGGGCTCCCCGTGTATCAGACACCGGCTGTGGTGGAAGAGCACATGGTGATCAGCACGACCAGGGGCAGTGTCCACATGCTGAATGTTGAAGATGGTAGCGAACGCTGGGTCTGGCGCGGGGAGAGCCATGTTCGCATGGGGGCTCCGGCGTTTGGGAGCAAATCCGTTTTGGTGGGGGGTACGGACGGAATCGTCCGGGCTCTGAACGTGGACAACGGATCGGAAACCTGGGCCGTAGAATTCACCGATGTGATTGCAGCCGCCCCGCTCATTGCTGGCGAGACTGCGTTCGTGGGAACGCTGGGCGAGGAGCTCTTTGCACTTAATTCCATCTCTGGAAAAATCGTTTGGCAGACCACCGTGGACGGACGAATCAAGTCTGCGATGGCCACGACAGAGGGCGGACTGGTTGTCTTGGCTGAACCCAAATGGGTGCTGTATTACCGTCCCGATTCGCAAGAAGGAGACGAGTCGCTTGCAAGTGACGAGCGTCCGTCCGGAGGTAAACGATGACTGGCAGGAGATTACACGCGGATGGGTTGAGAAAAGGGACAGCTTCTCTCATCGTGGCGATTTTGATGGTGGCAGCGGCATCAGACCTGTCCGCGCAACAGCGGCAGCTTACCGTGAGTTCAAATGCTGACTCAGCCATGGTCTATGTGGATGGGAATTGGGTGGGACTGGTCTCTGGCAGTCCGTTCTCCATACCGCAAGGAGCGCAATCCGTGACGGTGCGCCCTCCACTGGGTGGAGCATGGTCCATTGAGCCGCTGTGGTTCGATGTGTCGGAACAGACAGGTGCACGAACGGAGCTCAATGCGGCCTTCGACCACCATTACCAGTTTGTAAGTGCACCTTCCGGGGCCTTCGTGTTTCACGGACAGCAGCAGCTCGGCGTCACGCCGTTTTTGCACAGGACGCCATCGCCACTGACTGAGGATATCCGATTCAGCTTGCCCGGGTATATGGATGTCAGAATGAAGGCAGGTGACGATTTGTGGAATCGGGTTCCGGCCACTCTGGAGCCGTTGGCGTCGACGGCAGAAGCCGTTCGAAGCGATCACATCCTGGAGGATCGCGGTCCGGATTGGATCAATGTCTCAGCCACGGCTACGGCATTCATCGCGGGCGCATTGGCCATCCATTATCGCACGAAAGCCGACAATCGATTTGACGATTTCGGAGTTACGGGAAAGCAATCACTCCGTTCGGACATCAGAAGGCTGGACGTGCAATCGGGCGTTGCTCTGGGAGTGATGCAGGCGGGTCTTGGACTGGTTGCTATCCGACTTGCATTCTGAACCCGGTTCGAGCATCGTCGTTCACAAGGGACGTTGCCTCTCAACCATTCAATCCGGGACAGATGATCGTCGAACAGCTGCAAGCCGACATGAAGGAAGCCATGAAGTCGAAGGACGCGGTGCGTCTGCGCACCATTCGATCGTTGCGCTCAGCAATCATGGCCAAGGAAATCGATATGCGTACAGATGGCGCGGCGACGATATCCGAGGAAGATGCATTGGCTGTCTTGCAGAAGCAGGCAAAGCAGCGCCGTGATTCCATCGAACAGTTCATTGCGGCAGGACGTGACGACCTCAGGAAGGTCGAAGAAGAAGAGCTCGAAGTGATTGAGTCGTATCTGCCCAAGCAACTATCGGCCGAAGAGGTCCGTAACGTGGTGCAAGAGATCATCAATGCCTCAGGCGCATCCGGCATGAGCGACATGGGCAAAGTGATGGGTCAGGCCATGGGTCGCCTCAAGGGAAAGGCCGATGGAAAACTGGTCCAGCAGGCTGCCAGAGAGCTCCTCATGTCTTGAAGCTGATACCTGAAGGGATTCGTAATTGAGGGCCTGTTTCTGCCTGATTTTGGACTTCATACCAAGGGAATCCCGCCGATAACTCATTCATGGCAACACTCGACATACTCATACTGGTAGTGCTTGGTATCGGCCTGCTCAGAGGATGGCGATCCGGCTTTCTGAAGCAGGTCACCTCACTCGTGGGTACGATCCTGGCATTTGTCCTGGCCGCTTCTTTCATGGAGTCGGTTGGACAAATGATCGCGTCCGGTATGCGGGTTTCACCCGAGCAAGCCAGCCTGATCGGGTTCATGGGATTGTTCGTCGTGGTGAAGCTGGCCGTGAACATGGTAGCCAAAGCCGCATCCTCATTGCTGGAAGCGGTCAACCTGTCTGGCATGGATCGCGTGGCTGGTGGACTGACGGGCGCTGCGAAAGCGGCCGTCGCCATGAGTCTGTTTTTTGTCGTCGTTGGTTTCGCCCAGCTCCCTGGGGAAGTATCCCGCGAAGAGTCTGACTTCTACATGCCGGTCTATCAGATCGTACCGACTGCGTGGACGTTGCTGGAGGACCGTTCGCCCGCTTTCGGCGAGATGCTCAAGAAAGTTGAGGATCGCCTGGATTTCGACGCCGGCAGTCTGCCCATCTAGGGAGTAGGGCCTGAACTATTCTCGGGTCGTGAATCAGCGCTGGACGCCGAATCGATACGTCAGTTCGACACCTGCCATCCAGGGGCTTTCGACGCGCCCGTTGTCCTCATTCAGGATGTGATGCGCTACTCCGCTGAACACCCAGTGATTCGAGACGCGCACGCTTACATTCGACTGCAGTTCGTCCAGAGGGTCGTTTCCGTCAGTGAACCAGGTGCGGGCCAAGCGGGATGAAGCCGAAACCTTCGATCCAAGGCGTGTAGCCGCCTCAAATGCCAGACCCCCGTGCCAGCCATTCCATTTTTCCTTGGCGAAGTGGCGGTGGTGGCCGTCGTGGCCGTTCTCGTGTTCACGCTCGTGGTCTCGAGCGTGATGTTCGTCTCGATAAGAATGATTCGAGCGACTGGTCTCCACCGATCGGCGGCCTCCCAGACTGCGAAGCCGGCCTGAAAAGGCCGATTGATCGCGCTGCAGATGAAAACCGGGGCCTGTGCCGATCTCAAACCACGTTCTGTCCGTGTCGAGAAGGGTGTTCGAGGACAGTTGAATCAGGGAAACGGATCCTGACCACAACGAACGCTGGAGAAGCAGATCGAGGAGGCCAACGCTCCAAGCCTCCGAAGTCGCTCCGTCCTCATTTCGAACGCCTGCACTGATCAACCCGAACTCAATCCTCGAATCAGGAGTCGTCTGAGGGAGAAGGATATCGAGCGGGACGCTGCCGAGAAACCGTATGGCTGGAACCGTTGCCGCAGGCGATTCCGTCCACGTGCGTGACGCAGTAAACGACCATTCGACCAGAGGGAGCGAGGGAGAGGAAACGTCAGATTCGGACTGCGCTCTCGCCGTGAATGGGACACATGCAATGCCGATTGCGAGCAGCACGACCTGCAACTGTACTCGGGTCATCCACGTGCCGCGGGAATGCTTTTCGATGTGGGCCTCTCGATTCATCCTCGATGCTCTCATTTGAATGACGCGGGAGCGATGTCCATTTTCTTCCGTGCCCAACGCATGATAACGAGGCCGCCAATGATCAGGGTACCTCCGATCAACTGCGCAGGGAGAATCGGGTCACCCAGAATCAAAAATCCACTGATGAGTGCAATCAAAGGCACCAAATTGCCAAAAGCAGCGGTGTGGGATGCACCGAGACTCTTCACAGCGTTGTTCCAGAATACGATGGCAACGCCGGTCGAAAGTGCTCCTGAGAACATCACAGCGAACCAGTACCAGAAATTCATCTGTGACCAGTCGGTAGCATCCCAGTAAGGGATGGCTAGAAGGGCGAGGGGCGGAAGACAGAGCAGCAGCGCGATAACAGTCAGCGACAGCGGTGAATGTCGCTGCACGACCGGACGGGTCAGTGCGGTGTAGGAACCCCACAGGATGGCAGCTGCAAGAATGATCGCATTGCCAACGAGCAGGTCGGAGGAAAGACTGATTTCTGCCGACCCAAAGGCCACGACCGTTGTCGTTCCAACGATGGATACCAGCAGACCGAACCAGGCTTTGGCGGACAGACGCTCCGTACCCATGGTCAACGACAACAGGGCTGTCCAAATAGGTGCCGAAGACATGATGATGGCTCCATTCCCAGCAGACGTGTAGTCGAGGCCAATGATGAAGGCTGCCTGGTAGAAGACCCAACCGATGAGGGTCAAGCGGATCAGTGCTCCCGGATCAGCGCGCAGTGGACCCCAGAAAGGCTCACCCGATTGCTGCGTCTTTCGCCAGTAAATCCACGTCAGCACGGCTGCCGCAGCTATCAACCTGAAGATGTTCATCACATGCGGATGCATGACGACGAGGACGATCTTCACTACCACGAAATTCAATCCCCAGAACAGGACGACCGCCATCAGCTCCAACTCAGAGCGGAATGAACGTGTGGCTTTGGTTGTCAACGGCGTGGGATGGCGGGTGGAAGCGGAAAGCGGTAAGCGGTCGCAAAGCTAGTTGATCCGATGCACATTCCCGATCGGCAATCAACGTTTGATCCATTCTTGACCGGACAGGTAGGATTCCGTTATTTGCATCAACTGATCCCGACGAGGTGCGCCATGGCCATGCTGGACAACGGAATAACCAAGCTGTACTACACCATTGGTGAAGTGGCGGCGATGGTGGAGGAGGAAGCGCACGTGCTGCGCTATTGGGAAACCGAGTTTGATAGCCTTCGCCCTAGAAAGAACCGGGCCGGCAAGCGTGTTTACACGAAGGACGATCTCGACGTCGTCTTCAGGATCCGTCATCTGCTGCGCGATGAGAAGTTCACCATTGACGGTGCACGTCAGGCCTTGAAGCGCGACAAATCTTCGTCCCGAACTGCACCGGACAGCGTGCAGCAACTCATGGAGATGCGCTCGTTCTTGCAGAAGATGCTGGATCGGGTGAAGGACTGACTTTTGCTGGCTGTGGTGCCCTGGCCTGCCTTTGAGCTGGCCGTCGTCTATTCTTCAATTCTCCGACCCTGACGGGTCATGATCGGTCGCGGAACCCTCAACGTGTTCGTAGATTGGAGGGTGTCCTGTCTGCTGTCGCGGCAGGGTTTTTCGGGACGTGGCGCAGCCCGGTAGCGCACTTGCATGGGGTGCAAGGGGTCGTGGGTTCAAATCCCGCCGTCCCGACATAGAAAAGCCTCCTAGAGGCCAATTAGAGCACTTTGTAGAACACTACAGGGTGCTCTTTTTGTGTCCGGTAGGGATCTGGGGCAGAACTACTGTTCTACATTTGTTCTAAAGCTGAGACTTCAGAACAGATATCACATGGCTACCCTACACAAGAATGGTCGCTACTACAGTCTCCAGTTTTTTGACTCAGGAAGAACTCCAGTCCGTAAGAGAGTCGCTCTGAGAGTCGAAGGGAAGAGGGAAGCGAGACACTTGCAGTCCCTGTTGGAAAGTCGATACGCTCAAGGAATAATCGATCCGTGGAGACAGGCATTGAGGGCACCGTATTGGGGTCTAGAAGAGCCTAGGATTATGGAAGAGCCAACACTCGGAGAAGCGGTTGAGCTGTTTCTCAAGTCACGTCAGGGGTGTAGGAGGGCAACCAGAGACCACTATCGATGGGTGTTGACTCTGTTTGTTGAAGAGGTCGGTGATGATCGTAAGATTGCTGGTGTTGATGAGACTACGATATCTGACTGGCTCGCCATTGCTACTGCCAATCCATCGACTCGCTTTACCTACTTCACTCGTGTGAAGATTGCTTTCAACTATTTCAGAGACAAAGGTCTGGTTACGTCAAATCCTTGCACCAACGTTTCGATTCCGAGACCACCTGACCGGATTGGGGAGAAATGTATCACTCCTTCAGACTTAGATCTGTTGGTCAGAACTGCTGAATCATCTTCGGTGCCTTACATGTCTCTTGTCATTGTTACCGCCTTTGACCTAGCCCTTAGACTGACAGAGGTATGTGAGATGAGAATCAGATGGTTAAGCAATGACTTCGAGTGGGTTACGATTCAAGCCGAGGAGGGCTTCGCACCTAAGTCTGGCAGGCCGGTCACCAAACCAATTTCTAGACGATTGAGGAGTCTTCTGGAGCCGCAGGTGAGACGTTCGGATTCTACCGGTAGAGTGTTTCTGAATAACATGGGGAACGCACTCAATCCGAAGCACACCAGTAAGCAATTCAAGAGGCTCGTCAGATTAACTGGCTTACCTGAATCCATCACTTTTCATGGATTGAGGCACGGAGGTATAACTGATGCTCTTAAAAGAGGTGCTTCTCTTGAGGCAGTTCGGATGTTCGCTGGACACCGGAGTCTGGAGACTACAAGTAGATATCTGCACTTAAGACCAAATGACTACGCTAAGCAGATCGTCGATAATTCTATCGTAAAGGACACCAGCATCTGATGGACTCATAGTCTCTCAAATGCCCAATGATTCTACCACACTAATTGTGGCCGGTTTAGAGGGCATAGTCTTCGACTAATAAGATTGAGACTGACCTGTTTGGGTCTACACGTGGTTTTTTGTGTCTTAGAGTGTTGCTTGTCACCTAGATCCTAAGCCGACTCAATCACTTTACGATCTTCTTGGTGTTGTCTCTGAAGACAATGGTGAACCTGTTGTAGTCGTACGGTATTCCCTTGATTGCGACAGATTCTTTCTCTCCTGTATTGGTTTCAATTAATAGTTCAGCATTATTGAGTTTGAGAATCCGAGCTGTCCGTGCTAGTCCGATTCCATCTCCAGCTAGTCCTAGACGTTTGGCAATATCACCGGAGAACTTCAGCTCACATAGTCTAGGAAGTTCGTCTTTCTCAATGCGTAGAGAGAGCATTCCAAAAGACAAGAAGTAGTCGTTGTGCTCACGTTTAAATGAAATGTCAATCGTGCTTTCTCTCAATGCATACTTCGTAGCATTGTGAAATAGGTTATAAAGTGCCAGATGGACGATCTCGAAGTCGATGTAAGCGGAAAGATCCGAGTCAGCTATGTTGATTTCTATCTCTCGCTCATTGAAGTCTTGGTAGAAGATGTGGAGCAAGTTTAGGGTGACTCTTTTCAGAGAATGCTTTCTAAACAGCAGTGTCGGCTCCTTTTCTTCAAGCTTGCTGAGAGCAGAAAACTCAACCTTCATTGATGCATTGTTCTTGGCGATTCTAAGGAAGGCTTTTGCAGCTTCATGAGGGTTTTCGGCAATGATGCCCTTGATTGACGCGAGCTGTGATTTAATGTCTTGCGTCAGCAAATCTTGAGGAACGATGGCATACAACTCCTGAATGTTGTGTGCATTCGTTTTTGTGAGGTTGTGGATAGTGGAGCGGACTTCAAGCGTCAGTCTCTCGATGGCATCATCCACGAGTCTGATTCCGTCTATGTACGCTTGTTGCTCTCGTTTGAAGGTCTTGTTGCTCTTGATGTAATCCTTCTTGTTTGAGCAACAAAAGACAGACCCTTCATCACCGTGTAGGATGCCAATCCGTCTTTTATCCTCGTGCAATGGACACGTTACTAGCACCGAGCATTCAGAGTTGGAGTTGATACAAGGATCACATTCGGAAGGGAAGTCATCTATTAAAGAGTCTCCGGCACTGCTGGTTAGTCTGATATTCATGCTAGACTGATTCTCTCGCTTGCCTGTTCAATGATCTCCTGAAATTCGTAAGGCTCTGCATTCTTGGAGACGAAAGTATCTACCTGTCGTAATGCTTCGTGAAAGCGGTTTCCTTGGCTCTGAGTAGAATAGATCACTACGTACTTCTCTGAGTATTTCTTCTTCAGTGCTAGAGCCAAGCCCAAGCCTTCATCCTTGAAATCCATGGCTTTACCAACGCCGCGAATATCGACGAAAACGATATGAGCAGACACAATGGGGTCCTCATCAATATTGGCAACATCCTTGATTATGGAGGTATTGATCCATCCGGACTTTTTTAGGATCTGAACGATTTTGAACTTCACATCGTCATCAACGAAGACAATTCTCGTTAGAGCTTTCCGGGTGACCAAGTCTAGCTCCCCGCCAAGTGTGTCCTCTTGCGTCTCCTCTGATGACTCCGACTTTTGCACGTCGTTTGGAGCCGAATTGTGGCCGGACCCAACGTTGATGTTGTTGGTCACGGTCGTATTGGTAGTCCCCGCTGGTGATGCAGAGGAGCCTGAAAGGAGCTTCCTTCCTAGCCAACCAAATAAGCCCATCAAGAACAGTGCCCCGACACCGTTAAAAATCCACTCTTTGTTCTCGGCGAAGAAATCCAAGATGGTCTGCTCCTGCATGGGACTGAAAGTTGAAATGGATATTTTTTGTGCAAACTGTATCGATTCCAGTGTAAGACGATGGTGCACAACAATAAAGTGGGATTACCACGCAACCTTGTAGCTATATATGCATATAAAATGTGTAAATCGTTTTATAAACTGTGCAAAATGGCTGGAAAACAAGCAAAGATTCTCACTGATCATCAGGCGCGAGCTGTACTTCGTTATCTGACTGAGGAGACCCGATATCCGGAAAGGAACGTTGTAATATTCCTGTTGAGCTTTAGGGCTGGTCTCAGGGCTTCGGAGATTGCCAAGCTTTGTTGGTCAATGGTGTTGGGCCCCTCTGGAGAGGTTCAAGATCACTTAGAGGTCCGAGATGCAATAGCTAAGAAAGGCTCTGGGCGGGTGATCCCAACTCATCCGGAATTGCGTAAGGCATTGACTGACCTGCGCCAGAGCGATTCGTGTGTCTGGAGGAATAGGGACGAGAATGTGATCATATCAATGCGTGGGGCACCTATGTCTCCGCATTCAATAGTCCTGTGGTTCAAGCGTACCTACGAGAGGTTGGGGTTGGAGGGAGCATCGAGTCATTCTGGAAGAAGAACACTTGCCACTCGTTCGGCGAGAAATCTGTCTCGGGCTGGAGGATCTCTCAAAGACCTTCAATCAATCCTGGGTCACAAGCACCTCGCCACAACTCAGCACTACGTAGAAGTCTCTTCCGAGGCGAAAAAGAACCTCATTGAAATGCTCTAGCTAAGTTGTTTTTGCATGATTGCCCAAGTGGATATGGAAGAGGGACTTTGGAGAGTTGAGTTAAATGACCACAACGAGGTTTCGATGGCTTTCAAAGAGACCAACACTTGGCCGGACACGATGTTGGAATCGCTTTGGAGGTCATGGGATTGCTCAGAAGAGGACGTAATTGACTACGAATGGTCTTACACAGCGGAAAGCGTAATAAGACCGCCTTTGATATTTCAGCTGGTACAAAAGCTCATCGAAGCGCTGTGTACCATCGTCAAGCGTACCGACACGTCGTACTTCTACTTCACCCCCACAGATGGGAGACGGGGGCGCCTATACTCCCGGCTTTGTCAGCGAATCTTATTGGCACTTGGCGAGGGGTGGACCTGTCAGCAAGTTGACGGATTTTGGTTCTACTTCTTCAAGGCTGACGCTGTGAGCAAGCTGGAACACCTACCATAGTCTTGTGGGCGTGACTCGGAAGCGGATTAGGTCGGGACTCTAGAGTAGTAAACACCCTCATTCACTTTTCATATGGGCTTTCGTAACGTGCGCCTTCCGTTTAAATCAGGTACGGGTATCAATGTCCGACTTCTCTAAGATCTCCACTTTCATCTGGAACGTCTGTGATGACGTTCTAAGGGGCTTGTTCAAGCAACATGAGTATGGAGATGTAATCCTCCCGTTCGTCGTTCTGAGGCGACTAGACTGCGTCCTAGAGCCTCAAAAGGAGCAGGTCTATGCGCTGTACGAAGAGTGGAAGTCTAAAGTGGATGATCCAGCACCAATCATCCTGAACAAGGTGGGAGCGAGTTTCTACAACCGTTCGAAGTACGACCTCAAAAGGCTAACGCAGGACCCTCACAACATTCGGATGAATCTGAACGGGTATCTCGACGGATACTCAAAGAATGTGCGCGAGATCATTGAGAACTTTGGGATCGGCAAGCACATCGATAAGCTTCACAAGAACAAGCGACTCTTTCTGTTCGTCGAGAAGTTCACCGAGATAGACCTACATCCAGATGTGGTGAGCAATCACACCATGGGTCAGGTGTTTGAAGAACTGCTTCGCAAGTTCTCAGAGATGTCTAATGAGACGAGTGGGGAGCACTATACGCCGCGTGATGTTGTGCGCCTCCTAGTCGGGATGATCTTCACGCCTGACACAGACAGGCTCAAAGGGGAGGGGCTTGTTCGCTCCATATTTGATCCGTGTTGCGGGACTGGTGGAATGCTCACCATTTCGCAGGAGTGGATTCATGATTTCGTCAATGAAAGCGTAGAGCTACGACTCTCCGGACAGGAGCTAAACCCCCAGACATACGCTATCTGCAAATCCGATATGATGATCTCGGATGGTGACCCTGAGAATATTCGAGGCGAATCTTCGCTCACTGAAGACAAGTTTGCTGGGGATCGGTTCGACTACATGATTACCAATCCTCCCTATGGAGTCAGTTGGAAATCTGAGAAGGTGGAGATCGAGGAGGAGGCCAAGAATCCGAATGGACGTTTCTCGGCAGGTACGCCTCGCTCCTCTGATGGACAGCTTCTTTTCCTTCAGCACATGATCTCGAAGATGGATCGGGATCGTGGGTCGCGTATCGGGATCGTTATGAACGGGTCGCCACTCTTTACTGGAGATGCAGGGAGTGGTGAGTCCGAGATTCGTCGATGGATCATCGAAAACGATTGGCTAGAGTGCATCCTTCGCCTTCCTGATCAGATGTTCTTCAATACGGGTATCACCACGTATTTGTGGATTGTTACCAACCGAAAGTCATCTCAACGAAAGGGTAAGGTTCATCTAATAGATGGCTCATCGTTCTATCAGCAGATGAAGAAGTCGCTTGGCGATAAGCGAAAGGAGCTTTCTAAACAGAACAGACGAGAACTACTGGATCTGTATGCCTCATTTGAGGAGAGTGAGTTCTCCAAGATCTACGGAAACGAGTTCTTCGGCTACACTAAGGTTCGAGTGGAACAGCCTCTTGTCGAAGATGGAAAAGTCGTTCGCAAGCGCGACGGTAGTCCCAAGGCGGATACAAAGAAGCGAGATTACGAACGCATACCCCTTTCGGAGTCTATTGAAGAGTACATCCAAAGGGAGGTGAACCCACACCTAGAAGAATACTGGGTAGATAGATCCTTCGATTCGGTTGGCTACGAGATCAACTTCTCGAAGTACTTCTACAAGTACACACCTCCCCGTCCTCTTTCTGAGATCACCGCTGATTTACTTGCTCTCGAAGAAGAGTCCAAGGACTTACTCAGACAGATTTTGGAGGACTGATATGAAGCTGTTTGATCAAAGAGGGGGTACTCTAACGCACGTCCGCTCAAAGGCATTTGCGCTTGAGAAGGAAATTCAGGACCTCGTTGAAGGAAATGTCGATGAGCTATTTGGGCTAGATCTGGTACGGTCAGAATTTCCCATCCAATCGTTTCGCTTTGACTCTCTCTGCTATGATGCTGAATCAAATGCGTTTGTCATCATTGAGTACAAGAAGGGCACCAACTACTCGGTAATCGATCAGGGCTACACCTATCTCTCCATTCTACTCAACAACAAGGCAGACTTCATTCTGGAGTTCAATGAACGGATGGAGCGAACGCTCAAACGTGAGGAAGTTGATTGGTCGCAGTCTCGCGTCATCTTCGTCTCTCCCAAGTTCACGGCTTACCAGAGGCATTCTATTGGCTTTAGAAACGTGCCATTCGAGCTTTGGGAAATCACACGGTTCGAAAATGGATCGGTAAGCTTTAATCAGATTGAAACGCAGTCTGATGTGGATATCAATTCCGTGTCCTCTGGCAAAAGCGATGTGGTGCGTAGCGTATCCTCGGAAGTGGTCAAAGTGGATGAGGCGTATCACCTAAATAAGTCAAAGAATCGTCCTCAGCATATCATCGATCTTTGGCACCAGATTAAAGAGCGTATTCTAGCCTTGAGTGACGATATCGAGATCAAGTACAACAAGCAGTACATCAGCTTTCGCAGGTACGGTCCTTTCGTCGACGCGATCATGTACGACAAAGGCATTCCGTTGATGTTCAACCTTAAGAAAGGTGAGCTAGACGATCCTTTGGGCTTGTGCGAAGACATAAGCGAGAAAGGACACTGGGGAAATGGAGATTACCGCTTTTACATCCAGAAACCCGATCAGGTTGAATACGCCATGTCCCTTGTCAAGCAGTCGTATGAGAGGCAAGAGGGATGAAAAGGTATTCGGAATACAAGGATTCAGGTGTTGAGTGGATTGATACGATCCCGAAACACTGGCTGACAAGGAGAGCAAAATATCTTCTTTCGGTACGCAAGGAAAAAAGTACTACTGGGCATGAAAATCTACTCTCCGTCACCGAACACAGCGGCGTGGTTCAGAGGTCATCAATAAAGAATGTCGACGATGGAGAGCATTTGTCTCGATCAGAGTCGCTGATTGGATATGCTAAGGTTAGCAAGGACGATTTAGTTAGCAACATCATGCTGACTTGGAAGCGCGCACTAGGCGTAAGTCCGTTCGATGGGGTAGTGTCACCAGCTTATTCTGTATTTCGGTTCGCGTCTTTCGTCGTTCCGAAATTTTATCACTACCTACTTCGAGATGATCGTTGCGTTACCGAGTTCAGAAAGAGATCCAAAGGAATTGTGGACTCTCGATTGAGGATGTACGATGATTCATTCCTTGATTTGCCACTTTTGCTTCCGACAGAGGATGAACAAAACAAAATTGCGTTATTCCTCGACCGCAAAACTGCCCTCATCGACTCTCTGATTGAAAAGAAAAAACGCAAGATTGAATTGCTGGAGGAGCAGAAGGCGAGTTTGATTTCACACGTGGTGACGAAGGGACTCTACCCCGATGCTGAAATGAAAGACTCAGAAGTTGAGTGGATTGGGGATATCCCAAGGCATTGGACGAAGACCAAACTGAAACACATTTCTGCGATTGAGTTGGGTAAGATGCTAGACTCAAAACGCAGTCCAAAGCCTGAGGCCGTTGAGTTGCCATATCTTCGTAATTTGAATGTTCAAGATCGATTTATAGAACTGGACGACCTAAAGAAGACGTTCTTTACGCCCAGCGAGATTTGTAACTATCTCCTAAAGGACGGGGATCTATTGGTCACAGAAGGTGGAGACGTTGGAAGAACCGCGCGGTGGCAGAATGAACGGGAAGGAATGATGTATCAGAAATCTTTAAATCGTGTCAGACTAACCACAGATAACTCAAGTTACTTCGAGTACCTGTTGTCTTCGTTTTATTCAAAGAACATCTATTTAGGATTGGTTGATACGACAAGTATCCCTCATTTCACCAAAGAAAAACTGGGAAGGCTCGAAGTAATTGTTCCTCCCTCAAATGAGCAAGACGAGATTGAGGAGTATCTCGATAGTGAAACTCAGTATTTAGACTGTGAAATAGATAAGAGCGGTAAATCCATTCTGTTGCTACAGGAATATCGAAGATCTCTCATTTCCGAAGCGGTAACGGGCAAGATCGACGTTCGGGACTGGTCACCTTCAGAAGTGAATTGACGCCATGAAGGAAAGAGACCTTGAGGATATCATTGAAGAAGGTCTAGTCAGCTCAGGCTACAGGATATGCGATTACTCTGTGTATGATCGTGACCTGTGCCTGATTACATCAGAACTATCGGGTTTCGTCAAAGATACTCAGCCTGATGAGTGGGAAAAGCTTAGTCAATCCTATGGAGACGAGACCGAATCACGCTTCTGCAAGATTGTCTCTGAAGAGATCAGAAAGAAAGGACTGATCAGCGTCCTTCGAGGAGCAATCAAGCATCGTGGAATCCACTTCAAACTGTGCTACTTCGAGCCGAAGAGCGGACTGAATCCTGATCATCAGAAGCTTTTCGAAGCGAACAGGTTGTCTGTGGTTCGCCAGCTTCACTACTCGACCAAGAATGAGAACTCCATTGACGTGGTTCTCTTTGCGAATGGGCTTCCGGTGGTCACGATTGAGCTAAAAAACCAGCTCACGGGGCAGACGGTCAAGGATGCGAAGAAGCAGTACAAGGAAGATCGCAAGCCCGCAGGGGAGCCTCTACTCCAGTTCAAGCGGTGCGTCGTTCACTTTGCGGTAGACCAAGATCTGGTCTACATGGCTACTCGGCTCAGCGGATACGGGACACGCTTTTTGCCTTTCAACAAAGGCATCAAGAATCCCATCAATCCAAACGGTGTCAAGACCGCGTATTTGTGGCAAGACATTCTCACCCCTACATCACTACTAGACATTCTAGAGAACTTTGTCCATGTCTCGCGTGAGAAGGAGAAGGTCTACAACGAGACCACAAAACTCGTAGAAGAGAAGGAGAGTGAAGTACTCATTTTTCCTCGCTACCACCAGCTAGATGTGATACGAAGCCTTAGAACGGCTTTAAGGGGCGATGGGGCAGGTAAGAACTACCTCGTTCAGCATACGACAGGCTCTGGGAAGTCATACTCCATCGGATGGCTCGCTCACATGCTCACCTCGTTCTATCAGAAGCCATCTGATACAGATCGATTGTTCGATACGGTAATCGTGGTAACTGATAGGAGAGTACTGGACAGCCAGCTTCAGAACACGATACGTCAGCTTGAACGCACCAAGGGAGTTGTAAATGGAGTCCAAATGGGATCTCAGCAACTCAAGGAGTTCTTGGAGCAGGGAAAATCCATTGTCATCACTACGATTCAGAAGTTTCCGTTCATATCTGACACAATCAAGAGTCTAGGCACGAGGCGATTTGCCGTAATTGTTGATGAGGTTCACTCCTCCCAGAGTGGTGAGCAGAAGAAGCATCTCAACAAAGCACTCTCTATTGATGATGAGGACGATGTCACCGGAGGTGATTTAGATGAGCGTATTCTCAAGGAGATGAAATATCGCTCAAAGTTGGAGCACGTCAGTTTCTTTGGTTTCACTGGTACGCCGAAGAACAAGACCATTGAAATA
Organism: Rhodothermales bacterium; assembly: GCA_028284865.1. Classification (GTDB taxonomy): domain Bacteria; phylum Bacteroidota; class Rhodothermia; order Rhodothermales; family UBA10348; genus JAAZVD01. The sequence goes on along the minus strand of JANQQV010000007.1, from coordinate 109,939 downwards.
TTCGGAACTCAAGGAGCGGATAGTATCCCACGCTCATTTCACACCTATTCGATGAAGCAGTCGATAGGGGAAGAGTTCACGCTGGATGTGCTTCAGAACTATACCACTTACCAGCGTCACTTTGAGCTTTCAAAACGCATTCTGGATGATCCGAGATTTCCTGAGAAAACCTCGCTCAAAAAGCTGATTGGTTGGGTAGACCTGCACGAGCACAACGTGAAGGAGAAAGTCACCATCATTCTTGATCACTTCGATTCGAAGACCAAGAACGAGATCGGTGGAAAGGCGAAAGCCATGATTGTGACTTCGTCTCGCCAGATGTGCGTCAAGTACAAGCTGGAAGTGGATCGTCAGCTGAAGGAAAGGGGAACTCCGTATTATGCGTTGGTGGCCTTCACGGGGACGATTACGGAGAGGGGGGTAGACTATACAGAGAGGTCTATGAACCCAGAGATCGCAAAGATCATTCCTGATGCGTTGAAGCGACCGGAATACAAGCTCCTAATCGTTGCAAACAAGTACCAGACCGGGTTCGATGAGCCTCTCCTGCACACCATGTTCGTCGATAAGACGCTCCGAGGTCTTCAAGCAGTACAGACCCTTTCCAGACTTAATAGGACCACGAAGGGCAAGACAAACACGTTTGTGCTCGACTTTGTGAATAGCGCGGAGGACATCGAAGAAGCGTTTGCTCCCTACTATGGTGAAACAACCCTTGAGGGTACGACAGATCCAAACAGGTTGTATCAGCTCCATAGCGAGATAGAGGAGTTTCACCTGTATAGCGATGAAGAGCGAGACACGTTCTGCGAGATCTTTCTAGATCCAAAACGAAGCGATGCCGAATTCATTCCAATTCTGGATAGTGTCGTGGAGCGATGGAGCAGGATCGAAGACGAAGAAGTGCGTGAGGAATTTCGTTCGAAGGCATCATCGTTCTGTCGGCTTTACGGATACGTATCCCAGATTGCAGACTTCTACGAGACTGACTGGGAGAAGCTGTACATGTTCTTGAGATCGGTAGTTAAAAAGCTTCCCCGTCCAGACCGAGTGGATATTCATGAGCTACTAGACTCGGTTGATTTGGACTACTTCAGGTTGCAGAAACAGTTCGAAGGGGCTATTGCAGTACATGAGCCGAAAGTGCTCCCTCCAGTGGCAATTGGGGATGGTGCTGTCTCTGAAGAAGAGGAGGACTACCTCTCTTCCATTTTGAGTCGTATTAACGAGGTATACGCCACGGAATTCAGTGAGGAAGACAAGGTGGCGTTGAGAGAGTTTGCATCTCGGATGCAATCAAAAGAAGAGCTGGACGCTGTTCACATGGGAGATAATTCCCCGACGAATAAGCGCAAGAAGTTTACCGAGGAAGGGGAGAAGGAATTACTGTCCTTCGTGAACGAACGGGTTGGACTCTACAACAAGCTCATGAGCAATCCTGAATTGAAGAAGACGCTTTTCGGGATGCTATATGAGCAGTATCTGAATGACAAAGGGTTTAGTCGAAAATAGCAAGTCAGTAAAAAAATTCCGTGTTCAACAGTGTGAGTCAGCTATAGTCGAAGAGGACAACCGATGAGCAAACGAGTGGAGGTACGTCAAGAAACCTCAATCACAGTTCATGCGGGAAAACCTGCTCCGCTACGAATTCGAGTTGATGGTGTTGATACCCAGATTCTGATAGCTGAGACCCTGTTCACAGAATTCTGAGAAAAGTTTGGTAGGGAGAAGCCATCTCGACAACAGAAAAACAATTACCGAACGGTTATGAGAATTGCAGAAGCCGCATTTGTTGCAGGGCAGAAATCAGCGGGTGGTAGATAAGGATCACCTCACGGTCTTGGTCACAACCTCTGAAAACGTTGCACATGATGATTCTGGATTGTAGTGCAGAGTGCAGGTGTAGTTGGCAAGAGGAGGGGTAATCTGTCCATTTTATCTTCGGTCTCTTGCTGGGGCCGCACCCTACCCATTCCTCGGTTCTGCGGTGCAAAACTTCCTATTGTGATGACTCAAACGCGTTCAAATATCGCGGCCATGCTTTTCGTGAACGGAGTGTGAGACAGTGTGCACTAGTGTGACACCATGAACGACTTTGCGATTCAAAAACTTCTCTCAGGGCACAAGCACTTTTGTGCGCTGACACCTCTGCATCAGGAACGTTTAGCCCATCTTATCGCAGGGTGTATCCAAGGCAACTTCGTACATCGTGAGTTCTTCCCAACTGAGTATTTTGGTTCCTATGCCCTTCCTGCAAAATATCTGCAAGGAGAGTTTGCCAAGACTCGTCGGAACGGCTATTACCTTGAGGTCATCGATCCATATCTGAAATGTGTAGATGAGTCATTCAGGTTTTCCGGAGGAAATCTTACACAAAGAAATATCAGTTGAAAGAGTGGCTTGACACGGAGATCGACGCCTTTCAACAAAAGAGAATTTACTCCCCAGTACAGTACTCGTACAGGGATGGATCCAAGGCGCGAGTGGTAGTCAATGAGCTTCCATCCAATGCGATTCTGGGGTTAGATAAGGACGGTAACCCTACGGCTTCATCGGTAGTTCTTCCCGGTGCAATCAAGCCAAACATTAAATGTGTGGAAGAAGCGATTGCGTATATGCGATCTAATGGTCCTTCGATACGATTGAGAACAGCACGGTTCAAGTACAACTTGAATAGTCTAGAAGCTTGGCGTGAGGCTTCTGAGCGTCCACTGTGTCCGGGGCACGTTCTTCAACTATATCGAGAAGGAAGCGAAGGGAGACTAACTGTCCCCCAAGGACTGAATTTTCCCCATACGGTGAATACGTCCTCAGCGGTAAGAAATGTGTTGTTCGCCGATCAAGATCTGTGGGACTACGATCTTTCGAACGCTCACTACACGATACTTGAGTATCTGTGTCAACGTGAAGGACTCAAAACTCCATGCATTAGTCACTACAATGAGAACAAGGAAGAGGTGAGAGCATCCTTGTCAGATAAGTATGGAATCAAATCTTCAGCACTAAAGACTTATCTGATTTCTTGGATCTACGGATCTAAGGATAGTCCAAACGGATGGAACTCCATGGCGTCAAAGTGGGGAGTATCAAAGCTGGAGGAAATGCATCGAGATACACTTCTCAGAGGTTTGTACCGAGAGGTTGTGGAGGGACGAAGAACCATTGTCAAACGACTCAGGGAAGGAGGAAAGCGAATTCAGAATGTGCTAGGAAAGTCTAGAGAGTCAGGAGCACCAAAGAATGATCTCATGTTTGAGATGTATGGATATGAAGCATGGATAATGCAGATTCTCAATGAAGCAGTGGGCGATCGAATGATTTCAATGATATACGATGGATGGGTGGGAAAGAGGATGGAGACTCGCTACCTAGAAGGACTGGTCAAAATCCACACAGGAATCGAAATCAAAATTCGCGGTCAAAAATTTGAATCAGCAGATTTCGATCTTCTTCGCTAGTCATTCTTCATTTCTGGAATCCGATTACTCTGTTGTCTGATAATTCCTGCCAACCACTACGAGTCTTCTCTTTCTTTCTCTTTTTCTATTGTTTGACCACACCCCTACCAGTTCTCCATTATATGGGTATATGTTACAATGGCAGAAAAAGAGGGTGTTGCGGGGAGCTAGTAAAGAGTACATTTGTAGCGATTACAGCAAAGAACTGTTCTACATTTGTGCTAGAAAAACCAGACTAGATCTGGATAGTGCTCATTTGCTAGTGTTTAGGTGGATTGGCCCATCTAGCGCACTTGCATGGGGTGCAAGGGGTCGTGGGTTCAAATCCCGCCGTCCCGACGAAAACAAAGAAAAGGCAAGCCTTCGGGCTTGCCTTTTCGTGTTTGAGGAGGGTCACTGGGATTGTCCGAAGGAAAATCCCAGTGAGAGTCCCGACGAATGCATCCTTGCCTTTGCGACAAGAAGGCGGCAACAGGGATTCTGTCAGAGATTAGTCGTGGCTATCTTTGTCGATCGCCTGCAAACAAACAGCTCTCATCATGCGCACGACTCTTCCACGCCTCTCCGTTCTTTTGATTGCCGGACTGCTGTTCACCGGGTGTGCCGGTTTTGCGGACTTCATCCGGAATATGGAGGAGGTTGATCCGTCTGGAGTCTTTTCAAGCACGGGCGAAGTCATGACGTACAATGTGCTCTTCCCGGAGATAGCCTTTCAGCCATGGACGGGAGGGTGCTCCATTGATCCGGGGGTTGACCTTCAATCGAACTGGGGTGTGCCTCGAGACGCTGTCAAACACGGAAAGGACGCGCATGATTGGCAATCGCTAGCAGAACTGGATGGCTTCTCTGCGAACTGGGTGACGAGTGAACCCATGTTGGAGACTCCGGGCGACTTGGGTCAGGCGTATTCACGGTTCACTTCTGAATTGACAGGAGACGGTGTATTTGATCTATTTGTACTGGCCGACGACTGTGCATGGATTTACATCGACGGAGAGCATATCGATTCACAGGGCACCGAAAAGTCATTCACCAGATCGACAATCGTTGGATTGGACGGCACGCACACATTGGATATTGTTGTGTACGATGGCGGTGGCATCGGTGGGTTGATGTTCTCCCTGGATACGAGAGAGGCACCGACGGATAAAGACCGAGGAGCGTCGGCTCGACCCCAATAGCAGTCAGGTTTATGGATATGTATCAGCGAATACTTGTGGTGTCCAGTCTGGTCTTGGTGGTGCTTTTTACCTGCGCCTCAGATTCATTCGCCCAGACTTTCCCGACGCCAAGGGAGGCAGCGATCAACTCACCACGAATTGGAGTTCAGTCGCATTTCGCCTTTCCATCTGGACGGCATGTTTTTGAACGGCGATGGAGCCTTTTGGAAAGTCCGAATCAAGCAACCAGCCTTCGGGACGATGAATGGATACGCCACGAACTCTCACCCTTCGGAAGTCCATACGCGGCGCGCGCCTCCAAATCCCCAGGGATGGTATACGCCGCTGGTGTATTGGTCGGTGCCGTTGCTGGATGGGGAATCGCCAAACGCCGCGACAACAATCCACTCATTGGAATGACCATTGGCCTAGGCGCCGGTGGCTTTCTGATCGGACCAATGTTTGTGATACTGACCCTATAGAGCTTCGCGACAAGTCAGATATCTCTCTTTGACGAACAGGCTGGGCGCTGGAGAGCGCTCACGCGGAAAACCCTTATCAAGCTTGCCCCCAAAAAGAAAGCCTCCGACATCAGCAATGTCGGAGGCTTTCAAGTCAAAGTTCATACCCGACTCAGTAGCGATAGTACTCAGGCTTGTACGGCCCATCCGGCGTGACACCGATGTATTCGGCCTGTTCTTGGGACAGTTCGTCAAGCTCGACGCCGATCTTGGCCAGGTGCAGACGGGCTACCTGCTCATCGAGATGCTTCGGCAGCGTGTACACCTCGTTGTCATACTGGTCGGCATTGTGCCAGAGTTCGAGCTGAGCAAGCACCTGGTTCGTGAATGAGTTCGACATCACGAATGAGGGGTGACCGGTCGCACAGCCGAGATTCACGAGACGACCCTCTGCAAGGATGATCACCTCGCTACCGTCGATGGAGTAGAGGTCCACCTGAGGTTTGATCGTGTCTTTGGTATGGCCATAGTTCTCATTGAGCCACGCCATATCGATCTCATTGTCGAAATGACCAATGTTGCAAACGATCGCCTTGTCCTTGAGCGACCGAAAATGACGCTCGGTAACCACGTTGAAGTTGCCCGTGGCGGTCACTACGATGTCGACTTCTTTGACTGCGTCGTCCATTTTTTTGACAGCGAAACCGTCCATTGCTGCCTGAAGCGCGCAGATGGGATCAATTTCGGTAACAATCACTCGGGCGCCAGCTCCTCGAAGTGAGGCCGCCGATCCTTTACCAACATCGCCGTAACCAGCCACGACGGCGACTTTGCCTGCCATCATGATATCGGTGGCGCGGCGAAGAGCATCTACCAGCGACTCCTTGCAACCATACTTATTATCAAATTTCGACTTCGTGACCGAGTCGTTGACATTGATGGCTGGCATTGGCAGTGTTCCATTTTTCTGACGCTCATGCAGGCGGTGAACACCCGTCGTCGTCTCCTCAGACAGACCTTTGATGCCCGGGACCAATTCGGGATAGCGGTCGAGTACCATGTTCGTCAGGTCGCCGCCGTCATCGAGGATCATGTTCAACGGCTTACCCTCTTCGCCAAAGAACAGCGTCTGCTCGATGCACCAGTCAAACTCTTCCTCGTTCATGCCTTTCCAGGCGTATACCTGAATGCCCGCAGCTGCAATCGCCGCTGCCGCTTCGTCCTGCGTGCTGAAGATGTTGCAAGACGACCAGGTTACTTCGGCGCCCAATTCAACCAGGGTCTCGATCAATACTGCGGTTTGAACCGTCATGTGGAGGCAACCAGCGATGCGAGCGCCTTTGAGCGGCTGCTGGTCACGGTACTGCTCTCTGAGAGCCATGAGACCCGGCATCTCGGCTTCTGCCAACCGGATCTCTTTACGGCCCCACTCTGCGAGGGAGATGTCTTTGACTTTGTAATTCAACGTTTCGACGTTCATCGACCTGATAGATGATGTGTAGCCTTCTGGATGGCGATTTGTACCGTTTGCGGCCATGTTGTTTCCATCACTTCGGTAAGCGGCGATGAAGACAGGTGAACGGCTTTCATGACGGGCTTCCAGACCTGCGTTCGCTGAACTGGTTGAGAGCGAAGGAAAGAAATGACATGGATCCGGCAGCGAATCCCAACATCAGAGCGGCGATGAACAGGTCTTTGGCGCGATCGCTGAACAGGCCTGTTATGGCAATGACCAGCATTACTCCGATGAGTCCAAATCCAACCCAGATGTGGACCAGCCCCATCTCCCTTTGCTCTTCCCGCGTCATGGCGAGCACTCGCTTCAGGACATAGAAGGCGCAAGGAGTCCCCAGGAGCAACAAGAATGCCGTCGCTACTTTCCATATAGCCATTCCCTCGACACCTATCGCTTCGAGGTAAAACGGAGTCAGTGCACAAATAACCGTCGTATAGCTCGCCAGAATCATGGCCGCTGCATGCACGCGATCGACCCGGCAAAACTCGGAGTCTTTCGGAATGAGTGCGGCAAACACTGACGTGAAGCCAGCCAAAACAATAGCGAGCTGTGCGAAATCAATCAGGAAACGAGGGTCCGTCATCAGTCAATCCGTGGGTGGAGGCTCAGTACACAATCCCGACCTGCATACAATCCCGAATTGTCGACGGGAAGTCAAGGAATCCGCAAGCAAGAGGGCGCAGCAGTGGAAAGCGTTGAGGGATCAACATAGATTGGTATCTCCCTTCAGAAATTCGAAATGTCATGACCCGCCTGCTTAGTTCCTTATTCGTCGGCCTAACGCTCCTGCTGACGAGCTGCCAATCCAATTCCACCAGCGACTTCGCTTTCGAGGTTCGCTTGACCGAGGAGGCCTATCAAGCAATCGACTCCCTTGGCTTGGACACGCCCGTTCATGGCAGGCTGTTTGTCGTCATTTCGCGCGACGATGAACGCGAACCGAGACTTCAAACGGGTGTGAGTGGTGTACCCTTCTGGGGTATCGATGTCGAGGGACTCGAGCCCGGAGACCTTGTCCGGCTGGAAGCCGGAGACGCTGCCGTTCGTGGATTCCCGTTCGAGTCGATTGAAGAATTGCCTGAGGGAGAATACCACGTTCAGGCACTCCTGAGTGTATACACTGAATTCGAGCGCTCGGACGGACATACCGTCGCAATGCACCTCAATTCCGGGGCCGGCCAGAACCAGTGGCGGGCACCAGGAAACGGGATAAGCGAGGTAGTGACAACGCGTGTGGATGCGTCTTCGAACGGTACAGTTTCGCTAGAAGTCAGCGGTGTCATTCCTCCACAAAATCCAGTTCCGGAAGGAGGCAGCCTCCAGCAAGGCAATCCGCCGGATACGGACATGGTCAGGTTCGTCAAGATTCGTAGCGAACTGCTTTCCGAATTCTGGGGACGCGACATGTACATCGGTGCCAACGTGCTCCTGCCAGCGGGCTACGACGAGTCGACGCAGAACTACCCGGTCATGTACATGCAGGGGCACTTTCCTGGAAGTCGGTCTCCACTGGGCTACTCAGACTCGGGCACCGGCCGTGGGCGCTCGGCCGGTCTTTCAGAATTCTGGCGATCTCCGGATTCGCCCAAGATGATTGCCGTCACGTTCCGCGACGCTAATCCCTACTACGACACGTCGTATTCCGTGAACTCGGAAAACCTGGGCCCGTACGGCGATGCCATAACGCAGGAATTGGTACCCTATCTGGAATCCGAGTTTCGGATCATTCCTGAACCCTGGGCGCGGATCGTTGCTGGCGGTTCAACTGGGGGATGGGAAGCCCTCGCCATGCAGATCTTTCAGCCTGATTTCTGGGGAGGCTCATGGGGTTGGTGTCCCGATCCTGTCGATTTCAACTACTACCAGATCGTCAACGTCTACGAGGACGAGAATGCGTACTACACGGATAGTGAGTGGCACCGTGTTGAGCGTCCCAACGCGCGTAGCTTCGATGGCAACATCCGTTCGACGGTGCGGCAAGAAAACCATCTCGAACTGGCCACCGGATCCAAGACGCGCTCAGGAGGACAGTGGGCCATCTGGGAAGCGGTATTCGGACCGGTTGGGGAGGACGGGTACCCGGCTCCTATTTGGGACCCTGAAAACGGAGACATCGACCGGCAGACGGCCGAGTACTGGCGAAGCAACTTCGACCTGAATCATCACCTGCAAACAAACTGGGAATCGCTTTCTGGGAAGCTGGACGGGCAGTTACACATCGCAACCGGCGACATGGACTCCTATTACCTGGACAACGCGGTGTATCTGCTGGAGGAATTCCTGGATACCGAAGCACAGCCACGTATCGAGACGGAAATTCAGTACGGACGGCGAAAACCACATTGCTGGACCGGCTATTCACCAAGTGGTTCGGGCGAAGACATGACGACGGTCGAGTTTGTCGGAATTGCCGCCGCGCATATGGCCTCCAATGCTCCGGCCGGAGCGGATTTGCGCTGGATGCGCTAGTCAGCCGCGGTTGCTCATCGAACTAAAGTCATGGTTTCGGTTTTTTGACCATGCGGCGTGACCACGCGGAGCATGTAAGACCCGCTCGCCAGGTTGTTGGCATCGAATCTGAATTCGTGTACACCAATGGAGAAGTGGTCGTTTGCCACCACGGCGACCTCACGTCCAGTCATGTCATACACATTGATGGTAACCTGACCGGCTTCCTGGATCTCTAGACGGATCGTGGTGGAAGATGAGAACGGGTTGGGGTAGTTGCCGATCGCAAACGATTCCGGAACCACGGATTCCGAATCGATCGAGCCAGCAGTCGTTGCTCTCGCGCGAAGGACGCGCATTTCAACGGGTATGCGGACCTCTGTACCATAGTAGTCATCAACCTGAACCACGACATCAGTCGTGTACAAGCCAGGCGTCAGATCGTGCGATGAAAACGTCAGGAGCCCGCGATCACGCGCTTTTCCCTTGAGCTCCTGGTCGCGGGATCCGATGATCCAATCGGAGGCTGAGGACGTAGCCGGTCCTGCCGTCCATCGTACAGCTTGTTCGCTGTAATTGCGGAGGGAGAAGTGGGACTCGGTGACTTCACCAGCGGGAATCGACACCACGATAGGCGTGGTTGATATCTGAGCTGGTCGCGCGTGGACTTTCAGCTGATTTGTTTTTGCGTACGCTCTCTCAGTTGGACCAACAAGGACATCATACGTGCCTTCATTCATCGAGCAATTGCCCCTTGTCCTCACTGCCGCGCTTTCCTTTACGTCGCCGTCTCCTTCAAAAGGGTTGTAGTCACGCACGCGTTGAAAGGCTGACAACTCCAATCGTACGCGATGACTTTGCTGGTCCCAGCTTTTCCCTGTGCGCGCAGTCATTCGATCCATCGACAGTGGGGCCGCTGAGGCTACGCAAACATCTTTTCCGTCCGTCAACCAGACGTCCAACGGACGTTCATGAAGGCCGTCAAAGCCATCATCGGAGGCTGGTCTGTGGACAGCGATCTCAGCTTCCACGGCGCCTCGGTTTCCTGTCTCGGATACGGTCGCGACCAACTCGACGGATGCCGGTCCGTTCGCGATATCCAGAACCCCATTCAGTTTGTGACCCGCCTCATCGTTGACCACAAAAACGTGCCATGGACCAGCATCCAAGCATTCGGCGCTTCTGGGAATAAGGAGGAAATCGCTTCCAGGATGCTCATCACCGGCGTTCCATGTGCGCAAGACACAGGCGGAATCATGATCCGGCGTTTCGGTTCGGCTGGCAACCAAACTCCAGCCATTTTGGTGATCCGCAAATGCAGAGGGTAAATCCGAGAACGACACCGTGAGCCATTCGTCAAGAGAAGAAGAGGGTGCGCCGCTTTCCCACAAGAGTGCTGAGTTACTTGAGGCCACCATACTGCCCGAGACATTCCCGGCAGACTGATCAGGAAGGTCCAGAACGAGGAATAGTACCGTCAGTGATCCAAACAGGACCAGACTCAGTATGGCGGCGAGGCGCCGGCGTCGTACGGCAGGAGGGACGTGTCTCATGCTGGAAAATACACGGGAAGCTCCTGCAAGTTGGAGCAGGTTGCATTCCGATTATTTCCTGAGCACTATTCTTGTGTCGAGCGAGGCCCAGAAATGCCACGAAAAGCTGAGCGATGCTGACCGAGGCACGCCGGTGGCAAGGCTGACCTGTCTGACTTGTACGCCATAGAGAAGTGCAATGGATTTGTTGACATTGGGATTGGATGCTGGAGTGGCCGTATTGGCCTTGTTGGTTCAAGCCATCATCTACCCAACGCTTCGTAATATCGCTGAGGATCAGTTCCATCAGTACCACAACTGGTATACGCAGCGGATCACATGGTTTGTCGGGCCGCTTATGGTCGGGCAGGTACTCGCCTACTCATATCGCTTGGTCAATGAACCGACCTCGGTCGATTGGATCGCGGCCGTCCTGATCCTGGTGGCTTGGGTCGTGACGGGTTTGCGAGCGGTCCCTCATCATGCTCGACTCGCTCTCGAAGGGCAGGAAGCCGAAACAATTGCCGGTCTTCTTCAGGCAAATGGTGTCAGGACCGTGGCATGGGTCGGGGTCCTGATCCTCTGGATTTGGCGATAGAAGGGTTGAGATTCGGCCCGCACGAATCGATGCAACTGGGCGCTGGACAAGCTGGAAATGGAGAACGTGCGCGTGGGAAGGTCGCAAATGTAATACCGCTCAGAGACCGAATTCTGGCCGACGTAAATCGTTCACTGAAAGAAAATGATCGACTTTGTGTAACAGAAGGGCGCGCGGAGGCATCCCAACGGCGCACGTCACCCCGACGCGCTTTACCCCGTTGGTCACCATCAGGCCTCCATGCTTCTATCATCTCGACAAGCCGCTATCCTGCTGGACACGCACGAGTCCTCCATCAAACGGTGGTGTAATGCAGGCGAGCTTGAATGCCAGACCACCTCAGGTGGCCACCGCAGAATCGCGCTGGAAAAATTGGTGCGATTCGCTTCCAAATCTGGGCTCCATGTTGACGTCCTGGTTTTCCAGGATGACGCCCAAACGGCTGTCAACGGATTGCTCGCCCTGCGGCGCTCTCGTGTTCCAGCCGATCTCCAGGACATGGTAAAGCAATGGCTGTTGGACGCTCAAAGCTACCGTCTGACAGCCTTCATGCGACTGGCAAAAGCGTTCGGGATCGGGCTTCCCGTCATTTACGATCGATTGATCGGCGGCGTGATGCGCGACGTTGGTGATTCCTGGGCACGAGGCGCCTTTCGTATTGGTGAAGAGCACCGGATATCTGAAGCAATTCTTGATGTCCTGTATGCGCAGCAAGCTCACTCTGACAGAATGACCCTGGCAGATTCGCCGACGGCTGTTCTTGGCGCGATCCGTGACGAGGAGCATGTAACGGGCGCCATGATGGTCCGCACCCTTTTGACCGAATCTGGGTGGAAAGTGGCATACCTCGGGCGTAATGTGCCAGAAGAGGACTTCGTGCTTTTCCAGCATAAGGTCACCGCACCGCTTGTATGTCTTTCGGCGACCATTTCACGCACGCCTGAGTCGATCATGGAAGTGGTCAATCGGGTTCTTGAGTTGGGAGACGCGGATTCAGGCTTTCTGATCGCCGTGGGCGGCTCTGGAGCGAAAGCAGCGTCACGCCTGGTCCACCTCGCATCGGATCCCGGTCGGGTTCGATTCTTCGATTCAGCAACGGATTTCGCGTCCTGGTCGACCGAATTCCTGTCCAACACAGCACTGGTTGAAAATGAAACCCATTGAACGAATCGGCCTGATTGCCCTGGCCGTGTTTTCAGCCACTGCCATCAGCGGCTACTGGTTTTTCGGTCTTCATCCTGAGAACCTGGCCCGATTCCCTCAGTCGGCCTCGTTTTACGCCCACTCCTTTTCGTTTTTTGCCCAAACCCAGGTTTGGTTGTCAGGACTGGTGATCATAGCGATCCTTGCCAGAGGCAGACATTTCGGATGGATAGCAGGATTCGTTGCCGTGTACGTCCTCAGCCTGGGTTCAGAGCTGCTGGGAACGACGACCGGATTTCCTTTTGGTGACTACGAGTACTCGACGCTACTGGGAGCGCAATGGTTCAACCACGTTCCCTACCTGATTCCGCTCAGCTGGTTTACGATGGCGCTGCCGTCGTTCGTCCTTGTAGAGCGAACACTGGAAGGAAAGGTTCACATTGTCGCCAGGTGGGCGATTGCAGCGGCTTTGTTGACTTCCTGGGATCTGCTACTGGATCCCGCGATGAGTTTTCTTGTCCCGTATTGGCTGTGGGGGCAGGCCGGAAGCTTTTATGGAATGCCGTGGATAAACCTGGCGGGTTGGTTTGTCACCGGATTCGTGCTTTCGGCCGCCCTCAGTCTTTTCCGTTCTCGGGAAGCTGTTGAGCATGTGTCCAGCAGGACATTCATCATCTACTACGCCATCGTGTACGCCATGCCAGCAGGCATGCTCATTGCCGCGGGACACATCCTCCTGGTAGTCCTGGTCACAATTGGAATCGGGGGGTCAATGATCCTCGTGCACAGGTGGGCCAAGCAGCGCGACACGATTGCTGCAGAGGATGACGGCCCTGGAACGCCGAACAAGACGATGGACGGCCGCTTGGCTGTCATCGCGGATCGCACGGGTGAGTACTTCGAGAAGCACTCACGCTCCTTTTCGTTTGCCTCTGGATTGTTCTTTGCTTCAGACCGTCCTCGTGTCTGCCGGCTGTATGCTTTCTGCCGCATGTCGGATGACATTGCAGACGAACGTGGACTGAGCGCTGATGAGCGCAGGAGACTTATGTCCGAGTGGAAAGAAATGGTAAGAGATTCCTACCACGGGAGCCTCTCAGGCGTGGTCTGGCTGGACGATCTGATGCAGGATCTCAAGAACCACGACCTCCGCTACAACGTGGTGGAAGGACTGCTGGAAGCCATTGAATCGGACATTGACTACCGTCCTATCCAGACTCAGCAGGATCTGGCAGACTATTCGTACGGTGTGGCTTCGACGGTTGGCATCATGATGTGCCACCTCTTTGGCGAAACGGAGCCGTGGGCTCAGGAACGCGCAATCTCGTTGGGACTCGCCATGCAGCTCACCAACATCTACCGCGACGTGGGCGAAGACCTTCGATTGGGCCGCGTGTATCTGCCCCTGGAATGGCAGGAGCGCTACAACACAACAGAAGCAGATCTTCGCGAGATGCAGGCAGGCAAGCCACTCACGCCCGAGTATCTCCAGATGATGACTGACCTAGAGGGATACGCGAGCCTGGCGTACAGGAAGGCATGGGAAGCCATTCCTACCCTTTCCTGGCGGTTTGGTCCATCCGTCGCGGTCGCTGCAGAAGTCTACAGAGGCATTCACTCTGTCGTTCGGCGGAACGGTCACGATAACCTCACTAAACGGGCATACACCTCTACCGCGCGCAAAGTCGTGCTGGCAACCGGTGCCCTCATTCGTTTTTCGCTGGAGAAGGCCATCCTGTCCCTTCAGCACATCACACCATCGCGGGCCCAGCGTGCCATCAAGTCCATCCTGGACAAGGCACGCATGTCCTGGATGGTTCCCTTTTTCGTTCTGTTGATTCAGGCCGTCATCCTTTGGTCGGTCTGAACGTCACGTATTCTGAGTTCATGAAACACATTGCCATCATCGGTTCCGGATTCGGCGGGTTGTCTCTCGCCGTGCGTCTGCAGGCAGCAGGCCATCAGGTCCGCATTTTCGAGAAGCGGGAGAAAATCGGCGGTCGAGCCTATCAGCTGAAAGACGCTGGGTACACGTTCGACATGGGACCAAGTCTTGTCACGGCTCCTTCCATCATCCGCTCAATCTTTGAATCAGCCGGACGCAGGATGGAAGACTATATCGATCTCCTGCCGCTTGACCCGTTCTATCGCATCTACTTCCACGACGGGTCCAAAATGGACTACAGTGGGGACTCGGAAAAAATGAGGGCCCAGTTGGCTCAGTTCTCCGAAAAGGACGCAGCGGCTTACGACACCTTCATGCAAGACATGAAGGGTATCTATGACGCCGTCATCACGGATGGCTTGGGCAAACAGCCGTTCGACACAATCGGGAAGATGGCCAAGTTTGTACCACGCGCGATGCGACTGAATGCCTTGAAGCCTGTCGCTTACATGGCCAAGTCCTACTTCGAGGACTTCAGAAGTCACTTCATGTTTTCCTTCCATCCACTGTTTATCGGTGGACACCCCTTCCGGGCCCCTTCGATCTACGCGATGATCCCATACCTCGAGAAAGAGGAGGGTGTGTGGTTCGCGAAAGGAGGGATGTATGCCATCGTCGAAGCACTGGGTAAAGTATTTGAAGAGCTTGGTGGCGTGATTACGACTTCGGCCGAGGTCGATCAAATCACGGTAAGTGAAGGTCGCGCAACGGGTGTGCAGATCGATGGGACGCATTTCCCATTCGATGCGGTCGTTTCCAATGGCGATGTGACACAGACCTATCGTCGATTGATTGACCCTGCACATCGCTCCAAGTGGACGAACGGGAAACTGGATCGACAGAAGCAGACCATGAGCTGCTACCTGATGTACATCGGTACCAAGAAGAAATTCCCCAAGCTGGCGCACCACACGCTGATTCTTGCGGAACGGTACAAGGGTCTGATCGACGAGATCTTCGCCCATAAGAAGCTGCCTGATGATTTCAGCATGTATCTGCACGTACCGACGGCAACCGAGCCTTCCATGGCGCCAGAAGGATGCGAGTCGATGTATGTCCTGATTCCGGTACCCAACCTGAAAGCTTCGACGGATTGGGAAGCGGAGAAAGAGGACTACGCCGACAAGGTGCTGACTTTCCTCGAGGAATGGGGAATGGAGGGTCTTAAGGAGTCGATGGAAGTCTGCCACCTGTTCACTCCGGAAGACTTCGCGACCGAGCTCAATGCGACCGATGGAAACGCCTTCGCGCTGGAGCCGAAGTTGACCCAAACCGCATGGTTCCGTCCACACAACCGGTCGGAAGACATTGATCGCCTCTACATCGTTGGTGCAGGAACGCATCCAGGAGCTGGCGTCCCTGGTGTCATGCTTTCTGCTGAGGCTACGCTGTCGTGTGTCCTTGAAGACCTTGGACCAGGCGAGCCGACACTTAGCGAGCAGCCTGCGCCTGCGACGTCGCTTCAGTCCTAGTCCGGTTCTTACACCCAAACCTGAAAGACGAACATGGAGAGTACCTTGAATCAGCTTGTCGAATGTGTGGACGCAAACGGGAATGCCGTTGGAACGGCTCCCAAACTGGATGTCCACCTGGACGGCACGCTGCACAGGGCCATTTCGGTGTTTGTCTTTGATGACGAGGGTAACGAGTTGCTGCAGCAGCGGGCACTCAGCAAGTATCATGCACCGGGCTTGTGGTCCAATACGGTGTGTTCGCATCCCTACCCGGGTGAATCACCTCGCGATGCCGCTTACCGTCGCCTGAAAGAGGAATTGAACATGGAAGCAGAGCTCTGCGAAGTGTTCGTCATGAGGTACCGTGCGGATGTTGGCGAAGGGTTGGTAGAGCATGAATACGATCATGTGTTCGTAGCACGAGCGCTCTCGGAGCCCAAGCCGAATCCAGAAGAGGTTCAGGCTGTTCGTTGGATGACCAAGCAGGAGGTTTCGGAAGGCATCGCCAATACGCCGTCAGCCTTCACACCATGGTTTCGACTGGCACACGAGGAAGTGCTCAACAGTCTCAAAACAGCGGATCACGATCGTGCGAAAATGATGCTGACTCCCCAGGGCGATCGCGCAACGTTCCTGTACGAGGCATTCATTGCAGCCGCCGCGTTGCCTGTCTGACCATCGTCTTCCTCCTGCGGTTCACGGTGGATCGTTGCCGGTGCGTCACGTACCTTTGCAGCCCGCCCGGTGAGAGAACCAAGACGACCGCATGGCTGCATCTGATTCACAACTTGCTGCTGGCAGAAGACTGGCCAGCGACCTGCGTTCCATTCGCAGGAAGCACGGAGTTGATCGAAAAGAGGTCCTCGACGCCACGCGATTGGCGGACGATGTCATCGAGCAGTTGGAAGAAGATGCTCTTGTCAACCACCCGGCGTTCAACCGCGTCTACCTGAGATCCCTGCTCAAGGCATATGCCGGAGCAATCGGTGTGCGCGAAGCGGACATGATTGCTGCGTTGGACGAGATGTTCGACGGACACTATGTAGGATCGCTGGCAAGCATTTATCTCGGTGTCACGGAAGACGATGCGTCACTGGATCTGGAGATGTCCTGGGTGGACGTCGGGTCAGGGGATCAGTCGGACGAGCCTGAGGACACGAGCAACAAAGGAGAAGATCCGGTAGCAGACGGCGCTTCTGGCGATGATGAAACGGACGTCGTCGAAGACGTCGAAGGTGAGGACGATTTAGTCGCCCCATTTGCATCGTCAACGACGACAGCAGCCGAAGACACGGATGTCGATTCAAAGGGAGAATCAGAGGATGCCGGAGAGGAAGAGTCTTCTGACTCCCGACCAGAACGCGTCGCAGTCAAAGGATCAATGCCTTCCAGCGCAGGGCAAGAAACGGTTTGGACGGGCCTGGCGAGCAAGAAAACCGTGCTGTTGCCCAACATGAGTGGCACAGCACTTGTGATCATCGCCGGAGTCGCATTCGTGTCTTTGCTTTGGTTTGCGGTGTCTGCGGTTCTCGATATGACTTCTGGTCCGGACGAAGATGTTGCACTTCCCGATTCGGCGGCCGTTGAAGAAGTATTCCGCCCAACGCCCGTTGTCCTGCCGGATACCCTGGAAGTGGCTATTGTCGCTTACACCGAGATTCTTGATCCCATCCGGGTCACGGCAGACCGCGATCTCAGAAAGCCCTACTGGGTCGAGCTTCTCGACACGCATTACGTGGCGATAACTGAGCGCATCCTGCTCGAACGAGAAGCCGACCATACACGCGTTCTCGTGGATGGTTTTCTCGTTCCTGAAAGGTGGCTCATGGAAGAGCAACCCGTCGAAATCAGTCGTCAGCGCGTTCAGACGTGGCTGGACTCCCTCGTAGCTGCCGGAGTTGCTCCTCAACGAGAACCCCCTCCGGCCCCCGCAGCGCCTCTCATCGAGCCGGATACGTCAGTAGTCTCATTGGAGACTCCATGACATTGCTCGATAAAACACGGGCGCTGCAAAAGCTGTCGCCTGAGGTCCCTGTGGAAGAAGCTGCTTCACGGATGGCAGCACTGGTTGAGGTCGTGCGCGGACACGCATTGCTGTACTACCGGCAGGATGAGCCCATCATAACAGACGGTGAGTACGATCAGCTATTCAGGCAACTTCAGGAGCTTGAGGAACTCTACCCGGACCTCAAACAGATGGACAGCCCGACCAGGCGCGTCGGCAGTGCTCCGCTGGACAGCTTCACAAAGGTCCAGCATCCGGAGGCGATGCTGTCTCTCGGAAACGCATTCAATGGGGATGAACTGACAGCCTGGTATGAACGGTGTCTTCGTCGCCTGGAATGGTCAACTGAGCCCAAGCCAGCAGTCACGGCTGAGCTGAAGATCGACGGATTGGCTGTAGCACTGACGTACGAGTCCGGGGTACTGATCCGGGCAGCAACCAGAGGGGATGGTCGGGTAGGTGAGGACATTACTGAGAATGTCAGAACCATCGCTTCCGTACCACTCCGACTGGACACGTCCCGTCGAGCGGCACCCGCAAGCATGGAGGTCAGGGGGGAGGTGTATTTCCCGAAGTCTGCATTCGATGCCCTGAACGCCTCATTGGAAGCACGTGCAGAGAAGACGTTTGCGAACCCGAGGAATGCCGCGGCGGGCAGTTTGCGGCAACTCGACTCAAGCGTCACGGCGTCTCGTGATCTGGCGTTTTTTGCGTACTCCACCGGTCCCACTTCCGAGGTGATCGCCGAGAGTCAGTACGAGACCCTCCACCAACTGGAGCAATGGGGATTCTCGAGGAACCCGGAAGCGCGTCGTTTTGAGGAGATCGAGCTTCTTGGGCCCTTCTGTGACCAGTGGACGAATCTGAGGGATGACCTGAACTATGAGATCGATGGAGTCGTGGTCAAGATCGACGACATCGCCCTCCAGGAACGGCTTGGAAACGTGTCCAATGCGCCGCGATGGGCTGTTGCATTCAAGTTTCCCGCGCGGGAATCAACGACCAGACTGAACGACATCATCATCAATGTCGGACGCACGGGAATGATTACGCCCGAGGCGGTTCTTGAGCCGGTGTCCATTGGTGGTGTCACCGTGTCGCAGGCCACGCTGCACAACGCGGACTACATCCTTGAGCGGGACATACGGATCGGGGATACGGTAGTTGTGAAACGTGCGGGGGATGTGATCCCAGCGGTGGTCTCAGCAGTGAAGACGGTCAGGGCTGGTTCGGAATCCACGTGGGTCATGCCTGAGGTGTGTCCTGCGTGCGCAGAGCCTCTGGAGCGTCTGGAGGACGAGGTCGACTCATACTGTGTAAATGGAGCGTGTCCAGCTCAGTTCATCCGACTGGTGGAGCATTTCGCATCCCGAAACGCCCTCGACATCGAAGGATTCGGGTCAAAGCTGGCCGTCCAATTGGTCGAAGCCGGACTGATCAATCATTTGCAGGACATCTATCGATTGGATCGCGACGCATTGCTGTCGCTTGAGGGGTTTGCTGAGCGGAAAGCGGACAAGTTGTTGCAAGGCATAGAGGACTCAAAAAGCCGTCCGCTGTCCCGAGTGCTATTCGCCCTCGGGATCCGGCATGTGGGCCGGACAACGGCGGAAACGATCGTGGCCGCTCTACCAGGCATGGCAGAAATCGGGCAAGCATCCCACGATGATCTGGTAGCCATAGACGGAATCGGTGCGGTCATCGCGCAAAGCATTGTTGACTGGTTCAGTCTCGAACCCAACCAGGAAATGATTGCGAGTATGCGCGATGCCGGTGTCACTATGCATCGACTACAAGAAGAAGCGCCTCCGGATGAAGGAGATGCGCCATTTTCCGGGTTGACGTTCGTGGTTACCGGAACCCTTCCAACCATGGGACGAAAAGACGCGCAGGAGTACATCAAGCAGCGAGGCGGGAGGGCTGCCTCAAGCGTGAGCTCTAAAACGGACTATCTTGTTGAAGGCGAGAACGCCGGGTCGAAAGCGGAAAAAGCCCGCTCGCTCGGCATCACGATCATCGACGAGGATCAATTGAGGGAAATGGGAGGGTAGTCCTTGCTGCAGCCATTCGACTATATCGTCATTGTCGCCTACCTCGTTGGAGTAGTCATTTTCGGGATCCGGACGGCTGGAAAACAGACAAACGTCAAGGACTACTTCCTTGGATCAAAGGAAATGCCGTGGTGGGCCATCTCTTTTTCCATCGTGGCGACCGAGACCAGTACGCTGACCGTGATTGGCATTCCGGCTGTGGCCTACGGTGGAGCCCTCACCTTCTTTCAGTTGACGTTTGGATACCTGGTGGGAAGAGTTGTGGTCGCCATCTGGTTCTTGCCTCGATATGCCGCCGGAGACCTCCAAACGGCCTATGCTTTCCTGGGCCAGCGCTTCGGTGAGCGCATGCAGCGTTTGTCCAGTGTGACCTTTCTGGTAACGCGCCTGTTGGCCGACGGCGTCCGGCTGTTTGCAACGGCCATCCCCATCCGGATCATCGCCCTGTCGGCAGGAATCGACCTGGGGTATCCGACGATTATCCTAGCAATCGGTGTCCTGACAGCACTTTACACCTATGTGGGCGGCTTCAAAGCCGTCGTGTGGATGGATGTCGTTCAGATGTCGGTGTACGTGCTTGGAGCCGTGTTCACCCTGTTCTTGTTGTGGTCGGATATCGGAGCAGCTGCCTCAGAGGCTCTTTCGGAAGCCGGAAAGCTGACGGTGTTCTCATTCAGCACGTCTGCTTCGACCATTCTGACCAGTCCCTACACCATGATTACGGCAGTTATCGGGGGAGGCATCTTTTCGATGGCCTCACACGGGACGGATCAGCTGATCGTTCAGCGTTTGTTGTCCTGCCGCTCGCTCGGAGACGCACGGAAGGCCTTGGTTGGCAGCGCGTTTTTCGTGATGATCCAGTTTGCCATCTTTTTGGCGGTGGGAGCCTTGCTCTGGGTGTACTACGGCGGCCAGGATGCCGCAGCACTCGGGCTCACGCGCGCGGACGAGGTCTTTCCCAAGTATATCGTCGAGCAGCTTCCGACAGGATTGGCAGGACTCGTGCTGGCAGGCATCCTGGCCGCAGCCATGAGTACGCTCTCCTCGTCGCTCAATGCCTTGGCCAGTTCGTCGCTGAATGATCTTCTGGGCAAACGAGCGGCCAAGATGGATGCAGCGACCGGGCTGCGTTGGTCCCGATTCCTCACTCTCGGATGGGCGCTGGTGTTCGTTTTCTTTGCAACGCTGTTTGAGGATCAGCAGAACCCGGTGGTCGAACTCGGCTTGTCCATCGCCTCCTTTACCTATGGAGCTTTGCTGGGCGCTTTCCTGCTGGGATTGATCGTTGACCGTGTGAGGGAATCCGATGCGTTGATCGGGTTCATGGTTGGCCTCGTAGCCATGATCGTGATCATTTTCGGGGTATGGCAGGGTGCTGACGGGCAGTGGATGTTCATGTTCAATCCTGCCGACAGTGTAAAAGCCGATCTCGGGCTGACATCACTGGCCTGGCCCTGGTATACAGCCGTAGGAGCAGCCATAACCATGGGAATCGGATCCTTGCTTTCCGTGCGGCATAGGTGACAAAATGTCGTTTCTCAAGCGCATACCATTTCTGAAGCCACGGGTACGCCCGGTAGGTGACACATTGGAAGCCGGGGACGCCGCTTTCGAGCAAAGTCGGCGGCGCCGATCGCTGGCTATCAAGGCAGGACTGTTCTCGAGCATCGTGATTCTGACGTTGATCGCCTTTCCCAAAGGAACGGTCTATCAGTACACAGCCGAACAGGACGAAATCTGGCGACAACCCAATCTGCATGCACCGTTCACCTTCGCCATCCTGAAGCCGGAGGCGGAGTTGGAGGCAGAGCGGGAAGAGGTCCGCAGAAGGACGCTTCCCATATTCCGGAATGATCTGGAAGCGCTGACTGCAATGAGAGAGCGGGCAGATCGCCTGGAAGATCATCTTGATCGCGTCCTGGGTCACTACGGTGGATTCATCCAGAATCGAACGCGGGGAAGGGTAGAGGAAGCACTGCGCGACTCCCTGCTTTATGCAACATCCAGGGACAGCCTTCAAGTACGTTTTACGCAGGGTGAATGGATGGCCATCCTGCAATCGTATGTAGAGCAAACAGGCGGTCTGGTCACGCAGCAGCGCCAGTCCGTTCCCGGTCCAAGGCTGGACCGTGTGACATTGCAAGCGTCCGAGCAGGTACTCGCCCAGCTGATGGTCGATGGGATCATCGACGTATCGAAAAGCTCGATTGAGGCAGACAGTATTGTCGTACGCATCGAAGAGCAAAGTCGGGAAGGCCGCCGATCTGTAGACCGGATCCATGACGTAGTTGGTGCGGCGCAGGAAGTGTCCGAGCAGCTTACTGCAAGATGGCTGGGACAGCCCTTCACGCTGCAGATTGCCGAAAAGATGTTCGGAATGCTGGTCGCGCCCAACCTTTTCCTGGACGAGGATGCCACTCAAAGTCAACTGGAATTGGCCGAATCGGAAATCGTACCGACCCAAGGCATTGTTAGAGAAAACGAGGTGATCGTCAGGCAGGGCGATCGCGTAACGGCTGAGATCATGCTCAAGCTGGACTCGCTTCGTGGTCAGCTGCTGGAGCAGGCTGGAGGTCAGGTCGAGTGGAAGACCATGCTGGGTCATTTCCTGGTCACGATTGCCTCCTTGCTGATTTTCTTCCTGTATCTCTACCTGCTGCGAAAGCCCATTTTTCGTGACGATGCCAAGCTCACGCTGATCACCTTGCTGTTCCTGGGTGTAATAGCCGTCTATGGAGTCGCGCTTCGAGCCGCCCTGGTCGACATGTATGTCGTACCCGTCGCCATCGTGGCCATCCTGCTGACGGTCATTTTTGACTCGCGGGTCGCCTTCTTCGGATCCCTCACCTTGGCGCTGCTGGGAAGCCACCTGCTCAATTACGACTTCGCGTTCACCTTCGCCACTGTCTTTGCCAGTACGCTGGGAATCTTCAGCGTCCGGGATATAAGGAACCGCAGCCAGTTCTTCATCAGTGCCAGTGTCGTCTTTGCCGGATACATGGTCGTGCTCACTGCCGACCTGTTGCTCCAGAATACTCCAATGGATCGGTTTGTGGATCTGACCATATTCGTCGCCATCAACTCGGTCTTGCTGCTTCTGGCTTACCCGGCGCTGTGGATCTTCGAGCGTGTCTTCGACATCACCACCGATCTGACCCTGCTGGAGCTATCCGATACGAATCGACCTCTCCTGAAAGAGCTGTCGATGAAAGCACCAGGGACGTTCAATCACGTACTCCAGGTTGCTAATCTGGCGGAAACAGCGGCGGATTCGATCGGTGCGAATGCCTTGCTGACGCGCGTCGGCGCGCTGTACCACGATATCGGGAAGATGGTCAAGCCCGATTACTTTGTCGAAAATCAGCGCAGTGGTGTCAATCCGCATGACGGGCTCAAGCCCAGGATGAGCGCGCTCATCATTGCCAGCCACGTGAAGGAGGGTATCGATAAGGCCCGGAAAAATCGACTGCCCAAAGAGGTTGAAGACTTCATCCCGATGCACCACGGGACGACGCGCATTGAGTACTTCTATCAGCGGGCCCTCAAGCAACACAACGAAGGAGATCCGCCTGTTCAGGAGTCTGAATTCCGTTATCCCGGCCCTCGTCCGAGTTCAAAAGAGACATCCATCCTGATGTTGGCGGACAGCGTCGAGGCTGCCAGTCGGGCGCTGGAAAATCCGACCCGGAAACGTCTGGAAGGGGTGATCGACGCTATTTTCAAGGCGCGGCGTGATGACGGTCAGCTCGACAATACCAACTTGACGTTTTCCGAGCTGAACACCATCAAGGAATCCATGCTCGGTGTATTGACGGGCATTTACCACGTCAGGATCAAGTACCCTGAAGAAGAGAACAACGAGAGCGAAGCGTGGTCAGGGGATCAGGCTACGCACGCGCTCGACGGTTGACGCTGCTGGCGACATGGTCAGTTTGACATGTCGACGCGCCCGTTCGAGAAACGGCTTGACGCGACGCGAGGCCTCCGGGGTGTATACCATCAATTCGGACTGGCGAACCAGGTTGGCCAGATACGAGTCGCCTTCCTCCGTTGAAACCGCCAACACCTGGCCGGAAAAACGCGTTCGATTCCGGATTTCGGCCATCAACGGAGCTACTGCGTCCGAGTAGCGGGTGACGAGCCCCAGTGTCTCATGATCCAAAAGACGCGAAATCGAGGCAAGCGCGTCTTCGCCCAGCTCCGCCGAAATGCCCACGACGTCCGCACGCGTGTTCATGGATAGCACTTGCTTGACGTTGGCAAAGGGTACTAGCAAGAGATCGGCGTCCGCGTGCTGACGCACCTCGTTGAGCGTCGCAGACTCACATTCTCGCTGATAAGCCGTCTCGAAGTGCTCAGCGCAAGCGATGCTGAGTTCGCGAAAAGACGTGATGACGACAACCTTCAAGGGAGACTCTTCAGACTCAAGCAGCGCAAGCTGCTCTTCCATGAGATAGGAAATCTCGTCCTCATCAAGGCCCAATCCCACAACTTCTTGAAGGGCTGCACCCAGCACCACAGCACCGCGCTCCATACGAGCGCTTTTGTCGAGTGGTGATGCGTCGAGTACTACATACCCACTTCCTTTGCGGGCAGCCACCAGGCCCTCTTGCTCCAGGTGCTGGTAGGCTTTTCGAACGGTATGGAACGAGATTCCGAGCTGACTGGCCAGTTTCCGGGTAGCGGGAAGCTTGTCACCGACACGGAATGTGCCACCAGCAATGCGGAATCGAATCGCCGAAATCAGCTGATCTCGGACAGACTGCCCTGATTGATGTTGGATCTCTATCACTAGCGCTCGGTACTTGCCTGGGCCAATGCTCTAACCACAGTTGTCCACTCGGGCCAATTGGCCTGATCGAAGCGATAGGTCGACAGTCCCAGTGTCACATCGGCGTGGGAGCCTTCCAGCTCTGCATGGATCACACGCTTCCAGTTCAATTTGGAGGTCGGCAACGCGGCCTCGAACAAGGATCGGAAGGCCACGCTCCCGCCGTGGATGTGGACCTCACACATCTCTCCACGGATTCGAATCCAGGTCCAAACGAGAGCACACCCGGCGGCGATCGGAAAGCCAATCGTCAAGAACGGTAGCGCTGCATATCCCTGAAGCATTGAGACCAGCGCGCTGATCATGACCGGAAGCATGCAGAAACCGATCGGGCGAACAAGCGCCGTTCCGGCAATGGCAGACTTGGAACGACCACCGGGATGGTGGGCGCTGAAGAATACCTGTCTGACGGCTTCCTCTTCCATATTCAGCAATCAGCGGGTGCCGAATGCGCGAACAAGCGGTACGTCCTTGACCGTTTTCAGTCCCGGCGTCGCGTCGAACACCTGCGGGATGCCGTTGATCAGCGTCGCGACGGTAGCTGTATCTCCGAAGATGCCTCCACGAACGACAAGGTCCATCGGTGGATCGCCATCGACGAGGACGGCGTCACGAGGGTCTTCGGCGCCGACGAACATCTTCAGGTCAAGCGTCAGAAGCAGTTCGTCCCCATCATACCCGTAGGCATGATGATGGATACCTGCTACCGATCCTTCCTTGACTGTCAGGAACGGAGTAACAACCTCTTTCTTGGAGATCACGGGATCCAGGTGCTCTTCAATCCGATCGATATTCCAGCCGAGTCCAGCGGCAACCATGCGAACAGATTCGACGAGGCCGATATGACCGAACATGCCGGTGGCCTTCTTCGCGGCGAACTCGGCTTCGGTAATTCCTGCACCCACTTTCTGCTGCAGGGGAAGACGCCGCAATCCAGCATCTACCTCGCGGTTGATCGTGATGGAACGGACTTCGTTGCAGACGCCTGTAGCCATCAAGGCCAGCGCATCCATGGCATACCCCGGATTCACACCCGTTCCCAGGATCGAGACACCGTTTTCCTTCGCTGCTCGATCGAGTTCGACGGAAATCTCCGGATGACGCTCATACGGCCAGGACAACTCCTCGGTGGACGATACCACGTTTGCTCCGTGACGCGCGCACAGGATGAGCTGGTCATACATGCGCCCAAGGAAAGAGGAGGTCGTGTGGACGACCACATCTGGCTTGGTCGAGGAGAGGACAGCCTCCGCGTCGCCTGAGACGATCACACCAGTTGGCGATTCGAGGCCGAGAATGTCTGAAACATCTTTTCCGACTTTCTCGGGATCGATGTCGATCACACCAACGAGGTTGATATGGTCTGCCTTGGACAGGATGGTGCGGAGGCAAGACTGACCGATGGGGCCGATGCCGAACTGAACGACGTTGAACGTGCGAGCCATACGTCTACGAGATCAGGGGTTTGATTGAATGAAGAGGCGGCAGCAATGGATGCCTACCGATGTCAGAGCGGAAGGTCGTTTGGATCCTCCTGATGGAATGGATACGCGTAGTGCTTTGGCGGATTGAAGGTTTCCTTGATTGATCGTGCGGATACCCAGCGGACCAGGTTCAGGTAAGAACCCGCCTTGTCGTTCGTACCGGAAGCACGTGCACCACCAAATGGCTGTTGCCCGACGACCGCGCCGGTGGGCTTGTCGTTCAGGTAGAAGTTTCCGGCGGAATCCACGAGACGAGCAGACATTGAAGCGAGGGCTGCGCGGTCCTGCGAGAAGATGGCGCCTGTGAGCGCAAACGGTGAGGTCTGGTTGAGCAGATCAACCGTCGCATTGAAATCGGCATCATCGTACACGAAAACCGTGACCACGGGGCCAAAGATTTCCTCGCACATGGTGCGATACTTCGGATCGGAAGTCAGCAGCACGGTCGGCTCGATGAAGTACCCGACTTCGTCCGAGTAGTTACCACCAGCAATGACCTCAATGTCGGAGGACTGCTTGGCTTCTGCGATGTACGAGGTGATCGAATCGTATGCCTTTTTGTCGATGACGGCGTTGACGAAGTTGGTGAAGTCTTCCACTGGCCCCATCGAGATATCGTCCAACTGGGCCAGCATGCTGTCCTTGATCGTCGGCCACAGCGACTTGGGAAGGTAGACGCGCGAGGCAGCAGAGCACTTCTGTCCCTGATACTCGAATCCGCCACGCACAATAGCCGTGGCGACAGCAATCGGATCGGCGCTTGGGTGGGCCAGGATGTAGTCCTTGCCGCCCGTCTCACCAACGACCCGTGGGTAGCCACGGTAGGTGTCCATGTTGTTGCCGATGGTCTTCCACATGTAGTTGAATGTGCCGGTTGAGCCCGTGAAGTGAAGACCAGCGAAATGCTCTGAAGCAAAGATGGGATCGCCCACGTCGGCGCCACGGCCAGGCACGACGTTGATGACTCCCGGGGGCAGCCCTGCTTCCTCAAACATCTTGTACAGGTAGTAGGCACTCAGAAGCTGCGTGGAAGCAGGTTTCCAGAGAACTGTATTCCCCATGAGGGCCGGTGCTGTCGGCAGGTTACCGGCGATCGACGTGAAGTTGAACGGCGTGACGGCGAATACGAATCCTTCGAGGGCACGGTACTGGACCCGGTTCCAGACGCCTGGCGAGGAGATGGGCTGATCCTTGTAGATCTGCTCCATGAAGCGCACGTTGAACCGGAAGAAGTCGATCAGCTCACAGGCGGAGTCGATTTCTGCCTGATATGGGTTCTTGCTCTGGCCCAGCATCGTGGAGGCATTGATGACATCGCGCCAAGGGCCGGCAAGCAATTCAGCCGCTTTCAGGAAGACAGCTGCGCGATCGGTCCAATCCATGTTCATCCAGTCGTTCCGGGCGGAAACGGCAGAGTCGATGGCTGCATTGATGTTGTCACCTGACAACTGGTGTGCCTTTCCCAGAACCCGGCTGTGCTCGTGGGGAGCGACTACATCGATGATGTTTCCTGAACGAACTTCCTTGCCGTGTATGAAGGCAGGGATATCGATCGTTTCCCCTTTCATACGCTTCATCTCGCTTCGAAGCGAGGCGCGTTCCGGTGAGCCGGGGGCGTACGAACGAACGGGTTCGTTGACAGGATCAGGCGTGCGGGAGAACATGTTGTTCATAGGAGCGAAGCAGGCATTCTGGTGAGTACGAAAGAGGCCGATTCGGGAAAGGTAACATCCCGTTCGGGGGTCCCAAACCCGTTCTCGAAAACTTCGTCCCAAGCCCCGAAAAAGCGCTTTCTGAAGAGAATAGCGATGCGCAATCTCGTGGCATCATTTTCCGTTGATGCGGAAAGAATTCCGCCTGTGCGCCCTTCAGTATGCGCTCCAAATGCGGATGGGTGATGGTGAAGAAAT
Organism: Rhodothermales bacterium; assembly: GCA_028284865.1. Lineage (GTDB taxonomy): Bacteria > Bacteroidota > Rhodothermia > Rhodothermales > UBA10348 > JAAZVD01. Next base: position 81,943 of record JANQQV010000007.1, on the reverse strand, counting down.
GGCCCCAAAACCGCCATGAGATGCTCATAAAGGCCTAAATCCGCCGATTTACTGGTCGAAACGGGCTTTTTGGGTTTGGTCGGCACGATGTTCGCCGATACCGGGATTGAACAAACTCCGATCAATCCCCGGATAACGGGATACAGCCATGTTTTTCAAACCCGATCAGACGAACGTCTCTGACGCGCGGGATGCAGTGAAGAAGCAACTGCTTCGCTCGCTCATCCAGCAGGTCGTAGATGAACTGAATGATGCTTCTCACGAGGGCATCGGTTCTGACGTTCAAGACATCCTGGCCGAAGACGGTATGCAGGATGCCATCGAATCTCTTAAGGCGTCCATGGTGGACGACCTTCGCAGCGAGATTGTCTCATCTGTTGTTTCTGAGTCCATCTCGGAAATGACGCCCGACAACGAGGCCGTCCGTAGCCTGGTCAAAAACCAGATCTCCCAGTCAGATCTTTCATCGGTTCAGTCTTCCGTTCGGGACCTGAATGAGTCGATGATCGAAGAGCTGTGCAACGAGATCGTGGCATCTGTGGTCACGGAATCGCTGGAAGACATCACTCCTGATACCGTGAGTGTCAAGGAGATGGTCAAGGACCAACTGGCTTCAGCTGACTTTTCGGATGTACGAAAGGCGGCACAGGAGCTGAGCGCGTCCATGATATCTGAACTGACTGAAGGGCTGACCCAGAAAGCGGTAGCGGATTCCATCGATGAAGCTGCCCAGGACATTGAAGCCGCTGAGAGCCTGGTCAAGAGCCGCATGGACGAAGCCGACCTTTCGGACATCTTCAAACTGGTGCGGAACGAGATTGAATCCCGGATCAACAGTCATGTCTTGCCAGCGGCTGTCGCCGAGGAGACTGCCAAGCTGGAAAACAGCGATGTCTCCCGATTCGAAGGCCAGGTCAAGGACGCCGTTGCATGCATGAACGCAGACGATATGATCGGACGTCTGCGCAGCATGGTGGCTGAGTCCTTGGATCAGAGAATCCAGGAAGAACTGGATGAGCAGGTAGCTGCCACGCGCCAGACCCTGACACGCATCCAGAAAGAGTTTGTATCTGAGCGCATGGAGCGCTTCCTCTTGTCCGCCGATTGGCGTGCAGCATTAGAGGAAGCTGAAGCTGGAATAGCATCTCGCGTCGTTTCGGCCATTGAAGAAGCAATGGCCAATGACGAGGTGTTCACAGCAACCATTACTGATAGCATCGAACAGCACGTTTCTGACAACCAGGCTCTGCGGGAGCATCTTGAGGCAGAGGCCAAAAAGCGCGTCGTCGCTCGAACGACTGAGCAGGTCGTTTCCGAAATGGATCAAGACGAGCAGCTGGCGGAAGACCTTGCTGTCTCTATTGTCTCTGAGAAGGAAGCCATGTCCGATCTGGTTGACGGAATTGTTGATCGGATCAATGAGCACCTGGCTACCGAGGCAACGTCGCGTTTGGACCAGGCCGAGCGAGCCGCTGATGCAGCCTTCCTGCATGTGGATACAGATCACCGTCATCTCACGGAAGCCACTGATTCACTTGAGAAGGAGCTGATCAAGAACATCGCCACAAGCGCTGTGACGCGTTTAGCTGACACAGAAACCGTTCAGGTCAAAGCAATGGCCTGGATTCCGGAAGACCACTCTGTCGTGTCGGCAGCGGTCGAGCAGATCCTGCAGCACGTGACCGCAGAGGTCCGCAAGCGTGCCACGAAAGAGGCCGGCGATACCGATACGGTAGTCGGAAACGTCCTTCCATCATTCACCGCAGAAACGGAAGAGATCCGTGCAGCTGTTCGCGAAACGCGTAACAGGTTGGTCGAGCGAGTTGTCAATCTGACTCTCCACGACATGGAAGACGCCAAGCAGGTGTCTGCCGAAGCCAACAAGCGTATTGCCAATGAGCATGAGCGAATCATCGAGTCAGTCAGCGCCACATTGGGCTTGTTGACAGATCGGGTCGCTGAGCAGGCCATCGAACGTCTGGCGGCGTCGGATGAAGTTGCTCCGGAGGCGTCCTCGCGTGTTCCGGTGGACAACGATGTGTTCCAGCGTGCCATCAAGGCTACCATGTCCTTGCTGATCGACGACATTGTCATCGAAGTCGGTTCTCGCATGCGCTCAACGGAAAAAGTGTCCTCAGACGCTCGCAAGCGGATGTCAGACACGCCGGCAGAAGTTCGCCAGGCCGCTGGCGTTCTGGAGAACATGCTCTTGCAGCAGGTTGCCGAAACAGCCAAAGAGCGTCTGTACGATGTGCAGCACGCTTCTGAGAAAGCGAGCACTTTCCTGCGCGCCACCAAAGAGCTGGACGCCATCGAGGAAGCCATGCGCATGAAGCTCTTCAAGGGCTTGGCTGAGCAAGTGGTGACCAGCATTGCTGACGCCGAAAAGACCAGTGCCGAAGCTTTCTGGCACATTGATCAGCAGCATGATCACATTGCTGATGCTGTTGACGAACTGCGCAATCAATTGCTCTTTACGGTCGCCAAAGATGCCATGGAGTCCATCTCCGATGGCGAGAAGGCAGCGGAAGAGTCCCGGACCTTGATTCCTGCGACCTCTCGTCAAATGGCGGATGCCGCAGCGAAACTCCACGAAACGCTCATTGCTGAGGTGGCTCGCGAAGCCATGAACCTGATGCGTGACACTGAAGTGGTCGTGGAGAAGGCGGGTCACAAATTGCAGGACCACCAGGATGTGCTGGACGGCATGCGCAAGATTGTCGAGCGCCACCTCATGGAAAACCTGCTTGCCAGCGCGTTGACGGATATCGGCAGCTCTGTAGCTGACATGGACGAGTCGGGCGAACGTGCGTTCTTCCGCTCAGCCATCCGCGACATCCAGGCAAACAGATCGGATGCTCCTTCAACACCGTCGATTGACATGCCTACCGAGGCCGGTCAAGACGATGTCGAAGAAAAACCTATGGCGTCGAACGACGCAGCCGAAGAAACTGTGGCCTCGCCGCCCGTCGAAGTCAACGAACCACAAGAGTCAGAGCCTGCTGACGAGGCGAACGATGAGTCCCAGCCGGAAGCATCGGACGCATGGTCCAGCTTGAGTGATCTCACAGAAGTCACTCCTGATGAGACGGTTGCTGCTACAAAACGCACCTGGCGCGTCAACGAATTTCGTCCCGTGGACCGAGCCGCCGTATCTGGCGCCGTTTCCGGCGACGGTAGCCGCTCGCGGATGCCACAGTTCCCCAAACCGACAGCAAAGCGTACGTCTCTCTATCTGTTCGGCGTCGTCCGGACCGATGATGTCTCGCCGGAGGACTTCGAGGGAATTGAAGGGATCTCTGATGATTCCTCAGTACGACTGCTCTCATGCGGTCCTCTCACGGCCCTGGTTAGCGCAACGTCAGATGCCAAATTCCATCCCGATGCCATCAAGGCCTCCATGACGGATTCAGACTGGCTCAAAGCGCATGTTCGTCGCCATGCTGATGTACTGGCTGAAGCACAGTCCATCCAGACGGTGATCCCATTGCGATTTGGCTGCGTGATGGCCAATCCGACGGAAGTCAAAGAGTTCGTGGATGCTCGCGAAGAATCCCTTCAGGATGCATTGACACGCTTGCACAACCGCTCCGAGTTCAGCGTCCGCGTCCGATTCGAGGATGCCGAAGCCGCAGATGACCTTGACGGAGTACCCAGTGGCGTAGCAAGCTTCCTACGCAAAGCAGCGTCGGACGTAAAGCATGCACCGAATCCCGACGGCATTGCTGATCGGATCCACGGACACCTGGCTCGATTCTCGGGCGAGGCCATGCGAAACCCGGTTGCCGGCACCGAGATGATTCTCAGCGCCACGTACTTGATCACCATGGCATCGGAAGAAGACTTCCGCGCCGAGGTACGCAAGCTTGCAGCCGAATTTAACGCGCTCGGTATCCACATCGAAGTAAGTGGCCCGTGGCCGCCTTACCACTTCGTGGACATCGACTTTGGTGGAAGCTCCGAAGAATTTGCTGGAATGGACACCTAGTCCGCTCCCACACATTCCCGTGACGATTCCCAGGAATTGAACCGGGGTTTGTTCAGCGCCGTGCCGGCGGACATTCGTCCGCCGGCACGGCGTGTTTATATCCATTCGATCGGTGGCATACCATTTCGAGCAGTGTCACTCGCATTTCAGATAAGGGAAGGTGGATCCCGCGGTAGATCCACGCGTCAGACTGCCGTGTTCCATTCGCCGCTGCTGCTCGCAGCAGACGACCCAATCGCGCCCGATGGCCTTCCACTTCGAATCGTTCATTGCCAGACGCTATTTGCGCGGTGCCCAAGGCATGGCAGAAGGGCGCCGTTTTCTGCGGATGATCACGTGGATATCGATCGCAGGGGTCGCCGTTGGTGTCGCATCGCTCATTCTGGCGTTGTCCATCGTGCGCGGCTTCAGTGGCGAAATCGAGAACAAGATCACCGGATTTGCCGCTCACGTTCAGGTCCAGAGCATTCGCGACGAGCCGCTTGACGACGTGGCAGCGCTTCAGCAACTACTCGAACGTCAACAGATCCTCAGCGAAGTCTCGCCGGTCGTTCAGGAATTCATTCTGCTTCGACGCTCATCGCGGGACATCGATGGTGTTTCGATCTGGGGAACGCCTGAGATTCCCGACTACATCACGTCAGCGCTCGTTGCGGGGAGTGGGGATCTCAGGCCAGCAGGTGATCGCCCTGGACTGGTCATTGGGGCTTCGTTAGCGCGTGTCCTTGGGGTAGGCGTCGGCGATCGGCTGACGGCCATCTCGGTCCAGGGAAATGCTGGACAGGCTCAGAATCCGAGATTCAGTCAATTCACGGTATCGGGGATCTATGAGTCTTCACTCGCTGACTTCGATGATCTGTATGTATTCGCTCCGATAGAGGAGACCCGAGACCTGCTGGAATACGGTCCGGATCAGGTCACCCGATTCGATTTGCGGGTCAATGAGGGTGTTCAGTTTGTGGATGCCGCTGATCGACTCGATGAAGTCCTGGAATTTCCTGCCATCGCCCGACCCGTGACGGAAATCTATCGGAGCCTGTTTGCATGGGTTGCACTGCAAGAGAGCATCATCCCTTTGATCATCTCCATCATCATATTTGTGGCCGCGGTCAACATTATCGGCACGTTGCTGATGATCATCCTCGAGAAGCGACGCGAAATGGGCATTCTGGCGGGGATGGGAGCCACTTCGAAAACGCGTCGTCGCATTTTCGTGCGACTTGGTTTGCTGATCGGCGGTGCCGGTGTAATGATCGGTCAGGCATCGGCACTTATTTTTGCGTGGGCGCAGAAGCAGTTTGGAATCATTCCATTGCCTGCTGAAGCCTACTACATGGACACCGCACCGATCGACCTCGGACTGATTGATTTCGTCCTGGTCGCCGTGATTACGCTGGTGCTGTGCGCCATTTCATCCTGGATTCCCGCCAAGGTCGCGGGACGTCTGGAACCCATTCAAGCCATCCGAATCCGATAACCCGAATCATCATGACGATTGGTCAGAAAGCGCCTGATTTCACGCTGTTCAACACCGACAAAGAAGCAGTCACACTCTCGGACGAACTCAAAAATGGACCCGTCCTGTTGCTCTTTTTTCCGGCTGCGTTCACGGGCGTGTGCACAACTGAGCTGAACACGGTATCCAACGATCTCGACGCCTATGCACCGGCTCGCGTTTTTGGTGTGTCCACGGATACGCTCTTCACGCTAGGCGAATTTTCGAAAGCCAACGCATTCAATGTCGATCTGCTTTCGGATCACAGCGCGGATGTAGCGGCGCAGTTCGACAGCAAGTACGATGGCAACTTCGGTCCCATGAAGTACGATCGCATTGCCAAGCGGAGCGCGTTCCTGATTGATACCGAAGGTGTTGTGCGGTACGCTGAGGTACTGGAGAATCCGGGCAACATGCCGGATCTCGACGCCATCCAGTCTGCAATCGCCTCGCTCTGATGGTCGTTACGGTCCGTGTCTTTGCATCCTTGCGTGAAGCGGTCGGGAGATCTTCGTGGCACGAAGAGATTCCGGAAGGCATGGACAGTAGCGCATTGTTGGACGCCATCGCAGAGAAAGAGGAGGGGGTAGCACGCATGCGCCACCTCATCAGGATCGCGATCAACGACTCCTGGATTTCTGGATCCCGTCCGTTGCAGGACGGTGATGAGGTCGCCTTGTTGACACCGGTCTCTGGTGGTTGATCGATGACCGATTCCCAACAGCGATGCCGAATTACCATTCAGGAGGATCCCCTGTCTCTGGATGATCTGTGGGCCTTCCTTGCTGCGTCAGAGGGCGGAGGGATCGCCATCTTCGGCGGTACCACCCGGCGCGTGACGGGCTCTCGAGTCACGGACGAGCTGTCATATGAGGCGCACGAGTCCATGGCAGTCAAGGAGATACAGCGACTTGCTGATGTGGCCATGGAGCGCTGGGACCTGTTGCGGATTGGCGTTCACCACCGAACGGGAGTCGTTCCGGTCTCTGAGGCGAGCGTACTGATTGGAGTGGCCAGCATGCATCGCGGTCCAGCCTTTGAAGCGGCTCGTTTTCTCATCGACGAGCTGAAGGTATCCGTGCCAATCTGGAAGAAAGAGCATTTCGCAGATGGTACAACCGAATGGCAGGGCGATAGCTGGCTGGACTAGCCGAGATTCAATTCCTGCTTGATGCTGGATTCCATTCTGGAAATCGGGTCTGATGACGTCTCCGGTTCGAACGATTCGCCAGTGATCTGCTCGTAGAGTTCGATGTAGCGCTGGGCCACCTGGATGCGGAAAGCATCGGGAAGGTCGGGCAGTTGCTGCCCATCGAGGCCCTGGAAGCCGTGGGCCATCAGCCATTCACGGACGAACTCCTTGGATAGCTGCCGCTGTGGCTCGTCTGCGGCCAGTAGTTCATCGTAGGTGTCGGAGTAGAAATAGCGGGAGGAATCGGGCGTGTGGATCTCGTCGATCAACACGATGCCCCCGTCTTCGTCCAGGCCAAACTCGTACTTCGTGTCCACCAGAATGAGGCCGCGTTCGGCCGCACGTTCTGTTCCGCGTGCAAACAGCGCCAGGCTGATACGCTCGAGTTCGTCGAAGAGGGACTCGGACAGAATCCCTCGTTCAAGAATACCAGCCCTGGAGATATCCTCATCGTGTCCTTCCGCGGCCTTGGTGGCAGGTGTCAGGATGGGTTGGGGCAGGCGGCTGTTTTGCTGAAGGCCTTCCGGCAACTCTTTGCCACAGAGTTCTCGACCGCCTGACTTGTAGGTTCTCCAGGCGTGTCCAGCCAGATATCCTCTGACCACGAACTCGACGGGAAGGGCCTGACAACGTTTGGCGATCGTGACATTCGGATCGGGCACCGAAATGACATGATTCGTGACGATATCGCTGGTCTGCTCGAAAAACCACGCTGCGAGACGATTCAGGACCTGGCCCTTGAAGGGAATGGTCTGTCGAAGGATGTGATCAAACGCCGAAATACGATCCGAAGTAATCAGGACAAGCCGATCCTCATGCCGGTACGTGTCCCTGACCTTGCCTCCGTAGCGACCCGAAAGGAAGTCGAATGATGTCCCGGAGACGGTTGCGTCCAATTGGCCGCGAATGACCTGCTCGTTCATTTGGAGGCGAAATTCATGCTGGAGCGCCGGATGGCGAGGCGGGGTTCGACCACGACATAGATGCGCTCGGAGGGTGTTCGTGTTTCTGAAACGCGTTCAAACAGTTTCTCAGCTGCAGCCCGGCCAATATCCTGCATCTTCTGATCGACGCTGCTCAATCCGATGAACCGGCTGGTCTTGATGTCATCATAACCAACCAGGGCCATGTCTTCGGGTATCCTGGAACCCGCATCGCGCAGAGCCGCCATGGCTCCAATGGCCTGCACATCGGAGCTGCAGAAGACGGCAGTGCATTCCGGGTACTCCGTCAGGATCCGATTCATGGCCTCCTGTCCGTCCTCTTCCGAAAACCCGCCATGGTAGGCCGGTGCGCCAGCCACGATCCAGGATTCGTCGATCGTAACGCCTGCTTCTTCCAATGCGTCACGATATCCTGAGATGCGGGCCAACTGGGACGCACTTTCAACGCTGGATCGGATCATGGCAATGTGTGTGTGCCCTTGTTTGACCAGGTGGGAAACCGCTGCTTTCGCGCCTGCCCGATCATCCCACGTCCAGGAATCGAATTGCTTGTGACGATGACCAACGAGTACACACGGCGATCGACCGGATTCTAGCTCTTCCGCCAGCTCGTCTGTGACCGGGAGTCCACAAAGCAATAAACCACGTACCGCTCCCCGGGAAAGAAACTTCCGGAGTGCTGATTCCTGGTTTTCAGAGCCCAGATCGCAGATCAGCAAATCGTGATCAATCTCACGGAGAAAGGACCGGATTCCTTTCAGCAATTCGTTCTGAAAAGGAGCGGTGAAAGACGGAATGGCAACGGCCAGGGATCGGATGTCCTGTTGGGCAAGAGAACGGGCCGTCCGATTAGGGTGATACTTGAGCTCCGCAATGGCTCGCTCGACGTTGCTCCGTGTTCCTTCCGAAACGTCTGGAGACCCATTCAGCACTCGAGAAACCGTAGAAATGGCTACACCGGCGTGCTGCGCGACGTCATAGATGGTGACGTTGGTTTTAGGGCGACGTTTCATGGGTGCAGACAGAAGGTCATGGACGGAGAGCGCTTAGATGAAGCAGGCCGGGAATTGTTCGCAGGCAGAAGCTCAGATGAATCGGGATGCGGGTACGGATCAAATTCGAAGCACAGGTTTTTCTGCCTTTCCCGTCTCTCCAGAATTCGATGCCCGACCGCTGTCGATCATGAACGACGACTCACCCGAAATGGATGCCATCCAGGAGGCAGATGTTGTCCACATTCCCGTTGAGGGAATGACGTGCGCGGCATGTGCCTTGCGAATTGAGCGCAAGCTGGGAAAGACAGTGGGTGTGTCCGAGGCTGGAGTGAACTATGCCGCGGCCGAAGCCGTCATCCGGGTTGATTCTGATCAGTCTTCTGTGCGAGAATTGGTTGATGTGATTCGGAAAACCGGATATGACGTCGCCACGTCTTTGGCCGAGGTCCGATTTGAGGGAGAGGAATCGCATGAGCGTGCTGCGGGCTTGATTGAAGACCTCTTGTCTACCAATGGTGTCACGGATGCTGACGCGAGGGCACGCTCCGACGGGCAGGATGTCACGATCCGATACATTCCGGCCATGATTTCCGGGCGTTCGTTGAGTCGGCTCATTGATGTGCACCGGCCTGAAACGCTTCAGACAGGGCCTTCTCAGGCCGAGGAGGCCCGTCTGCGAGAACGGAAAATGAGGACGCGCCTGATTGTCAGCGTTGCGTTCAGCCTTCCGCTCGCGGTCATTGCCATGAGTCACGGCGCTTTTGGTATTCCCTACGAGCACTGGCTCCAACTGGCGCTGGCAACCCCGGTGGTGCTGTACGCAGGGACTCCTTTCTTTTCGGCGGCTTGGACGGCGTTGCGCCACGGTGGCACGGATATGAATTCCCTGGTCGCTTTGGGAGTAGGCTCGGCATTTCTTTATTCAACCGTTGCCCTGTTCATTCCGGAGCGGCTGTCTGAGGGCGGCATGCCTCCGGTGTATTTCGAAGCAGCGGCGCTGATCGTCACGTTCATCCTGGTCGGGAGATTCATGGAGGAGCGGGCGAAAGGACGAACGGGTGAGGCTATCGAGCGCCTGAAAGCGCTACAGCCCGATGAAGTGAGAATTCTGCGGATGGGGGAGGCCGTCATCATTCCTGCGGAGGAAGTGGTCCTGGGAGATCGCGTTCGGATCCTTCCGGGAGAGCGTATCCCGGTTGATGGACGTGTCGTGGAAGGTTCAAGTCCCGTCGACGAAGCCATGGTGACGGGCGAGTCCGTACCTGTGACAAAATCCAGGGGGGACGGTGTTGTTGCTGGAACGACCAACACTTCTGGGGTGCTGGAAGTCGAGGTTACCAGGACAGGTCCAGACACCATGTTGAGTCAGATTACCCATCTGGTGTCCCGCGCTCAGGCCACAAAAGCGCCTGTGCAGCAACTGGCCGATCGCATCGCCTCGATCTTTGTACCCATCGTGATGGTCATTGCTGTTGGTACGGCCCTCGTATGGTGGTTTATCGGCCCTGATCCCGCGCTGGATAACGCGCTGCTTCGATTTGTCTCAGTGCTGATCATCGCCTGTCCGTGTGCATTGGGATTGGCCACTCCTACGGCAATCGTTGTGGGCACCGGTCGCGCCGCGAAGCGCGGTATCCTGATTCGCGACGCCGCCGCTCTTCAGAAGCTGGCCAGTATTCAAACAGTTGCTGTCGACAAAACGGGCACGCTTACACATGGGTCGTTGTCTATTCCCCGTATTGAGCCGTCCGATAACAGCGATGAAGAGACGCTGCTGTCGCTCGTAGCCTCGCTGGAGCAGGTCTCTGAGCATCCGATAGGCCGAGCTATCGTCTCTGAGGCGGAACGACGGGAACTGATGCTGCGGGATCCGTCTGACGTCGAGGTAGTGCCTGGGAAAGGATTGACCGGCGTTGTCCGCAAAAAGACCATTCATGCCGGAAATGCCGGCTATCTGGAAGATCGCGGGGTTGAGGTGGTAGCAGTACCGGATGACGTCGTGGGATCAGTCATTCATGTGGCGGAGGATTCGAGTTACCTCGGATGGATGGAAGCCGTCGATACACTGCGAGAGGAGGTGCCGGCGGTTATCGCAAGCCTTGCCGAAATGAACCGGGATGTCGTCCTGCTGACTGGCGATCGCGAAGCAGCTGCGCGCCACATTGCCACTGCTGCAGGCATTTCAACGTGGCATGCACATTTATTGCCGGTGCAAAAAGTGGAGCACCTGGAGCGATTGAAAGCAGCCGATGCTCGTGTGGCCATGGTAGGCGACGGGATCAACGATGCGCCGGCTCTGGCAACGGCTGATCTGGGAATAGCCGTTCATTCGGGTTCCGATGTGGCACGTGAGGCCAGCGATGTCACCCTGATGAAGCATGATCTGGGCCTGATTCCGGAAGCCATCCGCTTGTCCAGTGATACCATGACCGTCATCAAGCAGAATCTGTTTTTTGCATTCATCTACAACGTGATCTGCATCCCTATTGCGGCGGGGGCGTTGTATCCCGCGTTTGGTCTACTGCTTTCACCGGTTATCGCATCAGCAGCCATGGCATTGAGCAGCGTCTCGGTAGTGTCGAATAGCCTTCGCTTGAAGGGCCGTTGATGCCACACGGAATGAGCCGTAGCTCCCAGAACCTCCCGGAAGGAGATTCCTGTTGCGATCTCACACCATCAAATCCTGATCAAGGACATGAAAATCGAACTCGAGCTCGACGGAATGAGCTGCAATCATTGCAAAATGACTGTTGACGAAACCATCGCAGAAGTGGAAGGAATCGAGAAGCACGACGTGGAGATCGGCCGAGCCGTCATCGACGTGCCGGATTGGGGAATCGTCGAGCCGAAGCTGCGAGCTGCTCTGGAAGAGGAGGGCTATCCCGTCGTTTCGGCCAATCCTGTTGCCTGACCTGGATCAGGACCGGATGGCGTCGATCATTTCCTGAACGGAAGTGAACTTGACCCGTGGCCGGCCTGATGCCTCGCCTTTGGCTGTCTCCAATTCGTTCAACTTCAGCCAGTCGTCATAGGAGAATACGTCCGGCTGGCGGGAGCGAATAAATGCATCGACATCGTCCCTGTCTGGCGAGAAGTGCTTGCCTGCAGCAAGGTCCTCGCTCATGCACTCGACGGTTTCGACGGCATCGGGTTTGTTCGTTCCGATGACACCAGTCGGGCCTCGCTTGATCCAGCCTCCAGCGTAGCAGCCTTCAAACACGTCTCCGTTTTCCTCCAGAATCCGGCCCTTGTCGTTCCGGATTACTCCCCAGTCGTCCCTGAAGGGGATGTCGGGCAAGGCCACGCCACGGTAGCCCACTGACCGGAATACCAGTCCGACGGGCCAATCAAACGTTTCACCGGTCGCACGCGCACCGAGACGTCCGGAGGAGGAGGGCTCCAACCGGTTGCGGCCAACCTTCATCCCACCAACGGCACCCGTGCCATCATCTAGCAATTCGACTGGTGACACGAGGAATCGGATCTGGCAGGTTCTTGACGCACCTTCCTTGCTGCCACCGAGGAAACCATTGAGCACCTCCAGCTTCTTGGTGGTCATTCGGTCCGGGTTGGCTTCGAGGTCTGCTTCCGAATGCTCGTCAAGGGTCATTTCGTCTTCGAGGGTGACTGAGGAGGCATCCTCCAGCTCTCCCATCTCCTTGATCTCCTTCAGCGAAAAGGCGGCCTGAGCGGGACCGCGACGCCCCATCAGGATGACTTCTTTGACTTTGCTTTCCGCGAGGGCTTCGAGCGCGTAGTCAGCAATGTCCGTGGTCTTGAGCTCATCCACGGTCTTGCAGAGGATACGCGCAACGTCGATGGCTACGTTTCCGACACCCACCACTGCAACGCGCTCCTGGCTGAGATCGAACGTGAGGTCCCTGAAATCAGGATGACCGTTGTACCAGGCGACGAACTCTGTGGCTGAATGTGACCGCTCGAGATCCTCGCCGGGAATGCCCAGCTGTCGATCCACCTGTGCACCTGTGGAGAAGTAGATCTGGTGATAGAACGATTTCATGTCGTCGAGAGACACGTGCTTGCCAAAATCCACATTACCGAAAAACCGGAATGCGGGGTTGGAAGCCGTTCGGTCATAGACCCGGGTCACATTCTTGATCTTCTCGTGATCGGGGGCAACACCGGCCCGAACCAGTCCATGGGGAGTGGGCAAGCGATCATAAACATCCACCTGAACATGCAGGTCGTCCTGCTTGAAAAAGTGTTCGGCGGCGTAGAATCCTGCGGGTCCAGCTCCAATGATGGCAATGCGCCAGGGATGATCGGCGGTTCCTGGTGTTGACATGGGGTCACGGATCGTTGATTGCGGGGGATCAATGACGTTCTTCATCAGAACGGACCGACGAAGAACGCAGGAGAAAGTAGGTCCTTGGCGGACAATGCGGCAAGACGGGGTTTCCCTTGCAGCGTCGACGGGCGTTTCAGCCGATCTGAGGACCTCCAGTGCTGGTACCACAAGAGGTGATCCTCCGTCCGGATGGAGCTTCCGTTGCATAAGGGGGATAGATTCGTGTGTGCCAATCAACCTGCCCACGAAACTGGATCAGGGGAAGGCGGGTTGGCACGGCAGTCTCGTTTGGAACGCCGTTCATGCCACTCCTGTCACGTATCAGCCCCTCGATCATCCGAACTCTCGGGGTGTTCTTCTGGGTGGTGTTGATTCTGGTGATGGCTCCCAGGCTTGTGCGTGGCCAAGAGACGCAAACAACTTCAGCGACCGGCGCCACTGTCGATTCGGAGGAAATCTTACCTGATGAGCTGAACCGTTTTCGCTTGCCAGAGCGATCGGATACGCTGCGGGTAACGGGTCCCGGACCCTTCCTGATTCGCGCGTTCATTGAACCCGGAAGCGAGGCTATCTGGATAAATGGGGTGAAAGCATCCGCCGCTGACTACGTGCTCGATCACCGCCAGGGAATCGTTGTGTTCAACCGCGTTGCCCGTGATTCCACTCTGCTCGTTGTTGCATCGTACCGCTATATCCCGCTCAGCGCCCAGCCGTCTTATCAACTCTGGGAACGGACATCCGATGAGGCTGCGTCGGCAACGAGACCGGTCACCCGTACAACCTCAGCGTCACAATCGCTGACGACATCTGGCCGTGTGACCAGAGGGGTGCTGACAGGGAGTAACCGCAATGCGCAGATAGAGTCCGGGTTGCAGCTTGAGGTTTCAGGTGAGGTTGCACCGGGTATACAATTGCAAGCAGAGCTGACCGATGAAGACACGCCGTTGGTGCCGGAAGGCGTCACACGTCAGTTCGATCAATTCGATCGCATCCGCATCGGATTTGAATCGCGTCAAGGTAGCGTGACCCTCGGAGACTTCGATACTGCACTGGAAAAGACCAGATACGGCATCCTGCGTCGCAAGCTGCAAGGAGCGGCCATTTCGACTTCCGAGCTGTCCATCCAGCAACCGGGCGTACGTTCAATCCAAGTGTCGGCCGGAGCTGCCGTATCGCGTGGACAGTTCCAATCAATGGACATTCCAGTGCTCGATGGTGTTCAGGGACCGTACCGACTGAATGGCGCCACTGGCGAACGCTTCATTCTGGTTTTACCCGGAACCGAGCGCGTTTTCCTGGACGGCGTGTTGCTGCAGTCCGGTCCTGAAGCGGACTACGTGGTTGATTACGCGCTTGGAGAGATCACCTTCACGTCCCGCCATGTCATGGGACGTGAGCGACGTATTCGCGTTGAGTTCGAGTACACAACCAACAGGTACACTCGAACGCTGTCGTTTACAGAGGCAGAAGTCGTACTGGGAAGGACGACCGGACGACCCTTGGCCACATTGACCGTTGGCGGAATTCGAGAAGCAGACGGCGATGCCTTCGTGGACGAGTTGGGTCTGTCCGAGTCGGATTCTGCGCTTGTTGCAGCCAGCGTTGATGGCATCGTGCAAGTCGATGGTGCAACAGCTGTCCCTTTCGATCCTGAGGCCCTCTACACGCAGTATGTCGCCGAATCCAGAGGAGATGGTGCGGTAGTTTACCGGGAAGCGACAGGATCACTGAGTGAAAACTCAACAGTCTACCGGGTGCCGTTTACATTCGTGGGCTCTGGACTGGGAGATTATCGCAGGATTCCATCGCAAGCGGGAGGAATCGCGTACGAATGGGTAGGTCCTGGTGGCGGTGCGTACGTGGCTGCTCGCACGTTACCGGTCCCGACGCGAAAATCGCTCGGAGAAGCCCGATTACGTCTGCATGCTATTCCCGGTGTCGATGTGACATTGGGAGCTGCCGGTTCGGTCCTCGATCGGAATCGACTGGCGGCCGGTTCGGCAGCCATGGTGGAAGGAAACGCTTGGGATGTTCAGCTCGAAAGCCAACGGATTCCGCTCTCGGAATCGTGGTCATCGATGGTCAGGGCCTCCACAGCATCCCGAAGCGCCGCATTTGAGACCTTCGAGCGCATTCGCTCTGTTGAGTTTGCACGGGATTGGGGCATTCCCATACCGGCGATTGATCCATTTGGAGCCATTCTTCCCGGCACAACCGAACAAATCCATGGACTCGATGCTCGTTTTTATCGAGCCGATTCTTCTCTCATCTCGCTGTCGTTCCAGCAACTGGACTTGGGCGATGCCGTCCGGTCGCGAAGGTGGGAGGCCGTATCAATCCTCTCTGTCCCGTTTGGTATCGAAGCCTCTGGAAGCTTTGGGAGAATGCTGGCCAGTGGGACAACAACGGGTGCGTTCCGGTCAGAGCGTGTTTCCGGCAAGTTGCGCCTCGACGCCACGGATGAAACCAAGCTGTGGCAGCCATTCGCCGAGGCTGAAATGGAGCGTTGGCAGGAATCTGGTGTAAGCGTGACACGTGGATCAGATGTGGCCCTTGCCTCGCGTATGCCTTACCGTCTCGCACGAATCGGGGTTGGACGTACCTGGTCTCACCATAGGGTCGCGACAAGCACTTCTCTTCGTCTCGAGGACGATGTGGTGGTCGATGATGTTCGCTTGTTGGCGGCAAATCGGGTGGCGGTTGCGCAGGGAAACTGGGAATGGGAGCCGTCCGGCCGGGTGCGTTCGGCAGCTTCGGTCGGCTGGCGCACATCCCGACTGGTGAGCGACCCGACCGACTCGGGCCCAGCTCAGCAGGCTGAAGGAAATGCTGAGCAGGCGTTGTTGATTGGGTGGCAGGGGCGCGTCCGATCGACAACCATCGGGATCATGGAGTGGTCCTACGATGTGCGCTCCGAGCAAACAGCAGCCATGCAGGAAGTATTCATCCGGACGGGTCCAGACCGAGGCCAGTTTGTCTGGCAGGATGTCAACCAAGATGGTCGCATTCAATTGGATGAGTTCTTTCCGGAGACCACTCCGGGTGAGGGAGAGTATGCGAGGACCCTGTTTCCGAGTGATTCGCTCGAATCCGTGACGACAGCACAGGCACGATGGAGTCTGGTTCATACACCAGGGCCGAATGCGCCGAGATGGAAGCGTCTGGCCTGGCGAACGTCCATTGATCTTCGTGAGACCTCTCGAACGGAAGATCGGGCCCAGGTTTATCTGCTCAGACGATCGGCATTGAGACAGGTGGGAGAGACGATCAATGGAAGGGTTCGTCTGACGCAGAGCATCGGCCTGACGCCGCTGAGAAGGGATCGCGATATCGATCTTCGATTGATTCGCGCCGAGAGTTTGTCAGAGTTGGCGAAAGGCGCAGAAACCACGGAACGGACAGAATTTGGGCTTAGCGCACGCGAGGAGCTTCAAGAAGGTCTGGATCTGACGTTGGATGTGTCGACCCGAAGTGAACAATCAGATTCGGAGCGTTTCAGCAGTAGGGACTATGAGATTTCTCGTTGGGATCTTCGCCCGGGCGGTGTCCTTCGGCAGGGTAGCTGGCGGTGGCAACTCGAATGGCTTTGGGGCACGGCACGTGAAGATGCATCTGGCGCTCGGGTCACGACGCATCGCGTCCCATTGGACGCATTTTGGTCTCCCGAAGGAATGTCGTGGAGGGGAGGTGTTGAGTGGTCCCGGTCGTCCATCACGGGCGGAAGCCCTATCGGCTTACAGCTGTTCGAATTGACTGAAGGCCGGGGAGAAGGGACGTCCTGGATGTGGCACCTTCACTTGGACATCCGGTTGACCGAGGTCATGACTGCCACCCTGCGGTACGATGGGCGGAGCCCCGAAGGCCTATCCACTATTCACACGGGTCGATTCCAGCTGTCCGCCCGGTTCTGACCGTTGTTGTCGGGGTTCTGGGTCCGGGTCCAGGGACCGGGTCTGTGTCTGAGTCCTGGTACGACGATCCGATCAATTTGGATCGGCCCATTCGTCGTAGCTGACACGTTCGATGTCGATGCCGGCGTTGCTGAGCTTCTCTTCCAGGCGCTCATAGCCGCGATCCAGGTGGTACACCCGCAGGACGTGTGTTTCACCCTCGGCAACCATCCCTGCCAACACGAGCGAAACGCTGGCTCGCAGGTCCGTGCTCATCACGTTGGTCCCCTGGAATGACTTGCCGCCTTCAATCATTACTTCATCGCCGACGATGATCGCATTGACACCCATGCGTTGGAGCTCGGGAATGTGCTTGAAGCGATCCGGATAAACGGTCTCATGGACTTTGGAATTGCCGGAGCAGCGCGCCATCAGGATCGTCCACTGAGCCTGAAGATCAGTGGGGAAACCGGGATAGATCTCCGTTTTGATGCTCACCGGACGTAGCTCTTCGGGCGCGGTCACGATGACGCGATCCTCTTCGACGGTCAATCCCGTTCCCGTCCGCTCGAAAGCCTCGATAAAAGCGTCGCCGAGGTGATCGGTCCGGCCGCCTAGGATATGGACGGGCTGGTCGGGTACGCCGGCGATGGCAGCGGCAATCATGAACGTGCCCATCTCGATGCGATCTGGACAGTTCTTGAACGACACCGGATTCAGCCGATCCACGCCCTCGATTTCGAGCGTGCGTGTGCCAATCCCATTCAGTCGGGCACCCATGGCTTCGAGCATTTCGCAGAAATGCACGACATCCGGTTCGATGGCTGCATTCTCAATGACCGACGACCCACTGGCCAACGATGCCGCCAGGGCGATATTGATCGTCGCGCCTACCGAAGATGGTTCAAGGGTCACGCGACCTCCGGCCAACCGGCCTCCAGGAGCCTCGGCGACGACATATCCCTGGTCCAAATCAATCGTTGCCCCGAGAGCTTTCATGCCCTGGATATGCAAGTCTACCGGTCGGGGACCCCATGCACACCCTCCGGGCAGCGAGACGCGAGCACGGCCCATGCGACCCAGCAAAGCACCCAGCATGTAAAACGAAGCGCGCATGCGCTTCACCAATTCGTAAGGCGCTTCAGCTCGCTCCAGCGTACTCGCATCCAGTGTCATGGAATGCGTTGCGGGAGAATGATCGACGGTGGTCCCTGTAACCTCGATCACGCGTCGGAAGGTATGGATGTCTTTCAGATCCGGGATGTTGCTCAGCGCGACCGGACCATCGGTCAGCAAGGCAGCCGACATGAGGGGAAGAGCCGTGTTTTTCGAGCCGCTGACGGTGAGCGAACCGGTGAGTGGCTTGCCACCGCGAACTACGAGCTTGTCCATGAATCATCCATGCTTGGGGTCGATCAATTCGCCTCCTATGAATCAGCCGATGGAACGTTTCCCTCGAGCACGCCTTCCACTTTGCGCCCGGTGTCACTCGTCTCATTGGTTGACCTTTGACCATCAATCATGTCAGCACCCACCTCCATTTATCTTGACCACGCAGCGACCTCCCCTGTGCTACCCGAGGTACTGGATGCCATGATGCCGTGGTTCACGACCGAATTCGGGAATCCGTCGTCGGTGTATGGTCGAGGACGGAAGGCGCGCCATGCCTTGGAGTCGTGCAGGGGGAAGGTGGCCGGAATCCTGGGCGTAGGACCGGCAGAAATCGTGTTCACTTCGGGAGGGAGCGAATCGAACAACACGGTGCTTTCCTCGCAAGCCGCCGGCCAGCTGGGAGTGTTGACTTCATCGGTAGAACACGAGGCTGTGCTGGAACCAATCCGCCTTCTGGATAAACACCATGTCCTGGCCACTAACCAGGATGGCCGAATCACGACAAAGGAATTGGATGTTGTCGATCCCACCGGCTTGGGCCTCGCATCATTCATGCTGGTGAACAACGAATTGGGGACGATCAATCCGATACGGGACATTTCCGCATGGTGCCGAGCACGGGACATGCTTGTGCACACCGATGCCGCACAAGGAGCAAGGACGCTTGATCTGAAGCCTATTGTCGAGTCGGTAGACTATCTGTCACTGACTGGCCACAAATTCGGTGCTCCAAAAGGAATCGGGTTACTGTTCGTCAGGGCAGGGGTGCCCCACGCTCCGCTCATTTTGGGTGGCGGTCAGGAACAGGGCCGTCGATCCGGAACGGAAAACATCGCCTTCGCAGTCGGTATCACCAAGGCGCTTGAGCTTGCAGATGCACAGCGGGAGACATTCGTATCACACGCCAAGTCCCTTCGGCACCGCTTGCTTTTGGGACTGACGGAAAGACTCCCAACGCCTTTTCGGTTGGTTTCACCGGAATCAGATTGCTCTCCGCACATCGTGAATCTGCTCGTTCTCAAAGAGGAGGAGACCGGCGTTGATGGGGAGATGTTGATTCTCGGTCTCGATATCGAAGGCATAGCGGTTTCAGCTGGTTCAGCCTGCAGCTCCGGGACCATGAAAGTGAGTCACGTGCTGGAGTCGATCGGGATTTCGGGTGATCAAGCCCTGGGCGCATTGCGCATCTCGTTCGGTCCGCAAACCACTGCGGACGAAGTTGATGATGCGGTTTCTGCACTTGGCCGTGTCATGGACCGGATGAGCTGACTCTCCGAATGTTGTTCGGAAGAAAGGCATCCACAGCGAACAAACGTATAGTGGGATGCCCGATTGGTGCTCTTCTTGAATCAGGTTCGATCAGACAGGGAAAGTCGATCGCATTGGTTGGAGGGCGCGCCGAAGCGGGATATCTTACCGTCATACACACCTGTCTCCTCCGCCAACCCGTCGCCCATGCAACCCGAAAACGGTCTGCAAGAAATCGGAGCGTTCAAGACGCTTGAACAGTTCATTATCGAGCGTCAATTCTCAGTAGACTCTTCTACAGGCGCATTTTCCCGGCTTTTGCGGGACATCTCCGTAGCGGCCAAGCTGGTCAATTGGCACATGCGTCGTGCGGGCATCATTGATGTCTTTGGATCCACCGGGGAAATCAATGTGCAGGGGGAGGTCCAGGCGGTGATGGATGCCCTGGCCCACAAGGAATTCGTTCGGGCGTTGCGAAGAGGAGGAGAGTGCTGCCTGATTGGGTCCGAAGAGCATTCCGAAGCCATTCCGATGAAGGCTGACGACAGCGAAGGGAAGTATATCGTTCTTATGGACCCGCTGGATGGTTCATCCAACATTGAGGTGAATGTCTCGGTGGGCACCATCTTCAGCATCTACCATCTTCCGGACGATCACGCAGAGGCGACCCTAGAGTCAGCGCTGCAACCGGGTGTCAATCAGGTAGGAGCCGGGTACGTGCTGTATGGAAGCTCGACCATGCTGGTCTACACGACTGGTGAAGGAGTCAATGGATTCACACTGGATCCGTCCATCGGCGAATTCCTGTTGACTCATCCCGACATTCGCACGCCTGAAGACGGGAGCATGTATTCGATCAATGAGGGCAACTACGAGAGTTTCGAGATTGGCCTCAAGAAGCACATGAAGTGGATGCAGCAGGAGCGTCCAGACTCGGGCCGTCCGTTGAGCACCCGTTATATCGGGTCTTTCGTTGCGGATTTCCATCGGAATCTGATGAAGGGCGGGCTATACATGTATCCAGCCACCCACAAGAACCCGGAAGGAAAGCTGCGCCTGATGTATGAGGCGAATCCACTCGCATTCATCGTGGAACAGGCCGGCGGCAAGGCCTCGACGGGTTCGGAACGCATCATGGAAGTCCAGCCTTCCAAACTCCATCAACGCATTCCGCTTTACATCGGCAGCAAGAAAATGGTCGAAACGGCCGAGGCCTTCCTGCGCGGAGACATGGATCTGGATTCGTAGGGCTTTCCTGGATGAATGTGATGATCAGGAATGAGGCAACAGCCTGGGCACCGGCATCCGTTTCCAATTTGGGCCCCGGATTCGATGCACTAGGCGCCGCCATCGACGGATTAGGCGATCAGGTGACCGTCCGGACATCGGAACAGCCTGGTCTTCGCATCGCGTATGATTCAAGGAGTGTCTGGGTTGGCCCGAATGAACCAGCGTCCAACACGGCCGCTGTTGCAGCGAAGCATGTTGCGAGACAACATGGCTACGACGGAGGCCTCGACATTACGTTGCTGAAAGGCCTGCCGGCGGGGACAGGACTCGGAAGTTCGGCAGCGAGTTCGGTTGCGGCCGCCGTTGCTACGGACCGCCTCTTTGAGTCTCCGATTCCTGTTTCGGGCATGATTGACGCCGTGATAGCGGGAGAATCTGCCACCTCCGGGCATGGGCACGCTGACAACGTCTTGCCAGGTTTGCTGGGTGGTTTTGTGCTCATGCGTTCGCGAGAGCCCATGGATCACATCCGATTGGAGGGATGGGATGATCTCCTCTTCATCGTGGCGCTGCCCGATATGGAAGTAATGACCAAAGAAGCCCGGGCTGCCCTTCCAACCGAGGTTGCTCTGCAGACTGCTGTCGACCATGCAGCGAGACTGGGTTTGTTAGTGGATGCCATGCATCGCAGGGACGTAGCTGCCATAGGGAAGTGGATGATGAGTGATGATATCGTGGTCCCGGCCCGCCGACACTTGTGGCCTTGCCTTGAGCCGGTGTCCCGGGCCGCCATGGAGGCAGGTGCTGAGGGGTGCACGGTGACGGGGTCAGGTCCCGCCATCCTGGCATGCTGCCGAGCTACCGGACCTGTTGATCGCATATCTGCAGCGATGAGAGAGGCTTCGGGCTCCAGCTCCTGCGGTGGGAAGCTTTCACATCATCGCATTGACAACGATGGTGCACGGCTGATCGAAAACGGGTCAGCCACATCCTGGCGAACCGGCACCCAGGTCGAGATGCCTATCCTTCCGAATTGAAGAAGAAGCCCTGCACCGAATGAGTTCGCCCTTCCACACGCTGTATGACAGTACCCGGGGATCCGACGTCGGTCGCGAGCTCGGAGAAGCCATTGAGGCAGGTTTGGCCCAGGACGGTGGCTTATTCCTGCCGAGGACCATGCCACGAATTGAAATGGATGCCATTTCAACGGACTCGTTCGTGGATATGTCTCTGGATGTCATGTCCCATTGGCTCTCCGGGACGGAATTCAGGGATACGTGGAGAGGCATTGTCGATGATGCCCTCGCGTTTCCGGTACCCATCGTTCCAGTGGACGAAGACCTGTTCGTTTGCGAACTCTTTCATGGCCCGACGCTCTCGTTCAAAGACTTCGGGGCACGGACCATGGCGCGCTTGTTGGGCGATCGCTTGGGTCGAACGGGAGAGAGTCGCGTCATCCTGGTAGCGACGTCCGGCGACACCGGAAGCGCGGTGGCTGACGGGTTTGCCGGTATTCCGGGTATCCAGGTTGTGTTGCTTTATCCGGGAGGGGGAGTCAGCGAAGTCCAGGAACGTCAGCTCATCGCAAAACGACCAGGTGTCCATCCATTCAGGGTCAAGGGAGCCTTTGATGACTGTCAGAAGCTGGTCAAAGCCGCGTTTGATCATCCAGCCTGGCAAGGCATCCCGCTGTCGACGGCAAACTCCATCAATATCGCGCGGCTGTTGCCGCAGATGCTGTATTACTGGTGGAGCGTGCTGAATATCACGCGCGGTGCGGGTTTGGCGGCTCCTTCCATCTGCGTCCCGAGCGGAAATCTTGGTAACCTAACCGCAGGTGTTTTCGCCCACATGAGCGGTATGCCAGTCGCTGGTTTCAGAGCCGCTCACAATGCGAACGACTTCTTTCCCAACTATGTAGCCGGCAAGGATGCTGCCTTTGCAGCGACGGTCAAAACGCTTTCCAATGCCATGGACGTGGGTGCACCGTCGAATTTCGAACGTCTCAAAACCTTGCTGCCAGGCGAACGATTGAAGGCGCTTATCCAGTCAGATACGACATCGGATGATGAGACGTTGGAGACCATGCGATCGGTGTTCACGTCGACCGGGTATCTGGCCGACCCTCACACCGCGGTAGGGATTCATTCCGTCATGGAGGCTCGGAAAGCACGTCATCTCGAAGGGCCCTGCGTTGTCATGTCGACGGCTCATCCTGCCAAATTTCCTGACGTGTGCCAGCAGGCGACTGGCATCCAGCCTGACGAACCCTCGAGATTGGCTGACCTGGTGAACGCGCCTACAGAGTGGACGGATATTGAGCCAGATATCGACCTGCTGGCCTCTCACGTCCGGGAACGAATTAGCGGGGCTATCTGACAAACGGGATGGTCCTGACCGAGGTGTTTCCCTTGTTGTCGGTGACCTCCATTCTGAGTTCGTGAGAGCCCCTCGCCAATGATCCATCGAATCGGTGGCGGATCAAGGAGTACTTCGCATCGTGCTCAAACAGTACCCATTCACCGTTGATGGTGCCTCTGTAGCTCGCAATCCCGCTGAAATTATCCCGGATGCGAAAGCGAATCTCACCAGTCCGAGACATGTCTTTGCCTGGACTGATATTCAATGGACGGATGGAAGGGCCCTCGGTGTCTGTGGTCACGATGAAATCGCCGAAAGTGCGCAGTGAAGAGGTCACAGACCCACCTTCCCACGTACCCCCAGCCCAGGAAACGGTACCCCGAGAACTGACAAGACCCAATGTCGCCTTGTCTCTCAGCTCCGGTGGCAGGGAAGGGGCATGAATCGAAAGCTGATAGCGATTGTGGACGGGGACTTCCGGGGAGTGGATACGAATGCGCTGCGAGTACGCCGGCCGAGAGCCAGCCGGTGGGGCAAACGTTCCGAAATCAAACACGATGTCATCGTACAACGTCCCTGCAGGGGCCCGGAAGGTGTACTCGCTACCGCGCCAAGTGAAGGGCTGGTCATGGTGCATGACGTAGGCAGCTGGAGGTGGATCAGGCTCGGGTATGTTGCCAGGAATTCCTTCAACGTCGAATGAGAATCCTGCACGGTTTCCAAATACGTCTTCCACCCAGTAATCCAACTCATAGGTGCGACCAGCTTGAACATCCAGAATGCCGTTGTTGGTCGATTCGTACATCGGAAGCGGATTGCCGGGGAGTACGTGTCCACGCTGCACCCATCGTCCTGAAGCTCTCCGTTCGGCATAATCAACATGCGCATTCAGATAACGCGTTTCATCGAAGGAAAACCGCTCCAGAACCGAACGAAACAAGGTTGAACCATCAACAGTGAGGTCAATCTTGTACTGCCCGAGCAAGTTGTTTGACCCCTCGTGGAAGTCATGGGTCTGGACGCCAAACGCGATCGGACCGGCCGCTTGGATTCGATCCACGCGCTGCATGACGATTCCTCCATTCTGTCGAATCAGTTCGACGAATGCGTCTTCTCCAGGACCCACGGTTCTCCAGCCGCCGCTGACCTTGTCACGTAAACGGATCATTGAAGTCGGCCCCTTGGCATACACCTTAAATCGATAGACTCGTGGAGGGGTCGTATCGGGAATATCGAATCCCCATAAAGCAGGATTGACGGGCTGAGCCGTGCGCTCGTCCCGAATCTCGAAGTGGAGGTGAGGACCGGCTGAGCTTCCCG
The DNA here is from genome assembly GCA_028284865.1 of Rhodothermales bacterium. GTDB lineage: Bacteria > Bacteroidota > Rhodothermia > Rhodothermales > UBA10348 > JAAZVD01. The sequence continues at coordinate 57,579 of JANQQV010000007.1, read as the reverse complement.
AGTTTCCGGACCATGCAATCTGTTCACGCTGACTCACTTTGAACTGATCCCGATCCGGAAAGCTCTGTACGGCGAATGATTCCTGTTCGTACTGGAGATCTTTGATGTACGACGCCACCGGCTCGGCAAAGCGGTCCAGGTGGGCATACACGGTCATGAAGCCGTTCGGGTGGCTGATGTACAGCGCGTTGCCATATCCACTGGGCGACACAACGATTCGCGATATCCAACCGTCAGCGGCTGCGTACACGGGAAAGCCGGCATGACCTTGCGTTTTGATGTCAATACCGCCGTGGAAGTGATTGGAGCGCATCTCTGCAAAACTTCCGGACAGAAGCAGGGGGATTCCGAGCGGAGACTCGAAATAATCGTCCGGGTATGGATCCGGATTCGCACTACCAAATAGAAAGAGGGCGAAGACGGAGATGACAACCGTCTTCCACGTGGGCTTCACCTGTGTTCTCACCTGTGACCTCACTTGAGTCTCCCGGAGAGTAGCCTTCCGATAATGGTTCAGGACGCAAAAAATAGCAATCTATCCACGGCCTTCCTTGGCATAATAGCCGTTTTTGGGCTTGGGGTCATGCTGGCACAGATGAAGGTTGTGCTTCTGCCCTTCGTCGTGGCCATCCTGCTATCGATCATCTTCAAGCCTGTCATCCTCGGATTGCGCGGGAAACGGGTTCCGATGATCGTCGCGTTGTTTGGCGTACTAATCCTGTTTTCCCTTGTCCTGTTCCTGCTGGGATGGGTTTTGTACGCGAGTACGGCCAGTTTCATCGAGGAACTCCCCAAGTACGAGGCCAAGATGTCCGTTATTGTTGACGACATCGAATTGGCATTGATCGGATGGGCAGATCGGTTTGATGTACCGATCGGAGATGTTCAATGGAGCGATGCCATCGAGTTGACCTCAATCACGGCAGCAGTCACTACGGGAGTCGGGTCGTTCATTTCATTCCTGACCACGACGTTTCTCATCGTCCTGTTCATGTTGTTCATCTTGGCGTCGAGCGGTGAACTAGGTACCAAGGTCAGACTTGCCTTTCCGGAACAGTATGCAGACTGGATGGCGTCAGTCCTCAAGACGGTCGACTCCCATGTGCGTCAGTACCTGGTGACGAAGACGCTTGTAAGCCTCGGGACAGGGGCGTTGACCTGGCTCGTCCTGTTCTTACTTGATGTGGACTTCGCCCTGGTTTTCGGGTTCATCGCGTTCATCCTCAACTACATCCCGAATATTGGCAGTTCGCTGGCGGTCATCTTCCCATTCTTCCTGACGCTGCTTCAGTTTGAAACTCTGGCCGTTCCGATGGGCGTCCTCTTCGGGCTGGGTGGTACCCAGATGATCATGGGCAACGTCGTTGAGCCCCGGATCATGGGGTACAGCCTCAACCTCTCACCGCTCCTGATCCTGGTTTCCCTCATTTTCTGGGGATGGCTGTGGGGCATCTGGGGAATGGTGCTCGCCGTTCCGATGATGGCCACCATCAAGATCGTGTTCGAAAACCTCGAGCCGATGAAGCCAATAGGAAAGCTGATGTCGGGCCCATCACGCCTGGACGGCTAAGCACGGGACTTTCAAGCGCGTTCGAATCGCGTTTTGCCCGCCGTCATGACGCGCTTGAGCAAGGATTGGCTACCGGAATACACCCAGGCCGACAGGATCTCATCCGGTGATAGGCCTTCTTGTGTCATGGATGCGCTATCCAGTTCGACCAGATCGGCTGCGCACCCTGCTTCCAGTCGTCCGACCGGCAACATGCTGGCTGCGCGACCACCATTGAGAGCCATTTGATAGAGCCGGGTGCTTGCCGCCAGGGAGCCGTCAAAGCGGAAGGCATTCCGTTTGCGTTGATGCAAGCGTTGCTGCCAATCCAGCATCCTCAACTCTTCGGCCGGGTGCACGCACACGTTCGAATCGGATCCAATGGCCCATGCACCGCTCTCGCTGACAAAGTCGGCCAACGGAAAGAACCCGTCGCCAAGATCTCCCTCCGTGGTCGGGCAAAGGCAGACCGTGGCCTTGGACCGCGCGATGGAGCGACGCTCGCCGTCGGTCATGTGCGTAGCGTGAATCAAGCACCAGGAGGAATCCGGGTTCATGGCGTCCAGCAGCCACTCCACGGGTCGTTTGCCGGTCGAGAGCATGCATTCATTGACCTCCCGAGCCTGCTCCGCAACGTGTATGTGGATCGGGGCCTCAGGTGCGGTGTCATTCCGGTGATCGGAGATCGCCTGCAAGGTATCCAGATCGACAGCACGCAGTGAATGCGGAGCGTATCCAATGGTCTGCAGGGGAGAAAGGTGAGACTCCGTACGCAAGTGTTCGATCACGCCCAGATACACGTCCGTGTCCAATCCGAAGGAACGCTGTTCGGGGAGCAGTGAGCTTCTTCCGAACCCGGCACGTTGGTAGCACACCGGCAGCAGACGAATGCGAATCCCCGCCCGTTCGGCAGCGCGTAGCACCGCTTCTGACATCAGGACCGGGAGCTCACCGTGATCGCGACGGGTGGCTCCGTGTGTATAGTGGAATTCGCAAACCGTTGTATAGCCGGATGCCACCATCTCGGAAAACGCCTGGAAAGCGATGGCCTCCTGACTGGCCGGGGTAAGGTTTCCGGCTGCCTCATACATCACACTTCGCCAGGACCAGAAATCATCTTCCGGTCGAAGGAAACGTTGCGTTCGACCCAAAAGGCCATGTTGAAAGGCGTGGGAATGGGCGTTGATCATTCCCGGAACCACGACGTCCAGGGAAATGGCGCGATCGGATGCGGATGCGGCTGGTGAGGCCTCGGTAATGAGTCCCGAGGCGTCCACATGAAGCGCCATGTGCTGCTGCCACCCTTCGGCAGTCAACATCCATCGGGCATGAAGGACCTGGCCAGCATTACTTCCTGCGTCAGAACGTAATGCTTCATGAGAGGTGTTTGCCGTGTCCGTGCTGATGGGATCCATACGAGAATCTAGCCATCAGCAGCTTCCGAATCAGACCGATGTTTCCAGCATCCGGTTGATTACGTCGACGCCCGATACGCTGTCGGCCTCCGCATTGAAATTGGTCACAATGCGATGGCGCAGAACGGATACCGCGATCCGATTGACGTCTTCGATGGAGGGCGTCAACCGTCCTTCAAGTGCCGCGGAGGCTTTTGCGCCGAGAATGAGGTACTGGGAAGCACGAGGACCAGCGCCGTAGCTCAAGTAGTCCTTCACAAACTGCGGAGCCATATCCCCAGCGGGACGCGTCTTGTTCACCAAGCGAACGGCGTACTCGATCACGTTGTCAGCCACTGGAATCTGACGAACCAGTGTCTGGAATCGCTGAATGTCTGCTCCCGACATGACATGCTTTTTGTCGGGCTTCGCCGCACTGGTGGTCTGGCGGACAATGTCGACCTCTTGGTCAAACGTTGGATAGTCCAGCCAAAGGTTGAACATGAAGCGGTCCAACTGCGCTTCAGGCAGGGGATAGGTGCCTTCCTGTTCAATCGGGTTCTGCGTTGCCAGGACGAAAAACGGTTCAGGAAGCGAGAACGTGTGACCGGCAGCGGTCACGCGATGCTCCTGCATGGCTTCCAGCAGGGCGGCCTGGGTTTTGGGAGGCGTTCGGTTGATCTCGTCAGCCAATACTACGCTGGCAAAAACAGGACCCTTCACAAATTTGAACTGGCGCCGTCCCGTCGTTGCGTCCTCCTCGATGATCTCCGTACCGGTGATGTCACTCGGCATCAGGTCCGGCGTGAACTGAATGCGGGAGAAGGAGAGGTCGATTGCGTCAGAGATCGTGTGAATCAGGAGCGTCTTCGCAAGACCCGGAACGCCGACGAGGAGGACGTGCCCGCGGCATATCATGCTCAGGAAGATTTGCCGGATGATTTCATCCTGTCCGACAATGACCTTGGCGATCTCTTTCCGAAGGGTGTCATACCCCGCATGTAGCTCTTCGACGGTTTCAGGCGATGTAGTCTCTGACATGAATAACGAGAAGTCTGGCAATGAGTTGGGTGACTGAAACGTCGAGGGCTGCAGGCTGGATCAAATCAATTGTTGGCCAGGCCCATTTCTTTTGCGTTGCCGCGGAAATCAATATAGACCGATGTGCGCAATTCCTGAATCCATGTTTCCATGATGCGTGTTTGCTTGTCCTGCAAAGCACGTTGCTCGATCAGTTCATAGTCGGTTTCAATGTCGACGCGATGGGAGGCAATCCGGTCGTCCAGACGAACAATGTGCCAGGCACGTCGGCCATCCAGAAGCAGGACCTCAGCAGGCTCCGAGATATCTCCGATCTCGAGCGCGGACAATGTTCGTTGCCACATTCCGCCGAGTGCTTCCACGTAGAGGTTGCGCTCACCGCTGGCTGGATCGCTGACGCGTCCTCCCTGCGCTTTGCTCAGGTCCTCTTCGGACTCTTCACGGGCGAGCGCCTCGAAAGATGCGCCCTTGGTCATGATGGAGTCGCGCAACGTGGCCAACTTGGCAACAGCTGGGGCGTCATCCACCTTTCGATCATCAAATGTGATCAGGATGTGGTTGTAATCGATGCGGTCGCCTCGACGTGCATTCACCCGCAAGAAGTGCAATCCAAACTGTGTCTCGAAAATCCGGGAAATCGTTCCGATCGGCGAGCGCGACGCTACAGCTGCAAACTCCGGAACGACCTCGTCCAGTCCCATGTCTTCATACAAGCCTCCATTCGCAGCTGAGCCCGGATCGTCTGAGAATGCCTGCGCCATATCCTCGAATTGGGATACCCCGGCGATCACGGAATCGCGAATGGTACTGATGATCTCCCTGGCCTCATCGCGGGCCTCCTGGGTCACCTCTGGAAGCTTCACGATGTGGGATACCCGCACCAGATCGGGGATGACCGGAAGGGAATCAGCCGGGATCAGGTCAAACCATTCACGAACATCCGTTGGTGTCGCCTTGATGCTGCTCAGCTTCTGGCGGCGCAATTCGTCAGCCAGCAAGCGGTCCCGGTACTCTTCGCGAAGATCGGCTTTCACCTCAAGCAGCGATTTGCCGTAGAGCTCCTCCAATCGGGCCTGGCCACCGACCTGCTGCTGAATCTGACCAATCTGCGCGTCCAGCATCTGATCGACTTGCTGGTCGGTCACGACAAGGTTGGTATCCCTCTTGGCGTGGATCACCATGACCTTCTCGTTAACCAGCTGGGTCAGGGCTTCACTCCACAGTTCCTCAGACCACGCCATCTGGTTTTGCTGCATGACGCCGAGAACCATTCCGTCCACATCGGACTGCAGAATGATGTAGTCGCCAACAACGGCAACAATCTCGTCGAGGACTTCTCCATCCTGTGCCTTCAAGGCATGTACAGGTAGAGCAGTAGCCAGCAGGAACAGGAGCGCTATGCGACGTAGTGTCATGAAAAGAATCAGTCGGGAAGGGTTCAGGCGATCGTCACGCAATATCAAGTTCGGTCAGTCACCGCTCAGCCAGAACAATGGGCACATTGGCATGACGGGATGGCACGTACACCGGGATAACGCAGAAGAAGATTGAATCGTATGGATCGTTGCGAGGGAGCCACTCTTGGTTGCAACTCCGTTGAAGCTTTGGCGGCGAAGGTTTCGCAATAATCAGTTCACCACCAGCTCTTCTCGCGCCAAGGCTCGTGTGCGGAGGCGTTGAACCTGCCGTGCATACAACTGTTTCCGCGTCTCAATGGCCACTCGCCCACGAATTTCGTCCTTGATCATATCCAGCGTCGGTACGGATCCGGTGTCCAGCCGATCCAGCAACTGGACGACATGAAAGGTCGAATCCACGGCGAATACAGGGTTCACATCTCCTACATCCAGTCGGTCGACCACCTGACTGAGTCCCGGTGTAGCGGCAAACAATTGCCCCTGGGGATAAAACACATCGTCCCGAACCGGACTCGCAAGTCGCCCACCGGATGGGATCACGGGCGTCAACAGAGAGGCCTCCAATGCAGCCAATCCTGCTCTTGCAGAATCGGCGTTCCCGTACACCAAGTGCCTGATACGAACGAATGGCTCTCGGAGGGCGAGTTTGTCGCGGTGCTGCTCGTAATACGTCTGGATGGCCGCTTCATCGGGGCCATCGCCCAACTCATCGTCGAGAAAGCGTGTTACCAGGGCATCAATCAGTACCGATCGTTCATTGTCTGCCAACAGGCGCTGTACTTCCGGATCACCACGGAGTCCACGATCTACCGCCTCCTGGTACAGCAATTCGTTGGTCACCCATTGCTCCACGATCTGGGAGACCGCATCAGCCGAATCGAGCATCGCTGATCGATCCTGGAGGAGACTGTTGATGTCGGCTTGCGTAAGCAGCGCATCTCCAACGCGGGCGACATACGTCGAGGGCTCTGGGTCAGGTGTACACGCGGATACGGCCACAGACATCGAAACCAACAACGCGACCAACATCGTCAGACGAATCTGCCGACATACCCGAGGCCTTGCAGCGACCGTGTCGTCGTCTATTGTTGGGAGCGCCCTGTTCATTGAATGAGAGCCTGCAGCGCGTCAGGGTACACCATGACACCGTATCGCTCTCGAAGGTCGCTCATGAGCTGGGATTCCAGGCTGCTCTGGACTTCGCTGATCACCTCGGAACGAGCTTCGTCAAACGTCATTTGCCGGGCGGGATCGATTCCGTCATGATAGAGCGCAATCCAACCCTGATTGTAGGCTTGGGCATCGGTGATGCTTCCCGGCTCCAATGTCAGCACTTCGTCAAACATCGATCCTGTCGGGTCGCTGATGAATGTCGTGTCAGCTCGAAGGAAGAAGGTGGAATCACTGGTGGCCGCTGACCAGGCTTCCTCCAGATTGGAGGCGCGGACTTCGGCAATCATTGCATTGAGCTTCTCTTCGTGAGGAGAAGCAAAGCTGATGACACGCGTACGATCCGGATACCGGTAGTTTGATCCGTTCTCGGCGAAGTACGCTTCCTGGGCAGAGGAATCTGCGGTTGCCTTGTTCCAGACTTCCTGTTCCATGAATCTGAACAGAAGGAGACCGTCCCGGAAATCCTGCATGGTTGTGGCAAACTCCTGGTCCCGGTTTTCCAGCTGATCGATTTCATAGTCGATCGCCCGTTCTGCCAACCACTGATCAGCAACGCCATAAATCCGCTGTTCTACGGTTCGAACGTTTTTCGGGACTGCTCTACGGAAATAGTCCGCATAACCGGACAGTGTCAGGGAGGTGTCAGCGAACTCTATGAACGTAGGATCTTCCATCTCGGAAGAGAAGTCATGAAGGGAAAGCCAGCGGATCAGCGAATCCTGGCTCATTTCATTCACCCAGGCCATCACCCGGGAGGAATCAACCCAAGCGCCAACCTCAGAAACGATCCGCGCTGCAAACGCATCCTGTGCAGCCTGCGTGCGGGGCATCTGGGAGATGCGCGTCTTCATGGACTCGTATTCTTCATCGAAGGTGCCCAACGGGAACGCTTCGTTGAACTGGATGAAGTGGAAACCGAACTGTGAGCGGACCGGCCCCGTCCATTCTCCGGGCGATTCGAGCCCGAAGGCTGCATCACGGAATTCGAAAGGCAAACCGGCATCGAAGGCGAGGCGTCCGATGTCACCACCGCGCATGGAGGAGTTCTGGTCCTCTGAAGTAGCCTGCGCTACTTCAGCAAAAGGCTCACCGGCTTCCAAGCGAGTCCGAATGGAATCCAGTTTGGATTCCGTGGCAGCTTGATCAGCAGGACTGGCGCCCTGTAAGCGCACCATGATGTGAGAGATCTGGCGGTCAGCAGGGAGGGGCTTCCTGTCCGTGACGTGAAGGATGTGGTAGCCGAATTGCGACCGGAATACCTCGCTGACTTCACCCACGGCTGTGTTGAAGGCCACATCTTCAAATTCCTCGACCATGCGGCCACCTCCGAAGTAACCCAACTGACCCTGGTAGCCGGGCGAGCCGGGAGCTCCCTTGGCTGATGGATCCTCTGAGTACTGAGCAGCAAGTCTTCCAAATGATGCGCCAGCTACCACCGAGTCCCGAATAGCACTCAGGCGATTGTAGGTTTCCAGCGTATCTGCTGGAGAGTCGTTTGGCTGGAGTGTGAGGAGGATGTGGCTGGCTTCAACCATTTCGGAGCGGCGCTCATACATCTCCTTTACAAGTGGCTCGAATACACGGCGCTCCATGATGTACGGGCGAGCCAGTTGCATGCGATACTGTACAATCTCTGTCTGCAGGGATGGGTCGTCCTGAAGACCGATTCGCTGAGCCTCAAGGACCTTCAGGCGGAAGTCCACGAAACGGGTCAGAAAATCTTGATAGGCTTCCAAAGAGACCGAGTCCGAAGGAGAGACCCGTCCGTTCCGCTCGAAGTTGGCAGAGAACTCGTCAAGCGTGACGGACTGTCCGTCGATGACGGCAACGACCTCGGGGTCGACGGATGCTGGTTCTTCAACAGCTTGAGGAGCGGAAGAGGAACACCCGCCAAGTACCAGGGCAAAAACGCCAGCGAAGAGAGTGAGACGGGAAAGTGCGGTCACGTTCAGCATTCGAATGCAGAATTGGTTCGGAAAATGTGCGTTTTCGGGTCGTTCATGCTGGAACGGGCCCCGCGAACGCCGCGTCCACGCCACAGCGGGAGCAATGGTTCCGCCGTCATCGCGAGGCACGGAAATGAATCTGCACAAAGCGGAGCAACTTTACCGATCCTTCATGGTCCAATTTCCAAGAACGCTCCTCAGTTTCGTTTGAGAGGCGCCCCCCACATGCATCTGTTGCCGATCGCATGAGTGAATTGACACTTATCGAATCCTTCCGATCAGGAGACGAATTTGCGTTCGTCGGCCTGTATAACCGGTACAAAGGACCGGTCTATGCATTCTGTTACAAGATGCTGCTGGATTCTGAGGCCGCTCAGGATGTGATGCAGGAGACGTTTCTTCGAGTGTATGAGAACCGGGACCGTCTCATGAAGTCGGGAGCGTTCAAGTCCTGGTTGTTCACCATCGCACGTAACCAGTGTCTCAATTGGCTTCGAAAGAGTGGCCGACATGTGGCGCTTTCAGAAGATGCCCACGAATTGCCGCCTGCTCCGGATACGCCGTTCTCCAAGATGGAGAAGTCCGAGCAGATCCGGTTTGTGACCCAGTTTCTGGAGTCGCTCCGTCCGGAGTACCGCGAAGTGCTCATCTTGCGTGAGTATCAGAATCTGACCTACGAGGAGATCGCCGCCGTGACCAGAAGCTCTTTGAGCGCCGTCAAGTCGCGTCTCTTCAAAGCACGTCGCAAACTGGCGGACCTCATGGAAGCCTCCATGAAAGCCGCGCAAACGAATGTCGACGTGGCGCTAAGCAATGCAACCAGAGAATCGTTGACTCAATCTTCCCAGCTATCAGCAAATTGACATGACGTGCAGCGCTCCTTCAGGGATGTGCGGCCCGGCACCATGCCATGAACCCGACAACAGGTCCACAAAGCGAATCAGCAGATTTCAACCGCGAAGAGGAGGCACTCAATCTCTTCCTCGACGGGGAATTGCCGCTGGAGCAGCAGGGTGAACTGTATTCACATCTGTCACGTGATCCGGAAGCCCGCTCGTTCATGGATCACGTCATGCTTTTCCGTCGCATGAGTCGACAGGAATATCTGGAAGTCCCACCGGCAGTTGATGAAGCGTTTTTCAGGCGCCTTGATGCCCTGAAGGCCTCTGGCACGCGGGTTGACCGGTTTGAAGAACGTGAACCGATGTGGCGAACACGGAAATCCGTGTCGGTGCGGACTGCCGTGGCGGCTGTCGTGGCCGTGTTCATGATTGGTTGGTTCTTGCCCCTGCTTGAAGACAGTGGCGAAACGGCATTCCTGGCCCAGGAAGAAGAACGGGTCGCATTCGAGACGCCTCAGGCGCGTGTCATGCAGTCCTATATCTACGTGTTCGAGCCTGGGTTGACCATCGAAGCAGACGCCAGCGACTGACCCCTGGTATCGTCGGTGGGGTGAGGTGGATGAAGGGACGCCTATTGGTCCGCAATTCACGTGCGATCCAAACGAAGTGGACCTTCTCAGGAATCCTCGCGGATGAGAAAGGAGTTAGGCGCTCTAATTGATTGGCCAACTCATTTCTCTGTCTCCCCGTCTTCATGCGCGTTCGTTTTGCCCCAAGCCCGACAGGCTTTCTTCACATTGGCGGTCTGCGCACTGCTCTCTACAACTACCTGCTTGCCAAAAAGCATGGCGGCACCTTTGTCCTTCGCATTGAAGACACGGATCGCAGTCGATTCGTCGCCGATGCAGAGCAGGACATTCTGGACATGATGACCTGGGCCGGCATCGAGTATGACGAAGGTCCAGGACGGGAAGGAGACGTTGGTCCGTACCGTCAGTCAGAACGGAGTGCACGGTATGCCGAAGTGGCTCAGCAATTGATCGCTTCCGGAAACGCATACATCGCATTCGATGACGATGCGGCACTTGAGGCATTGCGCGAGCGTCATCGCTCAGCAGAAAACCCGAACCCTCGCTACGATCACACGACTCGCGGCGAAATGGCCAACAGTCTCACACTGTCTGCTGATGAGGTTGCCGCGCGACTGGACGCTGGCGAACCACATGTGGTCCGATTGAAGGTCGTGCCTGGTAACGCAGTTTCCTTCACCGATGCGATCCGAGGCAACGTGACCTTCGAAAGCGGTACGATTGATGATCAGGTCTTGATCAAGTCGGACGGTTTGCCCACCTATCACCTGGCCAACATCGTTGACGACCACGACATGGGAATCACGCATGTGATCAGGGGCGAGGAGTGGCTGCCTTCAACGCCGAAGCACATTTTACTGTACGAGGCCATGGGATGGACGGCGCCGGCGATGGCGCACCTCCCGCTCATTCTGAGTCCGACCGGTGGCAAACTCTCGAAACGCAATGCGGAGAAGCAGGGGATTCCGGTCTCGGTTCACCAGTACGTGGAGCAAGGTTATGAGCCAGCGGCGCTCGTCAATTTTCTTGCCTTGCTGGGTTGGAATCCGGGAGATGAACGAGAGATGTTTTCGCTTGAAGCACTTTCAGGGGCTTTTTCTCTTGAGCGTGTTGGTCAGTCGGGTGTGCAATTCGATCTCAACAAACTGCGCTGGTTCAACGAGCAGTGGCTGCGCGAAAGGACAAACGAGGATATCGCCGGGCAGTTACACGAAGCGGCGTCGGAGCGTTTCGGAGATGTGGAACTGTCCTACCTGGCTCAGGCTATCTCCATGATGAAGGAGCGCATGTCCTTCGCCGAGGATCTCTTCGAAGCTGACTACCTTTTCCAGGCTCCTGAGACATATGACGAAAAGGCGGTGGCCAAGCGGTGGAAAGAGTCGTCTTCTGGTGCCCTGAAGGGATTTGCCGGACGTCTGGATCAATTGGAGGACTGGACCGAAGAGGCCTTGGAAGCGGCCCTGAACGGGTTTATCGAAGATGAGGGCATCGGCATGGGTGCCATCATGTTTCCCCTTCGCATGTCACTTTCGGGCGTAGGTGGAGGCCCCAGCTTGTACTCCCTGATGCAACTGATTGGTAAGGAAGAAACGCTCTCTCGGATCGAGACGGCGCTGGACCGGCTCGGCTAACCGGGTTCGTCTCCGATTACGCCTCGCTTTCGAGCACGCGATGAACCCATTCAGCCGCCGCCGCATAGGGTGTGCGCTGCCCAGATTTGACCTCCTGAAGCAAGGTGTTCTTCATCTCGCTCCAGTCCTCGCGTGATTGCAATTGTCGGAGCAGGATGCTCATCGTGGCATCGTCGAACCACTGCAACCGTTGCTGGCGTCTGCGGGCATCAAATGTGCCGTTGCCTTCCAGCTCTGCAATACACGTATTCAGCGCGTCTGAAAGTGAGTCGACGCCATGGCCTGTCGTGGCTGAGGTGAGCAGCACTTCAGGTGCGCTCTCATGACCACGAAGCAGTTTTAGTGCGCCAGAAAGCTCGCGGGCATGGTCCTCTGATGATTGACGTGCTTCGCCGTCAGCCTTGTTTACAGCGACCAGGTCGGCGGATTCAAGAATGCCGCGTTTGATGCCTTGCAGTCCATCACCAGCTCCTGCGATGGTCAGGAATACGACCAAGTCGACAAGGCTGCTGACCTGGTGTTCGGATTGCCCGACACCAACCGTTTCGACGATGATGCGGTCGTAGCCGGCGGCTTCGCACACCAGAATGGCCTCTCTGGTGGCCTCCGCAATGCCGCCGAGGTGGCCTGCTGTCGGCGACGGGCGAATGAAAGCGCGTTCATCGCGTGCCAGATCCACCATGCGCGTTTTGTCTCCCAGGATGCTGCCCCCTGTCTTGCCGCTCGAAGGGTCGATAGCCAGAACGGCAACCTGATGTCCGGAGGCAATGAGCTGAACGCCAACCCGGTTGATCAGGGAGCTTTTACCCACCCCAGGTGCGCCTGTGAATGCGACTCGGCGCGTCGGCTCAGCCTGTCGTTGCGTCAATTCCTCGCAAGCCTCGAGTAGGCGACGTCGTGATGCTGAATCTGACTCCTTTCGGCTTTCCAGGAGGGTGATGGAGCGCGCCAATGCACCTCGATTTCCCGACTTCAAACCTTCTATCAGCTCCTGTACGTCAACGTGCATGGGCAAGAGAGTTGAACCAATCAGGATGAATGGAGAAGGAGCAGACGATCAATCAGATCATCTGCAGCGGCAGGAATGACCGTTCCTGGACCGAATACCGCAGCAACACCGGATTGCAACAATGCAGGGATATCTTGATCCGGTATGACTCCTCCGGCAACCACCAGGATGTCAGAGCGGCCCGAATCGGAGAGCAGTCGAACCAATTCCGGAACGAGCGTCTTGTGAGCCCCGGCCAGTGAAGAGGCTCCAATGATGTGGACATCATTTTCGATGGCCTGTCGAACGGTTTCCTCTGGCGTCTGGAAGAGGGGTCCGACATCCACATCGAAGCCTAGATCAGCAAAAGCAGTTGCAATGACGCGCGCACCACGATCGTGTCCATCCTGGCCAAGTTTGGCGATCAGAATGCGCGGCCGTCGCCCTTGTTGTTCAAGGAATATGTCCGATTTGCGAATCACAGGATCCAATGTACTGCGATCTGCGAACTCAGACGCATAGACACCGGTGAAGAGGTCGGTCTCCGGCTGGTGGCGACCGAATACAGACTCCATGGCGTCTGACATCTCGCCCAACGTACAGCGAGCTCTCGCGGCCTCGATACATGCCTCCATGAGCGGCTTCGAGGGATCCGAAGCCGCCTCTTTCAGGGTATGCAGGGCGCGTTCAGAGGCAGAAGAATCACGTTCTGCTTTGATCCTTTCGAGTCGATCAACCTGTGCCAGACGCACAGCATCGTTGTCGATCGCCCGGACTTCGACGTCGCTCGCCTCCTGACTTACGTATTGATTGACCCCAACGATGATTTCCTCCCGGGAATCGATACGTGCCTGGCGACGAGCGGCGGATTGTTCAATCCGCCGCTTGGGAATGCCCTGTTGAATGGCAGTTGCCATGCCGCCTGCATTCCGGATCTCCGAAAGGTGGGCGCGGGCCTGCTCCAGGAGTTCATCGGTCAGGCGTTCAACTTCGAAGGACCCACCAAATGGGTCAATCACCTGTGTCAGATCCGTTTCGGTCTGCAGGATGCGTTGAGTGTCCCTGGCAACGCGTGCGGAAAAGTCCGTTGGCAGCGCGAGGGCTTCATCCAGCGCATTGGTATGGAGCGATTGCGTGTGTCCAGAGACGGCGGCAAAGGCCTCAATGCAGGTGCGAGCCACATTGTTGAACGGGTCCTGGGCCGCAAGCGACCAGCCTGAAGTCTGACAGTGGGTCCTCAACATCTGCGACTTGGGGTTCGTCGGGTTGAACGCGCCCATGATTTCGGACCACAGAACCCTTGCTGCGCGCAACTTGGCCATCTCGAGGAGCGGGTTCATGCCGATCCCGAAGAAGAACGAAATCCTGGGCGCGAAGGCATCGACGTCCAGGCCAGCCTCAATGGCTTGTTCGACGTACTCGAGGCCATCTGCCAACGTGTAGGCCAATTCCAGATCTGCCGAAGCACCGGCTTCCAGCATGTGGTAGCCCGAAACGGAAATCGGGTTGAACCTCGGCATGTTAGTGGAAGCGTAGCGGATGATGTCCCGAACAATCCGCATGCTGGGTTCAGGAGGGTAAATGAAGGTGTTCCGAACCATGAACTCCTTCAATATGTCATTCTGGATGGTGCCGGAAAGCTGATTTGGCGAGACACTGGATTCTTCAGCGGCCACTATGTAGAAGGCCATCACAGGGAGGACGGCGCCGTTCATGGTCATCGACACGCTCATCCGGTCGAGCGGAATACCGTCAAAGAGGATCTTCATATCCTCGACGGTATCGATGGCCACGCCGGCCATTCCAACATCACCCGTGACGCGTGGGTGGTCAGAATCGTACCCGCGATGGGTGGCCAGGTCGAAAGCCACGGAAAGACCCTTCTGACCCGCTGCCAGATTGCGACGGTAGAATGCATTGGACTCATCCGCTGTCGAAAATCCTGCGTATTGACGGATTGTCCACGGTCGTCCGAGATACATGCTGGAGTACGGACCGCGAAGGAACGGTGCGATACCGGCCGGGGAGGGAGGGGTCCGATCATCTTCTTTGAACGATATCACCTCCCCCACAGATGGTCCTGCCTGTAGATCCATCGGAATGACTGCCGCATCATCCGTCCTGCATGGTTCATCAATCCGGTCCCAACGGGCAGACGAGGATCGATCCGCAGTCAGCCACTTCTGAAATGGTTCTGCTGATGGCCAGTCTTCCAGACGAACATCTTCCAATTCGCCCATCTTCGCAAGAGCCTGCACGACCAGTTGGGCGCTGGCTTCCTCAATCGCCCAAGCACCCCGTGCAGCATCGTCAACAGCATCAAAACCAGCCTCATGTTCGAGCATCCGGGCCACGTTTGCAGCAAGGCGTGCAGCCTCATTCTGCTGGTCTGGTGCCTCGTCATGGGGCCGAATACTCCAACGATCAGCGCTGCTCATGATCGCTCCCAGTCCTTGCAGCGTAGTTCGAATGAGATTGTTGGTCGGGAAACCCGAAGCGTAATCGAGATCCGTGCCGAGCGCCCATATGGACGCCTTGTATCCCGCGTCAGTGGAGTCGATTGTGTGACTCAGGACGTGGTTGATCATTGCTCGAGCGGCACGGATACCGGCAATGTCCCCCAGGACACGAGTGGATACGGGCAACAGAATAGTCAGGTCGGAATCGGACGACGTCCTTTCGAGAATACTCCGTCCCAAGATCGCCAGTGTGGTAGACCAACCAGCGCCGCAACGAATTGACGGCGTCAGGTCCAGCGTCACGTGATGCCCTTCTATGGATGTGATCGACGCTACTCGGTCATCGATCTTCCTCCAGAGCGCAGTCAGGGAATCACGACCCTGCTCCACCGAGTCGAATGCAACGAACGTCGTATCGACCGGGGCAAAAGAAGGGAGTAGGCGCCCCGGAAATGCTTGAGCCTCAACGTGCGCGGTTGGATCGGGTAGCCAGAACAGATCCGCCATGGTCAGTTTGCCGCGGGACTCTGCAAGTGCTCGTTCTTTCCAGTCACTCATGATGATATCGCTCGAGGATCGTGTTCTGGATACGCCGGTCGGCCTGACAGCGCACGATAGTGGCGAATCACATCATAAGACAGAATCCCGGACGCGACAGCCACATTCAGGGATTGCTTGGCTCCGAATTGAGGTAGCTCCAGGGACAGGTCGCAAACGGACAAGACTTCTTCAGAAACGCCGTCGATCTCGTTTCCGGCAACGAGGATGAGAGGGAAGTCATCCAGTGTGAGATCGGTCATTGAAGATGGGGAGGATGTGATTTCCATCGCCGCAATCGTCCACCCTTCAGACTTGAGTCGTTTCAAATCATCCACGGCAGCGTCGACGCGTCGAGATGGCACGAAGTCCTGAGCACCCAAAGACGCCTTGTGGACACCTTTGTGCTCGATATCTGGCGTGAATCCAGAAAGGATGACTTCCCGCATGAGGAGACCGTCTGCGGTCCGGATCATGGTCCCCACGTTGTGCGCGGACCGAATTCGATCGAGAAATAAGGCCACTGGGTGGCGTTCGATGGCCGAAAGCTCAGCAGGTGGGACCCGTGGAATATCCAGGTGGGGGAGTTGGTGCACGACTACTGATTGTTGATGGATTGAGGCGCTGCTTCGCCGGCTTGCCGGGTAGCAACTCGGCTATTTTCAATGCACGAATCCGCAGTTCGCCGTTCCAATTCACGGAAATCGGTCTCGACGAGCGTTGAAAGGTCGGCAACGCTCAGATAATTTGGAGCAAAGCAAGGTGAAATCGGCTAACCCGCGAAATCGGCCTGCAAGCTACTTCGCCGCACTCGGGAAACCGGCTTGCACGAGAAATCAGGCAACATGGGCAATTAGCGTGCGCCGTGACTCCTGCATCCAGAGGGGACCAACCTTAATCCGTCTTACCACATTGATCGTCGCAATTGATGGACCTGCAGGCTCAGGCAAGAGCTCGACAGCTCGTGCAGTGGCTGAACGCCTGAATGCGCTTTTTATTGACACAGGCGCCATGTATCGGGCGCTCGCGCTGAAATCCATCCGGACGGGCATCAATCCCGAAGAGAGTGCATTCGAGCGTGTATTGCAGTCATCAAGTGTCGCATTGCAATCCGTCGATGATGAGACCGTTGTACTGCTCGATGGCGAGGACGTGTCGGGCCTTATCCGATCGGAAGACGTGAGCAGCATGTCTTCGCGCGTCAGTAAGCGACCTGACGTGCGCGCCAGAATGGTGGAGCTTCAGCGGGAGGTGGCCTCTACCCATGTGACGTCCGGTGGCTGGGTGGTCATGGAAGGAAGGGACATTGGAACCGTGGTGTTTCCCGATGCGGACTTCAAGTTCTTCATCACGGCCTCTCCAGAAATCCGAGCGCATCGCCGAGCCTTGCAGCTGAGAGAGAAGGGCGTTGAGGTGGATGAGGACGCGTTGCTTGACGACATCCGGGAACGGGACCAGCGCGACTCCTCGAGGGATGTCGCCCCGTTGATGCAGGCGGTGGACGCAGTTCTGGTGGATACGTCTGGGCTGTCGTTTGAAGAACAGGTGGAGAATATTCTGGCCCTGATTCGCGGGAACGAATCCCGATAGGTGAGGTAGCACGCCGTCTGACCCAAAGTGGGCCAGTCCGATGCAGGGTGGGACCTGTCCGGAAATGTGTTCACCAGACCAGAGCAACCGGCTCCCAAGTGCCTGATAGCCGGAGGACGCTCAACCACGTGGACCCCCATGGCTGATGATCAGCAGAAGGACGTCCAGGAGCAAGAAGAGGCCCCCGTCACGGAGGAGACCCAAGCACCTGAGGCAACGTCCGAAGATGCGGGTGATGAGACTGCAGCGGTAGCGGAAGAATCCGCCCCGGAAGCAGCCGAAGAATCATCCGAGGAAGTCGCGACCGAAGAAGCATCTGCAGAAGTTGCAGAAGAGGCTACCGAAGAAGTCGCAGAAGAAGTATCCGAAGAAGCAGCAACTGAAGAGGAAGCTCCGGAAGCGGAAGCAGCTCCGGAAGCGGAAGCAGCTCCTAAAGTTGAAGCCGAGACCGAAGAAGCCCCTGAAGCCGAAGAAGCGGCCGCAGAAGCTGTTGCCGAGGAGGAATCAGCTCCCGAAGCACCAGCTGCAGAGTCTGAAGCTTCCAGCGAGCCTTTCATCTCGACCGAAGACGCGCTCGTTCATGCTGAGGGCATGATCGGATATACCGGAGAGATCTCCGGAGAAGTATTCAAGCTCGAGGACCTCGACGACCGCGAAGATCCATTCGACACCAACGTCGGACTGGATGATCTCCGCAAGCTTGTTGAAAACACCCTCACCAACGTCTCTGAAAATGAGATCGTTGCTGGTAAGGTGATCAGCATCAGCGAGAAAGACGTCGTCATCGACATCGGCTTCAAATCAGACGGTATCGTCTCTCGCAGCGAATTCGGCGATGAGCTGGCCGCTGGCGAAGAAGTTGAAGTCTATCTCGAGCGTATCGAGGACTACCATGGCCAGCTCGTGCTGTCCAAAACGAAAGCTGACACCGTGCGCCGCTGGCGTCGGATCGAGGACGCTTTCGAAAACGAAACGGTCCTTGAAGGAACGATTGTTCGCCGCATCAAAGGCGGTATGATCGTTGAATTGCTGGACGGCATGGAAGCCTTCCTTCCGGGTTCGCAGATCGACGTCCGCCCTGTGCGCGACTTCGACGCGTATCTCGAGAAGCGCATGGAGTTCAAGATCGTCAAGCTCAACCCTGCCAACGAGAACATCGTTGTTTCGCACAAGGCCCTCATCGAGAAGGACCTCATGGCGCAGCGCGAGCAGATCCTCTCCACGATGGAGCCGGGTCAGATTCTCGAAGGTATCGTCAAGAACATCACGGACTTCGGTGTCTTCATTGATCTCGGTGGTGTCGACGGTCTTCTGCACATCACGGACCTCTCCTGGGGTCGTGTCTCCCATCCGTCCGAGCTCGTCAACCTCGACGAGAAGCTCAACGTGGTGGTTCTCGACTACGACAAAGAGCGTCAGCGTATCTCGCTTGGCCTCAAGCAGCTCCAGAAGCATCCATGGGATGACATCGAAGAGAAGCTGGCGAAAGGTCAGACGGTCGAAGGCAAAGTGGTATCCATCACGGACTACGGTGCATTCGTTGAGCTTGAGAAGGGAATCGAAGGTCTGGTCCACATCTCTGAAATGAGCTGGACCGAGCACATTCGCCATCCTTCCCAGATGGTGTCGCTCGGACAGGTCGTCGAGGTCAAGATCCTCAACGTCGATTCCGAAGGGAAGAAGATCTCCCTTGGCATGAAACAGCTCGAGCCAGATCCGTGGGAGAACATTGCCGAGCGCTATCCCCCCGGAACGGTCATGCGTGGCAAGGTCCGCAACATCACCAACTTCGGTGTATTTGTCGAGATCGAGCCGGGCATAGACGGTCTGGTCCACATTTCGGACCTGTCCTGGACGAAGCGTATCAAGCACCCGTCTGACATGGTCAAGAAGGGTCAGGAGCTTGACGTAGTCGTACTCAACATCGACACGGACGAGCGTCGCATCTCCCTCGGTCACAAGCAGGTGGATACCAACCCCTGGAACCAGTTCCAGCAGGTGTACGCCGAAGGCTCAACCTCCAGCGCGAAAGTTGTTCGTGCAGAGGAAAAAGGCCTTGTTGTCGAGCTTCCTCTCGAAGTCGAAGCCTTCCTGCCGGAAGGTGAGATCGAGCAGGGCAAGTCCATGGCGGACTATCGCCCGGGTGATGAGATCGAGAGCCTCTACGTCATTCGCTTCGACGCGAATCAGAAGGAGATCATCCTCAGTGCTACGCAGGAAGCACGCAATCAGGAGCGCGCCGAGCGCGCAGCTGAAAAGCGTCAGCGTGACTCAGAGCGCCGCGAAGAGCAGCAGTCAGTCAAGCAGTACATTGAGCGAGAGGCTGCAACAGGCCCTGCCACGCTGGGTGAACTGAGTGGTCTGGCCGAACTCAAGGCGCAGATGGAGCAGACCGAGGCCGAAGCAGCACCTGCTGAAGCGGAAGAAGCGGCTCCTGAAGAAGAAGCCAAGCCCAAGAAAGCCAGCAAGGCGAAAGCCAAGAAGGCTGAAAGGGCTACAGAAGAAGCTCCTGCTGAAGAAGCAGAAGCTGCATCTGACGACGAAGCTGCTGAGGAAGAAGAGAAGTAGTCCTTCTCTGAAGTCTCAGCCGGAGTTTCCGGGAAGAGGGGCGGCACTGTGTGCCGCCCCTCTTCGTATATACCGGCGAAACGCCTACCAGCTCGTCATCCGCGAATCAAACACATCAGCATCAGAGACCTCATGAGCAGACAGGACATCCCCGATTGGAAAGCGTCCACACCGAAAGAGGAGCAACTCAACAAGGTGATCCTCAACCGCTTCAAGGGGCGTGTTCACACGCTACTTGAAAGGCTGCTCTCGGATCGGGAGATCAATCTGTACCACAGTTACGCCAATGTCGTATCGGTTCGCAGGCTGGGATACAATGATCACGGCCCGGTTCACGCGCGGATCACGACGTACAACGCGCTGAAGATTCTTCGACTGCTTCACGAGGGAGGGATTCCAACGAGCCTCGAGCGAGAGCATGTCGGGACGTATGAGGACTCCCAGGTGGCCGTTGCTCTCGGTTGCTTCTTGCATGACATCGGCATGGGGGTGACACGTCAGGATCATGAGTGGCATGCCCTGAATCTGATCGACCCCATGATCGTCGATCTCCTCAAGTGGCTCTATCCCGATGAGCTGGACAAGCAGGTCGTGTTACGATCCATGGTGCATGAAGTCATTGTCGGCCACATGGCGAAGGTGCGCATTCACTCCGTTGAAGCCGGTACGGTCCTGGTCGCGGATGGGACCGACATGACCAAGGGTCGCTCGGTCATTCCATTCAACATGCAGTTCGAGCCGGAAGTCGGCGATATGCACCGCTTCTCGGCCAACACTATCACCCGAGTGGAAATTCGTCCCGGAGGCAACAAGCCCGTGCGCATTTCCATCAACATGGAGAATCCTACGGGGCTTTTTCAGATCGAAGAAGTGATGATGACGAAAGTCAAGGCTTCACCGATCATGAAGCACCTGGAGATCGAGGCCATCATCGAAGGCGAAGAGCCACGGATGTATCTCAAGTAGGAATCTTCGGATCAAGGCGCGCGAGATGTCGTTCCCAGATCAGGATGGCTGCTGCCAGGTCCTCCAGAGATGCCCCGACAGACTTGAAGAGAGTTATCTCCTCTTCGGAATTTCGTCCGGCGTGCTCATTGCGACACAGCGCTGCCAAGTCAGCTTGAATGGCATTGAATGTCCAGTCAGAATCCTCGGCAGCCAACAGGAGGTCACCAGCTTCAGAGCGAGCGCCTTCGTAAGTGTCGACGAACACCATTGACTGTTGAATCAAGGTGGCATCAGACTCTCGCATGTCGGGACGATAGGCCCCCACGAGATCCACGTGAGTACCAGGGCGAACAACATGTCCCTCGATGAGCGGATGGGTGGAGAGCGTTGCACAGGATATGATATCCGCTTCGGATGTCGCCTTAATCAGATCGTCCACGATCTCAATGGGCAAACGCGATCTGGTTGCAACTGAATCTGCCCGGTCGTGTGATCGATTCCAGATCATGATTCGATCAATAGGTCGAACCGCACAGTGTGCTTCGATGAGTGGAAGGGAAAGCGAACCTGCACCCACCATCAGAAGGGTGGATGCATCCTGGCGTGAAAGTATGGATGAAGCCAGTGCAGATGTAGCCGCAGTACGAAGCTGCGTCAGGGATTCTCCGTCGATCAGGGCAAGGTCCCGGCCTGTAATCCGGTTCTTAAGTACATACGACGCGTGAACAGAAGGAAGCTGTCGTTCACTGTTTCCGGGATGGATGGTAGCCAGCTTTATCCCCAGATAGGCGGAATTCCAGGCTGGCATCATCAGCAGCGTATCTGGGGCTGCATCACCCGATTCCATGGATACGTGGGTTCTTTCCGGGGCATCTACACCGTGACTGAATGCGTTCTCCAGTGCCTTGATCAAGCTCAAGGGATCGAGGAGATCACGTACGAGATCGTGGCCGATGAATGCAGGCATGACGACAGGAGATTTGATGCGGGCGCGGACCATTGTAGTTTAAGACAACCCTTACTACCAGAACCATCGTAAAGCCAAAGGCTCGTGGCAACCTCGAAGCCATCCAGATTATACGTTGTCAGTAGCTCTGACGGCACTTCGGCACCGTTTCTCAGAGGTATTTTGACCCGTTCACTCCAGAAGAGTGGATTGAACTTTGAGGAGTCGTATGCGATTGCATCCATCGTTCGTGATCGTCTGGCCAAACAAGACCGTATTGACCGGGCTGATCTGCGTCATTTGACGGCTGAAGTACTTCAGGAAGAAGGGCTTGAACAAATGGTCGAGTCCTACCTGACATCACGGCAAGAAGTCTCCGCTATTCGGGTCATTACATCTGATGGATCCGAGGGACCTTTTTCGAAAAGTCAGCTGGCGGACAGCCTGGAAATTTGTGCCCTGCCCAGGGAGGAGTTGCATGACATTGCAGCACGTATCGAACAAGACCTGATCGATGAGGGCATTTCTGAGGTGGCGACAGAGGAACTCACCACGCGCGTCATGACTGCCCTGAAGACACTACCTCACGGCAGTGCTGCGGAGGACTATGAACGGTGGGTGCGCTTCTCACACAGCGGAAAGCCTATGGTCATTCTGATCGGGGGGACCACCGGAAGCGGGAAGAGTTCGGTCAGTGCAGAGATCGCCCACCGGTTGGATATTGTCCGGACCCAGTCTACGGACATGCTTCGCGAAATCATGCGTCTGCTCGTTCCGGAACGGCTTATTCCGACGTTGCATACTTCTTCGTTTGAAGCCTCTTCGAAGCTCCCCATGGGTGGGGACACGGCAAGCTCGGAAGAGATGATCCAGGGCTATCTCACCCAGTCATCGCAGGTTGCTGTCGGAATCGAAGGGGTCCTTAACAGGACGGCAAATGAGAACGTCTCGCTCATTATTGAAGGCGTGCATTTGCACCCGCAGCTGATGGCCCAGATCGCGCAGCGCTTTGACTTCGTCGTTGTGCCCGTAGTGCTGGCAGTACTGAAGGAAAAGCGGCTAAAGAAGCGCCTACAGGGGCGCGGCCATATGATTCAGTCCAGGCGATCGGAGCGATATATTCAGAATATCGATCGCATCTGGGACCTACAGTCTTTCCTGTTGGACGAGGCAGACGATCATGACGTCTCCATCATCCCAAACAATGATGAGGAAAGCACGGTGCGGTCCATTCTACAGACGGTATCGAACGAATTGCGTCGGAGATACCGCACCGAGGACGCAGAGCTTGAAGGATAACGTCGCTCTTCTGGGTTGCGGCTGAATCAGCCGTAACGCCCTTCGATGTAATCGGCTGTCTGCTTGCTACCGGGCGTTAGGAAGAGGTCTTCGGTCCGGCGATGTTCAACCATCTTGCCCAGCAGCATGAATGCGCACTCATCTGAGGCGCGACGTGCCTGTGCCATGTTGTGTGTCACGATCAGGATGGTGTAGTCACCGCGGAGTTTCCAGATTAGCTCTTCCACCGCCGTCGTGGCCTTGGGATCAAGCGCCGAGCAGGGTTCGTCCATCAAAAGGACGGCTGGTTTCACGGGAAGGAGGCGAGCAATACACAGTTTCTGCTGCTGTTCCAGTGACAAATCCGTAGCTACCCGATCCAGACGGTCCTTCACGTCGTCCCATAGCAGCACTTCCTTGAGTGCTGACTCTACAATGGCTTCCTCATCCGACTTGGAGGTCTTCCCTTGGGTGTGCAGCCCATGGGCAAAAAGGATGTTTTTGCGGATGGAAATCGGAAGGGGATTGGGACGCTGGAAAACCATGCCGACCTGGCTTCGGACTTGCGTCAAGTCGACTTCTGGTGCGTAGATGTCGTGGCCAAGGACTTCAACTTTGCCTTCCGTGCGGACATTCCCGATACGCTCGTTGATACGGTTTACGCATCGCAGGAGCGTTGACTTACCACATCCAGAAGGCCCAATCAGGGAAGTAACGATTCCAGCTTTGACGTCGAAATCGACATCAAACAGTGCCTGGAAATCACCATACCAGAAATTCAGCTTGTCCGTGCGAACGGCGATACGCGAGTCGCCATCGGTTCGCATTTCGTCCAGGCCCGTTTCGGATTGGGGTGTTTCAAACTCAGCCAAAACGTCCCTCCAGGTAGTCTTTCGTTCTCTGATCCTGCGTCTGTCCCCCAAAGAGGGCATCCGTCTCACCGATCTCAATCAGGGAGCCGTTCAAGAACAGCGCCGTCCGATCGGCAAGGCGCTCAGCCTGCTGCACGAGGTTCGTCACAAGCAGGATGGTCATTTCCTTCTTGAGTTCTTTCAACACGTCCTCGATCCGCATCGTGGTAACGGGATCGACGGCGATGGAGAACTCGTCCAGCATCAGCAGGGTCGGCTCCTGGGAAAGCGCACGAGCTATCGTTAGGCGCTGTTGCTGTCCACCAGAGAGCTGACTTCCCAGCGAATCCAGGCGATCCTTCACTTCGTCCCACAGGGCCGCACGCGTCAGGCAGCGCTCAACAACCTCATCCAAAGCAGTCTTACCCTTGACACCTCGAAGCTTAGCCCCGAATGCCACGTTGTCATAGATGGACATCGGGAGTCCTACTGGAAGCGGGAAGACCACGCCAATCTGACGACGAAGGGCGTAGGCGTTGCGCCATGCAGATACTTCGGTACCCATGAATCGAAGTGATCCACTGACCTTCATCTGCGTGTCAAACGCATCCATGCGGTTGATGGCGCGCAAGAAGGACGTCTTTCCGGAATTTGCCGGTCCGATGATGCCGAAGATCTCGTTCTCATACACGTCCAGGTTCAAACCGGACATGGCAGTCTTTGGACCGTACGAAATCGACAAGTCGTTGACTTCGAGGACCTTGGTGCGTGTTTCCGTTGCTACCACTTCTTCTTACCTCGCAGGTAGGACCGGAACGCGATGGAGATAGCATTCATGATCAGGACGATACCAATCAGCACGAGCGCCACCCCGTAGGGCAACGCTTCCGGGACTTCCGGCACCTGCGTCGAAACGACATACAAATGAAGGGAAAGCGCCATCGTCTGTTCGAATACCGATTCCGGCAGGAATGGAAGGAAGAACGCAGCACCGGTGAACATGATCGGGGCGGTCTCTCCGGCAGTTCGGGAGACCTCCAGAATCAGACCGGTCAGGATCCCGCTGATGGCGTTTGGAAGGACCACCGTGAAAATGGTCTGCCATCTTGAGGCTCCCATGCTCCAGCATGCCTCGCGGAAAGCTTGGGGCACCGCCTGCAGGGATTCGCGAGTCGCAACAATCACGAGCGGCAGAGTCATGATGGCTACCGTGAGGGCAGCGGCGAGAATACTCGTACCGAATCCGAAGAAAATCACAAAGGCTCCGACACCGAACAGGGCGTGCACGATGGACGGCACACCGGCCAGGTTGATGATGGCCAGGTTGATGGCCCGGGTCAACCAGTTGTCCGGAGCATATTCAGACAGATAGATCGCAGCGGCGACACCAATCGGCATGGCGAAGATCAAGTCCACCACCACGATGAAGATGGTCCCCAGGAGGGCAGGGTAGATACCGCCCTCGGTCATTCCGCGTCTCGGGAACTCAAACAGGAACTCCCAGGAGATCATCGGAGCCCCCTTCAGGACGAGAATGCCCAGGATGATCAAGACCGGCAGTACGAGCATCGCGGTCATGCTGAATAGCATGAGACGATAACGGCGCTCCGTCCGGTAATTGCTCAGATTGAGCTCTGTTGCAGCAAAACGTGCCGTCATTTCTTCCGAATCCCGCGGACCACGAGGTCAGCCGCTAGGTTGATGATGAAAGTGATGATGAACAGGAAGATGCCCAGGGCGAACAGGGCTCCGTAATGTTCAGAGCCTTGAGCGGTCTCACCCAACTCGGCAGCAATCGTGGCCGTGAGGGCTCGAACAGAATCGAAGGGGCTGGTCGGAATATTGATGGCGTGGCCACTGGCCATGAGGACGGCCATCGTTTCTCCGAATCCGCGACCGACACCAAGCAAGACAGCAGATACGAGCCCGTTCTTTGCTGCAGGCATGATGACCTGACGGATGATCTGCCAACGCGTGGCACCCATGGCTTCTGCTGCTTCCCGATAGCGATCGGGCACGGCCTTGAGCGCGTCTTCCGCAATGGTTGTCATGATGGGGGCAGCCATCAATCCGAGGATGATGCCGGCATTCAGCACGTTGAGTCCAATCGGGACATCGAAGACCTCGATGATGAACTCATTCATGATGCTCATCCCGATGAATCCCCAGACCACCGATGGAATGGCGGCCAGGAGCTCCACGAGCACCTTCAAGGTCTCTTTTGTTCTTCCGGTGGCGAATTCGCTGATATACACAGCAGCGCCCAGAGAGAACGGGATGGCCACCAACATGGCAACACCCGTCACACTGGCCGTTCCTACAATGAGCGCGAGGGCGCCATAGGTTGGATTGGCCGATGTGGGTCGCCAATTGATGGACCCGAAGAACTCTTTGAACGAGAAACCTTCAAACAGGAAGCCAAGACCTTCCTTGGTGATGAACACGAAGATGCCGATGATGAAGATGATGGCCGAAATGCCACCAACGAACATCAGTATTTGGACCAGCTTGTCGACATACCAAGAGGCGTCCCGCTGGTCAAGCTGGCTCGGGGCTAGGGTGTTTTCTGACATGGATCGGGGTGCGATCAGGAAGTGGCCGGTCCACGAACCAGGTGGACGAGATCGTCAACCTGGCCGGAAATGACCTGGAAGGTGGACTCAAGCGGGGCATCTAAGGGTAGGTCCCATCGGATCGGTACCAGGCCGTAGGGAAGACGATCGACATATTCGGAGATATCCGAATCGATCGTGATCACGACATCATGACCGGTCCAGTTGGCCTCGTCCTGATAGGTGCTGCTCGGATCCAGTCCGCTCAGATCGAATCCTCTTTCCTCGCACAGTTCCCGTACATCAGAGCGAATGGCATCTGCTGGTTCGGATCCCATGGAATCCGCCTGGATGCGATCAGCATGATACTTGCGGCAGATGGCGACGGCCATCTGTGTGGCACCGTCATCCTTGCTGTCCAAAAACACGAGGCGGTACCTGCGTCGCTGTTTCGTTTCGCCTGTTTCTGCAAAGATGACTTCTTCACAGAGATTCTTCGCCTGGTCGCTGACGCGCTCGATTTGACGAATGATGACAAGGCGACCGAATTGATCGCTACGGGACAGGCTGGCGCCGTCCGGGACGAGCAGATCGGAATATGCCAGGACATAGTCCCGGTCTACC
Source organism: Rhodothermales bacterium (assembly GCA_028284865.1). Taxonomy (GTDB): domain Bacteria; phylum Bacteroidota; class Rhodothermia; order Rhodothermales; family UBA10348; genus JAAZVD01. Next base: position 30,654 of record JANQQV010000007.1, on the reverse strand, counting down.
TTTCTGGCCATTCCAGCCGTTTCTTCGGCAAGGGAAGCGTCCTGGTTTTCGTACGCAGTCAATGCCTGATCCAGCATCTCCAGAGCGTCAGCACCCATCTTCTCCAGGTCCGTCTTGAACGAGCCCTGAAGCGGCGAGTCAAGCTGAGCAGCTTCCCGTGATATGGTCACCGCGTAGTCTCCCAGACGCTCGATCAGGATGATGATGCGCAGGGAAGAGGAAATGAAGCGCAGATGCCCCGCCGAAGGCAGATGCTTGGCAATGAAGCGATGACACTTCAAGTTCAGTGCGTCTACCTCGCGGTTGACGGGATGATCTCCGAGAACCGTCTGGTACGACAAGGTCTTGTTGCCTGTCAGCAGTCCCTGGACGGCATTGGAGAGCGCTTTGTGAACGCCGCGGCCGAGCCGCAGGATACCCGACTGGATATCCTGCAGATCGTTGGCCAGGCGCTGTTCAAGAAGAGACATTCGAGTCCGGTAGTTGGGATGAGGACCGGGATTACATGCTTGCGGTGCACTCGACCGGGCCGGCAGGTGCATACCCTTTTTCCTTGATGATGCACTGAGCTTCGTTGCTCATGATCCATTCAAGGTACTCAGCGATAGCGCCTTCAGGCTGATCTGCCGTGTACATGAGCAGCGGACGGGCGATCGGGTAGGTACCATCGATGGCTGTGTCAACTGAAGGTACGACGAACGTCTGTCCGCCGTCCGAAGATACCGCTGGCATGTGAACTTCGTCTGAAGCGTAAGCGAGACCGCTGTAGCCGATGGCGCAAGCCGTGTTGGCTACGAGATCTACAACGTCTTTGGATCCATGCATGTCACGCGAGCCAAGTTTGAAGTCCTCGTCATCCAGTACAGCTTCGCGGAAGTAGGCGTACGTTCCGGAGTTGTTCTGACGGCTGATGCGGATGATTTCATCCGAAGAGCAGCCAGGAACGGTGACGCCAAGCTGGGACCAGCGCTCCAGTTCGCCGCCATCAGCATAGATGGCCTTGAGCTGCTCAACCGAAATCTCCTGGATGGGGTTGTCGTTGTGCAGGAAGATGGCCAGCGCGTCGAAACCGACTACGAATTCAACGGGGTTGTGGCCATTGGCTACGAGGTTCTCACGCTCGGAGTCCTTGATGCTCCGGGAGGCGTTGGCGATGTCGACGGTGCCGTTCATCAAGGATGCGATGCCCGTACCGCTACCACCACCGGTTACGGCGACAGCAACGTCAGGTTTGACGGTCTGGTACTCCTCGGCCCAAGCCTGGGCAACGTTCACGAGTGTGTCGGAGCCCTTGTTCTGAATGACAGAACGGGAGGATTCGCCATCAGGACGGCCACAGCCGGCCAGGAATACGATGGCAACAAGGAGGGTGAAAAGATTGCGTGTCATTGTAGTACGCTAGTAGGGTGTTGGAAACGTGTAAAGTGTGAAACTGTCGGTGAGCCTAGAATTTAGCCCACAGTGTCAGTCGTGCCATTAACTCAGCGTTATCGTCGGCGTCGTGCTTCTCGTAGACGATGTTGGGTATGATCTGGACGTTCTTGTCCGCCAGGTAGGCAAACCCGACCACAAACCAGTCGGAGTAGCTATCAGCTCCCATGTTGTCACGATCCGTGCGGTCGTAGCGGACAATGAGACGGTAGTCTTCTGAGATGTCTGTATTGGCGTATGCTGAGACGCCAATGCGCGTATCGTCGTCGTCTTCGCCGTCCATTGAACGCGTGCTTAGATAGCCCTCAACGCCGATCCGCGTTTTGTCCATCGTATATCCGGCGAATGCGCTCCAGTTGAGTGTGGAGCCACCGTCGAACGAGTAGTAGTCAGAGCCGCCAGAGACCTCGAATTGGTCATTGACCTCGTAGGTAAGGGTGCCGTAGACGCGCTTGTACTTGTTGGTCTCCTTCTTGCCACCCGAGTTGTTTCCCACGGTAAGGTGGTAGGTGAGCGTACCATCGTTGTTGATTGGACCGTCGACGCCGATTCCGATATCGCGGGAAGAAGCTATACCGACTCGGTCACGAATGGTCTTTTCGAGGGCGCGATATCCCCACTGATCTTCGGAGGCTCCCCAGAGAGCAGGACGGAAGAGACCGAACTGAATGCGGTGCCCTTCGCCGAGAGCATCATTCCAGCGTAAGTAGAGATCCTTGACGAACGGTGCAGGCTTGCCCTGATCGGTCGTTTGACCGTCGTCTCCTTCAAATCGGAGTCGGCCATCAAATTTATCGGAGAGATCAAAGTCGGTTGTCAGGCGATATCGGCGGAAACCGAAGTTGTTTTCTCCTTCAAGCGCTTCGTCAGGTGACGAAACGAGGTAGTTGTAATCGGAAAAGATGACGCCCTTGAAAGAGACATTATCCTGGGCGTGAGACACGGCAGGCCATAGCAAGCCTGCAACGGCCAAGAGGCCGAAGGCTGATAGAAGACGTGACATTGCAAAGAGCGGGTGTTTGGGATGACTGCCTGGTCAAATGGCCAGACACCGCAATCGTATTAAGGCAGTGTTACCTTACTGTTAACAGTGAACCCAAACTGGTCAACATTGCAAGAAGAGGTAAACTGAGGATTACCCCAATGTTATCTCTGTCTTGAATGCGGGGGGAAATCCTTCACATGGACTCATTCAACTGGATTACGCCACTCATAACCTTGTTGGCAGGGTTATCCCTCTTTCTTTTCGGTCTGCTGTTGCTGACAGATGGCTTGAAAAGAATGGCGGGATCCGCCATGAAGAAGGTTCTGGAGCGCATGACGTCCAATCGCTTCAAAGGAGTCCTGGCCGGGGCGTTTGTAACATCGGTTATTCAGTCCTCTTCGGTTACCACGGTACTGGTTGTAGGGTTTATTTCTGCCGGTTTGCTGGATCTCACGCAGGCTGTTGGGGTGATCATGGGTGCCAACATCGGCACAACGATCACTGCGCAAATCATCTCCTTCAAGGTCACTAAGGCCGCTCTCGCATTCATAGCAGCTGGAGGATTGGGATACGTGTTTCTGGATAAGGAGCAGTATCGGACCGGCTTTCTTGTTCTTCTTGCCCTCGGCCTGGTGTTTTATGGCATGACGCTGATGTCGGACGCAACCGCACCGTTGCGGGATTATCCTCCCTTTCTTGAGGCAATGAAGTCCGTTTCTTCTCCCATCACGGGCATTTTGTTGGGCGCTGCATTCACGGCACTCGTGCAAAGTTCATCAGCCACTACTGCAATTGTTATCGTCTTGGCATCTCAAGGATTGCTGAGCTTGGAAGGTGGTATTGCGCTGGCGCTAGGAGCGAATGTCGGAACGTGTGTGACAGCCTGGTTGGCGGCGACTGGCAAATCCGTGGACGCAAAGCGGGCAGCCCTTGTCCATGTCATTTTCAATGTGGCTGGCGTGTTGATCTGGGTCGGATTGATTGACCAGTTGGTCATGATTGTTGATTGGATGACCAGTGACAGTGGAGTGGGTGGGATACGGGAAGCTTCTGTGCGGGTACCTAGAGAAATTGCGAATGCACATACGGTGTTCAACGTTGTCAACACCCTTGTCCTGATTGGTTTTGCAGGACCCATGGTCAAGGTGGTCCGCAAGATCATTCCAGACCGAAAGGAGACAGAGCCAGGATTCGTCAGGCCCAAATATTTGGACGATACCTTGATCGATACGCCTGTTCTAGCACTTGACCGGGTTGGTTTGGAGCTGGCACGGATGGGAGAGCGTGTTCACGAAATGATCCAGCTTGCTGCAGGGGTTGTGGAAGCGAGGGACGAAAAGCATGAGGGTCTACGATCCCTCGACAACGAATTGGACACGCTTTATTTGGCCATCAATGAGTACCTCGGCCGGATATCTGCCAGGCGTCTCAGTACGAGCGATGTGCAACGGGTTCGGTGCTACGTCGGTGCAGCCACGCTGCTTGAAAACATGGGTGACGAGCTTGAAACGAGGTTCGGGCAAGAGAGTGAGGATCGACTGCGGCTCAGATCTGACTTTTCGCAGGAAACGGCCAAACGACTTTCGGCTTTATTGAGGCAGGTGGGTGGCCATCTGGAGATGGTCTTGGATGCCCTTGAGCATGCCGATCGCAAAAAGGCCAAGAAAGTCCGGCGAACGAAACCCCATTTGAAGGTAGAGATCGAATCCATCCGAACCCATCTGCTGGATCAACTTGGCGCCTCCTCAGGCGAACGAGCTCGCACCTTGGGGCTGGAATCAGACGCCGTTGAGGCTGCAAAACGGCTCAATGATCAGATTCGATTGCTGGCCAAGCTTGTACTGGATACAACCCGGGCCGAAGACGCTGAGCCCACAAGCCAGGACGAACCAAAACGGTCCGAGAGATCTGTCTAAAAAGTCCCGAGGCTGCAAAATGGACAGCGCGGCCTCCCGGGGGGAGGCCGCGCTGAAAACGTCAGTACGAATGTCCATGGATTCTAGTCGTCCACGTTGTCGATCTGGGCTTTCTGGAGTTTGCCAGAGTAGTCGACATAGACCGTCTTCGTTTCCGTGTAGAACTCGAAGACTTCCCAGCCGCCTTCGCGGTGACCGTTACCCGTGCCTTTGACACCACCGAAGGGCATGTGAGCTTCAGCGCCGATCGTCGGACCGTTCACATAGGTGATACCAGCTTCGATGTCATGCATCGCTTTGAATGCCGTGGCAACGTCCTGCGTGTAGATGGCCGAAGAAAGACCGTACTCGATGTTGTTGGCCACTTTGACGGCCTCTTCGTACGAGCTGATTTTCAGCACGGAGAGAACCGGGCCAAAAATCTCTTCCTTCGCAACGCGCATGTTCGGCGTGACGTTGGTAAAGATGGTGGGCTCGAAGAAGAAACCATCTTCGGTGCCAGGACCTTCAGCGCGCTTGCCGCCAAGAGCCACGGTAGCGCCTTCATCTTTACCGATGCCGATGTACTTCTCAATCTTGTCGAGCGCCTTCTGGTTGATCACCGGACCCATCTCGGTATCGTCTTCGTTGCCGTAACCGAGCTTGAGCTTGGAAGCCGCTTCCTTGAGCTTATCCACAAGCGCGTCGTGAACGTCTTCGTGCACGATCAGACGCGAGGTAGCCGTACAGCGCTGTCCCGTGGTACCGAACGCGCCCCAGAGGAGGCCGTCGATAACAAGATCCAGATCTGCGTCAGCCAGCACGATCATGGGGTTCTTGCCGCCCATTTCGAGCGAGAATCGCTTGTGGAGGCGCCCACAGGCTTCACCGATCTTGCTGCCCGTTTCTGTTGAACCCGTAAACGAGACGGCGTTCACATCGGGGTGCTCGACCAGCGCGCGACCTGCCGTGGCGCTTCCCTGAACGAGATTGACGACCCCCGGAGGTACACCTGCGTCTTCGAAAACCTTGACGAGAAGCGCGCCACTGTGAGGGGCGTCTTCACTCGGCTTGAAAACGACTGTGTTACCTGCCGCAATAGCGGGAAACATCTTCCAGGTCGGTACAGCTACCGGGAAGTTCCAAGCCGTGATGATGCCGCAGACGCCAATGGGACGGCGCAGCGACATGTTGAACTTGTTGGGCATCTCGGACGGTACCGTATGTCCAAACAGACGACGGGTCTCAGTGGCTGCGTAGTATGCCGTGTCAATGGCTTCCTGGACATCGCCTTTCGTTTCGAAAAACGGCTTGCCCATTTCACGGGTCATCTGGAAGGCCAGTTCGCTCTTGCGCTCCGTCAGGAGATCGCCGATGCGACGAAGGATGTCGCCACGGGCAGGGGCAGGCATGCGGCTCCAGGTCCGGAATGCCTTGCGTGCAGCGCGGACCGCATCATCCACATCTTCAACACCTGACTCGGGGAAGTTGCCAATGACATCCGAGTTGATGGCGGGGTTGACATCCTTGAAGACTGCTCCGGCAGAGGCTTCCTGCCAGATTCCGTCGATATAGTTCTTGTTCAGTACTTCAGACATGAAATTCCTGGTCTTGGCAAACGTCTGGTTGATCGACGCGCCGTGATGAAATACGAAGATGAGAGATTGTTCTAGCTCATCAAACTAGCAGGATGGATGTGCGTGGACAAGCAAAGATTCTGCGTGGAATCCACTCGGGAAAGGCCACGTCCAGCGATGTATATTCCCCGTCCCACTTCGCACGTTACTCTAACAGGATTCAATTATGCTGAACCTGGAAAACCGCCTCTCAAATCGGGTCACTTCCGTACCTCCTTCAGGCATCCGTCGTTTTTTCGAGATCGCTGCCACTATGAAAGAGGTCATCACGCTGGGCATTGGAGAGCCTGACTTTGTCTCTCCTGAGGCCATCATGGCTGGAGCCGAGCGATCGATGAGAGAAGGCAAGACCGGGTACACGTCCAACGCAGGTATCGCCCCTCTCCGCGACGCCATTTCAGAAGACCTGAAGCGGCTCTACGGTGTGTCGTATGACCCGGGCACCGAGATTCTCGTGACAGTGGGGGTAAGCGAGGCGGTTCAGTTGGCCATGCTTGCTCTTCTTGACCCTGGAGACGAGATCCTCATCCCAGAGCCTTGCTTCGTCTCCTACGGGCCAACGTCCATCTTCGCAGGTGGCGTCGTCAAGTATGTGCCGACTTCGGTGGAGAATGACTTTCAGGTAACGGCCGCCGATATCGAGGCCCGCATCACCGATCGGACGAAGGTCCTTTTCCTGTCCTATCCGTCCAATCCGACCGGTGCAGTCCTGAGACGGGAAGTGCTCGAAGAGATCGCCGAAGTGGTTGTCAAGCATGACCTGCTCGTCCTCTCCGATGAGATCTACGACCGGCTGGTCTACGGCGATACGTTCGAGCGGGGACACACCTGCCTGCCTTCAATCGATGCCCTGCGGGAGCGGACTGTACTGCTCGGCGGGTTCTCGAAGGCCTATGCCATGACCGGCTGGCGCGTCGGGTACGCGTGTGCGCCGAAGCCGATTTATGATGCGATGTACAAGCTCCACCAGTACATCATCATGTCCGCGCCGACAGCGGGACAGTGGGGCGCGTTGGCCGGGATCAAGGAATGTCAGGACGATGTGGAGCGCATGCGTCAGGCGTACGATGCCCGAAGACGGACAATAGTCGATGGTTTCCGAGCTGCCGGATTACCGACGTTCGAACCGGAGGGCGCGTTCTATTGCTTCCCGGACATCACATCTACGGGACTGAATTCAGAGGATTTCGCGCAGGAATTACTGCACTCCGAGCATGTTGCTGTCGTCCCAGGTGATGCCTTTGGCCCGAGCGGTGCGGGGTTCGTTCGCTGTTCCTATGCCAACTCGATGGAGAACATCGAGGAAGCCGTTCGCCGGATCACCCGATTTGCTGAACGCTGTCGCGCCGGTGAACTCAGCGCGGAGGCACGGTAGCGCGGATGAGAGCTGTCTGGATCGGACTGGGCGTGGTCGTTGCCTTGGTAGGTCATCTGTTCTTGGGATGGCTGGGCAGCGTGGCAGGCGGATTCCTCGCGGGTCTCCTCGTTTCCAAGCGTGGGTGGCTGGCTGGTGGCGTGTCCATTACGGTTGCTTGGGCCATTCTCATCGCCTGGAACATGGCCGTCGCATCGGCCGAAATGTTCAACATGATGGAAACCATGGGGCAGCTCTTGGGTGGTATGCCCGGTTTCGTGATTCCACTGGCCACGTTGCTGATCGCATTCTTGCTGGGAGTGTTATCCGGTTGGCTTGGCGCCAGTTTGCGACCAAAGAAATCTGCCTGATCAAGGACAAGCAGACAACCTTCAAAGAGAAGAGAACGATATGGAGAAGGAGCACATCCAAAGCCTGTTAGAGCGTGTCACCACGCTCGGAGGCTATCTTTGACCCTGAGGGTCGCGCAAAGAAGAAAGCGGAGCTGGAGCAGAAGCGTCTCGATCCCAACTACTGGGATGACCCCGAGGCCGCTCAGGCGACCGAGAAGGAGATTTCGATAGAGAAAGGATGGCTCGACGCCTGGGATGCGGTGAATACGCATGCTGAAAACGTTGAGACGCTCATGTTGATGGAATCCGAGGAAGGTGAAGATCTTCAGGAAGAGATTCAGGCCGAATTGGCGGCGCTGGTACCCCTGGTTGATGATCTGGAACTGAAGAGCCTTCTCAGCAGCCCGGATGACCATCGAGACGCCATTCTGACGATCAATCCGGGTGCAGGCGGAACGGAGAGCCAGGACTGGGCAGACATGCTCGTCCGCATGTATTCGCGGTGGGGAGAGCGCAGGGGGTATACGGTCCAACTCCTGGAATACCAGGACGGCGATGTTGCCGGTATCAAGAGTGCTTCCCTGGCCATCCGCGGCGATCATGCCTACGGCTATCTGAAATCCGAATCAGGTGTTCATCGCCTGGTGCGTATTTCGCCTTTTGACTCGTCCGGAAGGCGCCATACGTCATTCTCAAGTGTGTTCGTCTATCCTGAAATCGACGACACGATCGATGTGGACATTCGCCCCGATCAGTTGGAGATGCAAACGTTCCGGTCCGGTGGTAAAGGCGGGCAGAATGTGAACAAGGTTGAAACGGGCGTCCGTCTGATCTGGAACGGCGAGCTGTCAGATGGTTCGCAAGAGCGTGTCGTTGCCGAATGTACCGAAGAACGGAGCCAGCTCCAGAACCGGGATCGCGCGATGACCATGCTCAAGAGTCGCATCTATCAGCTTGAATTGGCCATCCAGGAAGCGGCCAAGAATGCCGTCGAGGGGTCCAAGAAAAAGATCGAGTGGGGCTCCCAGATTCGCAGCTACGTCTTCCAGCCTTATACCATGGTCAACGATCACCGTACGGAGACCAAACTGACCGATGTGCAGTCCGTGATGGATGGCGATCTGGATGATTTCATCAAGGCCTTCCTGATGTCTGAGGTGTCTTGACCCAAGAGAATAGAAGAGCGGCAGTACCAGTCAGACAGAAGGATTTCACGTGGTTCCAGAGTCACCATCAAGTGGTTGATTCTCGGAACCATAATGACGTATATTTACGGCTGCGGAAAAAGGGAGGCGCCAGCCGCCCTTTTTTGTTGAAGCGGGGAAGTCTGACGACCTGTGGCGCCCGTCCGAGTTTCGGACCGGGCGTTTTTTACAGGGAGCTACTCTCGAAAGAGGGTTCTGAAGTCTGAACCAGCCGACGCGCTCCGTAAACATGCTGATGGAAACGCAAACAGGACATAGCACCCAATCCGAGCCGGAGGTCAACTCCCTGGAAGATCGCATTCGCCAATTGGCGGGTGAAATTATTCAGAGAGATGACTGGTTCATCGTGGATCTCTCCGTACGTGGCCGTAAAGGCTCGCGCGTGGTGGAAATTTATCTGGATGGCGACGAGGGTGTTAGTGTCGACGACATGGCTCGACTGAGCCGGGAGTTGGCTTTCCTGTTGGATACCGAAGATTTGATCAAAGGGAAATATCACTTGAACGTGTCTTCTCCTGGAGATGATCGGGCGCTTCTATTTGAGCGCCAGTATCGGCGTCACATCGGCAAACCACTGCAAGTTCTTGTTAATCGTGAAGACCGTGGTATCTGGGTCGAGGGCGAAAACCTCGGTGTCTCGGAAGGCGTTCTCACGCTTCAGTCAAAAAAAGGGCCGGAAGAGATCGCATTGAGCGATATCACGAAGGCGCGAATAAAATTGCCCTGGTAGGTTGAGACCTCCAGGCACAGAGCCTGTGCATCATGCAGAATTCTGATCTTGTTTCCTCATTTGCGGAGATAGCCCGCGAGAAGGATATCGACCGCGATACGCTTCAGCTGATTGTTGAAGACGTATTTCGCGCTATGATCCGGAAACGCTACGGGTCGGATGATTCGTTTGAGATCATCCTCAACCCGGATCACGGTGACATGCAGATCCTGCACATCCGTGAAGTGGTCGAGGACTGGGCCGTTGAGGATCCTGTCACCGAGATTGAAGAGACGGAAGCGCAGCAGATCGACGAGGATTTCGAAGTCGGCGACGAAGTTGCTGAGGAAATCGAATTCAAGGACTTCGGTCGTCGCGCCGTCATGACGGCACGCCAGACGTTTTCCCAGCGTATTCGGGACATCGAGAAAGACAACACGGTTGAGTGGTACCAGGACCTCGTTGGGGAGATTGTCGTCGGTGAACTCTACCAGGTTCGCCGCCGCGAAATCCTGGTGATGCACAACAAGGCTGAGCTCAAGATGCCCCGGGAAGAGCAGATCTTCCGGGATCGCTTCCGCAAGGGGGACATGATCCGCGCAGTCATCAAGGAAGTCACGCGCGAGTCCAATGGCGACCCACGCATCGTGATTTCGCGTGCAGACCCGCTCTTCATGGAGCGCCTTTTCGAACTGGAAGTCCCCGAGATCGACGAAGGTCTGGTCGAGATCAAGAAGATCGTCCGCGAGCCTGGTGATCGTGCCAAAGTAGCTGTCATCAGCTATGATGACCGTATCGATCCAGTCGGAGCTTGTGTCGGGATGAAAGGATCTCGCATCCACTCGGTCGTCCGTGAGCTCGGCAACGAGAACATCGATGTCGTGCAGTGGACGGATGATCCGATTGAGATGATCAAGCGTGCGCTGTCGCCTGCCAAGCCGGTCCAGGTTGTTCTTAACGACGAGCTGACGCCTCCACGAGCAAAAGTCGTCGTTCAGGTAGACGAAGTCTCACAGGCCATTGGTCGTGGTGGGATCAATATCCGTCTGGCGTCTCGCCTCACGGGGTATGAGATCGATGTGTACCGCGAAATCTCCGAGGAAGAAGAGGATATCGAAATCCAGGAGTTCGCAGATGAGATTCCAGACGAGCTGCTCCAGATGCTTCGCAACATTGGTTGCGATACCGCTCGTGCAGTACTTGAGCTCTCTCGGGATGAGCTCATGCGTCGCACAGGCATGGAAGAGGCTTACGCTGAGCACATCTTGAAAGTCATCAAGGCAGAATTTGCCGATGATGAAGGCGCCGGTAAAGTGGCTGCCGAAAAAGTCGTGGCCTCTGGAGAGGTTGCAGCTGAAAAAACCGAAGCATCGGAGGAGGCTCCTGCCGCTGAAGCGGAGGCAGAAGCAGAAGCCCCTGCAGCAGAAGATGCTTCAGCAGAAACACCGGAGGAAGCACCAGCGGAATCCAACGACGAAGAGGCGGAAGAGGAAGAAACTCCGGCCGCCGAGGCGACCGAAGAAGCACCCTCAGAAGAAGATGCCGCCGAAGCATCCGACGCCGAAGCAGAAGCGGAAGCAGACGAAAAGGCTGCGTCAGACGGCAAATAAGGTTTGCCACTCAGACGCATCACGTGATTAAACCCTGATACATGTCCACAGAGAAGAAATTCAAGAAAGTCCGATTGTTCAGGCTGGCCAAGTCGTTCAACGTATCGGTTGACGCCCTGGTCGAGCACCTGGAAGAATCAGGATATGCGGATTCCCTGGTCGGCTCCGGCATCAATGCTGCCGTAGCGTCCGAGGAGGCCTATGAAGACCTGATGGACTACTTTGCCGACGACAAAGAGCAGGCAGAGCGGGTTAGTCGTAAGCGTGCGGCTGCTCGTCAGGAATCAGAAGGCGGCGAAGGAGCCGAGGAATCATCCGAATCGGAAGACGCGGCGGCTGAGGAGCCGGTTGCGGAAGAGGCTGTAGTCGAGGAAACGGCGGAAGCGGCCGAAGAAACCGAAGCAGAGGAGCCAAAGGCCGAACCCGTTGCCGAAGACTCGACTGAAGAAGAACCAGAAGCGGAAGCCCCCGAAGCTGCCGCCGAGGAGGATTCAGAAGATGTAGCCGAAACGCCCGATGAAGAGCCGGTTGCTGAGGAAGCGGAAGAACCCGAAGCGGCGCCTGTTGCAGATGAGACGGTCGAGGAAGCTGAGCCTGTAGCTGAAGCGGAAGAAGACACTCCAGCAGAGGCTGCTCCAGAACCTGCAGCTACCGACGAAAAAGCGGAAAGCGAAGACGGCCCGGCTGGGTCGGAAGAAGGTGAGACACCCGAATCTGCTGAAGGTGAGGAGGGCGAAAGTGTTCTCGCTGCGGACCGTTATCAATTGTCAGGAACGAAAGTGCTCGGCAAGATTGACCTGGGAACCGTCGAAGATGCAGAGCCCGGTGCCACGCGTCGCAAGCGCAAGCGCAAGCGGATTGCTGGTAGCACCACAGCCGCTGACAAAGGCCAGACGGCTGCGAAGCGTGGGAAGAAAAAGAAACGCGGACCAGCAGTCGACGAGAAGGACGTTGAAGCCACCCTTCAGGAAACGCTTCGTGAGCTGGAAGCTGGTGCCTCCCGAGTACGACAGAAGCGTCGTCGTCAGCGACGGGATGACCGCGCTGCTGAGCGCGAGCTGGAAGAACTGGAACGTGAAGAGCAGTCGTCGACGCTCCGTGTCACCGAGTTCATCTCGACTGGAGAGTTGGCCAACCTGATGGACGTTGCGGTCACGGATGTGATCTCGACCCTGTTCCAGGCCGGCATGATGGTATCCATCAACCAGCGACTGGATGCTGACACCATCACGATTGTAGCTGACGAATTCGGCTACGAGATCGAGTTCATCTCGGACTTCTCGGACACGGATGTTGTCATTGAGGATGACGCCGAGGAAGATCTGCAGCCGAGGCCACCGGTCGTTACCGTCATGGGTCACGTTGACCACGGTAAGACATCGCTTCTGGACTATATCCGAAGCGAAGACGTGGTTGCCGGCGAGGCAGGTGGTATCACGCAGCACATCGGTGCTTACCAGGTCAGTCTGAAAAGCGGAAAGATCATCACATTCCTGGATACTCCGGGTCACGAGGCCTTCACGGCCATGCGTGCTCGTGGTGCACAGGTTACGGACGTCGTTGTTCTGGTCGTCGCGGCGGATGACGCCGTGATGCCTCAGACGGTTGAGGCCATCAACCACGCTCAGGCGGCTGGCGTACCTATCGTCGTGGCCATCAACAAGATGGACCGACCGGAAGCCAATCCCGATCGTGTCATGCAGCAGCTTGCCGATCAGAATGTTCTCGTAGAACAGTGGGGTGGCGAAGTCCAGTGTGAGAAAGTGTCCGCGAAGACGGGCGACGGGATCTCCGAGCTTCTCGACAAAGTGCTTCTTGAGGCCGAAATGAAGGATCTCAAGGCCAACCCGGATCGCAATGCAGTCGGGTCAGTCATCGAATCCCGCCTCGAGAAAGGTCGTGGTAATGTGGCCACGGTTCTCGTTGAAAAGGGCACGCTCCGCGTCGGAGATACCTTCCTCGTCGGCGTGTATTCCGGTCGTGTTCGAGCCATGTTCGATGAACGTGATCGTCGCGTCGAGGAAGTCGGTCCTACACAGCCCGCCCTCGTGATTGGTCTTGATGGCTCACCTGACGTAGGTGATCAGTTCATCGTTCTCGACTCCGAGAAAGAAGCCAAGGATTTGGCTCAGCGTCGTCATCAGATTCAGCGTGAGCAGTCCTTGCGCCAGCGCAAGCACATCACCCTCGACGAAATCGGTCGTCGCCTTGCACTGGGTGATTTCCAGGAGCTTAATCTGATCGTGAAGGGAGACGTGGCCGGTTCGGTCGAAGCCCTTTCCGACTCGCTGATGAAGCTGGGTACCGAAGAGGTGGTGGTCAACATCATCCACAAGGGTATCGGCGCTATCAACGAGAGTGACGTTGTTCTGGCATCGGCCTCTGATGCCATTATCGTCGGTTTCCAGGTTCGCCCTGTATTGGGAGCCCGGAAGCTGGCGGAGCAGGAAGAGATCGATATCCGTCTGTACTCGGTCATCTACCACGCCATCGAAGAGGTCAAGGACGCTCTCGAAGGCCTGCTCTCACCGGAGCGCAGCGAGAAGATCGTGGGTGTCGCCGAGGTCCGGGAGACCTTCAAGGTGCCGAAGATTGGTATGATTGCCGGGTGTTCGGTGCAGGAAGGCCGCATCAACCGCAACGACAAGGTTCACCTCATCCGCGAGGGAGTCGTGATCTACGACGGTACACTTGCCTCCCTGAAGCGATTCAAGGATGATGTTCGCGAAGTCCAGAACGGCTACGAATGTGGTATCGGCATCGAGAACTTCAATGACTTGAAGGTTGGCGACCAGATTGAGGCCTACGAGATCGTCGAGACGAAGCGAACACTGGAAGACTGAGGCGTCAATCGCCAGAAGAGGGAAATTGCCTGAAGAGGGATCTTGAATGAGTATTCGCACCGAACGCGTCGCGAGTCTGTTCCAGCGTGAAATCGCAGGAATCCTGGGAACGGAGTTCGCCGATCAGTTGCACCCCATGGTTACCGTCACGGGCGTTCGGGTCACTGCCGACCTGTCCATCGCTTACGTGTACGTCTCTGTCATGGGCGATTCAGCTGGCCAGAAAAAGGCAGTTGTAGCCAAGTTGAAAGACCTGACCCCTCGAGTCCGGAAATCACTTGGAAGAGCGATCCGGCATCAGGTGAAGAGCATCCCCGAAATCCGATTCTTCCTGGACGAATCGCTCGAGCATGCCTCGCGCATGGATGAGTTGTTCGGTCAGATTCGGCAAGAACGGTCCGGTCGGGACGCAAGTGAAACGGATACGGAAGACTGATGGCGCGCGTACCGGCCCCTGAATCCGTACCGGTATGCCGGACAGGCTCACTGCCCGAACATTGGGATCCGTTGATTCTTCCGGTGGACAAGCCCAAAGATTGGACATCTTTCGATGTCATCCGAAAGCTGAGGGGCCTTTCGCCCATTCGGAAAATGGGTCACGCCGGCACGCTCGATCCCATGGCCACCGGGCTGTTGATTGTGTTATCTGGCAAGGCAACCCGACTCATGAACCACTTCCTTGGGTTTGACAAGGAGTACACGGCTACCATCCGATTGGGGCAGACGACTCCGTCGTATGACGCGGAGACGGAAGTCACGTTGATCAGGGATGCATCTGTTGTCACTGATGCGATGCTCGACGAACACATCCCCTCATTTGTGGGCGACATCACCCAACAAACGCCAGCCTATTCAGCGGTCAAGGTGGAAGGTGAACGACTGTACAAGAAGGCTCGGCGCGGTGAGCGGATCAAGCTTCCCTACCGGCAGGTCACGGTTCACGGATTTGAAGTCACGGAACGCCGGGGAGACGATGTTGATGTACGGATTGCTTGCTCGAGTGGGACGTACATTCGAAGTCTGGCCCACGAACTGGGTGAATCGCTCGGAGTGGGTGGGCACCTGGTTCAGCTGCGACGAACGCGTATAGGATCATTGAATGTGGATGATGCTTGGGAGCTGCTGCCATTGACTGAAAGCTTGTCAACGATGGCTTCCTGAGGCTGTAATGATCAACTGGATTCACACATCGGCTTCGGACAGCGATTCGACTCTCAAGAGGGTCGTGTCTGTGGGCAGTTTTGATGGCGTCCACCGAGGACATCGCTCCATCATCGAAAAGATGGTATCCTTGGCCTCGGGGAAGGGGCTAGGTGTACTTGTTGCATCGTTCGATCCACATCCCAGAGCGGTCCTCAGAGGCGAGCAAGAGCAGAGACTCACGTCAATAGAGGAACGAGCAGAGCTGCTACGCGCTGCGGGTGTTACCGACTTCGTGACGTTGGCCTTTGATCAAGCGCTGGCGTCCATGTCTCCTCATGCATTTGTTGAAGATGTATTGGTTGATGAGTTGGGCGCCAGTCATATCGTCGTGGGGCATGATCATCGTTTCGGTAAAGATCGAGCGGGGGACGTCGAGCTCTTGCGTCAGCTGGCTCCAGTTCACGGATTTGAGGTGGTGCAGCTGGATGCACTGAATGCATCTGCATCTCCGGTCTCTTCAAGCCGCATTCGGAATGGACTATTCGCCGGCTCAGTCAAGGAGGCAGCCGATCTGTTGGGACGACTTTACTCGCTCTCAGGTGTGGTGATCAAAGGCGCTGGTAGAGGCCACACCATAGGGATTCCTACTGCCAACCTGGATCCTGCAGATGCGACGAAGATCATCCCGGCAAAGGGTGTCTATGCCGTCAAGGTCTGGATTCCCCAATCATCGGAATGGCTTCCAGGGATGATGAACATCGGAAACCGTCCGACATTTGAAGGGGAGGGCTTACACCTGGAGGTGAACGTCATCGATTGGACGGGAGACCTTTATGGCGATGAAGTTCGTGTTGAATTCGTCCAACGCATCCGGAATGAGGTCAAATTCGATGGAATCGAGGCCCTCATTCGGCAACTAAACGAGGACAGGCAACGTTGCACGGCGCTGTTGCAAGAAATAACTTGACAACTTGGGCACTGGCCACGCAGTGCGTGTAATGCCCTCGGGAGATGTTCTCCCATTTACATTAGAACTGGTTATCCGCGACGGTTTGCCCTCCGGAATACGGGTTCTTCTTTAGCATGGTATCAATCTAAAGAGGTTCTCACGTGATTACGAAAGAACGTAAAGCTGAACTTATCGAGCAGTACGGAAAGACTGGCTCGGACACTGGGACTCCAGAAGTCCAGATCGCCATCTTCTCTGCTCGCATCAACGAGTTGACCGATCACCTGAAGACGCATCCAAAAGATCACTCGACGCGTCGCGGTCTTCTCAAACTGGTTGGTAAGCGCCGTCGCTTGTTGAACTACCTCATGAGCAATGACATTGAGCGTTACCGCACCATCATTGCGGAGCTAGGCATCCGTAAATAATCGAACGAATTTGCTAGACGGAACGCCCTTTTGGCGTTCCGTTGTGCATTCAGGCATTTCCGAGCGATCCTTTTCTGGTTCGGGGCAATGCCAGGGTAGACAGGAAGCACGCTGCTTCATCTGCGCCCATTGATTGAGTAGGAAAGGAAGAAAAACATCGTATTGAAAATGTCTAAAGCAATCATCCAGGAGATCGAGATTGGTCCTGGAAAAGTCGTTTCCCTCGAGACCGGTCGTCTGGCTAAGCAAGCCAATGGCGCCGTTGTCGCTCGAATGGGAGACACCATGGTCCTGTGTACAGCCGTTCTTGCAACGGAAGCACGTGAAGGACAGAGCTTTTTCCCTCTCACGGTCGACTACCGTGAGAAATTCTCCGCAGGTGGCAAGATTCCGGGTGGATTCATCAAACGTGAAGGTCGTTCGACCGACAAGGAGACTCTCTCCTCACGTCTGATTGACCGCTCGCTTCGTCCTCTCTTCGTCGACAACTTCTTCAATGAAGTTCAGATCATTTGCAGCGTCATCTCTGCAGACGGCGAGAACGATGGCGACGTTGTCGCAGGTGTTGGCGCCTCCGCTGCACTGGCACTGGCAGGTGCGCCCTTTGATGGTCCTATCGCGCAGGTACGCGTTGGCCGGGTAGATGGTGATTTCGTCATCAACCCCAGCATCGAAGAGCTTGAAACGTCCGACATGAACCTGATCGTTGCCGGTAAGGCAGACGCCATCGTGATGGTGGAAGGGGAAATGGACGAAGTGTCTGAAGAAGAAATGCTGGCTGCCCTCGATTTCGGGCACGATGCCATCAAAAAGCTGGTTCAGGGTCAGACTGACCTCGTTGCAGCAGCTGGCGGAGCCAAAACATTTGAGTACGAGACAGTCGGTCTCCCGGAAGGTGTCGTCGATGCCGTTCGTGAGTATGCTGCTGGTACTCTCGAGGAGCACATCCTCAAGCCATACTCGAAAGAGTCTTTCTATGGCGGCATTGCCGACATCAAGAAGGATGTCGTCAAGCATTTCCTCGGCGAAGGAGAAGATGCCAAAGACGAAACGGAGCAGGGCTGGACGAAAGGCGACATCAAGGCTGCTGTCGGTCAGGTTGAATCCGACGTCATGCGTGAGTTGATCATGCGTGATGGTCGTCGTATCGACGGTCGTGGCCTGACGGATGTCCGTGACATCTGGACGGAAGTCGGCTACATGCCGCGTGTCCATGGTTCTGCTGTATTCACCCGCGGTGAGACGCAGGTCATGGCCAGCGTTACGCTGGGAACGGGTAAAGATGTCCAGCCTGTCGATCAGGTCTTCGACACGGCAGACAAGCCGTTCTTCCTGCATTACAGCTTCCCACCGTTCAGCGTCGGCGAAGCCCGCTTCCTGCGTGGTCCTGGCCGTCGTGAGATCGGACACGGAATGCTGGCCGAGCGTGCTCTGCAGGGCATGATTCCGAGCCAGGACGAATTCCCTTACACCATCCGCATCAATGCCGATGTGCTTGAGTCGAATGGCTCATCCTCGATGGGAAGTGTTTGCTCCGGCTCGATGGCGCTCATGGATGCGGGAGTGCCGATCAAGAAAGCAGTCTCCGGAATTGCCATGGGTCTCGTCAGCGACGGCGAGCGCACGGCCATCCTGACCGACATCCTCGGTACGGAAGATCACCTGGGAGACATGGACTTCAAACTGACAGGTACGCGTGATGGTATCACCGCCTGCCAGATGGACATCAAAATTGCCGGTCTGAGCCACGAGCTCATGTCACAGGCACTGCACCAGGCCAAAGATGCTCGTATCCACATCCTCGAGCGGATGGAGGAAACGATTTCTGAAGCACGCATGGACCTGTCTCCATATGCACCTCGCCTGACGCAGATCACCATCGATCAGAGCTTCATCGGCGCGGTGATCGGTCCTGGTGGTAAAGTCATCCAGGGGATCCAGCGCGAAACGAACACCAACATCGAGATCCGTGAGGAAGACGGTGTGGGTATCGTTGTGATCGCAGCTACAAATGGCGACGACGCCATGGCCGCTCTTGAGATCATCAAGGGTATCGTGACCGTACCTGAAGAAGGAACGGATTACGAAGGAACGGTTCGCAAAGTGCTCGAGAACATGGGTGCCGTGGTCGAGATCCTGCCTGGTAAGGAAGGTCTCCTGCACGTATCTGAACTGGATTACGGATTCGTGGACAACGTATCTGATTATGTTCAGGTCGGTGACAAGATCAAGGTTCAGCTCATCGAAGTACGCGATGACGGCAAGCTGCGCTTCAGCCGCAAGCCTTTCCTCGAGAAGCCGGAAGGCTACGAGGAGCGTCCACGTGAACGCCGCGGTGGCGGTGGTGGTCGTGGCCGTCGTGATGGTGGTGGCCGTGGTCGCCGCGATGGCGGCGGTGGTCGTGGTCGTCGTGACGGTGGCCGAGATGGTGGCCGTGGCCGCGACAATGATCGTGGTCGTGGGCGCGACGATGATCGTGGTGGTGATCGTGGCCGCGATCGCGACTAATCCTGACTCGCTCAGAATGAATAGCGGCGGCCGAAAGGCCGTCGCTATTTTTTTACCCCAGCCATCTTCCAATCATCGCTGACAGGAGAGACGATCTGACATGTCGTTCCGTTTTCAGAAAACCGAATTGCCCGGAGGGGTACGCGTTGTTACCGAGGAGATTCCGTCGGTACGAAGCGTATCGGTAGGGGCATGGGTGGCCGCTGGTAGCCGCGACGAGACCGACGCTGAGGGTGGTATGTGCCACTTCATCGAGCACATGGTGTTCAAGGGCACGACCAAACGCCGCATGCATCACATCGCTCAGCGCATGGAGAATGTGGGTGGCTACCTCAATGCCTTCACCTCCAAGGAATACACCTGCTTCTATGCGCGTTGTCTGGATGAGCATCTTCCTAGAGCGCTGGACACGGTGCTCGACCTGATCCTGAATCCGGTTTTTCCGGAAAAGGAGCTCGAGCGCGAGAAAGATGTCGTGGTTGAGGAGATGAAGATGTACGAGGACACGCCGGATGAGTATGTCTTCGACCTGTTCGACAGAGCGCTGTATCCGTCTCACGCGATGGGGCGTCCGGTCATCGGTACGGAAGAAAGCGTGCGCTCTTTCAGCAGGGATGATTTGGTCTCATTCCTCAATCGCCACTACACGTCCGATCGAATCGTGATCTCAGTGGCTGGGAATGTCAATCACGATCGGGTTGTAAAGCTGGTCGGGAAGCTCCTCGAAGAGACGACTCCCGCCCGTGAATCAGCGGGTGAACGCGTGATTCCGACAGTCCAACGTCCAGACTCCGTCCACGCAACCCGTCCCATCCAGCAGGCGCACCTCGTGCTTGGCGGACGGGGAATGAGCGTTCACGACGATGATCGCGTCGCGCTTTCGGTTCTGAACACTGTCCTGGGAGGGGGTATGTCTTCCCGTCTTAACCAGAACATCCGCGAGAAGTACGGCTACTGCTACAACATCTACTCCTTCGTCAATCTACACTCCGATACTGGCGATATCGGTGTTTACATGGGTACGGACAAGACGAAAGTGGATCGTGCATTCAAGCTGATCCGCAGGGAGTTTGATCGCTTGAGGGAGCGGCCGATAACGCGGACGGAACTTCAGCGCGCGAAGAGTCAGTCGAAGGGTGCCATCATGTTGGGCCTGGAGAACATGTCTTCCAGGATGATGCGCATTGGCCGTCAGGAATTGTATTACGGTCGCTATTATTCCCTCGATGAGATTCTGGACATGGTGGAGCGCATCGAGGCCGAGGACATCCAACGGGTGGCTTCTCGCATCCTGGACGATGCACAGTTCACCGATGTGCGCCTTTTGCCCAACTAGCAACCCTTTTCGGTCGAAATGAAAATCCTCGTTACCGGCGGAGCCGGATTCATCGGTTCCCACGTGTGTGATGCGCTTCTGGCAGCTGGACATGATGTTCATGTGCTGGACGACTTGAGTGGTGGATTCCGGGAGCAGGTGCCCGAGGGCGCGCATCTTCACGAAGTGGATATCCGCAGCGAAGGCGTAGCGGCACTTTGGGCTGAGCATCGGTTTGAAGTCATGTTCCATTTGGCGGCCCAGATGGATGTCCGTCGATCCGTTGCCGATCCTCGATTCGATGCAGACATCAATGTCGGTGGTCTGCTCAACCTCATGGAAGCAGGTCGGCAGAACGGATTGAAGAAGGTCATCTTCTCGTCCACCGGGGGTGCCATCTATGGCGAGCCAGTCGTCGCTCCCCAGACTGAAGAGCACCCATTGCAGCCCCTTTCTCCATATGGGATCACGAAGCTATGCTCGGAGAAGTATCTGTTTTTCTACGAGGACACACATGGAGTCGAATACATCGCTCTTCGCTACGGCAATGTGTACGGACCTCGTCAGAACCCACATGGTGAAGCTGGAGTGGTCGCCATCTTCTGTGAGCGCATGCTCGATGGAAAGCAGCCTGTGGTAAATGGCGACGGCAAGCAAACCCGTGACTACGTGCACGTCAAGGATGTCGTAGCTGCCAACATGGCTGCGCTCGACTACGATGGCTGTGGGGTATTCAACGTGGGTACGGGCGTCGAAACGGATGTCGTGACCTTGTTTGAGGCTCTTCGGGACGAATTGGCCCCTGAAATGCCTACCGAGTATGGCCCTGGAAAGCCCGGGGAACAGCGTCGGTCTGTGCTATCTTATGCACACACCCAAGAAGGCTTGGGATGGTCGCCAACGATTGAGGCTCGCGAAGGCCTCGTAGAAACGGCGCGTTGGTTCAGGGACCGGCGCGGCAACGGTTAAGGATGTACAAGATCCGGCTTCAGCAATTTGAAGGTCCGCTGGACCTGTTGCTCTTCTTCATCAGAAGAGACGAGCTGGACATCCATGACATCCCGATTGCTCGAATCGCTGACGAATTCCTCGAGTACGTCTCGTACATGGAGGAGGTCGATCTGGATGGCGTTGGCGATTTCCTCTACATGGCCGCGGTGCTCATCAACATCAAGGCGCGTCTATTGCTGCCTTCTACAGAGGTTGATGAGGAGGGAGAGCCAATCGACCCCCGAGCCGAACTTGTCGAGCGCCTGCTGGAGTATGTCAGGTTCAAGGAGGCCTCTGAGAAGCTGGAAAGTCAGTGGGAAGAACGGGCCAAGCAGTTTACACGAGGGGCAGCATCCGCAGTAGAAGACACGCTTGTCGAGCCCGACGAGGAGCTGGTCGAAGCAACCGTTTTCGATTTGATTTCGGCGTTGCGACGGGTTCTGACCGAAGCACCTGACGAACCCATCCACGCTGTCGAGGCTGAGTCCTTCACCGTTGAGGAGCAGCAGGTATATCTGCGCGCTGCCATCGGTAGTGGAGAACGGCATTCGTTCGTCGAGATGGCTCAAGGACGCAGCAAACCATTCGTTATTGCCACGTTTCTGGCAGTTCTGGAGATGGCTCGTTTGGGCGAAATCGATATCTTTCTCGCTGGCGATGCCAGTGATTTCGAGATCATCCTGAAGCAGGCACCCGCACAGATTGAAGGCGAAGCATCGCCCTCAAACGAAGAATCGGCCACTTGATGGAAGCTGAACACACTTTTCCCGAGCACACTCCGGACTTCGACGCTGCCGTCGAAGCGCTGATCTTTGCAGCTGAGGAGCCGATTGATGCGAAGACTATCGCACGCTCTTGGGCCGAAGCAACGGGTCTGGAAGAGCCCAAACAGGCCGATGTGGACGATGCCGTCGCCAGAATCAATGAACGCCTTTCGGAGACGGAACGTCCCTACGGGATCGAGCGGTGGGGAGGAGGATTCCGGTTTGCGACGCGAAAAGCCCTTGCGCCCTTTCTGAAAGCCCTCTTTGTCACCGACCGCCAGCGTCGTTTGTCGAGAACGCTGATGGAGTCGCTGGCCATTCTGGCTTACCGTCAGCCGGTATCGCGCTCAGAACTCGAATTTGTTCGCGGTGTGGACTGCGACTATGCCATCCGGAAGCTGCTGGAGTTCGGGTTGATCGACGTCGTTGGGCGTTCGGAACGTGTTGGAAGGCCGCTGTTGTACGGAACAACCGACAAATTCCTGGAATTGTTTGGTCTTCACTCCCTGGAAGAGCTACCCAACCTTCGTGAGCTGGAGTCCATTCTGGATGATCCGGCCTTCCAGAAAGAGAAAGCCAAGCTGCTGATGACCACGGCCGTCCAGCTACCGCTGCAGCCAGTAGACGAGTTGCCCCCCGGGGAGGAAGGAGATTTGGCTGAGAGCGAACCAGATGCCGCCGAATCCGTTGGGCGGGAATCAGGAAACGAACTGTCTGGAGATGAAGAACAGACCGAACAATAGGCGTAAGGGCGGAAGAAACCGGCCCCAGAAAAAAACGCCCCATCGGTCTGTCCGTCAGTCACCTGAAAACTCCCCGGTTCTGTCCATGACGGAGCCTGTTCGCCTCAATCGATTCATTGCCAGCACAGGTACGTGCTCCCGCAGGGAAGCCGACGATCTGATTGCCCAGGGCCTGGTCAAGGTGAACAATGAGGTGGTCACCCAGATGGGTGTCAAAGTGGGTCGTTCGGATCGAGTCGAGGTCAATGGCCGTCGCGTCGTTCCTGTCGACCGGGAGTACATTCTGGTGAACAAGCCCAAGGACACGATCACGACGACATCGGATGAAAAGGGTCGTCGATCAGTAATGGATTTGCTTCCAGCCGATGAGTTCGGCGCGCTGGGCCTCTTTCCCGTGGGCCGACTGGACCGCCACACGACCGGCGCGTTGCTATTGACGAACGATGGGGATCTGGCTCACCGCCTCATGCATCCGAGCTACGGTGTGTCGAAGCAGTATCTGGTCCATACCAAAAAGCCCGTCAATGAAGAGCAGTTGATGCAGCTGCGCAAGGGCATTGAGTTGGAAGACGGACTGGCCAAAGCCGACCGGGTCTCCTATGTCGATGGGGACCAGAACGTTATGGTCATGTCCATCCATGAAGGTCGGAATCGTCAGGTTCGTCGCATGATCGAGGCCTTGGACAATGAAGTGACACAGCTCGATCGGGCTGTTTATGCGGGTCTGACCACAAAAGGCATCAGGAAAGGGAAGTGGCGGCGCCTGTCCCGGTCGGAAGTCACCAGCATGTATCGACAAGTCAAACTGTAATCATTCGTTTAAACGATCCGCAGATTATGCAGCCATCGGATCCCGCATTCAACAATCCCAAGTTCAGGGGCGAAGGTCTCACGTACGATGACGTTCTGCTGGTACCGGCACGGTCCTCAGTCATGCCCCGAGACGTTTCTACGGCAACCCGCTTGACCCAGCGTATCACGCTTAATGTGCCGTTGATCTCTGCCGCCATGGATACCGTAACAGAGTCGGATATGGCCATTGCCATGGCTCGGGAAGGGGGTGTCGGTGTGCTGCACAAGAACATGTCCATCGAGCAGCAGGCAGCCGAGGTTCGGCGCGTGAAGCGTTCGGAAAGCGGCATGATCATGGACCCGATCACGCTCAAACCGGAGAATACGGTATCCGATGCGCGGGCGATGATGGCACGCTACTCCATCGGCGGTATTCCGGTGGTGTCGGAAGAAGGCATTCTCGAGGGAATTGTCACGAATCGTGACCTGCGCTTCGAACTGGATGGCGCGCAGCTGCTGAATGACATCATGACGAAGGCGCCACTCGTCACGGGGCCAGAAGGAACGACCTTGGATGAGGCCGAGGCGCTGCTGCAGGCCAACAAGATTGAAAAACTTCCGGTTGTGAATGAGTCGGGTCACCTGACCGGGCTCATCACGTTCAAGGACATCCAGAAGAAGCGGCAGTTTCCAAATGCTTGCAAGGACGAGCATGGTCGACTCAGAGTCGGAGCGGCGGTCGGTGTGACGCTCGATGCTCTTGATCGAGTGGAGGCGCTGGTGGCTGCCGGCGTGGACTTCATCACAGTCGATACGGCGCACGGGCACAGTGAAGGCGTTCTGAAAGCTGTCAAGCGAGTAAAGGAAGCCTATCCGGATCTGGATGTTATCGCTGGGAATGTCGCAACAGCAGAAGCGACACTGGATCTGATCGAAGCAGGGGCCGACTGCGTCAAGGTGGGTATCGGACCTGGATCCATCTGTACGACCCGCATTGTCGCGGGGGTTGGTGTGCCGCAGCTTTCAGCGGTCCTGGAGTGCGGCAAGGCCGCCGCATCCAAAGGAATCCCGATCATCGCCGATGGTGGCATCAAGCAGACCGGAGAAGTGCCGAAGGCGCTTGCAGCAGGAGCGCAAAGCGTGATGATCGGCGGCATGTTCGCTCGCGTGGAAGAAAGCCCGGGCGAGACCATCCTGTTGGAAGGACGGAAGTACAAGAGCTACCGAGGCATGGGCTCTCTTGGCGCGATGCAGGCGGGCAGCAAGGATCGATACTTCCAGGATGTGGAGGACGACATCAAGAAGCTCGTTCCGGAAGGCATTGAAGGCCGTGTACCATACAGCGGAACGCTGCATGAGGTGGTCTATCAGATGATGGGTGGGCTGCGTAGCGCCATGGGCTACTGTGGATGTGCATCCGTGGACGACCTCCGGGAGAATGCCCAGTTCGTCCGGATCTCAGCATCGTCATTCGTGGAGAGTCACCCTCACAACATCGCCATCACCAAAGAAGCGCCGAACTACTCGACGCGTCGCTAGATAAAGATGGCTATCGAGGGCTCTAATCGGCTTCATCACCTCAGACAGTCGTTGGCCCTTAATCAGGGACAAGGCTTCCTGGTGACGCACCTGCCCGATATCCGATGGGTAAGCGGATTCACCGGGTCAAATGCCTGTTTAATGGTATCGCCTGATCGGGCGCTGCTGATCACGGATGGCCGGTACACTGAGCAAGCCAGGCTGGAATGCGGCGACCTGCCTGTACACATCGTATCGGCTTCGCTCACGGATGGCATTGTCCAGATTGCTACCGAATGGGGCCTGGAGCAGATGTGCCTCCAGGGTCAGCATGTATCGTGGGCCGAAGTATCTGGACTACAGACAAAGCTGAAGCGCGTAGTCGTTGAGGATGGTCCAGATCCCCTTGCTCATCTGCGTTCTGTGAAGGATGAGTCCGAGCTCAGTGCCATCAAGAAGGCACTGGCAATGACGGAGGAGGTGTTTGAGGAAATCCTTGATGTGTTCGAAGAGGGTCTGACTGAGCTGGATATCGCCGCAGAGATTGATTATCGCCACCGTCAGAAAGGAGCTTCAGGTGCTGCATTCGACACGATCGTGGCATTCAGCGAGAATGCGGCCCTTCCTCATGCGCGACCTGGATCTCGGAGCCTTCGAAGGGGAGACATCATTCTGATGGACTTCGGTGGTGTGGTGGACGGCTACCACTCCGACATGACGCGAACCGTCGTATTCGGACGTTCTGACAAGGACTTCCTGGAGGCCTATGAAGCTGTACGGAGCGCGTTATTGAAGGCGACTGAACGGGCGGCAGCCGGTATGACTGGCGAACAGTTGGATGGCGTTGCGCGTCAGGTATTGACAGAGCACGGGTATGGATCTGCCTTTTCTCACAGCCTGGGACATGGGGTAGGGTTGGAGATCCACGAGTCGCCTTCTGTTTCTAGAAGGAACGTACTTCCATTGCCGGAAGGCTGTATAATCACAATCGAGCCGGGAGTTTACTTGCCGGGCCACTTTGGAGTACGCATCGAAAACATGGTTCAATTGCAGTCCGGCGGCTGTTCCACACTCAATCGCCTGGGTACGGATCTGGTCCGCCTGTGATCAAACTGGTCCCAGCTATGCCAGGTGAGCTGTCAAGCGACTAGTATTCTCGCTGCATGAGACAAGACTTCAGACCACACTGACATGAGTGATTCTGTCCCTTTCAAACCATTCTCGCATCCATTGGACGTTTCAGATCAGGAAATGTCAGATAGGGCCGTGTCATTCCACGAGTTGATGGATGGTCGTCGGACCGTGAGGGAGTATGCGTCAACCCCTGTACCGCGATCCGTGATCGAATCCTGTATCATGACCGCCGGGACCGCACCATCCGGGGCTCACAAGCAACCGTGGCATTTTGCTGCGATCTCTGATCCCGAAATAAAGAAGGCTATCAGAGAGGCCGCAGAAGAAGAAGAGAGGGCGTTTTATGGTGGAAGGGCGAGTGACGAATGGATTGACGCGTTGCGGCCCTTCGGAACGGACGAGAACAAGCCCTTTCTGGAAACCGCGCCCTGGCTCATCGCGATTTTCGCGCGGAATTATGATCCTTTGCCTGAAGGCGGACGCTCGAAGAACTACTACGTGCAGGAGTCCGTGGGTATCGCCACGGGGATGCTGATTGCAGCCTTGCATCAGGCCGGCCTGAGTACATTGACTCACACGCCTAGCCCAATGGGATTCCTGAATAAGGTGCTCGAACGACCGAGTCATGAGCGTGCGGTGATCCTTCTGGTTGTTGGTCATGCTGCAGATGACGCAAAGGTGCCGGATATCCAACGCAAAGAGCTGAAAGAAATCGCCTCCTTCAGATAAGCGAGCCTCGAACATGACGATCAGTTCGCAGGAAGGTCCTGGCAAGAACCGCCACGTGGTTCTGGTTGCCTACTACTTCCCACCGATGGGAGGATCGGGCGTGCAGCGCGTCGCCAAATGGGTCAAGTACCTGCCCGACAACGGATGGAACGTCACCGTCTTGACGGTCGAGCCAGGTCGATATCTGGCCTTCGATGATTCGCTGTTGGAGGAAATCGAGCGCCCTGGTATACGCATCATCAGAACGCGTTCGCTGGATCCAACCCGAGGTGGTGGCAAGCGAGCTGTCGGAACGCCTTCAGAGCGAAAACGCCGGTTGTTCACCTGGTTGACAGGGATGTTTTTCCTTCCCGACAACAAGAGAGGGTGGGCTCGACATGCACGCTCGGTGTTCGAGCAGATTCGTGCTTCCGGACCTGTCGATGTCGTTCTTTCCAGCGCGCCTCCGTACACGGGATTAATGGTTGGGGGAGAGCTTGCCAAGTTTCTGGATGTGCCGCATGTGGTAGACTACAGGGACGATTGGCTGGACAATCCTAGACATCGCTACCCCAGTCCTTGGCATCGAGCCTGGCATGCTCGTGCCGAGAAAAAGGTGCTCACGCAGGCTGATCTGATAACGGTAGTCAATGAGTCGATCAAGCAACTGATTCAGCAGCGGGCGCCGGAGGCTGACATCCGTGTGCTGCCACAAGGCTACGACCCGGCTGACTTTGGAGAACGAGTCCCAGAATCCGGTCGCATTCGCCTCGTCTATTCTGGCATGTTCTACGATGCGCAGCAGCCGGATTCGATGTTGAGGGCTCTAGCGGTTCTCGCAGAACGCGATCAGGCGCTCTCTGACAGATTGGAGCTGCGGTTCGTTGGACTGTTTCCCGATGAGAAGAAGGCGCTGGTCAGCGAGCTTGGGCTGGAGAAGATGGTGACCTTTCTCGGGTATCGCTCTCATGCTGAAGCCGTTGCAGAACTACAGGAGGCACACGTCCTCTGGGTGATTGTTGGCCGCCAGAAAGGCGGACACATGATCGCAACAGGAAAGCTGTTCGAATACATGGGCTCAAGGCGTCCGATACTGGCACTTGCCCCGGAAGGGGAGGTTCGATCAGCCCTCAAGGGCTACGGCGCCTCATGGATTGTCGACCCCGATGATGTCGGCGAAATTGCCAGTTCACTGGCGTCCATCCTGAAACGCGCGGAAGCAGGTCAGCTGCCCCGTGGAAACGAAGAATGGGTCTCCCAATTCGATCGGAAGAAGCAGGCTCATATGCTCTCTGGTCTTCTTACCGGGATTGCTGACAGAAGCCCGGAATGAACCGGAATCTTGCGTAGCTGTGCGTTACCTTGAGGCCCCTTCGCCCCCATCCAACGTCACAATCGCCGATAATCACCATGTCCGATCCTGGCAGCTCGACCCAGCGGATGGAGATCGCCAGCCGATTCGAGGAACTCGAACAGGTTGTTGATGTCGCCGAGGCGTTTTACAAGAGTTGCTTCGATGAGGATGACCGCATTTTTACCGGTGTGTTGCTGGCGAGCGAAGTGGTGACCAATGCCATCGAGCACGGAAACGACAACGATCCGTCAAAGAAGGTGGTGATCGAGTTCAAGAAGAAGTCCGGCAGAAGCGAGTGTTGGGTGGAAGATGAAGGGGCAGGATTTGACCGCGAGGCCATAGCTGATCCACTGGCTTCAGAGAACCTGCTGGAAGACGGAGGAAGGGGAATATTTCTCATCGAGCGCATGGCCGACGAGGTCATCTATGAGAACGAGGGGCGTCGCATTGGAATCATCATGAACATCTGAGGGCGTCTACACCCTCAGTGGTTCTGTCTTGCAACCTCATCCTGGATGCGTTCGGCTGCTGACACAGACGACTCCTTTTGCATGTCCAGCCATAGTGCGTCCTTGTAGCGCTGGTACCACGTCAGTTGTCGCTTGGCGTATCGCCTGGAGTTTCTCTTGATCAGGCGCACAGCCTCTTCCAAGTCGTATACACCTTCGAAGAATGGAATCAATTCCTGATACCCGATGGTTCGCCACGCATTCAGCGAGCGGTCAGGAAAATCTGCCAAGGCCTGCTTGACTTCGTCCAGGAGACCCTCTGCCAGCATCTCCTCCACGCGTTGATCGATGCGCGCATACAGCAATTCCCGATCCACATGCAGCACAACGAGTTGGTAGCGCTGATCGGGAAGGGGAGGAGGAGTATGGAAATGGGAGAGAGGCGTGCCCGTACCGCGATATACTTCCAATCCGCGAACGATACGCTGTGACTTGGTCGGATCCAGGGTTGTCGCAAATGCCGGGTCGGCTTCGACAAGTTCGGCGTGAAGATCCTGAGCGCCCCTTGTGATCAGCTCCTGGTTCAGGTTCTCCCGGATTTGTGGATCTACTGGAGGAATTTCAGACAGGCCATGGATCAGGGCATGGACGTACAGCGTGGATCCACCGACAACGATGACTTGCTTGTTTCGCGTCTGTATGGACGGAATGATCTCCTTGGCTTGACCGGAAAAGCGACCGGCTGAGTATGGCGAGTCCAGCGGCCATTCACCAACCAGGTGATGTCTGACGCCCTGCATGTCCTCTGGCGTGGCGCGCGCCGTTCCGATCCGGAACGGCGCGTAGATCTGACGGCTATCCGCCGATACGATCTCCGCGTCCATTCTTCCAGCCAGTTCGACGGAAACGGCTGTTTTACCAACGGCCGTGGGGCCAGCAATTACTGGAATGATGGGCTTCACGAATCGTCACCATCATCGACGCGGATGAAGTCGGCCGCGCTGTCGCGAAGACGATCCCGTTGATGGACATAGACCATCGTCGTCTCGATTTGTTTGTGCCGCGCATGTGTCTGGACTTGCTGCAGACTTGCGCCATTGTCGATGGCCAGGGTGCATCCGGTGTGCCTGAGGGTATGGGCGCCGATATCCGGAAGACCGGCCTTGAGAGCTGTTTCCCGTACGATGCGGTAGATACTCGTCGGCGTCAATCGACCACCCGGATTCCTTCGAGAATGGGATCGCCAGAGCGGGCCAGAGGCAATTCCATAATGTTCTTTGTGCTCTTCGATGAGTTCAACGACATGCTCAGGAATCTTGACGTACTGATCGGCACCGCCCTTGGTGGTCGGCAAGTCCAGAATCCAGTATTTGCCGATCAATCGGATGTGGTCCACATCCATGGCGGCCACTTCGCTTCGCCTCAGGACGCAATACAACATGGTCGCCATCATGGCGTGGTTGCGTATGCTGATGTCACGAGCAGCATGGAGCAGTTGATTGGCCTGCTCAGATGTGAGCACTACGAGAACCCGATCCTTGTTGCGGATTGATTTGACCTTGCGGATGAGCTGACGGTGGGCGGGATTCTTTTCAATTGCACCCAGGGCTTCCAACCAATCGAAGAACCCCCGAATGGCAGCAACTCGTCGTCTGATGGTGGAAGCCTTCGAACCAGCCGCTTCGAGCGAAGCGATGTACTGATTGACCTGGACGAACGAGACATCCAGAGCCATATCGAGTGAGATCTCCTCAGAGCCAAAGAAATCCACGAGATCAGATCGATAGGCACGCCGCGTGGCTGGACGATCAAACTTCAAGAGATACGTATCAAGCAG
>JANQQV010000024.1 GCA_028284865.1 Rhodothermales bacterium | reverse complement strand
TCGACTCGAACATGCCGACGGGTCTTTCGCTCAACGCCGAGATGGCTGCTCCTTCGGGTGCTTCTTCCGCTGGCAAGCTGGCGCTCTCTTCGAACGCTGTTGATCTGGTCACGAACGTCACCAAAGTTCGCGGCAATGGTCTCTCCCTCGACTACGAAGCCGTCGCCACGGTAGATGCTTCTCCTGAGAGCGTCGTCCGCACGGTCACATATACGATCACCAACAACTAGGCACGATCACGAACAACTAAGACGCTCGCTGGGCCCGTAAGCCCGGCCCCAAACGAAAAGGGACACACACTCCACACCGTCCAGTATGTCCCGCGGGCCCGTAAGCCCGATCGCTCCCAGAACCCGGCGCCCCGTAAGGCGCCGGGTTCACGCGTTTTGGGCGATTCCCACTCACGCATGCAGGCACGCCATCAAACCAGGGGTGTTTCGCCATCGAAACACTCAGATGGCATGCTATCAGACCAAATCGACCATTTCAGGCCATTCGGGCCGAATTACCCCGCGCGGCACGTGCTTTGCCATTCTTAGGGCAGACAAACGCTTCCCACTCTGATGACAAACCGCACAACCACATTCATCCTGACCGCCCTGATGCTGATCGCGTTCCAGACGCGCTCAGCTTCTGCGCAAGCCTCCGTGGCAACGCAGCAGGTTGCTGTTCAGATTGAAGAGTTTGCTGTCATCTCTGTCGACAGTGACATTTCCATCACCGTCAACGCCGCCAACGCAGGAAGCCAGCCGGATCGCGCTACGGGATCGTCGACCTGGTCCATCACCACGAACGGACGCAACGGCAAAGTTACCGCTTCCCTCGATTCGAATATGCCACGCAACATGAAGCTGTGGGCCACCATGGAAGCACCCGACGGAGCCACAAGCCGCGGACGCATCCGGATGAATCGCAGAGCCAAAACGCTGGTGCGCAACGTGTCTTCCGTCAACCAGACCGGACTCAACGTCACGTTCGAGGCAGAAGCCAAAGTGAACGTCGACCCACAGGAAGTCGTTCGCACGGTTACCTACACCGTGACCACCAACTGATCGCGTTCTCGATCACGGGACGGGCAAGCCGCACAGGTCTCAAGCAGGGACGACTTCCGGGTGCCGGGCTTTGACTACACGAATGATCTCCCGTGCCACCTTGTCCTGGATGCCCTCTTCCAGATGACTTGTGAATCCGACGCAGGAGCAGTTGATCTCTCCAAGGACGTACCGATCAGATCCATCATCAGCCGTGTCGAGAATGAAGTCGGCCGTCCAGATCAGTGGAATGTCGTCGCGACCCAGTGATCCGCAGATGGCAGGAAGCTCAGACAGGAATCGATCCACAAGTCCTTGCCAGGCTGAAGGGTCATCATAGGTATACTTGGCACCGGAAAACAGCGTCGCTGAGAATGAATCCTCGCCTTCGGCCGGCTTCTTGTGCACCACGAAAATCGGTTCTGACCCAACCATGAGGATGCGAATCTCCCCCTCCTTGATGCGAGGCAGGTAGCGCATGTCGACCAGCATCCCGTTCTCGCCTTCGATGTAACGATGGCAAAAGCCCATGAAGTCGCCCAGCGTGCGATGCTCGGTGTGGTTGTCTCGTGCCTCGGTGCACTTCACGAGTGTATCGGACGGCAGAGGTTCGCCAGGCTCGAATGTCCGTTTGTCCACGACGGAAACGCGCCAGATTCCAGACCCGGTCGACCCGCGATTCTGTTTCAGAACGCGATCGCCGAGGGAAAGACTGACAGGAAACTGACTCTCAAAATCCTCAGTGCTGTAGTACACATAGGTGTCGTCAGGGACCATGCTGGTGTGGCGCAGTTTGACGAGCGCATCCTTGGCTCCGAAACTGATCATGGCGTCGGGATGAGCCATTCCGATCATACCGTTGTCGGACAATTCCCGGAGCATGTCGAAGTAGTCGCTTTCCCCGTAGGCCAGATTTCCCGGGTTGATGCGGCTTACGTACGCGTCGAAGCGATCCTCGCAGTATTCGATGATGCGCTCCTTCCATTCATCCCGGTAGAAGATGATCTCGGAATCCCATCCGCGGGATTTCAGGGCAAATACGATAGGCTGGGTATCGCGGCGATGGCCATCCAGCCATTTGTCGGAGCCTCCTTCGGCCTCGAAGAAGACGATGCGGCGTTTGATCTTGGGCATGCTCGGTCGGGAATCGGAATCACAGAATGGGCCCCACAAGATTTTGGGCCCGCCGAGATTAGGATGCCGGCATTATCAAATCACTAAGTCATCCATCGCATCGTGACGTAAGGCGATTCCCGGCATTGCGATCGCGTTGGCCCATCGTCTATACTGATGGTCACTGCCTAATCCTTGGCTTCCGTGATACGCTTTCCATCCACATCCTCCTGGTTGTTGGGGGCCTGCCTCCTTGCCCTGATTCCAGCAGGGTGCGGCTATACCCCACCGGCTGACGTTGAACGCGCGGCAGCGTCCATTCCGGAAACCGTGAGCTTCAGCATACACGTGCGGCCCATCCTGTCCGATCGATGTTTTTCATGTCATGGTCCTGACGCGGAAGGCAGGGTCACGGACTTGCGCTTCGATACGGCAGAGGGAATACGTGCTTCCCTCACCAACAGCCGCCGCAATCGGGCTGTGAAGGCTGGAAATCCAGGGGGTAGTGAATTGGTACATCGGATCCTTTCCGATGACCCCCAGACCCGCATGCCACCGCCGGAATCCAACCTGTGGCTTTCTGCAGAAGAGAAGGCCATGCTGATCCGGTGGATTGAACAAGGTGCCGCGTTTGAAGAACACTGGGCTTTCTCCGCTCCGAAGCGTCCAGCCGTACCGGACGTTCAGCAATTGAATTGGCCGCGCGACGACGTCGATCGGTTCATCCTGTCAGGAATCGAGCGGGCTGGAATGGTACCGTCAGAGGCGGCATCCCGGGAAGAGTGGATCCGTCGAGCCACGTTTGACCTGACCGGTCTCCCTCCCACAGTTGCTGAAATCGATGCGTTCCTGGCTGATTCCTCCGCAGGAGCGTTCGCTCGCGTGGCAGATCGGCTGCTGGCCAGCGAGCAGTATGGTGAACGCATGGCGGTCGATTGGCTGGACCTGGCCCGGTATGCGGACAGCCATGGATACCAGGATGACGGCTGGCGAAACATGTGGCCGTGGCGCGACTGGGTGGTGCGCTCATTCAACACCAATCAACCCTACGATGAGTTCGTCACCCAACAATTGGCCGGAGATCTGTTCAAGGATCCTTCCAAGGATGACTTGCTCGCGACGGGATTCAACCGCAATCACCTGCAGAGCCAGGAGGGCGGTATCGTCCTCGAGGAGTTCCGAGTCGACTACGTCGCCAATCGCACAGACACCTTCGGCAAGGCCTTTCTGGGAGTGACCATGGAATGCGGTCGTTGCCATGATCATCGCTATGACCCCGTCTCCATGACGGAGTATTACGAACTGTTCGCCTTTTTCAATTCAGTCAATGAAATCGGCAACATCCCTTACGCAGGAGAGGCCAGTCCCACGGTCATCCTGACGACGGATGTAGAGGACCAGGAATTGGCTGCCATCCGGGCGCATATTGCCGAACTGGAGCGAGAGGTAGACCCTTCCAACGCACGTTGGGATGCGGTTACTGCACAGGTTTCGTCTGATCAACCCGTCACGATCTATGGGATGACGGCGCACTATCCCATCGAGTCCTTCGTGCAAAAGGACAACCTGCTCTCGCTTGAGGACCTCGTCCAACCGGATTCCGCCGGTTACTTCTGGGGCGATCGGGAACGACTCCCGGAAATCGTTGAAGGAGTGGATGGCAATGCCATGAAGCTTGTCGGCGATGGATGGCTGGATGCCGGCAGTAAACGTCACCACTTTGAGCGCTATGACCCCTTCACCCTCAGCGTATGGTTCCGGATCGAGAACGAAACCACTTGGGGTCCGCTCATGGCCAAGACGAGCGGTCTGTTCGACGGAGACCGCGGGTATCACACCTTCCTCAACCCCGACCACACCATCACGGCCAGGCTGGTCCACGTCGGGCCGGACAACGAAATCCGCATCCGGACCACTCAACCCGTATCCAGTGGCGAGTGGCATCATCTGGCATTCCGCTACGATGGTTCCAGCCGGGCGAATGGAATGCAACTGGTTTTGGACGGCGAGCTCATGGATGCCCCCGTCGTGACCGACAATCTCCGCCAGAGCATTCGGCTGAGCATCCACCCGTTCACGGGTGACTCTACCAATTGGGCCGGGCCGGGCGATCTGCGACTGGGGTTCACGGACAACAACCAGCGAATGCTGGATGAGGTGTCCTTCGATGAATGGAAGGTTTTCAACCGACGACTCAGTCTGCCGGAGATCCGCACAATGGCTGGATCGGACTCTGGTGATCAGGAGTGGCGGGACTATGCAGTGGAAACACGGTCTCCGGAATGGCGGAAAATTTCAGACGAGTTGCGCGCGCTTCGCGCTGAAGAGAATCGCATACTGACGCTGGCACCGGAAACCATGATCATGCGGGATCTCCCGGAGCCTCGACCGACATTCACCCTGCATCGTGGGCAGTACGACGACCCACGGGATCCTGTCACACACGGCACGCCCGCGGCCATCCTGGCTTTTCCGGACAGTCTGCCACAGAATCGACTGGGACTGGCGAAATGGCTTTTCCTGGAGGAGAACCCGTTGACTGCACGAGTGCAGGTAAACAGGTTGTGGCAGCAGATATTCGGCCGCGGACTTGTGGCCACATCAGATAACTTCGGAGCGCAAGGTGCCATTCCAACCCATCCAGCATTGCTTGACTGGCTGGCTGTCGAATACCGCGA
The DNA here is from genome assembly GCA_028284865.1 of Rhodothermales bacterium. Lineage (GTDB taxonomy): Bacteria > Bacteroidota > Rhodothermia > Rhodothermales > UBA10348 > JAAZVD01. Next base: position 234,006 of record JANQQV010000024.1, on the reverse strand, counting down.
ATCGGGGTGGGATACGAAAGCCATGCTGCGACGGCTTGTACTCAGTGCCACCTATCGACAGGCGTCGCACGTATCTCCCGAACGGACCGATCAGGATCCGGACAACGCGTTTCTGGCTCGGGGGCCCGCCCGTCGACTGACCGCCGAGCAGATGCGCGACCACGCGCTGGCGGCCAGCGGTCTTCTGGTATCGGAACTCGGCGGGCCCCCGGTTCGCCCGTACCAACCCGCTGGACTGTGGAAAGAGCAAGCCACCCGCAACGGAACGGAGTACGTCCAGGACAGCGGGGACGACTTGTACCGTCGCAGCCTCTACACGATCTGGAAGCGGACAACCCCGCCGCCATCGATGATGATCTTTGACACCTCCGAGCGAAACCTGTGTGTCGTGCGTCGCCAGAGTACCTCCACCCCGCTGCAAGCCCTCGTGCTCATGAACGATCCGCAATTCGTTGAGGCCTCGCGCATGCTGGCCGAACGCATGCTGCGTGAGGGTGGTGAAACGGATGCCGACCGAGTGACCTGGGGATTCCGGACCCTGACAGCCAGAGAGCCCTCGGATATCGAGCAAGAGGCCCTTCTCACACTCCTGGAACAGGAACGCGAGAAAGTCTCTTCCGCCGATGCCAGGCGATTGCTGGCCACGGGCGAACATCCACGGGATCCGTCGTTGCCTGCGAGGGAAGTGGCGGCGCTTACCACGGTGGCGTCAACCATCCTGAACCACGACGCGACCATTTTCTTGAGATAGCCTGCGATCCGGCACCATGCACGAACTCGACGATATCAAATTCCTTTCGACCCGGCGACACTTCCTGTCACGCTCGGCCTGCGGGTTTGGCGGAGCTGCGCTGGCCACCTTGCTCGGTCCGATGGGTGTACTGGATGCGTTCGGTGCCACCGGGTCCGAGGCCAGCCCCGATCCCTCGGGCCCCCACTTTGCTCCCAAGGCAAAACGCGTCATTTATCTCTTCCAGAGCGGCGGGCCTTCTCATCTGGAATTGCTGGACTACAAGCCCACCCTCCGCGAACTCAATGGCCAGGAACTGCCAGCCAGTGTGCGTGGAGGACAGCGACTCACCGGCATGTCCGCGTTCCAGTCTTCGCTTCCGATGGCCGGGTCCCAGTTCGATTTCAAGCAGGCTGGACGCGCCGGCGCCTGGTTCTCAGACCTGATCCCTCACACAGCCTCCATTGCCGACGACATCTGTGTCATCCGGTCCATGCACACTGAGGCCATCAACCACGATCCGGCCATTACTTTCTTCCAGACCGGTTCGCAGCAGACTGGACGACCATCGTTCGGGTCCTGGATGAGCTACGGCCTGGGATCGCTCAATGACAATCTCCCCACATTCACCGTCCTCCTTTCGCGCAGCCGCGAGGGTGATCAGCCCCTCTATTCGCGGCTCTGGGGAAGCGGATTCCTTCCCTCCCTGCACCAAGGCGTCCAGTTTCGAGGCGGTGCCGATCCGGTTCTGTTCCTGAAGGACCCAGATGGTATGTCCCGGATGAGCCGCCGACGTATGCTCGACGCGTTGCGCGCCATGTACAAGGCCGAACACGAGCGGGTGATGGACCCGGAAATCGATTCGCGAATCGCCCAGTATGAGATGGCATATCGTATGCAGACCTCCGTGCCCGATACCATGGATCTGTCCGACGAGCCTGATGAAGTGTTCGAGCTGTACGGCGAGGCCGCCCGGAAGCCGGGGACGTTCGCTGCCAATTGCCTGCTGGCTCGAAGGCTGGCTGAGCGGGACGTCCGATTCATCCAACTCTACCATCAAGGGTGGGACCAGCACGGCAATCTCCCGAACGACATCGCCCTGATGGCCAAAGACACCGATCAGCCCTCCGCCGCATTGATCAAGGATCTCAAACGCCGCGGACTTCTCGACGACACCCTCGTGATCTGGGGTGGTGAATTCGGCCGGACCAGCTACTCACAGGGAAAACTGACGAAGGACAATTATGGGCGGGACCATCACCCACGATGCTTTTCCGTTTGGGTGGCCGGCGGCGGCATCAATGCCGGGACGGTCTACGGCGAAACCGACGACTTCGGCTACAACATCGTCCGAAACCCAGTCCACGTACATGATTTCCAGGCGACCCTGCTGCACCTGCTCGGTTTCGACCACGAGCGACTGACCTTCCTGCATCAGGGCCGTCGATTCCGGCTCACCGACGTACATGGCAAGGTGGTCAAAGGGTTGATTGCTTGAGCTTACTGCTCGATGGAATCTGCCTCGAACATCGTCAGCCCGTCCTTGTCACCCGCGAAGCGAATCTCGATGGGCCTACAACACACTTCGCAGTCCTCAATGTAGGACTGCTGTTCCGGTGTGGGTTCGATCACCATGGAGATCACTTCCCAGCAGTACGGACACGTGAATTCGTGCTCGACAGGCTCCATCATGGGTCAGCTGGTTGTTCGGCCATGCCTTGGAATCCGCACCCCCGATACGACACCCCGTTCATTTCAAGATGCGTCACCCATCCGTAATCAGTATCCGCCATCGTATCGACGCATTTCCGGTTGGTGAATGTCAATGACACGCCGTCGCCGATGAATACCGGTCCCTGTTCTTTTCTGACGGGCTGGGTGATCATGTCGCGTTCGGGGAATCGAAGGCTCAGCCCATCCTCCTCGACCCGAGCCGACCAGAAAGGTTCGTTGCCAGATGCGCTCCACATCGTGCCCTCCCAATCGAAGCCGCATCCAAATCCTTCGATTGGTGCGTAATTGACTCGCAGGACCTGCCACACCGTGCGACCATCGCGCTCAGCCGACGTGGTATAAACTGATGCGAATCCCCCGGCTTGATCGAGATATCCTTCGGGGTCAACCAAAAGATGGGCCGAATCCGTTCGGCATGCTGAGAGAAACAACCCTCCCTCGGTACCTCGCTCAAGCGTTCCGGTCAGCAGCGCCCGTTCGCCGACGCGGATCTGCTCTGTCCGACCACACCCCGCCAACAGAAGCAGAATCAGCAGGCTACACGCGCTCGAGGCGAATCGGATACGTCTGGTTGGCATTCCATTGGCAGACATAGAGGTTCTTGTCCTGGTCCACGCACACGTCGTGGCAATGATTGAATAGTGCTTCCTTCTGAAGCATGAGCTGCAATTCACCGTCGCGATACGTTGGAGCCGTACCTCCCGGATTGGAGACCACTTTGCCGGCGGTGTCGAGGATGGTCACGAATCCGGAATCGGGGGTCTGATTCAGGTAGCGCAGTCGGGACCAGCACACACCGGAATACAGCATGTCATCGTCGATCACGGCCCGACAAACAAAAGCGCCCGGTAGGAAGATGGTTTCGATATAGTCCCCTGAAAGGGAGAATCGCTTGAATGCGTTGTGGCCACGAGAAGTGCAAATCAGGGTCGGCTCTCCCTCTCCCCTGGTATCGACACACACCCCGTGTGCCGTCGAAAACTGGGAATCGCCATCCCCGCGTCCACCGAAGTGCCGAATGAACGTCCCGTCGGCTGCGTATTGCAGAATCCACTGCGATCCATAACCGTCCGCGACATAGACGTCGCCGTTAGGCGCCACCGCGGTTTCGGTCGGATAGAAATTGTCGTCTTCCCCGTACAGGCCAAAGGCCTTGGGTGACTCGAGTCGCATCACTTCCCGCCCGTTCAGCGTCGTTTTGACAACCTGCGCATTCCCATCGAATCCGTTGTCACAGATCCACAGGTATTCGGCATCGCCCTCGTCCGAAATCGTCAGGCCGTGACCATACGGAAAGGAGGTACCCCACGCGTCGAGCAGTTTTCCGCTCCGATCATAGGTCAGGACGTTGTTTTTCGTTTCATCGGTGATCATGATCAAGCGCCCGGAACGATCCTGTACCATTTCATGGCAGTTCTTGACCGGATGGGCCATGGGATCGAGGTTGCCCCACTCCCTGTCAACCCGGTAACGAAAATCCCCGTGACCGATGATCTCGTCGGAAAGGGCTCGTTTGACGATGACGGAAGGAGCGGATGGCATGATGGCGAGGCCACCGGCGGCTCGGGCGGACGTGGAAACGAATTGGCGGCGATTCATGGGTTCCTCGGCTTGGGGATCGACCCAGAATAGTGAAACCGAGGCAGCATCGCTTCCTTGACTATCCCTGTCGGCGGCCCGATTCTTGGCCATGCGTTCCTCGCCCGCTTTCATCCTCGTCCTGATTCTGCTCGCCGGCTGCGGCAGTGGGCATGTCGATTTCAATGCGGAGATCCGGCCCATCCTCAATGAGAACTGCGTGGCATGTCACGGAGGGGTCAAAACCAGCGCCGACCTGAATCTCCAGTTCAGGGACCTGGCGCTCATCGGAGGAGAATCCGGCGAACCGGCCATCGTCCCGGGCAATGCGGGTGCCAGTGCCATGGTCCGCATGATTTCGCACACGGTGGCCGAAGAGCGGATGCCCAAAGATGGTGCCCCGCTCAGTGAAGATCAGATCGACCTGATCCGCCGATGGATCAATCAAGGCGCAGAGTGGGATCAGCATTGGGCTTACATTCTGCCTTCCCGCCCTGCCGTACCGGAAATTGACGCTCTGACCCCTATTGATGCCTTCATCCGTGCTCGTCTGGAATCCACCGGTCTGCAACCTGCACCAGAGGCGTCCTGTGAAGTGCTCGCACGTCGTGTCAGTCTTGACTTGATCGGTTTGCCAGCGTCTCAAGAGCGGATCGAGCAGGTATGCAATAGTGCCGACTACGAAGGCCTTGTGGATGAACTGCTGGCGGACAATGCGTTTGGCGAACGGTGGACGGCCCTGTGGTTGGACCTTGCCCGCTATGCCGACTCAAAGGGCTACGAAGCCGACCGGGCACGATCCATCTGGCGCTATCGGGATTGGCTCATCAACGCATTCAACGACGACAAGCCTTTCGATACGTTCACCATCGAACAATTGGCCGGTGACCTGCTTCCCGATCCGACCGATCATCAACTCATCGCCACGGCCTTCAATCGCAACTCGATGACCAACGAGGAAGGGGGGACCGATGACGAGGAGCACCGGCTTGCGCAGGTCATCGACCGCGTAGGCACTACTTGGGAGGTTTTCCAGGGCACTACCATGCGCTGCGTGCAGTGCCACGGCCACCCGTACGACCCGTTCGTGCAGGAAGACTTCTATGCCTCGCTGGCCATTTTCAACAACACAGCTGACTGGGATCAACCCAGCGAAGAGCCGGTCCTGCTGGAATTTGAGTCGGCCCATGCCGCGGAAGGCCGACGGCTGCAGGCTGAACTGGCGGAGGCCAACGCTGCCCTGGTCGACTTCGTGTCCTCAGAAGACATGCTTGCCGTTCGTGCAGAGTGGGAAACGCAGCTCGACGATCCGGAAGTCAATGGAAAGCTGCTGAACACTTCCAAGAATGAGGTTCTACGGATCGCAGCCATCCCGCGCGAAGAGCGCAGTCCGCATCAGGAGGCCTTCATCCGCGACCGGTTCGCGGACGCGCACACCTCCACGGAGGAACTGCGCTCGAAGCGCGGAGAAATCCGCAGAGCACTGTTTGAACTGGAACCGGTCCAGACGCCCATCATGCAGGAACTGGGACCCGAGGAAGCACGGGTCACTCGGTTGTTTGATCGTGGCAGTTTCCTGTCGCAACTCCACCCCGTGGAAGGAGGTGTTCCGGCCGTATTCAGCGTCGACGGCACCAACCGTGCTGAAGCGGACTCGGACTCACACGCGGGGGATATGCCGATGGACCGATTGGCATTTGCCGAGTGGCTCGTTTCGGACGCGAATCCACTCACCGCGCGCGTCGCCGTGAATCGGTTCTGGGAGCAGCTTTTCGGTTTCGGAATCGTCGAGACTACGGATGACTTTGGAACGATCGGTTCGCCCCCAACGCACCCGGAGTTGCTGGACTGGCTGGCGGTCTCGTTCCGGGAGGATCACGCGTGGAGCGTGAAAGGCATTCTCAAGGAGATGGTCATGTCGAGCACGTACAGACAAGACTCGTCACCAACCGAGGAAAAGCTGGAAGCGGACCCGCAGAATCGCCTCCTTTCGCGTGGCCCCCGATTCCGATTAAGTGCTGAACAAATCCGCGACCAGGCACTGGCCGTGTCAGGATTGCTGTCCGACAAACAAGGCGGTCCTTCCGTCATGCCTCCCCAGCCAGATGGGATCTGGAAGAATCCATACAACGGTCAGCAGTGGGTCACGGCAGAAGGCGAGGACCGTTATCGCCGCGCCATCTACACCTACTTGCGTCGTACGGGGCCGTATCCATCGATGCTCACGTTTGATGCACCGTCGCGCGAATTCTGTGTTTCGCGCCGCATACGGACGAATACGCCGTTGCAGGCACTGGTCACGCTGAACGACCCAGCCTACTGGGAAGCGGCCGAGGCCCTTGCTGCGCGCATGGAAGAAGCCGCCGATTCCCCGGAAGAGCAGTCTGCAGCCGGATACCTGATGGCCCTCGGCCGTCCGCCTTCCGAGGCCACGCGACAGACCCTGGCCAGCCTCGCTGAAGACACACCGCTACCTGTGGTGGCCAATACCATCCTGAATCTCGACGCCTTCCTGACCAAAGAATGAGCAAACACACCAGCATACAGGACGAGGCGCGGCTCAAGTGGGCACACCTGCAGACACGGCGGCATTTCCTGAAGTCGTTTTCGGCGGGAATCGGATCCATGGCGCTGTCCTCGATCATGGGTCCCGCCGCGCTGGACGCATTTGCATCGGGTTCTCCTCTGGTGGGCGCAGGCTCCGGGTCAGCGGACCCGCTCCTGCCCAAAACGCCTCACTTCCCGGCCAAGGCCAAGCATGTCATTTTCCTGCACATGGCAGGCGCACCCAGCCAGCACGAGTTGTTCGACTACAAGCCGCTCCTCCAGCGCCTCGATGGGCAGCAGACCCCGCCTTCATTGCTCGAGGGTAAACGGTTTGCCTTCATCCGGGGCGTTCCCAAACTGCTGGGTCCGCAGGCCACCTTCAAACAGTATGGCCAGTCAGGTGCCTGGGTCTCCAATCATCTGCCCAACTTCTCGCGGGTTGTCGATGACGTGACCTTCCTGAAGGCGATGCATACGGATGAATTCAATCACGCACCGGCGCAGCTGTTCATGTACACGGGCAGCCCTCGGCTCGGACGGCCATCGCTCGGTTCCTGGGCGCTGTATGGCCTGGGATCGGAAAATCAGAATCTCCCGGGCTTTGTCGTGCTCATTTCGGGCGCGGCAGCGCCGAGTGCGGGAGCCTCGGTCTACGGCAGCGGTTTCTTGCCGACCGTCTATCAAGGCGTGCAGTGCCGATCCGATGGCGACCCGGTCCTATTCCTTTCGGATCCCGACGGAGTCTCGCGCGACATGCGCCAGCGCAGTATCGAGGCGATCAATGAGATCAATCGGCAACAGTACGAAGAGACCCAGGATCCGGAAATCCTGACCCGGATCTCACAGTACGAATTGGCCTTCCGCATGCAGATGTCCGTACCTGAAGCGATGGACATCCACACAGAACCGGAGACCATCCAGACTGAATATGGCATCGAACCGGGCAAGGTCTCGTTTGCGAACAATTGCCTCTTGGCCCGTCGTCTTGTGGAACGGGGCGTGCGATTCGTTCAGCTCTTCCACTGGGGCTGGGATTCCCACGGCGCCGGGGAAAGCGAGGCGCTGACCCACGGTTTCGTCGAACGCTGCAAGGAAACGGATCAGGCCATGACGGCCCTTCTGACCGACCTCAAGCGGCGCGGTCTGCTGGACGAAACACTGGTCATCTGGGGCGGCGAATTCGGCCGGACACCGATGCTTGAAAACCGGACCGGCCAGGACAATCCGTTTGTTGGTCGCGATCATCATTCGGACGTCTACACCATGTGGATGGCCGGCGCGGGCATCAAGCGTGGTTTTACGTACGGCGAAACGGACGAGATCGGATACCAGCCGGTCAGCGGTCGGGTTCATGTGCACGACCTGCAGGCCACCATCCTGCACCAGCTCGGCTTTGACCACGAGCGCCTGACATTTCCTTTCCAGGGACGTGATTTCCGCCTGACGGACGTGGGCGGGCACGTCATAAAAGACATTCTGGCCTGATGACCAAACGTGCTGCCCTCTGGAATGCCGTAGCCACCTTGGCCGCGGTCCTGCTTCTTTTCCTGTTCGTGGATCCCGCTGGACGTGCTCCGGACTGGGCTCGATTCATGGCGCGACAGCACCCTGCCATCGTGCACCTTCCGATCGGATTTCTGGTATTTGCAGGCCTTCTGGCCGCATTCCGGCGCTGGCGCAAAGCTGATGACCCGGGGCCGACCGAGCAGGCTGCACTTGTTCTTGGAGGTTGGGGAGCCATTGCGGCGGCCGCCGCGGGATCGTGGTTGATCCAGATGGGTGGCTATCCAACGGACGTTCTCTTCTGGCACCGCGTGCTTGGATTCGTCATCCCGCTGGCGGCCGCCGGGACGCTACTGGCGAGTATGCACACGCCGGTGCGTGGTCTGCGCGGGGCCACATGGACACTCTTGATCGGAAGTTTGGCTGTTGGCGGACATCTTGGCGGAGAGATGACGCACGGCAAAGCGTTCACGGCCGAGTATGCGCCGGGTGTGCTCAAGCCGCTCATCGGAGAGGCTCCCAGCCTCGCGACCCGTTTCGACTTGTCCCGACCCGACTCGGTGACCGTCTTTGACGCCATCGTCGTTCCCATCCTGCGAGCAAAGTGTACCTCGTGTCATGGTGAGGGCCGATCCAAGGGTGGACTCGACCTTACGACTTCCGATGCCATCGCCGCCCACGAAACGGATTCAGAGGACGATCCGCTGATCACGTGGGGAGATGCGGAGGCCAGTCTGTTCATTCAGCGCGTCATGCTACCCGCTGAGCACCGTCGCGCCATGCCACCGATTCCGGATGCCAAGCCGCTTTCGCATGCCGATGTGGAGTTGCTTCGCTGGTGGGTGGACTCAGAAGCTGGTTTTGATGGGACAATCACTTCCGTGGAAATCCCTCCGTCCATAGATCGCCTTTTGCAACTGTACGGCATGGAAGAACTCGCATCCGGCGTATTTGCCCTTGATGTCCCGGAGGCCGACACATCCCTGATCTCGGGTTTTCGCGCGACAGGAGCCACCCTTTTTCGCGTAGCTGCCGATCAACCGTTCCTTGACCTGGCCTGCGCATCAGCAGACTGCCTGACTGTTCCAGCGCTCGAAGGCCTTCAGGACCAGATCATGTCCATCGATTTGAGTGGATCAGATATGTCCGACGAATCACTCGCCGCTCTGTCTGTCTTTCCTCACCTCTCATCGCTGGATCTCTCGCGGACAGCCGTGACGGGAGCCACCCTTGATGCCTTGACCGGCCACCAGTACCTCACCCGCCTCAATCTGTATGGCACACGTGTGGCCGACGCCGCCCTGGATCAACTGGCCGACTTTCCGGCTCTTGAGTCGGTCTATCTCTGGAATTCGAGCGTAACGGAAGAGGGCGTCGCGCGATTGCGCGACGCCCTCCCCAACGCTGAAATCAATTTCGGCGAATAGACCCGTCCGAGCCAGGCGTATCACATCAACTATCCATCTTGATGACGGGCAGATCGATGTCTTCGACCATGTCCTCGAAGTCGCTCATCTGGTAGGACGTGATATCGGCGAGCTTCGTCAGCCACTCGTCAATCTGGCGGATGAGTTCATCGCGAACCTCGTAAGCCTGATCCGTTGGCGGGAAGTTGCCACGCGTCACGCCACCGACTGCTGCCAGCTTGTTGTTGAGGCGAATCGGATAGTTGAGCGGATCCTGACCTGAGCGGTTTTTAGTCTGATACAGGGCCTCTTCCACTTCCTTCATGCCCTCAAGCATGCGATCGGCAAACGCCTCGATCGAATCTGCTTCCGGATGATCGGCAGGAATCTGATCGACAATCTCGTTGACCTGATCACGCAGTGAGCGGATCTGCTTGATGGCCTGATGCGTCTCGGACAGCTTGTCCCGAACGCTGATCAGGAAGTCAAACTTCTCCTGCATGCCCGCGATGGACGTTTCGGAGCGCGGATCTGGCTTGATGGTGAACGTCACATCTGTTGAGTCATCACCAACAATCAGGCGAGCGACGTAGTCACCGGGAACGGCTTGCGGCCCGCGAACCGATCCGGCCCACATGATCAGGCCCGGGAAGGACTCTGCGTCGGGATAGAGCATGTTCCAGTTGAATTGATTCACGCCCGCATCGGATGGCACATCGTCGCCGTCGTAGGTCTTGATGGTGGTCGAACCATCGCTTTCCAGAATGCGCAGCGTCAGATCCTCATCGCGCTCCTCGGCCAGCCAGTAGCGCAGACGCACCGACCTTTCAGCACCCAGCGTGATCGGGTACGGCGCGTGAAAGACATACGATTCATCGAGCTCCGAGGCCTGGATTCCCTGAAGATGCGTCAGGTCTTCCATGATCCAGAAGCTGCGACCCTGGGTGCCGACCACCAGGTCGTTGTCCTTCCATTCCAGATCCGTGATCGGAACGATCGGAAGGTTCTGCTGGAACGACTGCCACGAGTCGCCATCATCGAATGAGATGTACATCCCGGTCTCCGTACCGGCGTACAGCAGGCCTTCGCGCATCGGGTCGGCTTCAATGGCACGGGTGAAGTGCATCGAGTCGATGCCGTCCGTGATCAGCTCCCACGAAGCGCCGTAGTCATCTGTCTTATAGAGGTACGGCGTGAAGTCATCCATCTTGTACCGCGTTCCAGCCACGTACAGACCCGCTGGATTGTGTGGATCAACGACCATGTCGTTCACCATCATCCACTCGGGGAAGATGCGCTCGTCGGGGGTGATATTGTCCCACGTGTCGCCCCCATCGCGGGTAATGTGAATGAGGCCATCATCCGAACCCACCCAGATGACGCCTTCCTCTTCGCCCTCGGCCAGGGTGAAGATGGTCGCGTAATACTCGACGGCCGTGTTGTCTTTCGTGATTGGCCCGCCCGAAGGTCCGAGTGTGGACGGATCATTCCGGGTCAGGTCCGGCGAAATGATCTCCCAGGACTGCCCCATGTTGGTCGACACGTGAACGTGCTGACTGGTCGCAATCACTTTGTCCGGGTTGTGACGGCTGACCACGATCGGGAAATTCCACTGGAAGCGGTACTTGAACCCTTCCGCGCCATGTCCCATCGGGTTGTCCGGCCAAACGTTTATCGATCGGGATTGGCCGGTATCGTGATTCACGACCGAAAACGAGCCGCCATAGGAGCCACCGTAAACGATGTCCGGATTTTCGGGATGGGCGGCCAACCAGGCACTCTCCCCTCCTGCTGTTGATTCCCACTCACGCTCATTGCGGCCATTGGACGTGTGCAGAATGCGCACTGTCGAGTTGTCCTGCTGACCACCGTAAATGCGGTAGGGGAAGTTGTTGTCCGTATGGACTCGATAAAACTGCGCGGTAGGCTGGTTGTAATACGTCGACCAGACACCGCCCCGGTTGTAGGTCACCTGCGCGCCGCCGTCGTCAGCGACAATGATGCGATCGGCATTGTCGGGGTCGATCCAGAAGTCGTGGTGGTCCCCGTGCGGGGTACCCACTCGCTCGTATTCACTGCCACCGTCCTTGGAGTGCCAGAGGCCCACGTTCAGGACCCAGACTTCATCCTCATCCTGCGTGCCCGCGTAAATGCGCGTGTAGTACCAGGCGCGCTGGCGCAGATTGCGATCGTCGTTGATGCGACGCCAGCTTTCTCCACCGTTTTCGCTGCGGAAAACGCCGCCATCATCGTGCTCGACGATGGCCCAGACCCGATCGGGATTCACGGGTGATACCGTCACGCCGATGATCCCCAGCGTACCGCCCGGGAGGCCGTTGTCCTGATTGGTAAGCTCGACCCAGGTGTCGCCGCCGTCAGTGGACTTCCAGAGGCCGGAGTCTTCGCCGCCTGAGGACATCTGATACGGGTTACGGTAGAATTCCCACATCGAGGCATACAAGACGCGGGGGTTGGTCGGGTCCATGTGCAAGTCAACCGCACCGGCCTTATCCGAGATGTAGTGAATCTTCTCCCAGGTCTCTCCGCCGTCTTTCGAGCGGAAGACGCCGCGTTCCTCATTAGGGCCAAACAGATGCCCCATCACGGCTGCGTAGACCAGATCAGGATTTTTCGGATGAATGCGAACCCGGGCAATGTGACGGGAATCATCCAGCCCGATGTGCTTCCATGTCTTGCCGGCATCGACCGACTTCCACATGCCGTAACCATGGGAGACGTTGCCACGGATGGTCTTCTCCCCGCCCCCGACATAAATCACGTTATTGTCCCACTCGGAGACAGCAACGGCTCCAATCGAGCCGCCGAAGAAACCATCGGAGATGTTTTCCCAGGATTGTCCGCCATCCTCGGTGCGCCAAACACCACCACCGGTTGCGCCGAAATAGAACAGATTGTCTTTACCGGGCACGCCAGTCACGGCCGCCGAGCGACCACCGCGATACGGGCCGACCAGGCGATAATCGAGACCTTCATAGAGGGTGGGATCCATCGACTGGGCCTCTGCATCCGAAGACGGAGACCAGGCCGCTACAACAAACAACATCGCCGAGGCCAGAAGGGACCATTTCGACAGGGGTGAACTCAAGAGCTGACGCATGAATCTGTGAGTGGGGTGAGTTGGGAGAGCCATATCAACACAAGCCGCCAATGTAACGGGCCATGTTGAAAGGCGCTACCGGGGATCGTAGGATGCTTTTTGCTTCCACAGGCCGTGGTTCACGGGTTGAATTCGGATGCTGGTTGCCGATATTCAGAACGGACGACGTTCACAAGTCAGTGACCCACGAAGCGGCGTCAGAACTTGGTCGCTCCGCACAGTGATCGTCCGTCACGAACTCTCGACTGGATACCGCCCATGTTTGAAGTCATCCTGAACAGGCACAAGTTGGTCCGCATCCTCAGCATGATTGCAGGATTCCTGCTCTTCATGCATGTGACGCTGTATCTGACTCACTTCTTGATTACTGAAGTGGGCTGGTACTTCCTCCAGCTGTTCGACGTCAACGAAGAGCACAACCTGCCGACCTGGTTCTCCGGATTCAATCTGGGCATTGCGACCTTGTTTTTGTGGCTCATCAGCCGTGAAAAGAAGCGACTTCAAGATCCCCAAGGCGGACGCTGGAATGTTCTGTTTGCGGGCTTCTTCTACTTGTTCGTGGATGAAATCGCGGGACTCCACGAGACGGTGAATTCCATCATCGAGCCCTCTTGGGCTTGGGGAGGACTTGTTATCGTGATCATTCTGGGGATCTACTTCATCCCATTCCTCCGTTCGCTGCCCCGTCAGACGCTGATTCAGTTTGTCGTGGCGGGAGCAGTATTTGTCGGCGGTGCCGTCATCATGGAATTGATCGGCGAACCGATTGATGGAGACTCCCTGGCCTATGCTCTGAGCACCTGGACAGAAGAGGGCATGGAGATGTTCGGGGTCATCCTGTTCACCCGCGCCCAATTGAATTACCTGATGGGCGGAAAGGCTGAAGCCCTTATCTCGATGCGGACCAGCTGAGTCGGGTTCAGCGAAAACGGCTCGGCGAATCCCAGCTAGGACGCGTACCCTAGAAATCCCTACATCGTGGATTGGGGATGCCTGTAGTCCGATTCCCGGCTCCTCATTAATTTCCGGTTCGATCTTCCCACAATTCTGCGCTCAACATGCGACTGTCTTCAAGACTCTTTTCGCTCGTTCTCCTACTGCCATTCCTTCTCGCTCCCGATGCATCGGCTCGCCAGATAGCTGGTCAGGTTGTTTCACCTGACGGGCAGCCCATTGAAGGTGCGACTGTCTTCGTCGACATGACGACGATGCAGACCAGTACGGATGCAGATGGTCGATTCTCCATGGATACACCCGCCCACTATTCCTTCGAGGTCGTTGCCGTGGCTCCTGGTTACCTGACCACGGGTATGCGGACGAATCAGGAAGACTGTCGGGACATGACCATCACGATGGCCGAGCCCATCGAGGCGGCTGGAACACCGCTCGATGATGACATGCTGTCGTTCTTCGAACTCGCAGCGTTCTCCTATACGCGATTTGCGCGCGATATCGAAGTGGAAACCCCTGAGGTGCTGCGCCACAATTTTGATGAGGCCAACAACGCCATCACCGTGGAAACGACGGGTCCGTTCGTTTTTTCGAATCCAGCCCTGGGATACCGGGTGACCATCCATGATTTCCGGATGGGCGGTAATGCAGTCGGTTTCGGTTGGGAAGGCTACACGCTTTTCGAACCCATGGTGGCCGAGAAGAGCCGGGATGAGCGGAACTGGAATAAGAATCGCGAGACCACCTATGAAGGGTCCCGACGACATTTCCTCGCGGCCCTCATGGCGGGCGAAATGAAGAAACAGGAGTGGGCAGCATGGTTCGTGGGAGGACCAGGTGCCGCTGAGGACCACTCTCCCGTCAAGGAAGCCGACCTGAAAGGCATCTACGGCGAACCCATGCCAATCCTGTATGAGGATGATCGTCCGGGCGTTGGCCGGGTTGATTGGGCAGGATGGGTGCGAATCCAGTACTTCGGAGACGGCGGTGATGGCCGCTGGCCAGAATTCATTGACCGCCACTGGCCAGTATCCGACCTGTCAGAAGTGCTCGCTTCCGAAATGCACGTGACCTTCGTCGAGCTCCCAACCTACCAGGCGTTCGTGGACGATACGGGTGTGATCCTGCCTTCCGAAGAGCCCGCCACACGCGAGCTCGGATACTGGACCTTCTTCCGCCTGGCCGACATGCTGCCACTGGATTGGATGCCGGAATAATTAGCACGCCCTTTGACTTCCCGCAAACACAAGACCCCCTCCAGCCTGGAGGCTGGAGGGGGTCTTCCTGTTCAAGCTCGACGTCAGAATTAACCGACACCGATCAATTCAACGTCGAAGATCAGCGTTGCGTGTGGAGGAATGACGCCACCTGCACCGTAGGCTCCATAGCCCATTTCCGGCGGAATCGTCAGGCGACGCATTCCACCGACTTTCATTCCGGCAAAGCCCTGATCCCATCCCTGGATCACGTTTCCAGCGCCCAGTCGGAAGGAGAACGTCTCTCCGCGATCAACAGAGCTGTCGAATTTCCGACCCTTGTGATCTTCGTTGTCCGGATGGAAAAGCCATCCTGTGTAGTGGACTTCGATGGTCTGTCCGGCGGTCGCTTCGGCGCCTTCGCCCGTGACGAGGTCCGTGATGATGAGTCCGTTGGATGAGGTCATTGGATGCTTACGAGTTCG
The DNA here is from genome assembly GCA_028284865.1 of Rhodothermales bacterium. Taxonomy (GTDB): domain Bacteria; phylum Bacteroidota; class Rhodothermia; order Rhodothermales; family UBA10348; genus JAAZVD01. Next base: position 218,758 of record JANQQV010000024.1, on the reverse strand, counting down.
ATTTCAAAAATGAGGTCTGATTTCCCGGGAATTCCCATGCTGCCTGATTCACCGTATGCCAGTCTGTAAGGCACCTGAAGCTCCCGCGTACCGCCGACCTTCATGCCTGGCACGCCCTGATCCCATCCGTCGATCACGCTACCTTGCCCGATCATGAACGCAAATGTGCGATTGGCTTCTTTTGAGCTCTGGATCATCTCGCCACGGTCATTCTCGGCACTCGTATCCCGGTACCAAAGCGTGTAATGCACTTCAGCGCGTTGACCCGCACCGACCATCTGACCGTCACCTTCCACAAGGTCGGTGATTACCAGGTCAGCGAGATAATCGTCAGTCGAGGCGTCTGTCGATTCAGCGCCGTCAGAAGCGCAGCCAGTGAGCAGAAAAAATGCGGCAAACAGGCCCACAAAAAAGAGTCTGGATGTCATGATTCAATCTGGAGGTCAATCCGATGGTTGTCTGGGTGAATCGCGCCTAACGTTTTCGCGTCGCTCTGGTTCGCCCCCACCACCGTGGAAAGCCCGGATGGTCAAGAGCAACTCCATTCGCATCCCGCCGTCTCATCACTACAACAACAACCCGCTCGTGGTATGAAAACGATCCCTCTTGCTGTACTTGGCTTGCTCCTTATGCTTCCCGCATGCACGACGGCACCGGCGGATGTGCCGGACAGGGCCGCAGATGAAGCCGCCATACGGGCGCTGATCACCAGCGTCGAGCAGGCCAACAACGCTGGCGATGCCGACGCCTGGCTCGATGCCTGGGATGATCCATTCTGGTACATGCCCGCTTATCAGCCGGTCGTCACGAACAGGGACTCCCTTGAACAGATGACGCGCGCGGCATTTGCCGGTTGGTCATCCGACATCTCGATCGAACCGCAGCACTTGGACATCCGGGGAGACTGGGCTCACGTCCACAGCGAAGTGCGTGGACTGGCGGTATCTCCAGATCGTGCGGATTCCGCCCATATCGATCTGAAGCAGCTGGTGGTTTACCATCGAACGGTCGAGGGGTGGAAGATCTCCCGTCTGATGATCAATGCGAATCACTGGGACATGTAGCCCGTCTTCGAAAGGCCGGCCCAGAGCCGCGCGCAATGTCTGTCCTTCAGGCTGATCGCCAACGCCAGACACCGATGACCAGGACCGGCAACAAGAAGACCAGCCAGTATGCCCAGGTCAGTGTGCCGTAACCCTTGGCAATCAGGTCGACGATGCCCACCGCATCGGCCAGGAAAATCGCTATCAGCAGAAGAATTGCAGCAATGCCCACGCGAAGTCCCGAGGGCATCTCCCTCCCATGCTCGTGATACACGCCGGCGATGCGTTCATTGAATCCGTGGATGACGCCGACTCCCGTTTCGATCAGGGTCCCGAAGAGCACAATCTGGAACACGACGCGAAGCCAGGGCATGTTCATGGTCGCCAGCAAATAGTCCACAGGAATGGACTCGTCCAGCACCTCAGGATAGACTCCCAGCATTCCCACGAACACGAAGCTGGCGGGCACCATGGCAATCAAACCGCCCAGCAGCCCAGCCGTCATCGCTTCCTTTCTCGTGTCGATGTGACGAAGCACAAAAAACATCGCCGGGGCGAGGCCCACGTTGTATCCAGCGTACTTCACTCCGGCCATGAACCAGCCTGACCCCACCGCAGAACCGTCGAAATGGGCCCCAATCGCACTTCCAAATGTAACCAACGCTGTTACAATTACGATGGCAAATGTGATGTAGAGCACGATGGACCACACCGAGAAAACCCGCTCGATGACATCATTTCCATTGAACGCCAGCCATCCCACGGCCGCAATCAATACTACAATCCCTGTCAGTTGAGGCCAACCCAGCATCCGCTCGAGCAATTCTCCAGCGGCTGATCCCATGACTGAAATGATCAGGACCAACATGGCCAGGTAGATCACTTCGAACAATGGCCACCCGCGTCCAAGCAGGTGCTTCATATACGTCCGATAGTCGAACGCCTTGAATTGGCGACCCAGTTCGAACGTGAAGGCAAGCACGATGCCCATGATGACGGTAGCGGCAGCCATGCCGGCCATTCCGCCCCATGGACCAAGCACCATGAACCACTCGATCAGCTCCCGGCCTGTGCCGTATCCCCCGCCGATGATGATCGACTGAAAGACAAAGCCTGGCAGCAGGTACTTCTGAAAAAAGGAAGAGCTGAACATGGCGTCAGATCATCTGGTCAGGCCTTCTCGTCAAAAATTGCGTCAAAAATCGCGTCACAAGATCGTCTCAAAAGGTCGAATCAAGGCACAGCGTCCGTTTATCGCATCTCGACTGGAGAAAGGTCATCGACCCGGAACGCATCCGAACCCCGAACAGCCTCCACATAGACCGCCCACGGGCCGCTCAGAAATGCATTCACTTCTTCGAGCATGCCCTCCAAAGCGCGCCGTCCTGCCGACATCGACCAGTCTTCCGGAGTGTTTGGCGCACGATCACTCGAGAAGAGGTAGCGACCTGCACCTGAAACCGCCCCACCGATCGTATCGAACGGCCGATAGATTCCCTGCTTGCCCTGTGGACCGAAGTAGCGATCCTGGAAAGCGTTGAGTGAGTCGGACATCGTCGCACCATGCTTCTTCAGATCCTTGGCTAAAACATCATCCCGGTCTCCCAGGCTGCTGTTGACGCGTGACACCACTTCCTTGGCCTCTCGGACCCGCGACATCATGTCGGCAGCCGTTTCGACCATGGCTTCATACTCGCGATACATCGCGTGACGCGTCTGCAGCGCGGTCATGTCAATTTCGTAGCGAGGATCAGGCTCGACGGTTACTGACGTGGATGTCGTATCTGCGCCAAAAATGACCTGCACGGTATACGTACCCGGAATGACCTGCGGACCACCGGGCTCGGAGGCGTTGCGCCGAGGTGCTGAGCGGCTTGGTCCACGAACGCCTTTGCGGTTCATCGACCAGATCACGCGATTGATACCTGCTTCAGCTGGTCCGTTGAACGTGCGAATGACCTCGTCACCATCCAGAATGCGGATCTGCACTTCGTCGGGTGCCGAAGATCCTTTTGACTCCGGACTTTCCTCGTCCATGTCCGAGGCGTTCATGTACTCCTCTTCGCCGTCTTCCTCTTCCTCTTGATCGTCCGCTGAATCCTCATCATCGTCGGCAACGGCTACGAACGCATCCGGATTGATCGAGTAGGAGATGCGAGCGCCTCCGGGGCGGTTTTCACCGGCATAGATCGCATCGGCTTTGAAGCGGGTGCCTGCTGCCTGGATGTTTGATGCTTGATAAGCGGTCGGTGTCGGGAAAACATGGACAGCGGCATCGAGCAGCTCAGCCCCTTCGGCTGCCAACTCGCGAAGTGGACGGATGTCGTCAAGTACGTAGGCGCTTCGTCCAAAAGTGCCAATGACCAGGTCGACTTCCCGCTCCTGGATGGCCAGGTCGATGGTCGACGCGGTCGGGTATCCAGCGGTCCACTTCGTCCAGGTGTCTCCCTCGTCAATGGAAACGTAGAGCCCGAATTCGGTCCCGATGAACATCAGGCGAGGCTCGACAGGGTCCTGAATGAACGAAAGGGCGAATCCGAAGACGTCGCTGCTGTTGACCAGACGCTCCCAGCTGCGTCCCCAGTCCTGGGTGCGGAATACGTAGGGCTCCCAGTTGTTGCGACGGTGATCATCAAACACGACGACCGCTTCCGCCGCATTGTAGGCCGAGGCATGCACCTGCGCGACCCAGTTGCCTTCCGGGTTGTCCCGAATACGCGATCCCACTTCCGTCCAGCTTCCGCCACCGTCGCGGGATAGCTGCACGTTGCCATCGTCGGTGCCAACCCAGAGTATGCCTTGCTCCAACGGGCTGGCCGAGATGGCCGTGATGGTCGTGTGGTTTTCGGCCTGCGTTACGTCGTAAGTCAGACCGCCCGACACTTCCTGCTGCTGCTTCTCGGGATCATTGGTGGTCAGGTCGGGAGAAATCACTTCCCAGCTTTGCCCCTTGTTGGTCGAGCGGTGAACGAACTGGCTGCCGTAGTAGATCGTGTTCGAATCGAACGGGTCCTGCTCGAAGGCCGCATTCCAGTTGAACCGGAGGAAGACATCGGGATCCGGGTGCAGCGGCTTGATGAATGAGCTGTTGCCCGTCTCCTTGTCGAAACGGCTCAGGCTGCCTCCCTGGCTCATGGCGTAGCCGAATTGGGAATTGTCAGGATCCGGGATGACGTCAAACCCATCGCCGAAAGCGACTTCCTGCCACAGATGATTACGGATGCCACCGGACTTCCAGGCGTAGGCAGGGCCTACCCAGGAGCCGTTGTCCTGCATGCCACCCATCACGTTATACGGAAACTCGTTGTCCACGTTGATGTGGTAGAATTGGGCCACGGGCAGGTTCTCCACGAATCGCCAGGTGTCCCCTTTGTCTCGTGTGATGGCCAGACCGCCATCATTCCCTTCGATGATGAAGTCCGGATCCTCAGGCGATACCCAGAAGGCATGATGATCCGGGTGAACGCCGTTCAATGCATACCCCGGCTGCCACTGACGGAACGATCGACCGCCATCTTCCGAAACGTAGATGTAGGTCTCGATTTTGTAGAGGCGGTTTTCATTCTCGGGGTCCGTGTAGATATCGGCATAGTAGAATGGACGACCGTTAACGCCACTGTCGTCATTGACCATCCGCCAATTTTGGCCTCCGTCATCACTGCGATACAAGGCATTCTTCTTGGCTTCGACCAGCGCATACACCACGTGAGGCTCGTTGTGCGCAAACGCCAGGCCCATGCGTCCAAGTTCGCCTTCCGGCATGCCGCGATCCGGTGTGATCTCTTCCCATGTCACGCCTCCGTCCCAAGTCTCATAAAGACCGGAGCCTTCACCGCCGGACTTGAAGAACCACGGCCAACGACGGAATTCCCACATCGCTGCCAGGATGTGATTCGGATTTTTAGGATCGACTACCATGTCGCCGATGCCTGTGCGGTCGTTCACATAGAGAACCTTCTCCAGTGTTTTTCCGCCATCGGTCGTGCGATACACCCCGCGCTCTTCCGTCTCTCCCCAGGCTGGACCCTGGACGCCAATCAGCGCCACGTCTGGATCGTCAGGGTGCAGGATGATTCGGTGGATGTTGCGGGAGTCTTCCAGGCCGAGATGCTCCCACGTCTGACCACCGTCAATCGATTTGTAGAGTCCGTTCCCGGCTGACTGACTGTTGCGTGGGTTGCCTTCACCGGCACCAACCCAGACCACATCTGGCGTTTTCTGGAAAATTGCGACGGCACCAATGGAGTGAGCAGGCTCTTCGTCAAAAATGGGCTCCCAATCAACGCCTCCTGACGTGGACTTCCACAATCCACCAGAAGCCGTTCCGGCGTAAATCACATCCGGGTCTGCATGGATGGCGTCAATAGCGGTCACCCGACCGCTCATTCCTGCCGGACCAATGCTGCGTGGTTCCATCGCCTTGAACAGCTCCATATCGAGCTGCTGGGCGTTTGAAACCGGGACGAAAACAGACAACAGGACGGCCGCCGCGAGCAGATACGACCGATGAAGACGTGGGAAGGACATGACCGATGTCAGGGTTCGTTGAACGGGTCCCCAACATACGATCTCAGCGGGAGGTCTGCGTCAGCCTTCCTGCTCGGCGTTGGGGTTCCATTCACCGCGAGCCACAGCCGGTACATAGGTGTCCAGATTGTCCGGCTTCCAGAGGACGCGGCGGCCTTGTTCGGCACTCATGTAGGCCGTCATCAAGAGCTCGGTGACCTCAAGACCGTCGTGGAAATTCTCAGCCGGCTGCTTGCCTTGCAAGAAGCATTCGATCATGTACCGGTTCTCGTCTTCGTAGCCGTATTCCGCCGCCTCATTGCCCACGAACGGCATATCGCCCGACTCGGCATTCTGCTTTTCGACCAGATCCTCGCCGGCAACACCAGTCACATTTCGACTCAGGAATACTGTACCGCCGGCTTCCAGAGAATTCAGACGAAGCGAGTACTCCGGACCCAGCAATTCTGAAGACAGGCGCAAGCCGGGACCCACGTAGCTCCAGCTGGTGGTGACCTCGGCAATCAACGGATGGCCCTGCTCGTCGACATACTCAATCGTGGCACGGGCAAAGTCCTCGGAGGGCTTCTTGGAGTAGTCGATGGCTGACCCGAATCGATCACGCAGGATGGCAGCGTATTCCGGGCGACTCCATTTCAAGGAAGCAATCTGACACGAAACCGCAATGGGAGTAAGGGAATTGCGGGGTGCACCGGGACGGGTCAGCAGGAATCGGGCGACCTCCACGCTGTGACACATCATGTCGTTGAGGACGCCGCCACCTTGGTGTTCGCCTGACCAGAACCACGGTGCATGCGGACCGGAGTGCTCTTCGGCGGCCCGCGCCAGGTAGGGCCGACCACTCAAGGCCGCACCTCGCTTCCAGGCAATCTCGCGACCACGCACGAGGCTCGGCGAAAACAACTGGTCCTCCAGATAGCCGTGCAGTAGCTCGGTTTCCTCAAGCAGCTCAACCACACGTCGTGCTTCAGCCACGTTGCGCGCCAGCGGTTTTTCACAGGCAATCCCGACCAGCTCACCGACGCCGCGTTTGAGCGCGTCGACGATTTCCTCCATGTTCTCAACCCGCTTGTGATTCGGGCCACAGATCCACAGGCAGTCGATATCCGGATCAGCGATCATTTCTGTGATCGAGCCATAGGCCTTCGCCTCGCCTACGCGCAGACTACGCGCATAGGCAGCGGCCTCTTCTGCGTTGGCCTGATTGGGACTCCAAACTCCGAGGATGTCCGAATCGCGTACAGCTTTCCAGGACAGGATGTGGAATTTGGTGATGAAGCCGCTTCCTACGAAGCCAACGCCGAGCCGGGATTTGGAGGACATGTCCGTGAGAGAAGGTTACGCTACTGGTTCTGGAGCGCGGGCAAGATAGTACCCGCCGATATAAACCCCGAGGGGCCGGCGCACTCGTGCGTCGGCCCCGTCAGCACCATGCAGACCGTCTCCGGTATCAGACCTCATCAGGAACTTCTGTGGATCCTGACTCAGCGTCCGGGGGCCCTGGGGCCGCATCCGGCGCATGACTGGCCTGCATTGTCTAGATCAACACTGTGATTCCTGTTCTATCGTACGAAACGCCTCGGCCCAGGTTTATAGGCATCTCCACGATGCGCAGGTAGGACAGGTCCTTACACGTCTCCATCAGCCGTGACAGCGAACCAAGCCGCTCCAGCAGTATCAGCCGCCCCAGCCGAAGCGCGGGTTGACCACGTTGTTGTAGATCGAACCGAAGCGGTAGGAGAAACCGAAGCCGACCTCGTAGTCGAATGACGTCGGAAGAGCGGCATTGCCCAGAAGAATCTCTTCATCGTCCGACTCGCGCTGAGGCAGCCAGATCTGATCGTGAACCGAGGAAATCTCCGCGTTGAAGTTCACCGACAGGCCACGTGCAATACGCACGTTCATGTTCGTGCGAAGCGAGATGTTGTACAGATCGAATAGCGACTGTTCGAAATCCGTGATGTAGGACTCAACCGACAAGCGCGCACCGGCCGACCCCCAGGGCTGACGGAAGTTGGTGAACATCATGAACTGGTTCTGCACCATCGTCTGCTGCGTCTCGTTGTAGACAGTCAGCTCCTCGTAGCGATTGTGCCGGAAGTTGATTTCGTAGCGAGCCCGGAAGTCGCGGGTGGATGATTCCGCATAAGGGAAGAAGGCATATTCCACAGTCGGAGACACCGATACAGAGAAATCCGTATTCCGCTGGGAGGACGTATTGGTGAAGGTCGTGAACCCAGCTGACCAGTGATCGCTGACGCTCTTCACCACCTGGCCGAATACGTTTCCGTCGCGACGAATCGAGCGGACCGTACCGGACGACAAGTCAAAATTGTTCTCACGGTAATTGAATCGTCCGCTGAGTCCGATTTTCCACTCCTCGGTCACGCGATCCGCCGACAAGCGCGTGTTCACGCTGTACTGCTTTTCATTGGTCTCCCCTTCGATATCCCCATCCATACTGATGCGGAAGACCCAGAAATCCCACGGATCCACAATGGGCTCGTCGGCCAGATCAGGGGCTTCGGTCCACTCTTCAAACGGGACGGATACCTGGATCCGGGGAGCCAGGTCAGTGGTCAGCAGAAACCGGACGAGTCCGGTGGCAATGGCATTGGTCAAACCCTCGCGACGCTCTGCATCGGTGTCTACCGCATTGGACGTGAACGTGTGCAGGTCTTCCATCGACTCAAGGGCGCCGAGGCCGATGAACTGAAGTTCGTAAGTCCTTCCGCCGGAGCCCGTCTCCCGATTCGTGATCAGGAGATGGACATCAGCTCCTTCACGGTCACGCACGTAGTCAACGTAAGGAATCGTTCTCCGGATGAAGTCGAAGTCACAGGAACGTTGACAGTCGAGGAATACGGATAGCGATTCTGTACCGTTTTCGTCCTGGGCTGCGGCCTCCCGGGGCATGAAAGCGAAAACGCCAAGGAACAGGAAGGCAGCAATAGTGAGTCTGGACATGGTCCGGGACCGGGGTGGGGATTGTTCAAAAATGAAAGGAGCCAGGTCTTACGGGACCCGGCTCCTTTCGAGGACAAACCGCCTTGAGACAAATCCTGGATGAATCAGTGTTCGCCTCGAGACATTTATCGACCCGGCCGCCGGATCCTTAAGACTTTTTCTGCAACGATCTGAAAAGCTCGTCGCGTAGGTGTTACACCTTGACCTGAAGCAGGGCATGACACCGCCCTAATGGACGATGTTCAGCGTAAAAGTATTCCGCCCGGAAGGGCTTTCATGCGATTTACACATTGATCCCTTCAATCCGTTGGCCCCGATGGATTCGCATGGGAATGGACCGCTCACACAGGGCGCATTGCGTTTTCCTTGGCTTATCTCCAAACATGGACGGACAAGGAGCGTACCTAGCGCCCTCCCCCGGCGTTTTTCCATCAACTGGACGGCATTGTAACACGCGACGTCATGCACGAGGATCTCCATAGACGGATCGAGGACACGCTCCTTTCGCGATTTCCAACCGATGCTCCTGTCACGGCATCGCAACTCGCTGTTGCCCCGGTTCCGGCCGGTCTGGGTCATTTCCTGTCTCGTTCGCTCGAGCGCCGAGTACACCTGGAAATCGAGTCCTGGCTGAACCAATCGGACGACTGGCTCGAGGCAGATGAAATGGACCGTGCGAAATCAGTCCAGCTCATCGCTTCAGAGCTATTGCCATTCTCGCACTTCTCCCCGACCGATTGGAAAAAAGTCGTTGGGCGGGCCGTTGGTGTACACCTGGCCTTTCTTCAGGAGCCTGCACGAGCGCTGGCTGAATTCGCGTTCCCCGCAGACGCGCACTCCCTTTCGTCAGAAGACTTGCAGCGGAGAACCGGGTACTTCGTCGACTACCCGTACATGGGAAAATCTGTCGATGCCTGGCTGAGTCAACGTGGCGGTCAACCGCTGGATCGGACCGCGTTCGAGTCGGCCATGCGCCATCTGGACTCCCGGCTTACGGCAGACTATACAGCGGATCAATGGATGGATCTGATGCAGCCGATGGTGGATCTGCTGCAATTCGCTGGGATTCAGCCGGCAGGGCTTCCGGTAGTAATGGTAACGGGGTTCTTCGAAGCAAAGGAACGTCCGATCATTGCGGCCCTGATCCGCTCAGCAGCGGCCGTCCATCGCGCCGAGATGATCACGCTGGGATCCCTGAGGGACATCGTCCAGAAGGGATTGGAGAATGAGGAGATGCAGCGCCAGACAACCGCACAAGCTGCGGCCGCAGCAGCAGCTCGCGACGCTGACCAGGCTTCAATGTCTGGCCAGCCTTCAGAATCCGGCCAGCCAGCAGGGTCCGGACCCAGCGAGGACGCCGGTGATTCGGGCAGCGAAGAAAGGCACAAACCGGAAACGCAGTCCGTCCCGAAAGAGCAGGACCAAGACGATACCGCTCTGCCGCTCTGGAAACGATTCCAGCAACGGATGGACACGCCGGCTCAGGCGGAGGCTGCTTCAGGACCTCAGGCAGAACCCCTCTGGAAGTCTTTCGAGTCTCCGAAGCAACACGCGGAAGAGGCGGCCACAACGGCCGCCTACCAGGATTTTGAGGACCAGGACCAGCCACCTGCTCAGACCACGGCTCGGAGCGTCCCTCCGGAGCCTGATCCTGCGCCGCCCGTCCCCATCCGGGAAGCCCCTCGAGTTGAATCCCAGCATATTGTTCTGGGAACCGCTGTCCGTTCTCGGGAACGATTCATCCGGGACCTGTTCGGAGGTGAAGAGGCTACCTATACCGACGTCATGGAAGACCTGGCGGCGGCCCCGGACTGGTCTACTGCTTCGTCCATAATCGCTGACCGGATTTTCCGACCCTACCAGGTCGACATCTATTCCGATGTCGCAGTGGATTTCACCAACGCTGTGGAAGCCCGATATTCCGGTTTCACTTCCTGACGATTCCTGGCTCTTGAATGGCTCCCGGGCCGACCGATCAGCCAAAGAACACCCGCTTCCCTTATTTCCCCATGCGCACGAACGACGATCTGCTCAACGACCTGCACGAACGACGCGAAGAAGCTCAACAGGGTGGCGGAGCGGCCCGGATCGCCAAGCAGCATGAGAAAGGTAAGCTGACGGCCCGCGAACGCATCGAGATTCTCCTCGATGACGGCTCATTCGAAGAGCTGGGGATGTTCGTTCGGCACCAAACCAAAGACTTCGGTCTCGAAAACAACCGTCCGTATGGCGACGGGGTTGTGACGGGTTTCGGTACGATCGATGATCGCCTCGTGTATGTGTTCAGCCAGGACTTTACTGTCTTCGGCGGTTCGCTCGGACAGGCACATGCTGACAAGATCGTGAAGATCATGAACCTGGCTCTGGAGAACGGAGCGCCGGTCATCGGCCTTAATGACTCGGGCGGCGCACGTATTCAGGAAGGTGTCGTGTCCCTGGGCGGCTATGCCGACATTTTTCTGCAGAACACCATGGCCTCCGGGGTCGTGCCGCAGATCTCCGCCATCATGGGTCCGTGTGCCGGGGGCGCGGTCTACTCACCAGCCATCACCGATTTCGTGTTCATGGTCCGGTCCTCGAGCTACATGTTCATCACCGGGCCGAACGTCGTGAAGACCGTGACTCAGGAGGAAGTCTCGTTCGAAGACCTGGGCGGCGCCGACACGCATGCCAGCAAGAGTGGCGTTGCCCACCTGGCTTACAACAGCGAGGCAGAGTGTCTGCTCGGGATTCGTGAACTGGTGTCGTATCTGCCGCTGAATTGCGAAGAGCCACCTCCGGTCGTGGCTACCTCGGATTCACCAGACCGGGAGGACCCGGATCTGAATGATCTGGTCCCCTCCAATCCGAACAAGCCCTATGAAATGCGGGAGGTGATCGGCCGCATCGTTGATGACGGTCGGTTTTTCGAGGTCCACACCGACTTTGCACCGAGCATCATCGTCGGGTTCGCCCGAATGAATGGATCGAGCGTGGGCGTGGTGGCCAACAATCCTTCCGTGCTGGCGGGCGTCCTGGACATTGACTCATCCGTGAAGGGCGCGCGATTCGTCCGCTTCTGTGACGCCTTCAACATCCCGCTGCTGGTATTCGAGGATGTCCCCGGATTCATGCCGGGAACGGACCAGGAGTGGCGCGGCATCATTCGCCACGGAGCAAAGCTGCTCTATGCCTTCTGTGAGGCAACGGTACCGAAGATCACCGTCATCACCAGGAAGGCGTATGGCGGCGCCTATGATGTGATGAACTCGAAACACATCCGCGGAGATCTGAACTTTGCGTGGCCGACGGCAGAGATTGCTGTAATGGGACCGAAAGGTGCTGTCGAAATCATCTATCGCAAGCAGATTGCCGAGGCAGAAGACCCCGAAGCAGAAGAGCAGCGTTTCATTGACGACTATCGCGAGCGGTTTGCGAATCCGTACGTCGCTGCCGAGCACGGGTACATCGATGATGTCATCGAGCCGGCTGAAACCAGGCGTCGCCTGATCCGTGGACTGGAGATGCTGCGCAACAAGGTGGCCAAGAATCCGCCACGCAAACACGGCAACATCCCGCTCTAATCAGGAAGGGATCGTGTCCGTTCAATGTGCGTTATTGCGAGGCGCACTGAGGAGCCTTACCGACCGGTATTCGTTGCTCCCGGTGGCATGAACCGTTATTTTTGCTGGATGTCCTTGCGGTCGATTGATCGGTCCGGGACACGCCATCGTCGCGGCCCTTGCGCGACTCATCACAGCATCATTCTAGACGAGGACATCGCACCGTGCGAAATCTGTTCTGTTGCCTGCTGATTGGAGTCATCACTGTCGCACCGGCCGCCGGCCAGGAATCTGTTCCGGATTCGGAGCGCGTACTGGATCTCGAGCGCATGGATGCGCTTCCCGTCCAAGCCATTGAAGCGCTGACCTTCCGTTCGCTCGCTATTGCATCGGCCGACCCGGACACGGTCACCGATACGGCATTCCTCGAACGCCTTTCCGTCTTGTACAGCTATCAGGCTGACTTGATGGCAGCCCTGGCACGGGATGATGATGACGCAGCCGCCAGCGTACTGGACCTGGCCATGACCGAGCTCGGAAGCCTGGTGCAGCGCGAGTATCTCGTCGAAGACCCACGGTTCAGCTCCGTCTACCGCATTCTGGTCGACGAGTACGAGCGCGTCTATGGGCCATCGGACACGCTTTTCACGGCCTTTGGGGACATCTTCGAAGTACGCAAGGCGCTGTTCGCCGAGCTGGAATCGATTGAGGATCCCCTTCTCGAGGATGTAGCTCCGACCGGACTGCAGCCAGTTGGAACGGAATTCCCGATGACGATGAACCGCCTCGTGGAATCCTCCATGCAGTTCCTGCTGCGCGAACGAAAGGAGACGATGCAGGCCTGGCTGAGCCGCGCGGACACCTACTTCCCCATGATCGAACAGATCTTCGAAGAGGAAGGCGTTCCGAATGAATTGAAGTACCTGGCGATGATTGAATCCGGGCTCAACCCACGTGCACGCAGTTGGGCCTCGGCAGTGGGAATGTGGCAATTCATTGCCGCCACTGGACGGGCCTACGACCTGAATGTGAATGCCTGGGTGGACGATCGCATGGACCCCGAACTGGCGACCCGTGCGGCAGCCAAGCACCTGAAGGATCTCTACCGGATGTACGACGAGAACTGGCAGATTGCGCTGGCAGGATACAACTGCAGTCCGCGCTGCATCCGCCGAGCGATCCGTAACTCAGGCGTGTCCGATCCGACGTTCTGGGACATCTATCCCTACCTCCCACGCGAGACCCGCAACTATATCCCGACCTATATCGCGACTTCGCTGATCGCGTCGAACCCGGAAGCCTATGGTCTCGAACGCGGCACTCCTGGTCCGGAATACTCCTACCATGTCGTCCCCGTCACCGGAATGCTGAGTCTGCGGGATGTGGCCACGATGGCCGGGACCGATGTCGCCACGATCAAGGCGTTGAATCCAAACTTGCGCCGCGACACGCTACCCCCAACGGTTGGCGCCTTCTATCTGCGTATTCCGTTAGGCTCGTATGACCCGTTCGTCGCTTCGTACGAGGCCCTTCCTGAAGCTGCCAAACGGCCGTCTGGCGAGTACATCGTGAAACGAGGCGACACACTGAGCGGCATCGGCCAGCAGTTCGGCGTCTCCGTTTCGATGATCATGCAGAAGAACGCCCTACGCTCGACCAACATCCGGATTGGTCAACGACTCGTCGTTCCGATTGCCGACTACTCGAATACGATTCCGAGCGTCCAGTTTGCAGATGCCTCGCAGTCGGTCGTCCAGTACCGGCGACGCCTGAACCGTCCAATCCTGATGGAACAGCAGGTGGCGGCAGCCGCACCGGCCACGAATCAGACCACGTCTTCTTCAAGCGGCACACCCGTGCGAACGGTGAGCCAGACCAACGCGTCCAATGATTCTGCAGGCACGACTTCGGAATCCACGCCCTCGCAAGCGCAGCCTGAAGCTGCGGTTCGCGTAGTGCACACCGTCCGGCGCGGAGACACCCTGAGCGGGATTTCCACGCAGTACGGCGTTCCGGTGCGCAACATCCAGGGTTGGAACGGGCTGAGCGGATCCCGGATCAATGTGGGGCAACGGCTGGAGATATTCACCGACGGGCGTGACGCTCCGGCACCGGCGGCCGGACCGGTCACCCACCGGGTTCGCCGAGGCGACACGCTCAGCGAGATTGCAGACCAGTACGACGTCACGGTTTCGCAACTTCGGCAGTGGAACAACATCCGTGGATCCAACATCCGGATCGACCAGCGCCTCACGATCTACTCCTCCCAGGGACAACCGACCGAGCATGTCGTCCGCCGCGGCGACACGCTGATCGAGATTGCCCAGGAGTACGGCGTCTCGGTGGCCAACCTGAAGGACTGGAACAACCTCCGATCCAACACCATCCGGGTCGGGCAGCGCCTAAAAGTATTCCGCTGATTCGAGTGCTCAGGCATTGGTGCTTGGCGGCACCGTCAGCAATCACCAGTTCGAATGACAGTGTGAATGCCAGCGTGATATTGCAACCGTTCGGCCGGTTTTCCGAACACGGTACCCCGCCGTTGGGCACATTTCTGTAGTCGTTTTCGGCGATTTGTCTTTTTCGGTATCGTGCGCACAATAATGTCATGCGTGCCGCCGTTTTCCCCGTACACCTTCGGACATGACCTGGTCATCCATCGAATGATCGATGCCTGATCGGGAACCAACCCGTCATTTCAACCTCCCTGCCCGTTCCTGCCAACATGCACCCGGCTGACGAAGTGCTAGTTGCCCGATATGTGGAAGAGGCCGACCAGGCCGCTTTCCGCACCCTGGTGGACCGCCATCAGGAGCGCGTCTTCGGATATCTGCGTGGGATGGTAAAGGATCGGGAGGTGGCCAATGACCTGTTCCAGGAGACCTTCCTCCGGGTGATCGGTGCTCTCAACAAAGAGCGCGGATCCTACACCCGACAGGGAAAATTCCTCGGATGGGTTCTCCGGATCGCCCGGAACGCAGCATTGGACCATCTCAGAGCTCGGAAGAAATGGCAGGATCTGGGATCCGGTGATGACGGTGACGAGACTGCCTGGTGGGATCGCCTTCCTGACGAAGGCCCGACCGCGCTCGAATCCGTCCAGGACATGGAGGAGGTGGATTTGTTGAAAGCCTGTATCGACCGTCTGTCACCCGAACAAAGAGAGGTCGTCCTTCTCCGACATGAGTCGGATCTGACCTTCCGGGAGATAGCGGAGCTCACAAACTGCTCCATCAACACGGCATTGGGACGCATGCGCTACGCATTGTTGAACCTTCGCCGGATGATGGAGGAAGCAAAACGAAGCGACCAGATACCGGTCAGCAATTGAATTATCGGAATACGGCACCACCATGCCTGAAAGCATGAAAAACGGCAAAAAAGACATCCTGCTTCACCTCTATGGAGAGGCGTCAGACGCGGAAGAGCTCCGTTCCCTGCTCAGGGACGATGAGCTGCGTCAGGAGCACGCCGACCTGAGTGAAGCCAAATTCAGACTGGATCACCTCGCAAAAGAACGTCCAGACCAGATCGTGATCGATCGCATCCTTGCAGCCGCTGCTGCTGGAGAAGGCCTTCCAGCCGGTGATCATCGCCCGGACCGTCCGGCCCTTCCGCGAGCGAACCGGATGCGCAAAGTGCTCATCCCTGCGCTCTCGATTGCGGCTGCCATCATCTTTGGAGTAGCCATTGGCTGGTTCGGCGCCTCAACCGGGACCTCCATCCCGGACGAAGCTCCAGCCGTCGCCTCGTCGTCGGATGATCTCGTCCCCCCTGAGTCCCTTTACCGTTTCGTTCCTCCCCAGCGACAGTTGACCCCCGCCTCGCAAAGTGATCCGCGATTGGCTTGGGATGATGCTTCGCCGATTCTGGACATGCATCGCCGCATCCAGACCATGCGCCCCCAAGGCTCCCTTGACTGGGGTGAAAAGGCCGTTCCTCTGGAGTCCCTGCCCGGTTCGGGTTCAGGTCGCCTTCAGATGGCCGGCTCCAACAATCAGCAACGATGAGGAAGGTGTAGCTCCATCTACACGCACTGATGCCATGAAACGACTTTTACTGATTGCCTTTATCACTCTGTTTGCTGGCGCTCCCGCAGCTCATGCGGGCTTGGCGCAGCAGAATGTCCAACTGATTCCGGCCTCGCAGAAAGTGTCCATCGAGAATGGAACCGTCTATGTGAACGGAAATCGGATCGATGCTTCTGATCTGCCGCGCGGCATGCGTGACCTGAGTGCAGATGTCAACATGACCTTCTGGACGATGGACAGCGCCCTGATTGATATCAACGGCAACTCGTTCTATTTCGAAGAAGGGGCCTTCCGGCCGGCCAATCAGAATGAGAAGGCAGACCGCAACGTGCTGGTCATGTTCTCCAGCGAGGACGCTGGTGCCGATGTTCGACTCTATGAGCCGGCCTCCACGGTTACGGGATACATGGTTGAATCCCGGGCCGTCAATCCCGAAGCCATGCAGCAGTACGTTGCCCAGCTTCGCGAACAAGCCAATCAATTCAACAAGCTGACGTTTGAACTGAAAGAAGTGGCTCCCGAAACCAATGAATTGGCCCGCAGAATGGTTGTCGAAGCCGAGAACACGGCCCGACTGGCCAGCATCTTCCCTCGCGTGGAGTATGAAGCCTATCTGGGTTCACTGCAGAGTGAAAACCGTCGCTTGTACGAAGAGCTCATGCGCGAGCGGGACATGGAGATGCGAACGCATCGTCTTGCTCAGGCCATCCAGCAGTCGAACTCCGAGCAGGAGCGAGCGAAACACGAGCAAGAGCTCCGTTCGATTCTGACTGAAATCTTTGAACTCAAGCAGGCCAACCGTCGCCAGGAGATCTCACAGTTGGAGACCCAGCTCAAGGAACTCCAGGGTCGCTTGGAAGAGCGTCAGTCGCTCAAGGATGACATCATCGAAAGTCGCCTGAACGATCTGCTGAACCTGCATCGCTGGTAGCCGCCAGCATCATGTATCCATCATGGAATCGCCTGGGAATCAGGCGGTACACGATGACCGATTTGTTTTCGACGCCGCATATCACCCTCGTCGAAATCACTCGCACAACTCTGTCTACATCATGAAACGTCTGATACCCGTCACCTACTTCCTCCTCGTGCTGGGGCTGTTCTTTTCACCAGTCGGCCAAAGCATGGCCCAGGACCGCACCGAGGAAGGCACCAAAACCGTCATCGAAATCAAGGATGGCAAGGTCTTTCTGAATGGCGAAGAGGTCGCTGAACTCGAGGATGCAGAAGGCCCGGTCCTACTTCGCCGTTCCAAGGATGGTGAGTCGGAGGACATCTGGTTCTCGAACTCCGACATCTTCAAAGGTCGCTCTGGATTCGTGATGCGCGGTTTTGATGATGACGAACCGTTCCGGATTCGCTCGTCACCCCGAGCATTCGGCTACGTCACCGGCGATGATGCCCGCGTTGAGCTCTTCAGCGACGACGACTTCGAGGGCAGATTTGAAGTTGAGCGACTGGCCCGCCGTTACTCTGAAGAGGCCCAAGCCATGGCTGAGCGGATGGCAGACCAGTCCGTCCGTATCGGATCGCTGGCTCCGCGCATGAACGTCTTTTATGGTCGCCAGGCATTGAGCGAAGAAGGTCGCGAGGCCGAGATGCGGAGTCGTGAGCTCGCCCGCAAAATGCGCATGGAAGATGGCGATGTCGCCGAGCTTGAAGCTGAACTTGACGCCATTCTCGGGCAGGTTTTCGATGAGAAGCAGGACGCCCACCAGGAGCGCATCGATGAGATGCGCCAGAAGCTGGCTGAGCTCGAAGAGCAGCTTTCACAGCGCCAACAGGATCGCGCCGACATCATCGAGAAGCGCAAGAATGAACTGCTCGGTCGCTCTTCCCGGTACGACTGGTAGTCCGGATCGAATCGTGACATTCGCATGACTGGCGAAGACGAAGGGAGGGTCGGCGTCAGTCATTCGATGGGACACAGATCGGTCTCGGGTCGGAAAAAGCTTCCGGTCAATGCCGTACGCTTTTCCGTTCCAAGCCCTTTGTGTCTTGCGGGCGAAGGCCATCCGGCCTTCGCCCGCATCCTTTTTGGACCCCGCTTGGAGTCCAAATGCCCTTCAGGATGGGCCCCTGGCGGTCGAAAACAGTTATCCCGCGGTTTTCACCCCCGTACCGCACCCCCAGGATCGTACCTTGGCATCCTGATTGCCTGTGACAGGGCACAAACCGCTTTCTGTCACTGCATCGAACATCCATGACGGCCTCGTCCTCCATACCATACGCGATTGCCCATCCCCGTCCGGGATACCGGGCAGTGATCGCCATGCTCCTATTGCTGGGCCTGAGCACCGTCATGGCGGCAACCGCTCGAGATGCGACAACCGCGAGTGACCTGGGCATCGTTTCGACAGACGATGCAAGTCCCGTTCTCAACCGGATATCGTTCACAGATCGCAGCGACGGCATGGGTGTCGTCATGCGCCTGCATCTGGATCAGCCGATCGCCGCCTTCAGCATGCCGACTTACCGGGAGGATGGATCCATCGAGATCGTCCTGTTTCGGAGCGCGCTGCATCGGGACCGTACACTCGACACCCCTTCCCAGCTCATCCGATCCTATCGGGTGGATCAGATCCAGAAAGACGTGGTCATCCGTCTGGAGCCCGGTGGTGGACCCATCACGGCCTCCGCTTATCGAGATCGATCCAGTCATGACATTCTTGTCAACCTGACCGGCTCCCCTCCGGCCGTCCCGGTAGTTGCCACCGCCGGCGAACCCGCACCTGCGGACCGTTCGCTGGCCAATCAGCTTTCAGGCGCCATCACCCGATCAGCCAATCAACCCCGTCCCACGGCAGATGCAGATCCGGAGCGCTGGACGCTCGACACAATCGTAATTGACGCGGGCCACGGTGGAAAAGACAGCGGTGCTGTTGCTGCTGATGGGACCCGTGAGAAGGACATCGTGCTGGGCGTTGCCCTGAAGCTTGGCACCTACCTTGAAGAGAATCTCGACGTCAACGTCGTCTACACGCGCGACAACGATCGCTTCATCCCGCTCGAAGGGCGTGGCCACATCGCCAACGAGGCAGGTGGCAAGCTCTTCGTCTCGATCCATGCCAATGCGGCACCAGATCGTCGCGCGAAAGGAACGGAGACCTTCTTTCTTGGCCTCCACAAGTCGGAAGCAGCCCAACGCGTCATGGAACGCGAAAATGAAGTCATTCGCCTTGAGGCCGATGCTTCGGCGTATTCGGAATATGATGCGATGACCTCGGTCATGCAGACCCTCGCCCAGAGTGCTTACATGCGTCAATCCCAGGCGCTGGCAGAATCCATCGAAGACCAATTCGAGAATCGGGCGGGTCGCCGGAGTCGAGGCGTCAAACAGGCAGGATTCTACGTGCTTTATGGCGCCTCCATGCCTGCCGTCCTGGTCGAGTTGGGCTTCCTGTCCAACCCTGGCGAAGCGGCCTTCATGCGCAGTGATGATGGGCAGGCCTATCTGGCCAGTGCTATCTTCCGGGCAATCCGGCAGTACAAATCTGAATACGATCAGGGACTCCACCTGAGTGCATCCAATCGGTAGGAGTCCTCTCCTCCGACCATGCATACCCAACTGGCCGACGCCGTTCGCACCATCCCCGACTTCCCCGAGCCGGGAATCCAGTTCAAGGACATTACACCCATCCTGGCCGATGCTCGCCTGTTGCGCGCAGCCGTGAATGGCCTGGCAGCAGAGTGGCAATCAGAGGGAATCACCAAAGTCATCGGCATCGAGTCCCGTGGGTTCATCCTGGGCGCAATGCTGGCCGATGAGCTGAATGCCGGGTTCATTCCAGTCCGAAAGCAAGGAAAGCTCCCCTTTACCACTGTTCGGGAGAGCTACGAACTGGAATACGGCACGGACACGATCGAAATGCACATCGACGCCGTCTCGGAATCAGATCGCGTCCTGATACATGATGACGTCATCGCCACAGGAGGAACGGCCGCTGCCACACATCGGCTGACCGAGTTCGCTGGTGCCAGCGTGGTCGGATTCTCCTTCCTGATCGAGTTGGCGTTTCTGGACGGACGCAGCAGACTACCCGAGGGATCGCACGTTCACTCGCTCCTTTCCTACTGACTGCCTGCGCTTCCAGCCCGAATCGGCTACTTCACGGCAACCGCGGAAATCTCAACGCGCGCGCCGCGAGGCAATGCACAGACCTGGACCGCTTCCCGAGCGGGAGCATTCGCGCCAAAGAACCGACCGTACACCTCGTTGATCTGGGCGTAGTCGTTGATATCGGTCATGTAGACGCGGCACGAAACCACGTTCTCCAGCGACATGCCTGCCGCGGTCAACACGCCTTTCAGGTTCTCGAGGACGCGCTCGGTTTCGTTCTCAATGGTATCCGAAACCATGTGACCCGTCTTCGGGTCAATCGGGATCTGCCCTGAGCAATACAGGGTATTGCCCGCCATCACACCTTGGCTGTACGGTCCAATTGCTGCCGGTGCCAACTGGGTTTTCACCAGCTGTCGATCGACGGTCAGTTCCCGTTTGCGCATACTGCTTTCCGGTTATTGGATGAGGCGGGAGGATGGGTCCCGAGAAAGCTCAATAATGCGGGGAACGCATGCTGAAGACAAACGAATAAACGACAAAGAACAGCATTTCAGGGGGTTTTTGGATGGATTTACGATTGAGCGACTCGGTCGCGTTCGTCGCAGGAGCGAGCAGCGGATTGGGACGTGCCATTGCACGTCAACTGCTGATGGAAGGATGTCGGGTCGCAATCTGCTCGCGTAATCGCGAGCGCATCAATGCCGCCAAGGATTGGTTGATTGATCAAACCGGATGCAGCTCTGATCATGTTGCTGCCCTCACCTGCGACGTCACCAATGAAGACGACATTGCAGGAGCCCTCGAGGAGACCGCCTCGAGATTCGGCAGCGTCAATCTCCTGGTGACCAATGCCGGGGGACCTCCCACGGGACAGATCGACGACATCACCGCCGATGCCTGGCGCAGCGCCCTTGAGTTAAACCTGATGAGCACGATCAACCTGTCGAGAGCAGCGCTCCCCCATCTGCGCAAGGCGACCACAGCCGGTGAGCACGCATCGATTCTGATGATCACATCTCTTTCCGCCAAGCAACCGATTCCTTCGCTCTATCTGTCGAATGTCGCTCGCGCCGGCGTACAGGGATTTGCCAAGAGCCTCTCGGAAGAAGTGGGCGCCGAAGGAATCACCGTCAACACCATCCTGCCTGGATACACGAAAACGGACCGCCTGAGTCACCTGAGTGAATCGCTGAACGAACGCACGGGGCAGCCCATCGAAGAGATCGAAGCGGGGTGGGCTGCGAACAGCGCCCTCAAGCGCATCGGTACCGAAGATGAATTCGCCGCGGCATCCACGTTCCTGTTGAGTCCGCGCGCCGGATTCATTACCGGCGTTGCCCTGGTTGTCGATGGTGGAGCCGTTAAATCACTGCTCTAGCATGAAGCACGCATTCTTACCGCTTGTGCTCCTCTCGATTATCCTGACCGGGTGTGCCAATGACACGCCAGAGGCCCCGATCCCAGACACTACTGATATCGAAGAGCACCAGGTCGAGGGTCGCATCGTTCGCATCCTCGAAAATGCACGCCTGATCCAGGTTGCTCACGGAGATGTCGAGGGATTCATGTCTGCCATGACCATGCCGTTCGAATTCCGGAGCGCTGATATCCGCGAAGCCGTCGAAGTCGGAGACTCCATCCATTTCACGGTCGCGACCGATGGCGTCTCCAACTGGATTACAGAGGTCACGGTTATCGAATAGCGTGGCGGTTCGTCCGGCTCAGTCGATCGTCTCGAGGTAGAGATACAGGGCCTCGATTTCGTCGTCGCCAAGGTGAGCGAACTTGTCCCACGGCATGAACTCGGCGTCGCTCGCCCGACCACTTGGATTGGCTCCTGTCTCGAAGTACTCCCTGAAGCCATCCAGTCCCCAGCCCGGCACGACGCGGAGATCCGGTGCAAACGGGGAATCAGGGTTTGGAGGCTGGCCACCCTGAAGGTTGCCACCGTGACATACCATGCACATTACGCTGGCCCGATAGTGACCCCACTCGGCCGAGACGCCGCGAATTGCTCCGGTTACGCGTTCGCGGTCCGGCATCAACTCCGGGGCCGTGGCCATCGCTTTGTCAACGCCCATGATGAATTGACCGAGGGGTCGCAGTTCGAATTCGGGCAACGGATTGTCGACCGGGTCCAATGACTTCAGGTAGGAAACCAAAGCCGCCGTCTCCTCATCGCTCAGATAGTAGTAGGCCTCGGAAGGCATGATCATCAAACCCCTTCCGTCAGGCCGGACACCGTGGCGAATGGCTCGGACCCAATCCTCATCGGAATACGTGGCGCCGACACCACCTTCCCCAGGTGTGAGGTTGGGCGCAACCATGAGGAATGGCGGGGCGTCTGCCATGACCTGACCGCTGTAGTCTCCCATGTGGCATCCCTGGCAGCCGTGGGATTCGGAGATGAATCGACCCAGCTCGATGGCCATGGGGTCATCAGTGATCGAGACCATTTCGACATCTGGTGACCAGTCCTGGTCAAAACGATTGAATCCCTGGTTCATCATGACGAATGCCAGGGCGAGCACAGCAACGATCAGAACGACCAGCGTTCCGACGATCCATTTCAAGGCTTTCATGGGGGCGGGTGGATTGGAACAGCGGGCTGCCCAGGTTCGCGGGTGATACGCAAATGTATTAAAATGCCGGTCACTCTCTCCACTTCCCAACGAATGCCCGTCCCGATGCGCCTCAGATTTACACCCCTGATTGCCCTCCTTGTCCTCATTGCCACCCCCTGGAACGCTAACGCCCAAGACAAGCGTGCCCTGGAGCACGAAGATGTCTACCAGTGGATCCGGATGAGCGATGTTGAATTGTCGCGCGATGGAGAATGGGTCGCGTGGACCGAGGCGCCCGATCGGGGCGATGGTCACTTGAAGGTCACCTCGGCGGATGGAGACGAATCATGGTCCATTCCTCGCGGACAAGACCCCGTCTTCAGTGGCAACAATCGATTCGTGCTGTTCCGAATCGTCCCTCAGGCCGATTCCGTTCGCCAGATGAAGCTCGACGACGTCCCGAAAAAGGACATGCCTGCCGACTCCCTCGGGATCCTGTCGCTGGCCGATGGTTCGGTTATCAGGCATGCTGACATCCAGTCATTCGGTGTTTCGGATGAGGACGGCGCTTTGGCCTGGTGGAAATGGACCAAGGATGCGTCCGAGGAACTGACCAAAGCTGATTCGACCGAAGTCGAAGAACCCGAATCGGAGGAGGCAGAATCTGAAGAGGAAGAAGAAGCGGACGAAGCGGAAGACACGCCCGACAAGAAAGAAGGCGTAGCGATGACCATTCATCGACTGGGTACCAATGCGTCGGTTACCGTCATGAATGTGACTGATGCGCGCGTCTCGCCCAATGGAGACCACCTGACATTCTTCCGCGAAAGCGAAGACGGTGAGGACGATGGTGTGTACCAGGTATCAGGGAACGCCTTGGCTGAATCGACCCTGGCGTCTGGCGTTGGCAACTACGTCAAACTTGCCCTGAGTGAGGACGGCGGCCAGCTCGCATTTATGACCAATAGGGACGACTTCGAAGCCGATGAACCGGCATTCACCCTGTTCGCTGGCGATGGTAGCGGCGTCGAAGCCGTCGCCGCCGAAGGCGACGCCGGCATTCCCGACGGATGGTGGGTCAGCGAAAACGGCAATCTTTCTTTCTCGGACAGCGGTGAGCGTCTGTTCTTTGGTACGGCGCTCCGTCCGGAGCCCGAGCCGGAGGATGACGACATCCTGGACGAAGAGAAAGTGGTCGTTGATGTGTGGAACTGGAAGGATCCGCTCCTTCAGCCGATGCAGCTCGTGCGCGTGAATCAGGAGCGTAACCGGACCTATCGCGCCGTTGTGCATCTGGATGGCGGCACCATCGTGCAGTTGGCCGACAAGCATATTCAGACGGTATCGGTGGCTGGTGAGGGCGATGGCGATGTAGCCATTGGCGTCACCAACATGCCTTACCAGCAGGAGATTTCGTGGGATTGGCCAACCCGGCAGGATGCCTGGATCGTGGATGTCACGACTGGTGATCGGACGATGGTCCTGGAAGGCGTCCGCGATTCACCCCGGCTCTCGCCCGATGGTGGATACGTGACCTGGTGGGCTCGCGACATCGGTCACTGGATGATGATGGACGTCGAAAGCGGCGACATGCACAACGTAACCGAAGGCGTGGATGCCTCGTTCGTCAATGCGCTTGACGATCGCGCGTATGACCCATCCAGTTACGGCACGGCCGGATGGACGGAGGGCGACGAGGAATTCGTCATTTATGACAAGTACGATGTCTGGGCCGCTTCTCCTGATGGGTCGCTGCGCAATGTCACCGAACGCGCCGGTCGCAAGGCCGGGGTAGAGTTGCGCGTGCAGGTACTCGACTTCGACGAGCCTGCGCTCCCCACTGACGACGACTGGATGCTGCGCGCGCTCAATCTCGACACCATGGACGGAGGCTTCTGGGAAGTAGATCCAAAAGATGGTGATGCCGAGCCGGTCGTGATGTCAGCACACTCCTATCGCATCCAAGCAAAAGCCGAGGATGCCGATGCGGTGCTGTTCAGCCGTGAGTCCTACACCGAGGCAAGCGATCTTCACATTACAGACCTCGAGTTCGACGATCCGGTCCGCCTTTCCTGGTTGAATCCGCAGCAGGCAGACTTCAACTGGGGATCCAACCAGCTGGTGGAATGGACGTCCCTGGATGGGGATCGTCTGAAAGGCATCCTCTACACCCCGGAAGGCTTCGATCCGTCGATGGAGTACCCAATGATGGTCTACTTCTACGAAAAGAGCTCGCGTGGCCTGCACCGCCATATCGCGCCTTCAACGGGTGGATCCAGCATCAACTACACGTTCTACACCAGCCGTGGGTATGTCATTTTCGTACCCGATATCCCGTACAAGACGGGCTATCCGGGCGAAAGCGCCATGAACGCCATCATGCCCGGCATCACGTCACTGATTGACCAGGGCTTCGTGGATCGTGATCGCATTGGTGTTCAGGGCCATAGCTGGGGCGGCTATCAGATCGCGTACATGGTCACGCAGACCGATCTGTTTGCGGCTGCAGAAGCCGGTGCTCCAGTCTCGAACATGACCTCTGCATATGGGGGCATTCGCTGGGCATCGGGCATGAGCCGCATGTTCCAGTATGAAAAGACCCAGAGCCGGATTGGCGGCACGCTGTGGAATGCGCAACAACGCTACATCCACAACTCACCGCTCTTCCAGGCCGACAAGGTCAAGACGCCCGTCCTGATGATGCACAACGACGAAGACGGCGCTGTGCCGTGGGAGCAGGGTATCGAGTACTTCGTCGCCCTGCGTCGATTGGGCAATCCGGTCTGGATGCTCAACTACAACGGCGCTGGTCATGGTCTGTCAGACCTGGATGATCGCCGCGACTGGCAGCGACGCATGCAGCAATTCTTCGATCACTACCTGATGGATGCCCCCGCGCCTGTTTGGCTCGCTGACGGTATTCCGGCCGTCATGAAGGGCAAGACGATGGGCTTCGAACATTCGGACAACTAGCGACCTGTGCGGCCCCTGAATCTTTCGATTCAGGGGCCGCGGCGCTTTGTCATGTCGTAGTCAAAGGGTCGAATACTTACACGCTCGCTTCGAACGTCAGGCCATCGTAGGCCGGCGCCATCCCTTCGTCCAGACGCGCTTCGAAGTCCGCATGGAGGATCTCGTGGGACATGTGCGTGAAGTACGTTTGCTTTGCACCGATGACCTCGGCCATTCCAACAGCCTCATCAATCGTCATGTGCATGGGATGCGGCCGGTCGCGTAGCGCATCAAGCACCAGCACATCCAGGTCTTGCAGCAGTGAGAGGCTGGCGTTCGGGATTTCGCTGACATCGGTCATGTACGCGAAGTTGCCGATCCGAAAACCCAGGATGTCGAGCGAACCGTGAACAGCTGGCACCGGGATGATCGGTACGGTCCGGTCAGGATCCGTTCTTGATGTCACGCTGAAAGGTCCTCGGACGTCGTTCATCTCCAGTCGCGGCACACCCGGGTAGCTGCCGTCCCGGAAGATGTACGAAAACATGTCCCTAAGGACTTCGGCCGATCCGGGGTTGGCGAACATCGGAATGGGCGTCCGATTGGCAAACAGATACGGCCGCAGATCGTCCATCCCGACCACGTGGTCAAAATGATGATGCGTGATCAGCACAACGTCGACATGCTCGATTCCCGCACGGAATGCCTGCTGACGGAAATCCGGGCCGGAATCGATGAGGATGTTCACCCCGCCTACCTGAACGAACACCGAGCAGCGTAGTCGTTTGTCCCTCGGGTCAGGCGACGTGCAAATGGGGCACGTGCACTTCAGTACGGGGACACCCGTCGACGTTCCCGTTCCCAGAATCGTGCAATGAATCCGGTTCGGGTCTACCTGCGAATCAGTCTCCATCCTCTGTCTGAATCTCCACGACGTCCCGTCGTGCCCATGCATCCTCGAGCGCTTGCCGTACAAGCGGCTTCATGTATACGGAGTCGACATCCAGTCCGCGCATGGCCTCGGCCAGAATGGCGAGATGCACTTCTGGTGGATGGACCCTGTTGAGCATCAGGAATTCCTCTTCGTTCCTCACACACATCCCGCCACGGAAGTTGCCTTTCTCCCGACGCACCCGGATTCCCAGCTGCTCGACGGCTTCTTCCAATTCCTTGACGATTTGGGGTGTCTTCATGCCGGAAAATAGGCCGCCGTGATCAGAACGTCAGCCCGACCTGGAAAGCATGCGAGGTGCTGCGGTATTCGATGTTGTCAGACTCCGCGTTGGTGAACACGGCAGAAGCACTAAGCAGCCATCGCTGCCACCGATATCCCCAGCCTACATAGGCGCCGAATCGGGAGCTGATCTCTGGAAGCGACCATTCCACATCGACAAGATATCCCGCCGATGTACCGGAATCCGTCCCGAACGATCTGGACGCGATACCGAAAAAGGGCTGTGTCCGAACGGAGAGCGCACTACCAGCAAGCGGCAGACCCAGACCGACGCCAGCTCCAAGCGCAACGACGGAGACCTCAAAAACGGTTCCGTCCACGTTTCCGTCCTGCTTGCTGATCTTGCGATAGTCGCCGTGCAGTCCAATCGGTAAATACAGATCGAAGGCAGGTTCTTCCGTGCCGCGGAAGGGTCGTATCGGGGCCCAGGCATCGATACTGCCCTCGACCAGCGTAATGTCTCCGCCATCCGGGTCTGTTGCCGTCCCGCGCATCAAACGGCCGAGGAACCCTTCCCGGCTGTAGAACACGCCGTATGCGGCATCATCGAATTGGAAGGCCACATCGGGGGCCAATTCAGGTTGGAAGGAGAAGTCGATGAACGAGGTCATCACCCCAACCGCGCGGCTGGACTCTGCCCCTCCTCCATAACTGAACTGCCCGTAAGAGGGTAGCGCAAAAACGGCCAGAATCGTACTGAGCAGCAGGCTCCGTTTCGAAAAAGCGATCATCACATTGTCCTCGAGTCCGCTCGAAATGGTTACCCCTTATCCGAGCGCAAGTCGATTTTCATGAAGCGATTCGAAGCAGGGATAACCTCTGACGGTTTGTCGTCGCCCTGGTTTTCGGAGGCAGCTGATTTTGCCCCTTTGCTCTGCTTTTTCTCGGTGTCCTTGTCCGCGTCCTTGCCCTTCGATTCAGGCTTCGCAGTCTCAGGTTTCTGGCTCTCAGGCTTCGTGGTCTCGGGTTTCGCGGTCTCGGGCGAAGAATCCATTGCAGACTCCTTGACCGGGGCTTCCGATGCAGCTGCTTCTGGCGCAGGTACAACCGTCGGCTCAGCAGGTGACGAAGTCGGCTCAGTCTCAGAGATAGCTTCTTTCGATCGCTGGACCTTTACGTCCTCTTTGACCTGCTCGTCGCGACGACGATCGTCTGAGCGCGAGCGGTTACCAGAACGGGAACGGTTGTCAGAGCGCTGTCCACGGTCCGAGCGGGCGTCTGAACCAGAAGTTGAGCCCTGCCCTTCCTCCTGCTTCTCCTGCCGTTTGTCCGTGCGACGTCCTTCGTTCTTTGCCGATCGGTTTTCAGATTGTTTGTCCGAACGACGATTCTGGCGCGACTCCGAGCGATTCTCACTTCCGCCGGTCTCGCGACGTTCTTCGCGATCTCTGCCCCTCGATTCGCCACGGGAATCTCTGCGACCGTCTTTGCGACCATCGGCGCGACCTCCACTTCGACGGCCTTCACTGCGGCGTTCATTCCGCTCCTGACCGCGCTCATCACTGCGGCCCTGTTCGCGACTCTGGTTGCGGCCCTGATTCCGCCTTCCGCCGCCGCTTCTTTCGCCACTTCTTTCGCCGCCTCTTTCACGGTTGCCATCGCGTCGTGTGTCACTTCCACGGCTCGATCCGCTATTCCGCGAACGGGAATTTCCAGAACGACCACCGCCTGAACGGCGCCCATCGGACGACTGCTTCTTGTCAGATTCCGCCTCGGCCTGTCCTTTTGAGCCAGATCCCGAGCGCTTCTGATCATCAGGTTTGCGACGAGGCTTGCGGTCTTTGCGCCGTGGCAGACGCGAGATTTCCTTTCCTGACTTGCCGTCGAAGAAACGGAACGACATCGGATCGACGCTTGGATCGGAGTCGATCTCGACACGCACTCCGAACCTCAGGCGCCAGCGGAACGTGCGGCTGGGGAATTTGCCACGCAGGAACGAAGCCGTGAACGGATGCACTTTCAACCGGACACGGGCCGACAGACCGGCTTCCCGGTATTCGCCCAACCACTCTTCAATCTTATGGAGCAGATCTTCCGGCTCGACGCGCAAGTGGCTCGGCTCGATCGAACGATCCCTGACCTGTTTGCGGCGTGCGGGCTTGTCCTGCTGAGCTTCCTGTGCCTGCTCATCCGGAAGCGAAAACGTCTTCGTGATGCTTGGACGCAGACGCTGCCGGGTGATCTGGATCAGTCCGAAGTCGCTCATTGGCAGGACTTTCGTAACGGCACGATCCGACCGGAATTCCTTCTTGAGAGTCTCGTACAATTTGCGACGATTGCCCTCGTGGCGCATATCGATGAAGTCGACCACGATGATGCCGCCCAGGTCACGCAAGCGGACCTGTTTGCAGATGATCTTGGCCGCCTCCAGGTTGACCTTCAGGGAACTGTCCTCCTGGGACATGCCCCGACCAGCTCGACCGGAGTTCACATCGACCACGTGCATGGCTTCAGTCTGCTCGAAGAACAGATAGCCGCCCGACGGCATGTTCACCCGCTCGTCGAAAGCTTCTTCCACAGAGTCTTTGATGCCCACTTTCTGGAATACGGAATCAGCATCCGATTCTAGCTGCACATCTTCGACCATGTCCGGCGCGATGGCCTGAACGTAGCCGCGGATGTTGCGGTAGAGTTTCTGATCGTCAATGATGATCCGATCGTAATCCTCGGTGAACAGGTCTCGCATGATCGAAGAGACCATGTTGACGTCCTCGTGGATGACGGATGGCGGCTTGGGATTCGTCTTCAGCTTGCCCTCCATCTTCTTCCACTTGTCCACCAGCAGATTGAGATCCGTGTCGAGCGCTTTTGCGCTACGCCCCTCGGCTACCGTGCGGACAATCACACCGAATCCCTCAGGCAGAAGGCTCCGGGCCAAGGCGCGTAATCGGCGACGCTCCTTGAACGACATGATCTTCTTGGAGACCGCCACATAGTTGGCCATGGGCACCAGCACGAGGAATCGACCAGCCAGGGAAATATCCGTGGTGATGCGGCTTCCTTTGTTGGCGATGGGCTCCTTGCTGATCTTGACGAGGATCGGCTGATCCTTCTTCAGGATCTGGGTTGGATCGAATTTCGGCTGTTCCGGCGCGTCGTCGTCGCGACCTCGAGAGTCATGCGAACCATGCTGACGACCATGCGCGGACTTGCGCCGATCCTTGCTGCGCTTGTCGGCCACATTGTTGTGGCTTCCTCCGCGACCTCCTCGATCCTGGCCACGCGGACGACGGCGTTTCTTGCCGGCCGGTTTCGTGGTGTACTCGCCTTTGAACGTGCCGATTTCTGCTTGATCTGTCTGTACGAAGTCCAGCCAGGACTCGACGTTGTCGATCAGATCCGAGAAATGGAGAAAGGCGTCCTGTTTTTGACCAATGTCGACAAACGCGGCTTGGATGCTCGGCATGACGCGTCGGATGCGTCCCAAAAAGATGTTGCCGATTGTGCGTTCGTGTTCCTGGTTCTCGATAAACAGCTCCGCAAGTTCGCCATTCTCAACGATGGCAATGCGGGTCTGTTTACCCTTGTTAACGATGATTTCCTTCGACATGAATGGGTGTCCTGGTCGAAAGACAGCATCCGCGGATCCCCTGGGGGGAGCGCCTCATCACGATGGACAATCGGAGCATAACCTCTGAGCAGGAATCCCTCGAAAACAGCATGTATCGAAAATCCTCTGCTCCGATCTCGTCCCACGTTCGGCAAATCGCAACCGCGAGCCGTCGTTTCAAATGGTGGAAATGGAGTCTTGGTGGAGACACCTTCCGCGCCCAAATCGGCAGCGTGGTTTTGTCCCCAGATATCCGTCAGGGTCCCTTGAAGTGTGAATGCGGCAAGATTACCCGCATCACCGCTGATCGTTGCCATCCAGGCGCGCGAGAAGGCTCGTCCTGCTTCCGTCACGCGGAGCAGGTGTGCAATCATCAGCACAGCGAAGGAGGTGAGTACGGTTGAACCGATCATGATCAGGCAGGAAGCCCTTCCGGGAAAGCGTGCCGGGGTCGTGCAACTGTGCAGCCCGGACTTCAATTTCGGAACCTTAATCTCCCGAGCCTTCGGAATGATCCCGCCGGGACCGCTCTTATATTGTCCCGCAAGTCGTTGCGACGCGAATGCCGAATACTCGGTTTGCCGGGTGTTCGGGTCCTCCTGATTGGTCGCACACACCTTCATCCGAATGTGCTCACATGGCTTCTTCTGCCGGAAATAAAACCACGGAATCGAAAGGACTGGAAGGCGTCATCGCCTTGCACACCGGCATCTGCGACATCGATGGTCAGAAAGGGAAACTGATCTACCGCGGATACTCGATCGAAGATCTGGCAAAGAACTGCACGTTCGAGGAAGTAGCCTGGCTGCTCTGGCAAGGCGAACTGCCTACTGCTGATGAAAAACACCATCTGGAGCGCCAGCTGGTCGGTGAGCGTCCCCTCCCACCCATGGCACGGGAACTGATGGAGATGACGCCCGAGGATGTGGATCCGATGGCGTTCCTTCGAACCGGCATTTCAACGCTGGCCCTGTTCGATTCCGAGGCCGATGATCCCTCTTCCGAAGCCAATTTCCGGAAGTCGATCCGGCTCACGGCGCAAATCCCGGTCCTGCTCGCCGGATTCGACCGTCGACGAAACGGCCAACCCCTCGTTCGCCCGCGCCCGGATCTGGCCACGGCAGCCAACTTCCTCTACATGCTGCGTGGGGAGGTTCCTGGCGAAGAGGCTATGCGCATTTTCGACACCTGTCTGATTCTGCATGCCGAACATGGATTGAATGCGTCGACGTTTACCGGACGCGTGATCGGAGCCACTCTCTCAGACGTTTACTCCGGGATTTCCGGAGCCGTCGGTGCCCTGAAGGGCCCTTTGCACGGCGGCGCCAATCGCAAAGTAATGGAGATGCTGGCAGACATTGATCGCAGCGGCCTCGACCCGGCAGAATGGATCAGGCAGCGACTGACCGAAAAGGCCCGCATCATGGGTTTCGGACACCGCGTCTACAAGACGTTGGACCCGCGGGCAGCGATTCTCCGGGACATGTCCGAAGCGCTGGCCGAGGAGCGAGGCAATCGGAAGTGGTTCGACATGAGCGTCAAGGTCATGCAAACCATGGAGCAAGAAAAAGGACTGTACCCCAACGTGGACTTCTTCTCCGCGTCCGTCTACACGACGCTGGGCATCCCGACCGACCTGTTCACACCAGTCTTCGCCATGGCCAGAATCACTGGATGGACCGCCCACTTGCTTGAACAATGGGCTGACAATCGTCTGATCCGACCACGCGCAGCGTACAATGGTCCTCAGGGAAGGACTACCAAGCGGTGATATTTCGACCACTGAACGGCTGGAAACGCCGTTTTTGAGGGTTCCGTGGACACCGTGTTAAATGTAGACGATACCCGGAAATCCCCGGGAGCCTAGCAATCTTCTCTTTAGTACCTTCTTTGCCGATCCGGAATACAGCACGACCGGAATCGCAACCATCTGACCTACCTTCCCGGCAGACCCTCCAGTTATGAGTCTAACATCCCACCTGAAT
Source organism: Rhodothermales bacterium (assembly GCA_028284865.1). Lineage (GTDB taxonomy): Bacteria > Bacteroidota > Rhodothermia > Rhodothermales > UBA10348 > JAAZVD01. The sequence goes on along the minus strand of JANQQV010000024.1, from coordinate 186,300 downwards.
TCCCCGATTGGCAAGAAGCTGGTCACGGGGGTCACAGGACTGGGGTTGACCTTCTTTGTGCTCATGCACATGATCGGCAACCTGTCCATGTTTTCGGGCGATGATGCCTACAACCTGTATGCCCACTTCCTGATGAGCCTCGGACCGCTTCTTTACGCGGTTGAGCTCGGACTGGTCGTTTTCTTCCTGGCCCACGCCATCAATGGGGTCAAGATCTGGATGGGCAAGCGCAAAGCTCGTCCTCAGGGATATAAAGTCTACAAGAGCGCCGGGAAGCCGAGCATGCAGTCTTCGAGCTCGCGGAGCATGATCATCACTGGCATCATCCTCTTGGTCTTCCTGGTCTTCCACCTCATCTCATTCAAGTTCGGTCCAGGTGGCCCCGGCAATGGCGACCCGGCGTACCTGACCACGATTGACGGCGTTGAGATGCGCGATCTGGCGAAGCTGGTCCGTGAAAAGTTCGCCACAGGATGGTACACGTGGGGCTACACAGCGATCATGTTGCTGCTCGTCGTTCACCTCCGCCACGGAGTGTGGAGCGCCCTGCAGTCATTGGGTGCCATGCGCCCCTCCCTGTCCCCGGCCATCTACACGATTGGCGGCCTGATCGGACTGGGCATCGGCCTCGGCTTCATCGTTATGCCGCTGGCTCTCTATTTCGGGATGATCTGATCATTCCGGGTGATTGACCCGTCCGAACTCTCCTGACTCGACTCCATCCGACGCACATTATGTCAACGGTCCTCGACTCCAAAATTCCTGCAGGCCCGCTCAAAGACAAGTGGGACAATTACAAGAACACGATCAAACTGGTCAACCCGGCCAACAAGCGTAAGCACACCGTTTTGGTGGTTGGAACCGGACTGGCGGGTGGTTCTGCAGCGGCAACGCTGGCCGAACTTGGCTACCATGTAAAGAGCTTCTGCATCCAGGACTCTCCACGCCGTGCGCACTCGATTGCTGCACAGGGTGGAATCAATGCTGCCAAGAACTACCCCAACGACGGTGACACCGTCTGGCGGTTGTTCTACGACACGATCAAGGGCGGTGACTACCGTAGCCGCGAAGCCAACGTGCATCGCCTGGCTCAGGTATCGAACAACATCATCGATCAGTGTGTGGCCCAGGGTGTACCATTCGCACGTGAATATGGCGGTTTGCTCGACAACCGATCCTTCGGTGGTGCCCAGGTCTCTCGTACGTTTTACGCTCGTGGACAGACGGGGCAGCAGCTGCTGCTCGGTGCTTATCAGGCGATGAGCCGCCAGATCGGTGCGGGCAATATCGATATGTACTCGCGCCGCGAAATGCTCGACCTCGTCATCGTGGACGGTAAGGCCCGAGGCATCATCACGCGTAATCTGGTGACGGGCGAATACGAGCGCCACTTCGGCGACGCAGTACTACTCTGTACGGGCGGGTATGGCAACGTTTACTATCTGTCGACGAACGCCAAAAATTCCAACGTGACTGCAGCCTGGCGCTGTCACAAGCGTGGTGCGTATTTCGCCAACCCGTGCTACACGCAGATTCACCCGACATGTATCCCGGTCTCGGGCGACTACCAATCGAAACTGACGCTGATGTCCGAGTCGCTGCGAAATGATGGGCGCGTCTGGGTACCGAAAAAACAGGGCGACAATCGTCGTCCGCAGGATATCCCGGAAGAGGATCGCGATTACTACCTCGAACGTCGCTATCCCAGTTTCGGCAACCTCGTTCCACGTGACGTGGCCTCCCGGAACGCCAAGATGGCGACCGATGAAGGACGCGGCGTCGGCGAAACGGGACTCGCGGTGTACCTGGACTTTGCCGACTCGATCAAGCGACTGGGTCGCGATGTCATCGAAGCCCGCTACGGCAACCTGTTCGAAATGTATGAGCGCATTACGGGCGAAAATCCGTACGAAGTGCCCATGCGCATCTTCCCGGCTGTTCACTACACGATGGGCGGCCTCTGGGTGGATTACGAACTGCAATCGACCGTACCCGGTCTGTTCGTCCTCGGCGAAGCCAACTTTTCGGATCACGGCGCCAACCGTCTCGGCGCTTCCGCCCTCATGCAGGGTCTGGCTGACGGCTACTTCGTAATTCCTTACACGCTTGGCAACTACATCGCCAACAACAGCTTCCCGGCTGTGACGGGCGATGAGGACGCGTTCAACGAGGCTGAATCAGCTGCAGACGCGCGCATCAAGAAGCTGCTGAGCATCCAGGGCACCAAGACCGTAACGGAATTCCATCGCGAGCTTGGCCAGATCATCTGGGATCAGGTTGGGATGTCGCGTACGGCCGAAGGCCTGCGAAAAGCCATCGATCAGATATCTGCCCTACGCGAAGAGTTCTGGCAGAACGTTCGGGTTCCGGGCGAGCCGACGACCTACAACAAGAACCTCGAGTTCGCTGGCCGCGTGGCCGACTTCCTCGAACTCGGAGAGCTGATGGCCCGCGACGCCCTTGAGCGCGAAGAGTCCTGTGGCGGTCACTTCCGCGAGGAGTACCAGAGCGCCGAAGGCGAAGCAATGCGCAACGACGAAGACTTCACCTTCGTGTCTGCATGGCAGCACACCGAGTCCGGTCACGTCCTGCACAAGGAAAATCTCGAGTTCGAAAACGTCGAACTCACCACCCGCAGCTACAAATAAGACCCAGCAACCGATTAGACATGGCAAACAGCATGAACATCACGCTCAAAGTCTGGCGTCAGGCGGGTCCCGATGCACAGGGGGGCTTCGAAACCTACGTGGTACCCGATGCCAATGAGCACATGTCCTTCCTCGAGCTGCTCGACGTTCTGAACGAGCAGCTGATCAAGGAGGGCAAAGACCCTGTAGAATTCGACCACGATTGCCGTGAAGGCATTTGTGGCTCGTGTGGTGTCGTCATAGACGGCATGGCCCACGGCCCACAGCAACGCACGGCGTGCTGCCAGCTGCACATGCGGCACTACAAGGATGGCGATACGATTGTCATCGAGCCCTGGCGTGCAGAAGGCTTCCCGATCATCAAGGACCTGGTCGTGGACCGCTCCGCATTTGATCGCATCATCGCGGCCGGTGGGTACATCTCGGCAAACACCGGTGCGGCGCAGGACGCCAATGCACTACCGATTGCCAAGTACAATGCCGACCTGGCCATGGATTATGCGACCTGCATCGGCTGTGGTGCCTGTGTAGCCGCGTGTCCGAATGCGTCTGCGTCCCTGTTCACGGCCGCCAAGATCGCTCAGCTGTCCTTGCTGCCGCAGGGTGACCCCGAGCGCAAGACGCGCGTCCGCAACATGGTCGACCAGATGGACAAAGAAGGCTTCGGCGACTGCTCAAACCATGCCGAGTGTGAAGCCGTCTGTCCGAAAGGCATCTCGATTTCGTCCATCGCCATCATGCGACGCGAATACGTGAAGGCGCTGGCAGACTGATTCAGTCCCAGCTGTAGAAAAACACCTGATCTGTAGAAAACACAGCGGGCCGTTGGACATACGTCCAACGGCCCGCCGTCATTTCAGCCGTATTGCAACTCGTATCAGACGGCCATCCCGGCTGAGGCCACGATCGACTCGAAAATGCGGGCGCCATCCTTGTTGCCAAGGATGCCTTCTGCACAACGCTCGGGATGCGGCATCATCCCCAGCACATTGCGCTCAGCATTCAGAATGCCCGCAATGTTGCGTGATGCGCCATTGGGATTGGCTTCTTTCGTCACATCACCCGCGGCGTCGCAATACCGGAAAGCGACGCGATCATTCGCTTCGAGGTCGTCCAGCACCTCATCCGAAGCAAAGTAGTTGCCCTCGCCGTGGGCTACGGGGATGCGAAGAACGTCCCCTGCCGACAAGCCCTGGGTGAAAACGCTCCCCGTCGTTTCCGTCTTGAGGTGAACATCTTTGCACACAAATCGAAGCGATTCGTTGTGCGTCAGCGCGCCTGGGAGCAGTCCGGATTCGCACAGGATCTGGAATCCGTTGCAGATGCCCATCACCAGTCCACCTTGACCAGCGAATCTAACGACGTCCTTCATGATGGGAGAAAAACGGGCAATGGCTCCGCTCCGCAGGTAATCACCGTAGGAAAAACCACCCGGAACGATCACGAGATCGACGTCTCCCAGATCGTTTTCCTTGTGCCAGATGAACCGGGCCTCCTGACCAAAGACGTGTTTGGCGACGTGGTAGGCATCGTGATCGCAGTTGGATCCAGGAAATACAATGACGCCGAATTTCATGATATGTGGGCTCGGTTGCGAGGCGAATGGAGATCCGGGAATATACTGCGACTACGGCCCGCATCGAACGACGTGGATAAGTCGCGGCGCGTCCGGATGAACAATTCACGACCGGCGCCGAGCGGGTGTGTAGATTCCGGTCCACCCAACGCCTTTGAGCCATGGAAAACAGACTCGCATACCTGACCTGGGCCGACATTCGAGATCGACATGTCGAGACCGTGATTCTCCCCTGGGGAGCGACCGAAGCCCACAACACGCACCTGCCGCATGGGACCGATACGTGGCAGGCGGAGGGTGTGGCGCATGAGGCTGCCCGCAAGGCCAATCAGCGGGGTGCCCGGGTTGTGGTCCTGCCCGCAGTTCCGTTTGGCGTGCACACCCAGCAACGTGACGTCCCGCTCACGATGAACGTCAATCCGTCCACGCAGATACAGATTTTGGCCGATCTGCTGGGATCGATTGAGGATGCCGGTGTACCGAAGCTGATGATTCTCAATGGTCATGGCGCGAATGGCTTCAAGCAGGTGATCCGGGAATTACAGGCGCATACTGACGTCTTCCTGTGTCTGTGTAATTGGTGGACGCTTGGGAATGCGGACGAGGTATTCGATGCGCCCGGCGATCACGCGGGTGAACTGGAAACCAGCGTCATGATGCACTTCCATGGCGATCGGGTGCGTGCGCTGAGCCAGGCTGGCTCTGGTCATGAGCGCAAAGCCACCATCGAAGGCCTTCGGAGCCGAAAGATCTGGGCCCCTCGCCCCTGGACGGCCGTCACCGACGATACCGGCGTCGGTGACCCATCTGCCTCGACGGCTGAGAAAGGTCGCCGGTTTGTGGAACAGGTAACCGACGAAATCGCTGACTTCCTCGTGGAGCTGGATACGGCGAATCCTGATGACCTGTACGCCTGATTGTAGCCAGCCCAAATCGCTGCCTTTTTCCGCTATCAATCGGACAACATCCTGCGATCTGATTCGTTAATCGGTCACTCAACGTGAAAAGCCGGCGCTAAAAGCCGGCAACGCTGGTCATTCAAGCAGACGATGATCCCCAAGGAGCTGTTCAAACGTATTCGCCAGATCGAGATCCGGACCAAGGGTCTCGTCAGCAACATCTTTGGTGGTGAATACCATTCAGCGTTCAAGGGCACCGGGATGGACTTCGCCGAAGTGCGACCGTATCAGTTCGGCGATGACGTCCGCAACATCGACTGGAACGTCTCGGCGCGCTATCCCGAGACCTTCATCAAGGTATTCGAGGAGGAGCGAGAGCAGACGGTCATCCTGGCCGTGGACGTCTCTGGATCCGAGGATTTCGCTTCCGCGAGCGCGTTCAAACGTGAGATCGCCGCTGAAATCTGCGCTGTGGTTGCTTTCTCAGCCATTCAGAACAATGACAAGGTTGGCTTGCTGTTGTTCTCGGACCAGGTCGAGCTGTTTGTCCCCCCCAAGAAGGGGCGAAAACACGTCCTGCGCCTGATTCGCGACCTGTTCGCCCATGAGCAACAGTCAACGGGCACGGATCTGAAGGTGGCACTCAACCATCTCGTCCATGTCCTGAATCGCCGCTCGATCGTCATGTTGATGAGCGATTTCATCGACGATGGATTCGAACCGGCTCTTCGTGCGGTGGCTCGTCGCCATGACACGATTGCAGTACACTTGACGGATCCGGTTGAACAGGAGCTTCCCGAAGTCGGCCTCATGGAAGTCACGGATGCCGAGACTGGCGAACGGGTGTTGATCGATACCTCCAGCCACGACGTCCGGGACCACTACGAGCAAGAAGCTCGTTCGAGAGCGCTTGCGCTGACACGGATCTTTCGCCGGCTGAAAGTCGACACGATTCCCATCATCACCGATGAAGGCTATGTCGACCCGCTGATCCGATTCTTCCGTCAACGCAATCGCATGATCCGCGCATAGTTAACGAAGTCTTGATCCGAGCCCTTCGCTCCATATCGTTTGTCCTCATGCTGGCATTGGCTTCATCCAGTGCCTCAGCCCAGCAATTCGAGACCATCCTGTCTGCGGACTCGGTCACGGTTGGCGACCGATTCGAGATGACTGTCGTCGTCGGACACGATGGCACGAGAAGTCCGGTCTTCCCGCACGACCTGATTCCTGACTCCTTGCAGGCCTCAGCCGTATTCACGCTGGGCGACTTCGAGATTCTCGGTGTCCGTTCGGTCGGAGGACGCGACTGGCCCGGTGGAGGACGCATTGATTCCGTCATCTATGAGGCGACCACGTTTGCTCTGGACACGGCCCGTGTCGCTGGAGTGCCTGTTGGACTCGCAGCGGCGGGCGATACGCTGGCTGCTGTTACACCTCCAGCGTTCCTGAGAATCGGATCTCTGGTAGGTGAAGACGCCACCGAACTGCGTGATTTGGCAGAGTTGGCCACATTTGAAAGATCATGGTGGCCCTGGATCATCGGACTGCTTGCCCTGGCTGGTGTCCTCTACGGATTGTGGCGCTGGCGTGGGCAGCAGGAAGACGAAGAGGAGGTCGAAATTGCCCCTGAACCGGCCATTCCGCCGTATCAGGAAGCCATCAACCGTTTGTCGACCCTGGGCGAGGTGGACCTTTCCGACCCAGATCGAATCAAGCCTTTTTACATCGAGCTGACCGACATCTTGCGGACCTACGTCGGTCGACGCACCCACGTGCCGGCCCTGGAATCCACAACGCGAGAGCTGCTTACACGCCTGCGAACGTCCTCAACGGGAACGGTGCTTCCTGACGATGTCCTGAAAGAGATCGACCACGTCCTGACCCATTCAGACCTGGTCAAATTCGCCGACCTCAAGCCCATCCTGGAGCAGACTCGCGAGATGGTGGATGAGACCCGTCACGTGATTGAGGGTGCTGAATCCGCGCTGCGGGAAGAGGAAGTGCGACGCGAACGCGAGCGTCGGGCTGCGCTGGAAGCCATGCGATACGCTCCAGAAGGCGCCCGGAAGGACGAAGCCGAAATGGAACGCGAACCGGAGAGCGTCTGAGATGGAATTCGCGCAACCATATTGGCTGCTGTTATTGGCGCTGGTGCCCCTGGCAGGATGGCAGTCCTGGCGGGCAACCAAGAATCGACCCGGCATGCGCTTTTCGACAACGAAAGCGGCGGCTGCGGCCGGGCCCTCGTTGCGGGTTCGTTTGCGCATCCTCCCCACGGTATTGCGTGTCGCAGGTCTGTCGCTGGCCATCATCGCCATGGCCCGGCCGCAGGATCGGAATGTGATCCGCGAACAGTTTGCCGAAGGCGTCGACATCATGATGGTGCTCGACACGAGCACATCGATGCGCGCCGAGGACTTCACGCCCAATCGATTCGAAGCAGCCAAGAATGTCGGTTCCGAATTCATCGCTGGGCGCACGTCGGACCGCGTGGGACTGATCGTTTTTGCCGCGAACGCCTACACCCAGGCCCCGCTGACCCTCGACTACACCTTCCTTCAGTCGATGCTTACGGAAGTGGAAGTGGGAGTCATTGAAGACGGCACAGCCATCGGGACCGCCCTGGCCATGGCCGTGAATCGCCTCAAGGACACGGAAGCCAAGAGCAAAGTCATCATCCTGCTCACGGACGGCCAGAACAATCGCGGCGAACTGAGTCCGGAGACGGCAGCAGAGGTGGCCCGTACCTTGGGCGTCCGCATCTACGCAATCGGGGTTGGTCAGCATGGTGAGGCACCGTTCGTTGTAGACCACCCATTCGCGGGTCGCCAACGCCGCATGGTACCAGTCGAGATTGACGAGGAAATGCTCCAATCTGTCGCAGACATGACGGGGGGCCAGTACTTCCGGGCAACCAACAATCGTGCGCTCCGCGAGATCTACGATGAGATCGGTGAACTGGAGCGTACCAAAATTGAAGAGCGCTCCTACATGGACTTTGAAGAGCGGTACGCCGCCTTCCTATTTCCGGGTCTCTTGTTGCTGCTAATCGAGGTGCTGCTGTCAACCACCCTGTTCCGGAGGTTTCCCTGATGGAGTGGCTGAACCTGCATTTCCTGTGGACCGTCGTCCTGATACCGGTAGTTGCTGGCCTGTTTGTGTGGGCGGCTTTCCGCCGGCGCCAGCTTGCCGAGCGATTCGGCGAGCGGTCTGCTATCAGCCGCCTGGCCGCAGCCATCAGCCCCCGACGACGCCGGTGGAAAGCTGCTTTGAAAATCGCCGGCGTGGCATTGATCGTGCTCGCACTGATCGGCCCGCGCTTCGGTACGCGCCTCAAGGAAGTCACGCGTGAAGGAATCGACCTGGTTATCGCGCTGGATGTATCCGCATCCATGATGGCCGAAGACGTGGCGCCAAACCGACTGGACCGGGCCCGCAACGAAATCAAGAATCTTCTCGGAGATATGGACGGCGACCGGATTGCCCTGGTCACCTTCGCCGGCGACGCGTTCATCCAGTGCCCCCTGACGACCGACTATGGTGCGCTCCGCCTGTTCCTCGACGTGGCAGACCCCTCCCTGATCCCGACTCCCGGTACTGACTTCAGTGCCGCGCTTGAAATGGCGTTGCAGGCGTTTGAAGCCCCCACGGGTACACCCGACAGCGAAGGCCGCACACGCGCCATCCTTTTCGTTTCCGACGGCGAGAACCATATCGCCGAACTGGAATCGATTCTTGGCGATGCACGCGAAGAAGGCGTGGTCATCTACACAGCTGGTGTTGGCGAAACAGAAGGCGCACCGATCCCCGTCTATCGCAACGGCCGCCGCATCGATTGGAAGAAGGATCGCACGGGGGCGGTTGTGTCAACCAAACTGGAAGAAGCGGTTTTGCAGGACCTGGCCCGTGACGGCGCCTACTTCCGGATCGCGCGGACCTCCAGTTCGCTCCCTCGCATCACCAGCGCACTCGACCAGCTAGACCAGACCACCTTTGGTCAGGAAGAGTTTGAAGAGTACGAAGAACGATTCCAGTGGCCACTCCTGCTGGGAATCCTGCTGCTCTTTGTTGAATGGATGATCCCGGAACGAAAGCGGGACCATGCCGATATGCGCTTTACCTCCACATTCACCTCCTGACGGACCACCAAACGGTATCATCACCTTCTGATCAGAACGCCTTCAAGGTGCTTCACTGACCCATGAAACCTGTCCTCCTCATCATACTGGCTGCCCTTCTGTTCGGGCCGGGCGACCCCAAGAAAAAGGGTCGTCAAGGGAATGCCCTGTACACGCAGGAGCAGTATGAAGAGGCGGCAGCTGCGTATCGTGAGGGAATCGTTGCGATTCAGGAGAGTGGTCCGGGAGCCGTTCATTCCGGTCTGCTGAACAACCTGGGAGCGGCCCTGTACCGCAGCGGCGATGCCGAGCAGGCTGGTATCGCTTTCAGCAGCGCAGCCAGCATGGCATTGTCACCCGACGATCTGGTCCGCGCCAGTTACAATGCCGGGAATGCAGCATTCCGGACGCAGGAATTGGAGCAGTCCCTCGAGCACTTCCGACGGGCCCTGCTGAATGATCCGTCCAACGAGGACGCTAAGTTCAATTACGAATTCGTCAAGCGACAGCTGGAAGAGCAACAGCAACAACAGCAGGATCAGCAGGACAACCAGGACCAGAACGACGAGAATCAAGACAACCAGGATCAGCAGGACCAGGACGGCGAACAGAACGAGGAAAACCAGGACCAGCAGGATCAGCAGCAGCAGAATTCCCAGGACGAGGGCGATCAGCAGCAACAACAAGAGCAGGATCAACAGCAGCGCGAGCAAGAGGACCCCACGCAGCTGAGCGAAGAAGAGGCGCAGCGTATCCTCCAGGCTCTGGAGAACGAGGAGGAGCAGTTGCTGCGACAAGTACAGAAGATGAAAACCCGGCCGCGTCGGGTGGAGAAAGACTGGTAAGCGTGCAAGTGCCCAACATGCGCCTGATGCACACATCCCCTCTCTGGGCCATTCTGATCATCGGAATGGCCCTTTTGACGGCCTCGTCATCCCTGGCCCGACAGGTCGACGTACATGCTTCCGTGGACGCGACGACGATTGGCACCGAGGAAAGCGTCTCGTTCACCATCACGATTGACGGTTCGGACGGCAGCAATGTTCAGATTCCCGAGCCACCCGAAGCGGAAGGATTGACCATTCTTCAAACGATTCCGAGGACGCAGCAAAGCGTTTCCATCGTGAATGGAGAAATGAGTCGCAGCTTTGGATTCACGTGGGTATACCGTCCCACCGCGCAGGGTACCGCACGCATCGGGGCGACGACGCTCACCGTCGAGAATCGCGAGTATCACACGCAGCCCATCCAGATCCAGGTCATTCCGCAGGACCAGCGCCCAGCGCGGCCCCGTCAGCGGGATCCTTTTGCGCAGGCGTTCCGCAACCAGTTTGACCAGCAAGCGGACACGGCGCCCGCCGAACCAGACGAAACGGACCTGTTCATCCGCGCCGTCCCGACGCGCAGCAGCGCCTGGCAGAACGAACAGGTCGTAGTTGAGTACCGGCTCTTCTTCCGGGAAGGCATCCAGTTGCGACAGAGCCGTCTGACGGATTCCTGGGATGCGGAGGGATTCTGGCGGGAAGAGCTCGAGGTGGAGACGCGACCCATTCCGCGCATCATGGTGGAGAACGGGTTGCGATATAACACGATCGTGCTGAAGCGTGCCGCGGTTTTTCCGACCCGCGCCGGCGAACTGTCCGTGGATCCGCTCAAAATCGAGAGCGAAGCCATGATGCCGTTCGGCTCGCGGGACCCCTTCCGCTCGTTGTTCTCGATGCAGACGCGGTTCACCCCGGTCCAGCTCGAGTCACCCGAAGTCACGGTCGAATCCCGGCCATTGCCCCCCGATGCACCAGCATCCTTCAATGGCGCAGTTGGCGCATATGCCATGACGGTCAACGCTGATCGGACTTCCCTCGAAGTCGGTGAATCGATGCAGCTCACCGTGACCGTCACAGGACGAGGCAATCTTGCGACGATGGAAGCACCGGTACTGGATATCCCGGCCGCGTTTGACGTGTACGATCCTGATGTGTCTACCTTGCTCGACCGCTCGGGTGATCTGCTGACGGGAAGCAAAACATTCCGATACATCCTGATTCCTCGAACCAACGGCGTATTCGAGATCCCGCCGGTCACCTTTTCCTGGTTCGACCCGGGTGTCGGTCGCTATCGGACATCCAGTTCGGCTCCGATTCCGGTGACCGTCACAGGAACAGCCACGTCGCCCTTGTCCGTCACGGCAACCACGAATGGACTTCCGGTTGATGATTTCGCACCGCTGTTCACCGACGCATCCCGTTGGAAGCAAGCGGAACAGGGGCCCCTGCACAGACGCTGGTGGACCTGGACATTGATGTTCTTGCCGCTGGCCGTGATGGGCGGAGCGTTGGTCTGGCGGAGGCATCAGGACCGCCTCGTCCACGATCCTCGATGGGCCAGAGGCCGACGCGCGCATCCTCTCAGCCGCAAACACTTGAAGCAGGCCATGGAATTGCTCCAGTCGGGAGATACGAAGGGCTATTTCGAGGAGGTCGAGCGTGCTGTCTTGGGGTTCGTGGGAAACCGGCTGGACGTCGCGGAAAAAGGTCTGACCAGACATCAATTGGATTCGCTCCTCCGGGAGCGAGGTGCCTCGGAGTCCATTCGTACGCGCCTTCAGGGCTTGCTGGATCTATGCGATCGAGGTCGATTCGCACCAGCCTCGTTCTCCCCCGAGAACAAGGAAGAGGCATTCGATGATGCGTCGTCGCTGATTCCAGACCTGGACGAACAGCTGAACGCATGACCCGCCTCGTCGTCATATTCCTTCTGGCGCTCCTTCAAGTTGGACAAGCGCACAGTCAGGACACGGCCGTGATCCGCGAGTTCGATGAAGGCACCGCTGCCCTCGTGGACGGTCGATTCCACGATGCCCTCCGCGCCTTCGAGTCGGTCGAATCCACGGGTTGGGCTTCGGACGCTCTGTTTTACAATATGGGGCTCGCCCACTATCGCCTCGACCATCTGGGGCAGGCCATCCGGTATCTGGAGAAAGCGAAGTGGCTGAACGAGGACGACGAACGCGTACTTCACTCCCTGAATGTTGCCCAGAGTCGACAAACCGATCGGTTTTCGACCCTGCCAGATCCCGTGTGGAAGAACATCCAGCAGTGGCTGGTCGACACAGTCCCGGTTCGGGTCGCTTTCCTGATCGGTATCCTGTGCTGGTTTGGATTCGTGGGAGGCTGGACTGTCAAGACCCTCGCCCATCACGATTCGGAATGGCTGCGTCGCGGTCGATGGATTGCTCTCGTCTTGGGCCTGGCGCTGATCGTGCATGCACTGGCCTCATCAGTCTGGCCTGCCTATCCGGATCGGGCCGTGGTCCTCTCAGATCAACTGACCTTGCACGAGCAGGCCTCCAGCGATGCGGCGGAAGTCATCCAGGTCCACGAAGGACTGGTCGTCGAGGTGAGAGCGGCGTCTCCAGACTGGAGTTTTGTCGAGATTCCGAATGGAACGAGAGGCTGGGTGCCAACGCCTACCCTTGGCGACATCTGATTCTCGCTAAGGACTTTGGTGGTCCAGGTCACTTGCTCCGATCTGCCTGATCTCGGGATATTCGATCTCGGCAATCCGTTGTATCTTCGACCCCCGCGGTTGGCCCCGCGACTCGTTGCGCCTCCCGACCCTTCTTCCGATTCATCCACGCTGATCCCGTGACGCTTGAACCCCATGTACTGAAGACCTCCCGGCAAGCCGGCTGGATCGAAGTCGTATGCGGATCCATGTTCAGCGGGAAAACAGAAGAACTGATTCGTCGCGTTCGCCGCGCCCAGATTGCAAGGCAGCGTACTGAAATCTTCAAGCCGGCGATCGATACGCGCTACTCTGAAGATGAAGTCGTTTCGCACGACGAGTCGGCCCTCCGGTCGACAGCGGTTGCATCGGCGTCTCAAATCATCCTTCTGGCTGCAGACTGTGATGTTGTCGGCGTGGACGAGGCACAGTTCTTCGGAGACGATCTCGTCGGTGTAGTCCGACAACTGGCTGAATCGGGAAAACGGGTAATCGTGGCGGGTCTGGATCAGGACTATCTCGGAGAGCCCTTCGAGCCCATGCCCCAGATCATGGCGATTGCTGAGTACGTAACGAAGCTCCACGCCATCTGCGTGGTCTGCGGAAATCCAGCCAACCACTCGCAGCGCCTCGTTGCCGGTGAAGGACGTGTCTTGCTGGGCGCGAAAGAAGCGTACGAGCCGCGATGCAGGGACTGTTTTGACCTGGCCCTTTCGCGTGGGGACGTTCACGCTGAAAGCGCGGATACAACGACGGAAGAAGCCGCTTCAGAAAAGGCGCCCGCGCCTGCGTCAGAGACGTCTCCTGTCCCCTCTGGAAACGACTAGTCCGCTCACTTCGGAAGTCGACCAGTCCGGCAGTTTCCCGCAACGACTATTCCTGTCCTTCTTCCAGCTGCGGCTGATCGGATTTGCGGATTCGAAAGAGAACTTCGTCCAGACCGAAAAGGATGGCGCCGACACCACCAAAAGCGACCAGGGCAGGCAGCGGCTGCCAGATGACCAGGCCACCAATGGCACCAAGTAAGCCCCCCAGGTACTTGATGTAGTTCAGCTGCTCATTGCTCGAGTTCTTGATGAGCGCCTCCAGACGTCCCTCGTCGTAGGCCATCATGTTGCTCATCACCATGTCGTACACGTCCAGATTTTCGACAAAACCGAGCACGACCCGGGTGGCGAACTCTTCGATATCCTCGGCACGCGCTTCGATCTTCTCAGGGACCTTGTCCAGAAGCGCGTCCATCTCATCGAGGACGACGTCCAACTGACCGGGAATCCCGTGTACCGCCTGGTCAATCCGGCGTTTGAAGTCGTCCTCATTCAGGTAGCGATAGGCTTTCAGGGCCATCCCGCCAACGCCCTCGCCGACATAGGCCTCGATCTTCTCGACTACGAAGTCGACGATCCGCTTGCGCACCTCGTCTGACGTCAGCACGGTTTCTACATAGTCTGCCGTCAACGACTTCAAGTCCGTCCGGAATTCCGGATCCTCAAGTACACCTCGGGCCACCGACATCGCCAGCTCCCGGTACTTCGGGATGATCTGGTTCTCCTCGATCTTCTGCTTGATGATCTCTTCGTTGATCAGCTCCTCGCTGACCGCCGTCGCCAACCGGTAGATTACGCGTTCGCGCTGAGCAGGGATCAGTCCCTGCCCGAAAATCGGTCGCACGTGACGAGGATTGAAGAGCATCGTGATGGCCACCCAGTTAGTCAGGAAGCCAATCATTCCGCTGACGGCAACAATGCGCAACAATCCTTCCATGGGATAGACCTGACCGAACACGGCCAATTCCATACCGGGGAAGTCCCAGAGAAAGGATGCGCCGAACATGATCATCAATCCCCAGGGGATGATCTGCAGAAGCGGCAGCAACCGGGCATGGGAGCCGGTTACCCGGGGTGGCTCATGGCGGGAATCCTTTCCGTCGGATCGCGAAGGCAGGTGTCGACGCACGTAAGTCGCCACGAGGTGCCGGAAATCAGCAGCTCTGGCTTTCGTGACTTCCCGGGCTTCGGCTACCGTGACGCCGCTATCCTGATGGACAGGTCCAGGCTCCGCAGTCGTCTGGGATGCCGGGGCCGTCGAGGAATCTGCCGACTCCATTGGCTCTGAGGGCTTCGGGGACTGCGCAAAGTCACCGGACTCCACGGTTTCCGCAGATTCCAGGTTCTCAGGATGTGTTTCGTCTTCCGTCAACGTTCCGATGAAGGGGTGCCGGTGCGATGTTGCGAGGCCCTATTCGGACGCAGAAAAGCCCAGTCGGGTTGCATCGGCCTGCATGCCGGCAATCACGTTGGCGATATGCTCGGAAAGCTCGATGCCAAGGTCTTCGGCGCCTTCGCGGATATCCTCGCGACTGACCGCCGCAGCAAACGCTTTGTCCTTCAGCTTCTTGGTCACCGACTTGGGCTTCATACCCTGCAATCCCGTCGGACGCACATAGGCGACCGCCGTAATGAATCCAGCCAACTCATCCACGGCGAAAAGGGTCTTCGCGAGCAGGGTCGTTCGAGGTGTCCCCGTGTGGGGTGCATGACCCATGATGGCATCGAGTACGATCTCCGGATACCCTGCTTCGGCCAATACCTTCACGCCGACATATGGATGCTCCTCAAGTGTCTGGTGCTTCTCGTAGTCCATGTCGTGCAGAAGGCCCGTCATGCGCCATAGCGTCTCATCCTCTCCGAATTTCTTCGCATAGAAGCCCATTCCGGCTTCGACGGCATACGCGTGGCGACGGAGGCTGTCGGACTCCGTCCACTCATGAAATAGGGTCAGGGCGTCTGCGTACTCAGGCATGGTGTTCGAAAGCGATGGGAATGTCGAAGAGAAAGCGTCCGATCAGAACAGATCCACCAGCTTCATTTCTTTGAGATAGCGACCAGGATTGGCCTGGAAGTCAGCGATCAGATCATTGAGGCCCGACAGGGTCGAGTCCATGCGATGGTACATGGACGGATCGTTAATCAGCATCCCCAGCGTACCCTCACCTTCATTGAGTTTGGTCAGGAGCGTATTGATTTGCTCATTCGTTTCCTGGAACGCTTCCAGATCTTCATTCAGCGTCGCCAACGTCTCTTCCATCTGACTCATCAAATCCTGGACAGACTGTCCGTCTTCACCCAAAGCGGCGTTCAGATCGGCAGAAATGGAGTCTGCATTGGCCAGAATGGAGGCAATCCGGTCCCGCTCGGAAGCCAGCAGCTGTTCAATCTGCTGCATGCTTCCTTTTGCGGCATTCAAGGTCTGGCGAAAATCGGACTCGGGCGTCGCAAGCATCGTGTTTGCCTCAGCCAGGACGTCATTCAACTGTCCGACCGCTTCGCCCACACTGTCCAGCATCTCCGGTGCCTGGGCAGTCAAGTCCGCCATCAAATCAGACCCCGTTCCAGCTGCAACCGTCCCGCCCTCGGGAATCCGCGCTGCGGATGCCGGGCCGAGCGTCAAATCCAGGCGAACCACACCAAGCGCATCGAATCCGGCGATGGTGGCAAAGCTTCCTTCGGTGACCGGAATGTTGGGGTTGACATGGAATTCCACCATCACCTTGCCGGTCGTCTCGCTGATGTAGACGTCATTCACGGACCCCACGGCTACGCCGTTCACGCGAACGATATTTCCACCAATAAGGCCGGCGGCATCGTCGAACTCGGCGACCAGGTCGTAGGTGGAGTCAAACAGGGGTAGATCCTCGAAGTAGCGAATCCCGAGGATGAATATCAGCGTGGCAACGATGATGGTCAGTCCGACCTTGATCTCGTTCGAAAACTTCACGTCGCTGTCAGTGGGTTGGTGATGGTCAGGAGAGACCGATTTTGTACTCGTTGGCGGTCACAAAAGCCTTGAGGATCTGATCGTCGCTGCGGTGCAGTTCGTCGATCGTTCCCGTCCAGTGCATACGGCCTTCGTAAATGAAAGCCGCACGGTCGGCGATATTCAGCACAGAGTGCATGTCGTGGGTGACGACGATACTGGTCACGTTCAGTCGATCGGCCAGGTTGCGAATCAGGTCGTCAATAGTATTGGATGTTTCCGGATCGAGGCCGGATGTAGGCTCATCATAAATGATGTAGCGAGGTTGGAGCGCCACGGCCCGCGCCAGGGCGACACGCTTCTGCATACCTCCGGAAAGTTCAGAAGGAAGCTTCGGCCCGACGTCATCCAGTTCGACCATGGCCAGACATTCCTTGACGACTTCGTTGATTTCGTCTTCGCCCATCTGGGTGAACGTCCTCAAGGGGAAGGCCACGTTCTCGAATGAATTCATCGAGTCAAAGAGCGCTCCACCCTGGAACAGGACACCGAAATTCCGGCGAACCCGTCGCAGCTCGGAATAAGAGATCGCATTGATATCGATTCCGTCGACCGCGACCGTGCCCGAGTCAGGTTTCAGCAACCCGATCAGATGCTTCATCAACACGCTCTTGCCTGATCCTGACCGACCAATGATGGCAATCGTTTCTCCCTCAGGAATGTCCAAGGAGACATCCTTCAGCACGTGTTTCTCGCCGAAACTCTTGTTGATGTTTGAGACGCTGATCATGAATGAGCGGTCGTGAAGTCAGTAGTGCAGCATGATAGCCGCAGGATCATAGCAAGGTAGCAGCAAGCACAAGGTCGGCCAACAAGAGGAATACACAACTGGCTACGGCAGCCTGGGTCGTCGCCCGACCCACTCCTTCAGCCCCTCCTCGGGTATAGTAGCCCTTGAAACAGGAGATGGACGTTATCAGGAAGCCGAACACCAGCGACTTGATGATGCCGAAAATGGGGTCGAAGGGTTGGAAGAACTCACGGGCACCGTCCACAAATTCTTCAGCGGGCACAAATCCTCCAAGATCACCGATCAGGATGCCGCCTCCGATGCCCACAAAGCAAGCTGCAACGTACAGCACCGGAAACATCACGATTCCTGCCAATACACGGGGCACGATCAGGTACCCGATCGAATTCAGGCCCATGCTCTCGAGGGCGTCGATCTGCTCCGTGACACGCATCGTTCCGAGTTCCGCGGCAATTCGCGCACCCACCCGGCCAGCCAGAATGAAGCCCGTCACCACGGCTCCCAGTTCCAGGATCATGGAAGGCACCACGATGGCTCCGATGATGCTGCGCGGGATGAGCGGGGTCACCAGCTGATAGGATGTCTGAACGGTTGTCACGGCCCCGGAAAACCCGGCAGCCAACATGACGATCGGAAGCGAATCCACGCCGATTCGAACCATCTGCTCCCACAGATTCTTGCGATAGGTGGACAGCTCCGGCATGGCGCCGAACGCGTGAAACAGCAGTCGGCTGTAGCGCCCGAACGCAGCAAGGGGATTGGTGACGATGTCGAGGGTCAGTTTGACCACGGACAGATGGGTTTGTGTCGAGCCTGATTGCGGCTTGCGGGCAGTCGGTTCGCCTCACAGCACCCTGCTTCATCGAACCAGGAAGCAGATGCAGGCCTCCGAAAGTACGGATCGTCAGGCTATTCGTGTCGGTCTGCATGGATTCGTCACACGTCCGAGGGGCCAGGGACCGTCACAAAGGTATACGGACTTGCTGGACGTGTCAGGAGGCTGTCACCCCTCCGACCTATATTCGAACCATGGCCAAAACGAAATCCATTTTCTTCTGTCAGGACTGCGGAAACGAGTCGCCCAAGTGGCTCGGACAGTGCCCTGCGTGCGGTGCCTGGAATTCCCTCGTCGAAGAGCGGACCGCATCGACCACGCACAAGCCCGGGATCATTCGAGGAAGCAATGGACTTTCCCCCAAGCCCATGCGACTTTCCGAGGTCAAGAGCGGGGCGGAATCGCGGATTGACACCGGGAATGCCGAACTGGACCGCGTACTCGGCGGCGGTATCGTGGAGGGGTCGGTGGTCCTGATCGCTGGAGATCCGGGGATCGGAAAATCGACGTTGATGACTGAATTGGCCTCGCTGTTGGAGTCGGAAAAGCTGCTCTATGTGACCGGGGAAGAATCTCCCTCGCAGGTCAAGATGCGCGCCGAACGAATGGGCATCACTTCCGATGACTTCCTGCTGTTGGCGGAAACTGATGTGGAATCCATTATCCGTTGTGTCCAGGAGGAAGAGCCTTCCGTTCTGGTGGTAGACTCCATCCAGACCATTTTCCGATCGGATCTGACCAGTGCGCCCGGATCTGTAACCCAGGTGCGCGAAAGCGCAGCAGCGTTGATCCAGATGGCCAAGGCTTCTGGGACAGCGACGTTCATCGTTGGACATGTGACGAAGTCCGGAACGATTGCCGGTCCGCGCGTGCTAGAACACATGGTGGATACGGTCTTGTACCTCGAGGGAGATCGACACCACGTGTTCCGCATCCTTCGAGCGGTCAAGAACCGCTTCGGCTCCACGAACGAGATTGGCGTCTTTGAGATGGAGTCTCGCGGGTTGACTCCAGTGGAGAACCCGTCTGAGCTTTTCCTCTCGGATCGCAACCTACTGTCCCCGGGATCAGCGGTGGTCTGCTCGCTGGAAGGGTCGCGTCCGATGTTGGCCGAAATCCAGGCATTGGTGACGCCCACCTCTTACTCGAATCCTCAGCGGACCGCAAGCGGATTCGACGGGCGACGATTGCAGATGCTGCTGGCCGTGTTGGAGAAACGAGCGGGCATGCCGCTTTCAACGTGCGATGTCTTCGTCAACGTCACAGGCGGATTGCGACTGACCGAACCAGCTGCCGA
Source organism: Rhodothermales bacterium (assembly GCA_028284865.1). Taxonomy (GTDB): domain Bacteria; phylum Bacteroidota; class Rhodothermia; order Rhodothermales; family UBA10348; genus JAAZVD01. The sequence continues at coordinate 166,853 of JANQQV010000024.1, read as the reverse complement.
TCTGGCTATTGCGGCGGCCGTCGCTTCCTCATGGCGGGACATTCCGTTGCCATCCATGGCCATGATCACGGGCGAAGTCGGGCTCGGCGGCGAAGTACGAGCCGTCTCGCAACTCGAATCACGTTTGGTGGAGACGTCCCGGCTTGGCTTCAACCAAGCCTATGTCCCGGAGAAGGGGCTGGATCGCAAGAACACGCCGAAAGGACTCGAGTGCGTGGGACTGAAGTCACTCGAACACATGATGAGCCTGTTGTTCTGACGGCGGCTTCGCGGCTCGGTGAACGGAGACGACAAGCGAGACAGTCTCGTTTCGAGTCGGTCGGGCCTTTGCAGGCCGGTCAAACCCGGGGCTTATCCAGCACCTGGACCCCCCCGTCGGCACCGCCCACCAACACCTGTGTGGCCATGCCAATGAACAAGCCGTGGTCCACCACACCGGGCGTCTTCAGCAGCACATCGTTCACGTGATCAGGATTCGTGATGCCGTCAAACATGGCATCCACGACCCACATTCCCTGGTCAGAGACGACCGGGCCATCCTTCTTCATCCCCATTCGTATTTCGGGAGCCGCGCCCAGGGAGCGCAACACGTGCATGACCGGCGTGACGGCCATGGGCACGACTTCGACGGGAAGCGGCATCCGATGGCCTAGCTCATCGACCATCTTGCTCTCATCAACCAAGACAACGAATTGCTTTGCCCGCGCCGCCACGATCTTTTCCCTTGTCTGGGCGGCTCCGCGTCCTTTGATCAGCGTGAAGTACGGATCGACCTCGTCGGCTCCATCGAATGCCAGATCCAGATCCGGAGATTCATCCAACGTGGTCAAGGAGACTCCATGCTGGCGCGCCAAGCGCTCGGCCGCAAACGAGGTGGCGACACCCTGGACCTGCAACCCTTCCTGCTGGATACGTCGGCCAAGTGCTTCAACAGCCTTGGCGGCCGTCGATCCGGTACCGATCCCGAGGGTCATCCCCGAGGAGATCATGGATGCAACGTGTTCGCCGACGGCTTTTTTGGCGGCTGCTTGCAGGTCAGACATCGTGACTGGAATTGAACGACGGGATGCACTTCAACGGTGCTGCAATCTAAGACGCGGCATCCTCGATGGCGAACATCGATCCACGACCTGGCTACTCGAATCGCAGCGAGTCGATTGGGTTCAGACGAGCCGCTTTGTAGGCCGGGTATCCACCGAAAAGGAGGGCGATTCCGGTCACCATGACGACGGCGCCAATCGCCCAGTTGGTCGGGAAAGTCGCCGATATGTCGAAGTAAATGGCAACCCCATTGCCAACCAGTGCACCCAGCCCAATGCCGATCAGGCCTCCAATCTGACAAAGGAAGAACGCCTCGAGCAGGAATTGGCGCATGATGTCTTTCCGCCTCGCCCCGATGCTCTTCCGAATCCCGATTTCACGCGTGCGCTCCGTTACCGAGACAAGCATGATGTTCATGATCCCGATACCTGCAGCCAGCAAGGAGATCAGACCAATGCCCGCTCCTCCGGCCGTGAGTGTACCAGTGAAGGCCTCGAAAATGGCCTGCATCGAGTCATTGGTCGAGACCTCGAAGTTGTTGTCCTCACCCGGCTGCACCTTGCGAATGACTCGCATCTTGCCGGTCGCCTCTTCCTTGGCTGCATTGATCAGCACCGCATCGGCCACGCGGACCGAAATGTTGGCAATATTTCGCGTCGCCCCGCCGAACACGGTGAAGCCTCGTGTGACCGGGATGTAAATGCGGTTGTCCTGCGAAATGCCGAGGAAGCCCCCTTTGCTCTTCAGGACACCGATCACCTCACACCGCATTCCGCCGGCGCGCACCAGCTTTCCAATGGGATTCTCTGTAGCAAATAGCTCGTCGGACACATCCGTACCCAGCACGCACACAGGGCGGGCATATTGAACGTCTTCCTGCGTAAAGAAGCGGCCATAGTCCAGCTCGTAGGAGTAGTTGCCGAGCATGTTTTCGTCAACGCCCATCACGAACATGTTGGGCTCGGTCTCCCGATCCGCGTAGACCACTTTCGTCATGGTAAAGTCTTCCAGGACGCTCACGGTGACCGGCAGCGTCATGGCGTCCGCCAATCGCTCCACCTGCTCGAACGTGATGTTCGGACGGTTTCGAACGCTTCGGTCCAGACTGCCCGTCTGGATCATCGGAGTCCTCGAAATCGAAAACGTGGATGACCCCAGGAATTGGAGCCGGTCCTTGAAGTAGACGTCGATGACCTGAACAGCCGTGACCGAAACGATGATGGCAAATACGCCAATCACCATCCCAAGAAGGGTCAGTGCTGATCGGACCTTGTGACCCCGCAAAGCCTCGATGGACATGCGGGCGGCTTCGAAAATGCCCATTCTATTCGTACCTGAGAGCTTCGATTGGAGGTGCTTTGGCAGCCGACCATGCGGGTGCCAGCCCGAAAATGGTGCCGATGGCGACACAGATGATGAATGCGATGGCAACGGTGCCCAAATCCAGGCTGGCGGGCAATACCATGCCAATCAGCATCGAAAGCGGGAATGCGAGCCCCACTCCGATCAAGCCACCGACCATACAGATGACCACGGCTTCAACCAGGAACTGCATCAGGATGCTGATCCTGCGGGCACCCACAGCTTTGCGGACGCCGATCTCGCGGGTGCGTTCACGGACGGTCACAAACATGATGTTCATGACCCCGATCCCCCCGACCAGCAGCGCCAACGCGGTAAGACCGATTCCGATGCCGAAAATGGCATTTTTGATGGGCTCGATCGATGCGCGGAGCGTTTCCTGCTCGTTGATTTCGAAATTGTCTTCTTCCTGGACGGTCAGTCCTCTGGAAAGGCGTGCGACACCCCGAATTTCATCTTTGGCAACATCGAGTGCGACGCCGTCAATGATCTTCGCACGGACGCTGACATCCCGCCAGCGTGTGCCGAAGTATTTCTTGAAAGTGTTGTAGGGAATCTGGACCGCCCAGTCTTCAGATGCGCTTCCCTCTGCACCCTGACCTTGGCGTGTCATGATGGCGATGACCCGAAACGCATTGCCGGCAATTTTCAGCTCCTTTCCGATCGGATTTCCAAAGGGAAACAGTTCGTCAGCAACGCTGGCTCCAATGATCGCGACATTCCGCGCGCCCTGGTCGTCGAACGGGGAAATGAAGTAGCCCTCAGCCAAATCGACCACCTGAACATCAGGGTAATTGGACTGAACGCCCATGATGCGTGTCGATGAGATCGACTCATGCTCCGTCTTGAGGGAACGCGAAGTGCTGACTACGGCCGTTGCAGCCTCTACCATCCGGGAACGCTCGTTCAGATCAGCAGCAAGCTCCTCGGTGATGTTTGGGCGGTTGATGTACTCCCACCACTTGAAACCTGGTCCGCCAACCCACGGCCATTTCTCGATGTAGACCACGTCCGTCCCCAAGGAGGCGATATCATTTTCGAATCCTTGCTCGATACCGTTTGTGACGGTGGCCATACCCGTCACGGATACGATGCCGATGATGATCCCGAGCGTGGTCAATACCGCACGCATCTTGTTGGACCAGACCGCCCTGACAGCAATCAGGATGGACTCTACGAATTCAAAAAGGAAGCGGCGCACGGCGTAGGGAGTTGGTTTCAGCCCGTTGACCTACGTGAGATCAAAGTCGGTGTTGCAGGAATCAGGATACTGCCGGACATCTTCAGCAAGTCTCCAAAGTCTGGAACAAAGGCCTGCACGTCCGGATAGGTCGGCTATCAAACTCCTCACCACACGAGACCATGGGTAAGCTCAGCGTCATCGCCGAATTCTGGCAGTTTCTGAAGGTCCGGAAGAAATTCTGGCTGGCCCCGATCCTGGTGATCCTTCTGCTGCTGAGCCTGGTCATCGTCCTCGCGCAAGGATCCGCACTGGCACCGTTCATCTACGCCCTGTTCTAGGCGATCTCAGGCGCCCGGGATGTTAAGTTGCTTTTCGAATCGCAACCGATACTCGCGGTAGGCGCTATTGAAATCGGACTTGATCAACTGAAAGCCCTGCTCGAGCGCGAGGATGGTCATTCCCGGGTGAAGGTTGGGAAACGTATCAAACGCGAATCGGCGGTAGCCACGCTGCCTCACGATATCCATCATTTCGATCATCAACGCCACCGCAATCCCCTTGCGACGATGATCGGGCATGACCCCACCCTTGGCGCTGTAAAAGGTATGTCGGTTCTCCCGGTAGCCAATTTTGAAGCCAACGGGGACAGCGTTCAGGCGCGCCTCCAGGATCAACAGCTCTTCCCTGTCAAAGGTGTTGATGATCCGTTCTTCCTTGAAGATCTCCCGATTCATGTCGCGGATATCCGCGATGTCGCCCAGACCGATCTCGCAAATGACGAGTCCCGGAATCTCGGGGACCGGCAAAGTGCGCGGAGGCGTGTAGTCGAAGCGTTCCATGAGGGTCAGAAAGGGAGGTCGTCCAATCCCTCCGACGCCCGATCCTGAGGTTGGTTCGAGGGCCCGGGCGGAAGTTGTGGTGGGGGCTGGCCCGCAGATGCGGCGATTTCTGCGTTTGCAGGGGCCTCCACAAGCGTACAGGGCTCCAGTACATGCTCGGGAATGCCCTCCAGGAATCGGCTGGGCTTGGTGAAATACTGCCCCTCGTAGCGCCGAAACTGCACCATGGGATACGACAGGAACAGCTGGTCCTCTGCCCTGGTGATGGCCACGTAGAGCAAACGCAGCTCCTCTTCAAGCACCTCGGTATCGCCGACGGAATAGGAAGAAGGCAACACGCCATCCAGCGCCTGGATGACAAACACGGTCTTGAATTCCAGCCCCTTTGCGGAATGGATGGTGGACAGGACCAAAGGTGGTTCATCCTTTTCCTCCTCTTCCACGTCGACGGCCGTCAAATCGATGGGATCGAGTGCCAGAGAATCGAGGAGCGAAGCCCGATCCGCGAACCGCGAGGCTACTACCGCAAGGTGCTCCAGGTCGGTCTCCCGTTTGGGATAATCTTCAGAGTGCACGCGCCGAAGGATCGGGGCATAGTACTGCGTGATGTGTTCGAGCTGCTCCCCGAGTGTCTTTGCCGAATGCTTCGCCACGTGCAGCGTGGAGAACAGGTTCTTCAGCGAAGCGCGATAGGCTGATGAGAACGGTCCTCCATCCATCGAATAATCAGGCGTCTGCTCGGCCTGCAGCCACGTGATGATGCGCCCGGCCGTTTTGGGCCCGACCCCCTCCAGTAGCTGCAACACGCGATTCCAGGCTACGACATCACGGGGGTTCTCCAACACTTTGAGGTGCGCGACCACATCCTTGATATGGGCCGCCTCGCTCAGCTTCAATCCGCCGTACTTGACGAATGGGATACCCTTTCTATTGAGCTCCACTTCCAGGTCATACGAATTGTGGCCACTTCGAAAAAGCACCGCCATCCGATTCAGAGGCTCTCCCTGTTCACGCAGAGCCAGAATCATTTGCGAAACGAATCGGCTCTCGAATCGGTCATCGGGCGCGGGTACGATTCCTGGTAGGTCACCGGCACCACGTTCCGTGAACAGGCGCTTGTCGAACTTGCGCGTGGCTTTGTTCAACACCTCGTTGGCCAGATCCAGGATGGACTGCGTCGACCGATAGTTGTGCTCCAGCTTGATGACCGATGCGCCGGCATACTCGTCGGGAAACCGCAGAATATTGCCCATATCCGCTCCCCGGAATCGATAGATGCTCTGTGCATCGTCACCGACTACCATCACATTGCCATGCACGCTGGACAGGGCGTTTACCAGCAGTGCTTGCGCCCGGTTGGTGTCCTGATACTCATCGACCAAGACATACTTGCAGCGGCCGGCTACCTCTTGTCGAATGGCCGGCTCCTGCTGAAACAACTTGAGGGTCAGGATGAGCAAGTCATCGTAGTCCATCAAGCCTTGTTCTTTCTTGTACTGGACGTATTGCTCGAACAGCCCTTCCAGCGCATCCGCAAACTCCAGAAAGTGAGCATACGAGGCTTCCAGCACTTCAGGGATCGATCGACCTGTATTGCGAACCGACGAAAACAGGGATGCGATCGTACGCTTTTTGGGAAAGCGCTTGTCCTTGAACATCGCCGCGACGGGTCCGCGAAGGAGATCTATCACATCGGCGGCGTCCAATGCATCCAGAACCGTAAATCCGGAAGGGTATCCTAGTTTTCCGGCGTATTGCTTCAGCAGGGTCAAACAGAACGCATGGAACGTACCGCCGCGAACCTGCGCACAGCGTCCATCAAGGAGGACCGAGGCGCGGGAAAGCATTTGCTGGGCAGCACGTCGCGTAAACGTGAGCAGGACAATCTGTTCAGGCGGAACGCCATTACCCACCAACCAGGCCACACGGTGGACCAACGTCCGTGTTTTTCCTGTACCTGCTCCAGCGACGACCAGAACGGCTCCTGCACCCCACGTGGCCGCCTCGTATTGCCGCTCGTTCAGCTCACCCTTGAAATCCAGTCCGTGCGGGTCCCCGGTCGGAAACTGTTCGGGTGTGATGAGGATACGACGTGCCATGATGCGCCTACACGCTGGGAAGTTGAACGATCCCAACTGCCGCAATCGCGGACATTTCGTGGATAACTCGGACCCCATGCGGCACCCAGTTGGTGGATGCGCTTGAGCGCCCTTCATAGATTGACGAATTGATCCAGTACGACACCCGCTGAGCCCCCGGATATGGGAAAAATCATCGCTGTTGCCAACCAGAAGGGAGGCGTGGGCAAGACCACGACTGCGGTGAACCTTGCTGCCTCGTTGGCAGCCATGGAGCACCCGACGCTACTGGTCGACTTTGACCCGCAGGCGAACGGAACGTCAGGAGTGGGTATTGATCCACGCAGCGTGGAAGGCTCCTCGTACGAGCTTCTGATTGGTACGCGAACGGCTGAGGAAACCATCCTCGAGACTGAATCTCCCTTCCTCTCCCTCATTCCGAGTCACATCAATCTCGTCGGCGCCGAGATTGAAATGGTGGAGTTTCCCGATCGGGAACGCATGCTTGCCAGAGCCATGGCTCCAGTGCGGGACCGGTACGATTTCATCATTATCGATTGCCCGCCATCGCTCGGGCTCTTGACACTGAATGCCCTGACGGCCGCAAACGCCGTCATGATTCCGGTGCAGGCTGAATACTTCGCGTTGGAGGGTCTCGGCCAGCTTCTCAACACGATCAAGCTGGTTCGGCAGCATCTGAACCCGGCACTGGAAATCGAGGGCGTGGTCCTGACCATGTTCGACACGCGTCTGCGATTGGCCAATCAGGTGGCAGGCGAAGTTCGTCGCTACTTCGGAGAGAAGGTGTTCAACACCATTGTTCAGCGGAACGTGCGCCTTTCGGAAGCACCCAGTTTCGGTCGCCCGGTTCTGCTCTACGATGCAACCAGCACGGGATCGCGCAATTACATCAGCTTGGCTCGGGAAGTCCTTCGGGCCAACCAGCACGTTTTCGAATCGCTTGAAGAAACGGCTGCCTCCGAGCAGCATGAGGGACAGGGATGAGCAAGAAGAAATCAGCGCTGGGCCGCGGACTCGGAGCTCTTCTTCCGGACTCGGATGAAAGCACGCCAAAATCGGCAGGAATCGAAAGTACCAAGCTGTACAACTTCGACGAACGCATTCGTTCGGCGGGGACCATTGCCGAGGTCGATGTCCACCGCGTGGCCCCCAACCCGTTTCAGCCACGGACCCATTTTGACGAAACGGCGCTCCAGGAGCTGTCCAACTCGATTCGACAGCTGGGCATCATCCAGCCTATCACAGTCCGGAAAACCGGAGGAGATCGATACGAATTGATATCGGGCGAGCGTCGCCTCAAGGCGGCCAAAGCAGCCGGGTTGAACAGCGTACCCGCATTTGTACGCGAAGCGGACAGCGAAGCCATGCTGGAAATGGCCATCGTAGAGAACGTCCAGCGCGAGCAGTTGAATCCGATCGAAGTGGCCCTCGGATATCAACGTCTCATTGATGAGTGCAGCCTGACCCAGGAGCAGGTTGCCACGAAGGTGGGCAAGAACCGCTCGACGGTGGCCAATTTCCTTCGCTTGCTGAATTTGCCGCCCCTGATTCAGGCCGGCCTCCGTGACGGAATCCTGTCAACGGGCCACGCGCGCGCCCTGCTTCCGCTGGAAGACGAAACGTTGCAGCGCTCACTCATGGACGAAATCGCAGCCTCCGGCATGTCGGTTCGTGAAGTGGAGCAGCGGGTGCGCGAACTGCTCAAACCACCTTCCAAGCCAAAGAAAAAGTCCTCGAAAGCAGAAAAGCAGGCCGTCACGGCAGAAATGAGTGCGATGGCAGACAGGATGCGTCGGGCACTTGGCACCAAGGTCCAGATCAAACCCGGAAGTGATGGTGACGGCGGACGCGTCGAGGTAGAGTACTACTCGAACGAGGATCTCGAGCGCATTGTGGACGTGCTTGAGCGCTAGGCGACATGAAAGGCGCCAAAGGTAATCGAGAACGCATGTGGGTAGCGGTGATTGTCGTCACCCTGGCGACATGCACTGCACTCCCGTCCCAGGCACAGCTCATTCAGGCGGACAGTACGTTTGCGCCTGAATCCTATGCGCATTCTCCGCGCAAAGCCCTGCTTCGGGGCGCACTGGCTCCCGGCTGGGGACAGATCTACAACAGGCAGTACATCAAGCTGCCATTTGTTTACGGAGCCATTGGCGTACTGGCATACAGCGCAGTCACTGCCCATTCTGATTATGTCCTGTATCGGGAAGCCTTTCAATACAAGGCTTGGCAGGAATTGGTCGAAGCCGGACAGGAGACTACGAACCCGAAAGCAGGCTTCCAGAGCTCGTACGACGAGATTGCTGCTGAATTCGGAGCCATCTCTTCCAGACCTCTTCAGAGTCAGCGAAATAATTTTCGCAGATCGCGTGACCTTTCCTTCGTTGGCATCGGCTTAGTGTATGGTCTGGCGATGCTGGACGCTTTTGTAAGTGCGCACTTACTCGATTTTGACGTTGGAGAGGACCTGAGTTTTCAGGCCACCCCAACTATGGGCGGATTCCGCCTGTCAGCTCGATTCCACCTTGGTTCATCCAAGGGAGGCGGTTTTACCCTACGGTGAACCGCCGGAACCCGTTTGGGGGGTAGGCATTTGCTGGCGTTTTGCTGAAATGGGCCACTTGAAGGACGTTTGTCGTAACTCGAACACGTGTTCGCGCGTGTCTACGGTTGTAACGGTTGCCGCCCTTCGACCAACCATAACCATACGCTTTGGTCACGATGCCCATCGACGCCCAAGCCGATGCTTTGAAATCGGGTCTCCGCATTATGTCTGACAGGTACAACAAGTCGACTCCAGCCTCCGGGCCGGCCGTCGCACCCGCGCAGCCCGCACTTTTTGACAAATGTGACCGGTTCTTCGATGAACAAGGACTGTTTGCGCAGGTCAAGGAAGCGGACCTCTACCCCTACTTTCGCCCCATTGAGAAGAATGATGGCACGCGTGCCATTATGGATGGTCGCGAGATCATCATGGCCGGGTCGAACAATTACCTCGGCCTCCTTTCCGATCCCCGGGTGAAGAAAGCTGCCGAAGAAGCCATCGAGCAGTACGGCTCAGGGTGCACCGGTTCACGGTTCCTGAACGGCACACTGGACTTGCACTTGCAACTCGAAGAACGTCTCGCCGAGTTCATGGGCACCGAAGCATGCGTGCTGTTTTCCACGGGCTACATGACCAACCAAGGCGTCATCGAGTCCCTGGCCAAGAAAGGCGACATTGTATTTTCGGACAAGGACAACCACGCCTGCATTGTGGCAGGAACGAAAGTGTCCATGGCCGAAACGGTCCGTTTCCGTCATGATGACATGGTTCACCTCCGGAAACTCCTGGAAAAGGCCAACGCCGAAAATCCGGATGCCGGCAAGTTCATCGTGACCGACGGCGTGTTCTCCATGAGCGGCGCCATTGCCAAAGTCCCTGAGCTTGTCGAACTGGCTGAAGAGTTCAATGCAGCCCTCATGTTGGATGATGCTCATGCGGTTGGTGTCATCGGACCAGGCGGACGGGGCAGCGCAGCTCATTTCGGCCTCGGCGATCGCGTTCACCTTACAACGGGGACGTTCTCAAAGAGCTTCGCCTCACTGGGTGGTTTCGTCGTCGGCGATCGTAAAGTGATCGAGTACATTCGACACACGGCTTCGGCACACATTTTCAGTGCTTCCATGCCACCTTCGGCCATTGCAACGGTTCTCAAATGCCTCGAAATCTTGATTGATGAGCCTGAGCGTTTGGATCGTCTCTGGGAAATCTCGGATTACATGCGCGAAGGATTCCGCAATCTGGGATTCAACGTACTCAAGAGCCAGGCGCCCATCATTCCGGTCGTTGCAACGACCATGCGGACGTGCCTGGAGATGTGGCATGACTTGCTCGAAGAGGGCGTATTTGTAAACGCGGTCATTCCGCCAGCTGTCCCTCAAGGCCAGTCACTCCTGCGGACGTCCTACATGGCCACTCACACCAACGAAGACCTCGACTTCATCCTGGAAGCATTCCGGAGAGTTGGTCTGAAGCACGGTGTCATCGCGCCTAACGGAACAGCAGCGTAACTTGTAGCCGACCGGTAGCGCTCTCCTGCTTGTTTGGTGAACCCCCTCGTGATCGACTTCAATGGTCTGTGACGTCATGGACGTCCAGACTGGCGCCTTTCTCTTTCCAGGTGTGACTTCCTTGGACTCCAAAGCCACGGCCTTTTCCGTTCGCCCAGCTCAATCCCGAGCGGATCGAAGGGCATTCATTCAGTTTCCGTACGATCTATATCGGGATACGGATGTTTGGGTGCCCCCTCTTCGCATCGACGCGGCAAAGCTCATCAACCCGAAGAAGAATGCCTTCTTCGAGCACGGCGACATGCAGCTCTTCCTGGCGAGGGATAATGCCGGACGTGTCATCGGCCGGATTGCCGCCATCAAGAATGGGATGCACCTGAAGAAGTACGACGATGGCGTCGGGTTCTTCGGATTTTATGATGTCGTCGAAGATGCGGCGGTTTCCAAAGCGCTCTTTGACACCGCTGCCGACTGGTTGCGCGGTCAAGGATTGCGTGCCATGCGAGGCCCGACGAATCCGTCGATGAATGATGTGGCGGGCCTGCTGGTGGACGGTTTCGACAAACAACCAGCCATCCTGATGCCCTACAACCATTCGTGGTTTGAGGGCTTTTTGCTGGAGTACGGGTTTGAGCGAAAGATGACCATGTGGGCCTATTACGCCCATACCAAGTTCTTCAACAAGGAGAAAATGGCCAGAGGTATCGCCCTTCTGAAACGTCGATACCCCACGCTCGCGATTCGTCAATTGAAGATGGATCGCTTCGAAGAGGAAGCCCGGCTGATTCTGGACATCTACAATGATGCATGGTCGGACAACTGGGGACATGTCCCCATGACTGACGCTGAATTTGCGCAGTTGGCGTCCGACATGAAGCAGATCATTGACGAACGCGTGGTTGTGTTCGCTGAGATCGAAGGAGAAGCAGTCGGGTTTGCCGTCCTTCTTCCGGATCTGAACTATGCTTTCAAGACGATTCCGAATGGTCGATTGCTGCCTTCAGGTCTTCTGAAGCTGCTGACCATCGCTAAAAGCGGAGTCATCCGGGAAACCAGACTCCCGCTGATGGGCGTCCGTAAAGCCCATCAGGGGAAAGCGATCGATACGTTGCTCGTACACGAGATCGTCGTGAAAAGCCTGGAAGTTGGCATCCTGGCAGCCGAAATGAGCTGGGTGCTCGACAGCAACCGCGTGCTCATCAATTCGCTCGAGTCAATGGGAGGAGTTGTTGAGAAGGAGTATGCCATGTTTGAGGTGGCTATCTGATGGCAAGCAGCTCCCCGATCCGCTTTGTCTATTTCGATCTGGACGACACACTTCTGGACCACTCTCACGCCGAGCTCCAGGCACTGCGTGACATGCACGCCAGCGCGGACGCGCCGTTCGGGGGGCACTCGTTTGAGCAGGTTCACCAGCTGTATCGCCAGATCAATCCAGTCGTTTGGAGGAAGTACGCGTCCGGTGAATTCTCGAAACGGCAAGCCAAGGTCGGCCGCTTTTCGCAGCTGCTTTCGGGCCTGGGGTTGTCAACAGAAGCGGACGAAGAACTGGCCCATCGCTATCTGGATACATATTCCGGGCATTGGAAAGCCATCGAGGGCGCATTCGAAGCATTCGAGTTAGTCGCAGAGCGACTCCCGGTAGGCATTCTCACGAACGGATTCGTGGAGATTCAGCGCTCGAAGCTGGAGCAATTCCCATCCATTCGGGACAGGTCCCACACGGTCGTCATCAGCGAGGAAGTCGGCGTTCTGAAGCCCGATCCGATGCTGTTCGAGGAATCATCCCGTCGTGCTGGCGTACCCGCTGAGCAGATCCTGTACGTCGGAGACTCGCTTTCTTCCGATGTGCGGGGCGGTATCGGAGCAGGTTGGAAGGTTGCCTGGTATTCGGAATCCACGTACGACCATCCCGACGTGCTCTCATTTACGGATTGGTCCACCTTGATCAGCCACGTCGACTCCCTGGCGGCAGGCTGATCCAAGCCGCTGCAAAATGACGGAAGCCGCTGCTGCTTCACCAGAGACCTGTCGCGGAAAAACGTAGGTCCAAAAAAAAGCCATCCTGTTGGATAGCTTTCTTTCTGCTCCTGACACGAGAACCTCCCCTGGTGGGGGCTCGACGCCGAGGCGCTTTCTCCTCACCAGTTGGCGGGAGGTTCGAGTCTCAGTGGATTCCGTCGCCCGTTTGACGGGGCTTCGGATAACACGATCCGCCGCGAACGACTTCTCGTGTTGTCTCCATCGTATGGGCACACGATAAAGACGACAACCCTACAGGTGAACCGTCGGGACTGCCTCAACCCTTGCGGGCGGGACACTTCCGGCGGGCATTGCCTTCCTCCAGTCCACTTCCGAAGAAGCTTTCGGGATTCATGGGCTCCGCAGTGTGGCATCTCGCAGTTTCTCCTGCCGGCCGAAGCCGAACTGTTGGAGATCCTCCGTTTCTGCCGAGGAGTTCGTGTTGATCGGTCGCGCCGGGACGCTTCCAATCGGTTCGCTCTCCATTCCCTCCTGCTCGACATCCTACCGGCCAGGGGCCGGTCGACCATCGCGCATTCTGCTCAGCTTCCAGTCGGGATTCATCTGCCGTCGAAGATGGCTCTTGCGAACCAACCTCTCGAACATCCTCCCGGCCTACACTGTGCTCGTGTCCATCTCCTGCTCTGGCTTGCTCGAAACCGGAACGATCACTGATGACACGGGGACCCTGCTTCCTCCCTTTCGGGGGGTTGGGCTTGCCTCATGCAGCCTAGAGACTCAGTCGCGTCAAGGAACTGTGCCGTCAGGCACTGGGACCATTATAGTCTGGCATCCGAGGTGAGTCAACAATTCGCCACAGCCTTCCTTCCACAAGAAATTCACACAGGGTATTCCATGTCTGTGAATAACCACGTGACGCTTGAATGCGCAAAAAGCCCGGCCCTTACGAACCGAGCTTTTTGGTGCCCATAGTCACTGCGCGACTGAGTGTCCTCACACGAGGACGCAATCCCAGGCGGCATGAGTACTGCAAATATAGGGGACTGTGACGCGGTGATGCAACCGTGCAATAACGGAAGTATTCTCGACCGTGATTAAGTCTTCGTTAATCGTGTACTGGAATCGATTCCCAGTCAGTCACTGCAATAACGGTTTTAGACTAGAACCCTATCTGATTCAGGAATATCCCCAGCGCGTCCGGCTCGATAATCAGAGTGAGCAGCAAGCCACCAATCGCCCCCCCAAGATGCGCTTCATGTGCAATACCACCCATGGCCGCTGACTCGCGCTTGCGCATGGCCATCACAGAGAAGATCACGAAGCCCGCCGCGAACAACCAAGCGGGAATTCCGATGGCGAAAAACAGATAGATGCTTTGAAAGGGGTGGAAAAGGCAGAATGAAAACACGAGCCCAGAGATGGCTCCAGAAGCTCCGACGGCAGCATAACCCGGCGTGTCCTTGTGTAGCCAGAGCGTGAATGCGTGGGCTGCGATCTCCGCTCCGAAGTAGACGATCAAGAATCCGATAGAGCCGATCTGAACTTCGAGTACGGGTCCGAAGAAGAACAGCGTGATCATGTTGAACGCCAGGTGGCCCATGCTTCCATGTACGAATCCGCCTGTTATCAACCGGTACCATTCGCCGTTCTTGAGGATTTCCCGGGGCTTGAAGGCCAGCTTGCCGATCAGCGACTGATCCTGGAATAGCGCGTAGCCACTCACCAGGATATTGATGAGCAGGAGAAAGAGTGTAAACGGGGTATCGTAAAACACGGGGTTGTTCGTGTGGTCGGGTTCAATGAGGGTGAGCGTTGCTACGAAAGAGCGCGGTCTCTGATTCACTCCTCAGCCCGGATCGCGCGGTCTTCACGCCCAGTCCGTCCTCGCCTGTTCTCCTCGAGCGTCCCATGCCCGCCGCGTTTGTGCCATGAACCGCCTCAATCGCATGCGTGCACTGGGAGCACTCATTCCCACCCTTTCAGCGATTTCCATCCACGAATGCCCTCCTCGATACCGAAGATGAACAATCAGGCGCGTCCGCCCATCCTGAAGGGCCAACAGGGACTCAACAAATGCCAGTTGTCGGGCGCCAAGTCCATCCCGTGAGTCCTGCGAACTACCCTCTGACGTGAGGGCAGAAGCAGGATTCATCCCACCAGCAGAATCCATCCTTGCATCTGCCCAATCGCGTTGAAGAGCCAAGCGCCGCCGTTCCTGACTCAGAAACCGCATCAAACCGTTTCTGGCTGCGCGACGCGCATAGCGATAAGGCTGTTGAAGACCATCCCGTTTTGACCAGACGGCCATGAATACGCTTGACGCTAGGTCAGGGACCGCATGGTGATCCAGCAGAGCCTCCCTTGATACTTGCGGTCTCAATACCGCTAGGATGGCCTCATACACGGCTGCAGGATCCAACTGAACATGATTCCACTCGAGGGAGTCCGGATCACCATGATTGGCCGAACCAACGTGATGTCCCGGTTCAACCGGAGTAATTCCAGGGGCGGTATGCATGGATGAATACAAAGGACTCTGGTGTTCTGGTATCCCATTGACCCTTCCGCTTGGCCTGCGTAACCCGCAACCACAGTCCTTGTAGGGTTTTTCCCATTGCCTTTGCTCCAACCGGCTGCTACGCTGTTGATGGGTGTCACCAGACTCTCGCGCATCCGGACCAGGGGTCTTCCGCCGATCTCATCGACGATAACCTCGCCCGCGATCAACACACCGATCAACCAAACGATCTACCAAAACGGTCAACTTAACTAAGGCCCGAATCCACCAGGGGGTGCTGCCATGAAAGTGATGTTCGCCACCGATCTTTCCGAGCCCAAGGTCATAACCGATCACGTCCAGAGTCTGGTCAGGCGACTGGATGCGCAGCTGTTCGTTCTACACGTGCACGTGCCAACGCCCACAACGCCCATCGGCGTGGATCCTTTGAGCGGATTCGGCGACATTGCCTATGCCCTCTACGACCCTGCTGTGGAGGATGCCATCGTCGAGGCGGAGAAGCACGATTTCGACACGTTCGTAGCGGAGCGATTCATCATCCCGGTTCGTCCGGCGTTGCATGAAGGCGATCCGGCTCGCATCATTCTGGATGATGCCGATCGCATGGGAATGGACATGATTGTCATGGCCAAACGACGCCACTCCGCGATTGAGCGGATGCTGCTCGGTTCGGTCACGAACACGGTTGCCAGAGAAGCCAAGCAAGCCGTAGTACTCCTGCCGATTCACGAAGAAGAGTGAGACAAGGAGCGACGAGGTACGACCGACTCGATGAATCAACGCACGTCAGGCTGCCCGTCTGAGTCCAATAGGAAGACTCAGCGACCAGCCTGGTAAGCAGATGCTCCTGTATCCAGGAACTGGATGAACTCCCGTTCACTCATCATGGCACTCTGCTTGGAGACCACCGTGCTGTCAGCCGGATCCACGATTGCGTAGGTCGGTAGCGCGGGTGTCCCGGTAAGAGCCATCTGGAATTCAAAGAAGCCATCACCCTTTTCCAGATCGTCGGTATACAGACGGAGCGGAACGAACGCGCTGTCCAACCGACTTTTGACGTCAGGAAGGGGGAAGATATTGGCTTCCATGTCCCGGCAGTTTGTGCAGGTCCATCCAGAGAAGTCAACCATCACGGGGACGCCACGCATCTGGGCGATGTCGAACGCTTTCGGAATGTCGTCCACGACCCAACCCTCTTCCAGATCAGCTTCCGCGTGCTCGATTCCGAACCGTGCCAACAGGGTGCGATCGGCGTCCTGGTGCGGCGGTAGATAGGCATCGAGAAATCCGAGTGGCTTGCCTGCCATGCCCGGAGCCATCCGCAAGGCGGCCAGGATGAACGCTGCTGCAACGACTCCCCTCACCAAGCCTGGGCGAGACATGCGCTCGTAACCCACTTTGAGCCAACCAGCCAGGTAGATTCCGATAAGGAGCGTGAATGCCAGAACGAGGAAAATGCCAAGCGTACGGGGTAGCAGACCCAGGCCCCAAACGAGATCCGCGTTCGAGAAGAACTTGACGGCTGCAGCCAGCTCAACGAATCCCAGAACAACCTTGAGGCTGTTCATCCAGGATCCAGACTTGGGTAGCTTATCCAGCGATTGGGGGAAAAGCGCCAATAGCACGAAAGGGGCAGCGAATGTCGTACTGTAGGCCAACATCCCGATCAGCGGGAAGGCCCATGTCCCCGTTGATGCAGCCGCCAACAGTCCGCCGACAAACGGGGCGGTACAGGAGAATGACACGAGCGTCAGCGTGAGGCCCATGAACAGGACGCCGACCCATCCTTTGTCTTCGCCTCCACGCGCGTTGACATAGTTCAGGAGCGAAGAGGGGACGCGAATTTCGTACAGGCCCAATAGTGACAGGGCAAATCCAACAAGCACGAGTGCGATGAACAGGTTCACCCACGGATTGGAGGCAATTACCAGCGCCCCGGCAGCGCCAACGACAACGGCCATGATGATGCCGAGCGCTGTGAACGTGATCACGATAGCCGAACCATACAACAGCGCCAGCCGCACGGCTTCCCTGCGCGTGTGACCGTACTTGGTGAAGTAGGAAACGGTCAGCGGAATCATCGGAAACACGCATGGCGTCAACAGCGAAACGAGTCCTGCGCTGATGGCCAGAAGGAGAAACGGAAACAGACTGGTTGTGCGACCTGACCCGCCATCGGCCGATTCAAATGCAGCATTCTGGGTCAGAGCCAAATCCGCTTCGGTTGCGGAGCAATCGATGCACGTTGGATCGACGGACAGAACAGTCGTCAAATCGGCTGTTGCCGGTCGCAGACACACACCGATACCGTCGTTGCATATCTGATATCGAACCGACACAGGGACATCAACAGTGCCTCGAAGGCTGTCTGTTGACGTGATGGCCGTGAAGAACGAAGCCTCCTCGTAAAACCACTTCAACTCCATCCCGAAGATCTCATCGTAGCCGACACTGGGTGGAGACTGGCCGACGTCTTCCAACCATGTCACGCCTTGCAGGGAATCGGCCAGGGTGACTTCGACTCCGTAAGGCCGCGAAAGCACATCTTCGAGCGAAGGTAGCGATGCGTCCAGCGCATACATCTTCCATTCGTCCGCGATTGTTGCCGTGACTTTGACTACGGTCGAGTCCTGTACCCCGATGTTCGACGGAATCGGCCGGGCGGTCCATGTGACATACGCCTCAGGACCTTGGATCTGGGGGCCGAACTGAGCCTTGGCCTCCCCGGAATCGAAACCAGCGATCAACGCCCAGACGAACAGGAAGCTGCTGATCTTCAGCGGGTGATTCTTCAACATGCGGGGTTGGGGGCTTTGAACGGACATACAAGAGGCGGAGAAAGCCGAATCTGGAGAAACCGTATTCGCTAACTCGAACGACGAACTACGGAGTTAAGCCGGCGCTGTAAAAGTCAGGCACTCCTGAAACTAAAACAGGGTACCCTTTGGCGCTAAGCCAACGGGTACCCTGTCCGTTTTGTGCCGGCCACGCCGGTTGGTGTCGATCAGGCAGCTGCCGTTTCTGGCTCTACACGGATCTTGACTTCGGCGACCACCTCAGGGTGGATCTTGACCGAAGCAGAATAAACACCGGTATGCTTGATCTCGTCGTTGATATCAATCTTGCGACGATCAGCCTGGATTCCGTGTTTGGCAAGACCGTCTGCGACGTGCACAGGGGTAACGGAACCGAAGATGCGATTTTCTTCGCCAACTTTGACGAAGACGACCACTTCCACGTTGGCCATTTCTGCTGCGAGTGCCTCGGCATCTTCCTTGGCCTTGGCAATCTTGCGAGACGCCTGACGGCGCTCTTCTTTCCACGCTTTGACGATACCGCCTGTAGCGAGGCGAGCCATGCCGCGGGGGATGAGGAAGTTGCGACCGTATCCGTCCTTGACGGTGACGATTTCGCCGGCCTCACCCAGATTTTCGACTTCTTCGAGAAGGAGTACTTTCATGATTCTGTCGGGCTGTGACGGAAGTCCGTCCTTTTCGGATTACTTGAGCGAGTCCGCTACGAATGGAATCAGGGCGAGATGACGGGCGCGTTTGACGGCGCGGGTCAGCTGGCGCTGGAACTTGGCGGATACGTTCGTGATGCGACGAGGCAGAATCTTGCCCTGCTCGTTCAGAAAGCGCTTCAGCGTTTCCGTGTCTTTGTAGTCGACGTAATCCGGCTCGACAAAGGAGTTCTTGTTCGACATAGTGCTTATGCCTCTTCGGTTTCGGCCTCGGCGGCTTCAGCTTCCGCGGCGCGTTTGGATTTCGTGGCTTCGTAATGACGGACCATTTTGGCGTCCATGCGAAGCGTGAGATAGCGGAGAATGTTGTCGTCGATCTCCATGGCGCGCTCCAGACGGGGAACTATTTCACCCGGCGCCTGGAAATACATGTTGACGTAGTATCCGTTGCGCTTTTTCTGGATTGGGAATGCAAGGCGGCGTGCGCCCCATTCATCCACTTCGATGACGTCCCCTCCGTTCTCCTTTACATAAGCAGTCACACGGGACACCATGTCCTTGACCTGCTCGTCGGAGATAACCGAATTGACGATGTACGTAAGCTCGTACGTGTGCTTGTTGCTAGCCATTTATCCCTTTGGATGGTGATGGGCTATGCCCCGGCGTCCAGTCATTTCTCTGACTCTTTTCCGGAGCAGGGATTGTTCAGAACAGCAAAATAAGGTGATTTTCGGCAGGATCCACAATCAGGGCGCCAATTCGCCGAATCTCAACAGCTCATTCGAGGCCTAAAGGCTGGCCAATCGATCGGCGTTTTCAGCCGTGCGCAGGGCCTTGATGATGTCATCCAGGTCACCGCCCATGACTCGTTCCAGGGCATGATTCTTTGAATCACCTTCCAGACGATGATCGGTGACTCGTCCCTGCGGCCAGTTGTACGTGCGGATCTTGGCACTGCGGTCACCCGTGGAAACCTGTGAGCGACGCGCTTCGCTTCGCTCCGATTCGATCTCTGCCAGTTTGGCCTCATAGAGCCTTGAGCGCAGGACTCGGAGTGCCTTGTCCTTGTTCTTGTGCTGGCTCTTTTCATCCTGGCACGTCACTACAGTGCCAGTGGGAATATGCGTAATGCGCACGGCAGAGTCCGTTGTGTTAACGCTCTGACCGCCTGGACCACTGGATCGGTAGACGTCGATCTTCAAATCGTTGGCGTGGATTTCCACATCCACCTCTTCCGCCTCGGGAAGCACAGCCACGGTCGCGGCCGAGGTGTGGATGCGACCTGAGGATTCGGTTGCTGGCACGCGCTGAACGCGGTGAACACCACTTTCGTATTTCATCATCCCGAAGGCGTCGGGGCCACTGATGCTGAACACGATTTCTTTGAATCCGCCCTGCGTTCCCGACGAGCTGTTCATCAAATCGACCTTCCAGCCATGCTTTTCTGCAACGCGGGAGTAGAGTCGAAACAGATCGCCGGCGAACAGGGCTGCCTCATCCCCCCCCGTCCCTGCGCGGATTTCGATAATGGCATCCTTTGCGTCTTCGGGATTCTTCGGAATCAGCATGAGGCGAAGTTCTTCCTCTACACCCGGAAGCGACTCCTCCAATTCCGCCAATTCCATCTCCGCCATCTCTTTGAGATCCGGATCGGTCTCTTCGGCGACCATTTCCCTCAGGTCTCCGATTTCCCCTACTTGCCGTATGTAGGCATCGATGTGCTGGACCACTTCCTTCAGAGACGTGTGCTCCCTTCCGAGATCCGCC
This sequence comes from Rhodothermales bacterium, assembly GCA_028284865.1. Lineage (GTDB taxonomy): Bacteria > Bacteroidota > Rhodothermia > Rhodothermales > UBA10348 > JAAZVD01. The sequence goes on along the minus strand of JANQQV010000024.1, from coordinate 146,542 downwards.
ATCTTCTTGGGATCGGTCGCTACCTCCGGGTTGGACATCTCGCGGGTGATTTCCGCAAAACGGTCCTTGATGCCGTTGAGTGCGTCTGAGTTGATCATCGGAAAAAGTGGGTGAAAGGGAAGGCTCCGCGGGTCAGTATACGGCTCGCGGAATCGATCGCGATGTACGCTTCTGGGCGGTCTTGGGTCCGGGTACCGCGTGCGTCGAAGACCCGATTGCCTCATGCTGAGACGGGGGATCCTAGTCTGGGACTCGATTGCAACAATTAATGCGACCTGGCACCGCGAATCGACGAAAACCTTCCGTATTCAGATGCTGGAAGGTCGCCAGGGAATGTTGGCACGCTTTGTGCAGAACCCCCTTCGGACGGATAAATCGCACCCGACAGTTCTGAACATCACGCCATGCTCGCATCCCCTTATCACCAGATTACCACGTCAAGCTCCGTTCGTGGGGTCATACTCTGGCTGGTCACTTGTTTCACGGTCTTCTACGTGATCAATGGACTGGCCACGAGACCCAAACCCATCGAAGTCGAGAACTTCCGGAAAGTTGGGATGAATGATGAGCAGGTCCTGGCAATGGCTCTTCAGGAAGCCAACGAGTCCAAAGAAGTAATGTGGTGGATCAACGATAGGGAAACGTATCTCGTCTTTGACACAACCCGCGATTACCGGATCAGCGATGCCACGTTTGCGGCATACGACCTGAAGCCGTCACAGGACGCTTCCCAGAAGCCCATCGCGGTATTCGAGCAGAAAGCAGCCGGCATTCGAGCCAGATAGGGCCGATGGCCCACCGGGAAGGACGCTCCCTATAAACGTCGTCCAGACATAGGTCGAAAGACCATCGCTCTTCAGAACGCTGAAGTGTGAACCTCCACAGAGAACGCGCTCCCGATTCGGGGCGCGTTTTTTGTTTGGGGTCGGCCCGGCGGGGAAAGCGACGCGGATCGATAGTCGCGCAAGTCGGGACTGGGGGGCGGTGCGAGTGTCAAGTGGGCCGCGTGGGCCCAGCACTACTCTACCGTCACACGCTTAGCCTCGCTCGGAAGTCTACTCGACCGTGACGCTCTTGGCCAGGTTGCGGGGCTGATCCACATCGCAACCGCGAAGGACAGCGATGTAGTACGAGAGCAGCTGCAGCGGAATCACCGTGAGCAGCGGAGACAGCATCTCGTGCGTCTTGGGAATGCGGATGACGTGCTCACAGAGTTCGTCCAGCTGGCCTTCCTCAGCATCCGTCACGACGATCACAACGCCGTCGCGGGCAACGACCTCCTCGATGTTGGAGACCACCTTTTCATAGGTGCTGTCCTGCATGGCAATGAAGACCACCGGCATGAACCGGTCGATCAAAGCGATGGGACCGTGCTTCATCTCCGCGGCGGGATATCCCTCCGCGTGGATGTACGAAATCTCCTTGAGCTTCAACGCGCCCTCAAGGGCAACGGGGAAGTTGGCGCCTCGCCCGAGATACAGGAAGTTTGAAGCGTAACGGAATGTCTTGGCGATCTGCTCGACGCACGAAGCGTTCTCCAGTACCTCGGCAATCTTGCCTGGAATGGCCTTGAGCTCAGTCACGATCTGACGCAGCTCGTCGTCTGCCATCTGGTGTTCCTTAGCCAGCTTCAAGGCAAGCTGAGCCAGGATGGTGACCTGTGCGGTAAATGCCTTTGTCGAAGCAACACCGATCTCGGGACCGGCATGGAGATATACTCCCGCATCCGTTTCCCGGGCAATGGTCGAACCGACCGTGTTGCAAATTCCATAGACCGGAATACTCTGTCTCTGTGCTTCGCGCACGGCAGCCAGCGTATCGGCCGTCTCGCCGCTCTGTGAAATCACGAGAACGGCATCGCCTTCGCGAAGGATTGGGTTCCGGTACCGGAATTCGGAAGCGTACTCCACTTCAACAGGAATACGAGCCCAGGCTTCAATCAGGTACTCGCCTACCAGAGCGGCATGCCAGGATGTACCACAGGCACAGAGAATGATGCGATCTGCATTGCGGAGACGATGGATCGAGTCCATCAAGCCGCCCAGCTGCACGAAGGGGTCTTCCTCATAGAGGCGACCACGCATGGCATTCTCCAGCGCGGTTGGCTGCTCCATGATCTCCTTGAGCATGAAATGCTCGTAGCCGCCTTTTTCAATCTGCTCGAGATCCCATTCCAGTTCATGGATGGTTTTGTCAAGCTTGACGTCGTCGACGGAGAACACCTTGAAGCCTTTTCGGCGCACGATAACAAGTTCGCCATCGTTCAGGTAAACCACCTTGCGCGTGTACTCCACGATGGGCGCGGCGTCCGAACCCAAGAAGTACTCGCCATCCCCTACGCCCAGAATCAGTGGACTGCCTTTGCGAGCAGCAATCAGCATGTCCGGATCCTTCTCGGTAACCAGTGCGATGCCATAGGTCCCCTGGACCTGACTCAGCGCCTGCCGTACAGCTTTCCCGAGGGAAAGACCAGTTTCTTTGATCACGTCCTCAATCAGACGAACAAGGACTTCCGTGTCGGTTTGCGACTGGAAGCTGTACCCTCGGGATGAGAGCATATCCCGCAGAGCGGTGTAATTCTCGATGATGCCATTATGGACCAACGCAAATGAGCCGTCCGTGCTGACGTGCGGGTGGGCGTTGGTGTCATTGGGCGCACCATGGGTCGCCCAACGGGTATGCCCGATACCGAGCTTGCCCTCCAGCGTCTTGTTGGACAGATCGTCCGAAAGCCGGGCAATCTTACCCTCTTTCTTGCGGACTTCCAGATGGCCGTTGACAACAGCCACGCCTGAGGAGTCGTAACCGCGATATTCAAGGCGGGATAGTCCCTTAATGAGAATATCCTGCGCTTCGCGATCACCGATATAGCCGACAATGCCACACATGAGAGGAGGGGAATGTGGGTGAGAGGGGGCGAAAAGTACACCAATCCGTCCAAGATAACGCTCTTTTTAGCGATATCTGGTCAGGATTGGGTCAATTCATGATTCAACTGCATTAATCTGAACAAAAACCCTGCCGGATTGACCTATCGTCCCGGTTTTCGACACATGCTGAAAAGCAGGAATCGGTCTCGCATCAGCCAACGCTACGCCCGATCGCTTCGGCGATCAGTCTGATCTGAGCCATCAGCTCATCGAATTGCGGGATATGAAGCGACTGGGGACCATCGGACAGGGCAGCATCCGGATCTGGATGTACTTCGATCATGAGGCCGTCCGCGCCGGCGGCCACGCCGGCGCGAGCCATCGGTAGCACCTTGTTGCGAATACCGGTCCCGTGACTGGGATCAACCACTACTGGCAGGTGACTGCGGGCTTTGACAACGGGTACGGCTGACAAGTCCAGCGTATTGCGTGTCATGGTCTCAAATGTTCGGATCCCTCGCTCGCAAAGGACTACATCCGGATTGTTCTCCGCCAGGATGTACTCAGCACTCATCAACCACTCCTGAATCGTCGCCGAAAGACCGCGCTTCAGCAAGACCGGCAGCCCCAATTGGCCAGCCGCGCGGAGAAGTGGGAAGTTCTGCATGTTGCGCGCACCGATCTGGACCATGTCGGCATACTTTGCCATCAAGTCGGCGTGAGAAGGGTCCATGAGCTCGGTGACCACAGCAAGACCGTGCGCATCAGCAGCTTCGCGCATCATCACCAAACCCTCTTCACCCAGTCCCTGGAAGGAGTACGGTGAAGAACGCGGCTTGAAGGCGCCCCCTCGGAGAATCTTTGCTCCGGCGCGTGCTACAGCTTCTGCCGAGGCGTGGATCTGCTCTTCGGATTCCACGGAGCATGGACCGGCCATGACCGCAATCTCCTTACCGCCGATGACAACGTTGCCCACCTTCGATTCCGTGGGCTCCTTCTTCCATGACCGGCTGGCAAACTTGTACGGCTCGGATACCCTGTGAACCGTATAGACCCCATCGAGCAGTTCAATATGCCGCTTGTCAAACTCGGGCTTGACACCGACCGCACCGAGCACGGTGCGTTGACTACCACTCGAGCGATGCACGTCGAATCCGTGATCATTCAGGGTGGCGATAACGGATTCAATCTGGGCCTCATCAGCCCCGATGTCCATGACAACAACCATCAGTCCTGTCCGATCTGTACGAGGTGGTAGGATTTCTTGCCTTTGCGCAGGACCAGCAATTCGCCGTCGATGCCCTGCTCGGCCGTGATGCGACCGGATTCGTCGCTGACCCGGTCATTGTTCAGGAAGAGACCTCCCTGACGAATGAGTCGGCGTGCCTCTCCATTGGAAGCCGTCAGTCCCGTGCGCGTGCACAACTCAAGGGCGCCGAGGCCTTCGCCAGAAAGCTCATCCCGAGGAATGACGGTAGAAGGCACATCCTCGAAGATGTCCTTCAAGTCCTTCACACTCAGGTTTTCCAGCGAACCACCAAATAGCACTTTTGCTGCCTGTTCGGCCTTCTCGAGTTCGCTCGCGCCGTGCAGCATCGTCGTGACTTCCCGCGCAAGGGTCCGCTGCGCTTCACGGGCACCAGGGTTCTCTCGGAGTGACGTCTCCAATCCTTCGATGGTCTGCCGATCCAGCCAGGTGAAGGCTTTCAAGTAATGAGCCACGTCCCGGTCATCCGTGTTCAACCAGAACTGGTAAAACTTGTAGGGAGACGTCAGCTCAGGATCCAACCAGACATTGCCGGCCTCAGTCTTTCCGAACTTGGTGCCAGAGGCATTCGTGACCAACGGGAAAACCAGTCCATGCGCCTTGTTGCCGTTGACCCGGCGAATGAGGTCGGTACCTGCCAGGATGTTGCCCCATTGATCCGAGCCTCCCATCTGCAGAGAGCAATCCATGCGCCGGTTCAGCTCCAGGAAGTCGTAGGCCTGCAGCATCATGTAAGTGAACTCGGTGTACGAAATCCCGTCTTCGGACTCGATCCGCCGTTTGACGGACTCCTTGGACAACATGTAGTTCACCGTGAAGTGCTTGCCTGTGTCCCGCAGGAAATCGATCAGCTGCAGTTCGCCCAACCAGTCGTGGTTGTTCTCGATGCGTGCTGGATTTCCTTCCCGCTCGAAATCGAGAAAATGGGAGAGCTGCGCGCGAATGCCTTCAATGTTTTCGGCGACCTTTTCTTTCGTCAACAACTGACGTTCGGCCGTCTTGCCGCTGGGATCACCGATCAGACCTGTTCCACCCCCAACGAGGGCGATAGGTGTATGACCGAATCGCTGCATGCGAGCCAGTCCCATTATCGGCAGCAGGGACCCCACGTGGAGGCTTGCGGCTGTGGGGTCAAAGCCGATATACGCCGTGACCGATTCACTACCCAGCTTCTCCCTCAGGTCCGGTGTGGCGTCGTACAGCAGTCCGCGCCATTCAAATTCGTCGTAGATGTTGCCCGTCATACTCATGCATTCTGCCGGCTCCTGTCCGGCCTTCCCAAAGTGAATCGGCTCCTCGCGTCTGGCTCCGGATGCCCAGGTGGGCCCGTATGCCCCGTTTACGCGGTTTGCGAGAGAAAAGGCCTATCAGACCCTTCTCCGGAACCGCTGTTCCTCATCGATATCGTTCGAGTCTGAACTTCTCCCCAAGATAGCGCCGCCTTACCTCGGGATCCGAAGCAAGTGCCTCCGCTGTCCCCTGCTTGAGGATGCTGCCTTCGTAGAGCAGATAGGCCCGGTCTGTGATGGCCAGTGTTTCGTGGACATTATGGTCCGTGATCAGGACTCCGATCCCGCGTCGTTTGAGACGCGCAACGATGGTCTGAATGTCCTCGACGGCGATGGGGTCGACGCCGGCAAAGGGTTCGTCCAGCAAAAAGAACCGGGGCTTGGTGGCCAGGGCGCGCGCGATCTCCGTTCGACGGCGCTCGCCACCGGACAACGTGTAGCCCTTCGAATGCCGCACCTTCTCCAACCCGAATTCAGCGATCAACTCCTCAACCCGATCCTTCCGCTCGCTTCGACTGACGTCCTGGTATTCAAGCACAGCGTGGAGATTGTCCTCGACACTGAGGTGGGAGAAAATGGACGCTTCCTGCGCCAGATACCCGATACCGCGCCGGGAGCGCTCATACATCGGAAGACGGGTGATCTCACGATCGCCAAGGATGACACGGCCGCCGTCTGGACGGATCATGCCAACGATCATGTAGAACGTGGTTGTCTTGCCTGCCCCGTTGGGTCCGAGCAGCCCTACGATTTCTCCCTGGCGAACTTCCAACTCAACGGCCTTGACCACGCTGCGCTTGCGATAGCGCTTGACCAGTCCTTCCGCTCGGAGGGTGACGGCACCGTCGGGAATGAAGGACTCGGCATCACCGGCGGCCGAGCCGATTTCCGTGGCGCGACGGATGATTTCGTCCATCACGGGATCAGCCAGTTCCTCATCCTGCTCGGATGTCATGACAGGGCTGTTGGGAATCATTTGATACGCCTTTCGCCAGGCCTTGACCGCCTTCTCCTCTTCCTGGATGGACTCGTATGCCTGCGCGAGCAGGACATGCGCCATCACATAGGTGGGCACCAATCGTGCGAGATCTTCCAGCATGGGGATGGCATCTCCAGGCTTGCCTGCCTTGAAATGCTCCAGCGCCTGTTCGATTTCGGAAAGTGCCATGCGAGATGGGAAAGGAAAACGCGCCGACTGATCGTCAGCAGTCGTCGCCGCAAAGGGTGGTCGTGGTTGTTCGTTCCGGTTGAGTCGAGCGTTCGAACCACATCATCCAGAAGTCGGCGATGAGTTTCTGTCTGCGAGGACGGTCATCTGGCGAAAAGATATAACCGGGCAGATTGGCGAGCTGTTCGAGCAGCTCTTCCGCGTAGTATGTTCCCTCGACACCTGTGTAGAATGCGACCCGATCCAGATCGCCATCCTTGAATGAGAATCGGAGGCCATCCCCGGACCCACCGAATCCAACAGTACCCCCATCGTCCTCGGACTCCATGAACAGCACAGCGCGCGCCTGATCCCGGATATCCAGGACCCGCAATGAGTCCGATTCCATCAGGACAAGCAGTTCCTGCCCGGTCAACTGATTCACGCGGCCCGAAAGGCTGTCTGGCGTGGCGACAAACACGTTGCCAAACGCCCTGATCGTATCCACCCGGCCCCCATCGGAGAGATCCATGCGACGCGCGACCAGCTGGGTATCCTCGACCCAGGCGATGGGATCGCCCTCCAGTCTACTCCTGGTGAAGCCCTCGTCGGACTCCGTCGTCTCCAGGGAGTCAGTCCGAAGCGCATAACCTGATGCGGCCACAACCACCGAATCGGTCGCCACAAGCCTTCCACCACCCATGACATCCACGAATTTCGCCAGCATCAGCAAGGTGTCGGAAACCGCACTATCCAACTGCAGAATGCGGGCGTTGCCCGAAACGCGGATAGAGTCCTGCTGCGCTGCACGATAAAGGGAATCGGCCATGATGAGGGTTCGCACAGAGTCTGCCTCTTGAATGCGTTCGGCTGCAATACTTCCCCAGGCCCGACTTTCTTCGGACTCCCTGAGGTGCAACACGGAATCAGCGTGCAACACCATGTCCTGTTGCGTCAGTACGACATTCCGTGCGAACTCTGCCCGATTCTCTTCGGACAGGTACCGTGCCCATTCGGCCGTCAGGACGGATGCGCTGTCCTCATAAACGACTCCTCGATCAAAGATGGTGATCTCCTCCTCGGAGAAATACCGCCCGAAAGGTGCGCGAAGATCCACATCGCCGTCAAACAGATGCACATTGCCCTCGGCTTCACCGATTCGTTCGTCTCGCTGATAGCGGACCCGGTCAGCGCGGATGGTGTCCCCTTTCTCGACGATTTCGACATCGCCCCAGAACCGGATGAACCCGTTGCCCTCATCGAAACCATTCCGGGCACGGAGCACGAAATCTTCCTGGCGAAACACCGGACGTAACCACTCGGCTACCGTTCGCCCCTCGATCACCCGAACGCGAAGGGAATCGAATGCCACCTGAACTTCTGTAGGCTCATCGTCCTCTTGCTGGGCTTCATTGGTTTCCTGGGCGGACGCTGATCCTGCGAGCAGTGCCAATACCAGAAGCGCTATTCCGAATCGGCGGTCACTCTTCATCGATCAACACCGTTCCGGTAACACGTGCCAGCGTGAAGTCGCTCAGGTTTTCGTCCGCGTCGAGGCCGTACCCGGACAAGGTCTCGTTGGGGGTGCGAATGGTAGCAAACCCGGGAGTCGTCACGCGAGCCCTGCTTTCCATCCAGGCGAGGTGCTCACTTTCGAGGTGACGATCCTCGCCCGCGTCTGCCTGCACGTCGCCGCGAGCTACAAACCGGCGCTGGCGTTCATGCCACATAATGCGTTGAGCGGACACGACAGCTGAGGTATCGCCTTCCGCGTCAAAGATGACCACGTGGACCCGATCGGTCAGCTCGTCGGCACCCGTCAAGACCATCCATGTGCTGTCCGGAGTCTCGTAGCGGGCCATGTAATCGGCCTGCATGTGCAAGCGATTGCGGCCGTCCTCGGTGATGACCATTGTCGTCCCCCAGCTTTCAGAGGCTGGCGCGTCATCATCGCGCAGGGTTTGCACGGTTACGCCAGTCTCATGTACTTCGCAGCCGATCAACAGAACGGCGAAAAGCAGCAGGATGAATGTGGAACGGGTCAAGGTGCGAGGTGTCAGGGAAGGGGTCGGCGAAAGGTACGTCTCAGGCAACATCTTGCCCCGTGAACGAGGCGGATTCTCCGGGCATCAGGATGGCGTGGACGCAGCGGCATTCTGGGTGGATTGCCGAGAGCAACGCACTGAACGACTCGCATACTTCCGCCAGCGACATGTCCGGTCCGTCTTCGATCGGGGCGTAGATCGCGGCGGCCACGCGGCGCGTGGCCGCCGCAGTCTTGGTCGCCTGACAATCCTTGATGGCATTCACAATCGGGAGTGACTCTCCTGAATCTGTAGCAATGGCTCCAATGATGAGATCCTGCAAGTCGATGGCCTGGCCCGTGGCATTGAACACATAGGATTCATCGACCGCACCCAGCCGAAACTCGAATCGCGGGCTTGCAGGGGTCTCAAGTCCAGCGAGCCCGGTTGCCTTGTCGACATCCCAGATCGAAATGGGAAGCAAGGAAGCCACGCTCAGATAATTATTGACGTCGACCAACGTGTTGATCCTGGGAAACCGATCCTCGGACGCAGCGCGCAGCAAGTACTCGGAAGCCGGCTTTCCGCGACCCGTCGGCTTGTACCGCCCATTCCGGAACACATTCCGTACCTCAGCGCGATAAGCATCCTGCTCCTCATTCAATCCTCCCGCCAGAGCAGCCAGTCGATCGTTCAATCCCGAATCAAGGGCGGGTACGGGGCTATCGGGATGAACCCCTTCGGCCATGATAATTCCGAGTCGAAGCCGTTCAGGACCAGCGTGAAGGAAATCCGTTCGCATGCGGTTTGATATATTGGTTCGAGGCGCATCGCGAGGCCGGGGATCTCCTGCCTCAGATGCGAAATCAAGCCGATTTTACGTCGGTTCGCGTGCTTTAGTTTGCTCATCGGTTGCCGATAACCTGATCAGGTACACCGTGTACAACAAGCACAACAACTGGTCATGCAAGCCACAACCATGAACTTTCAGATCGAACCGGTAACTCACGACACCGTCGTGATCCGGATCGGAAAGGCACTCGACTTCCGCAATGCAGCCGACTTCAAGGCCGCTGCGCAGGAGCAGGTTCGTTCAGGCATCCGGAGTTTCATCCTGGATTTCAACGATACCGGCATCCTGGACTCGACGGGCCTCGGATCCATCTTCTCCCTGTATCGCCAGGTCTCTCCGATGAGCGGCCAGGTGGTCTTTGCATCGGTCTCCCGACCGGTACAGGTGGTGGTTCAGCTGACGCGCACCTACAAGGTGTTTCGCCAGTTCCCTTCCGTCGATGCCGCACGCGAAGCACTCCGCTAGTCGTCATTCCCTCAACTTGTTGCCCCTGAACCGGGAAACATGGAAGTCACGCGTCAACAATTCAACGGGCTCGGCGAGGTAATCGACGAGCTGCACGGCCTCTTCGAGGAGTGGGAGCGCGAGGAAGCGCTCCTCTCGCATCTGGATCCCGACACGATCCAGTTGTTTCGTTTGGCCGTACACGAATGGGTAGCGAACCTCGTTCAGCATGCCGATTTCGCCGACCGGACACCGGACATCACGCTCGATGTGATCCCGAATGGCCGCCGTGTACGATGTGTGATTGAGGATAACTCCGAAGGATTCCCTTTCCCGGAGCAAATCATCGTCCAGCGCAATGCTCTGACCCCTTTTCCCGAGCGGGGAATGGGTCTCCTCATGCTCAATGCCGCGACCGAGTATTTCGAATACTCGCAGACCGAAAATGGTCGTCGCCGCCTTGAGTTCACCGTTTCAAGCGACGCAGATTCATGTCTCGACATTCCATTCTCATAGTGGAAGATGAGCACACCCTGCGTCGACTCCTGGAGTATCGACTGGGGAAGCAGTACGATGTTCGCACCGCCGCCAATGGCGAAGAGGGCATCGAACGGGTCAACGAACAGTTGCCCGACCTCATCATCTCCGATATCATGATGCCGAAAATGGACGGCTTTGCCATGCAGGCAGCCCTCCAGGAACGTGCTGATACCCAGGCCATCCCGTTCATTTTCCTGACGGCGAAGGCCGACGAAGCTAGCAAGCTGAAAGGACGACGCACCGGTGTAGATGACTACATCACCAAACCCTTCGACATTGACCAGTTGCTTTCGAGGGTGGATCGTCTTCTGCAGCGCACGGCCCAATTCCAGAATCAGCTCGATGCCCGCATCGGCCAGGACTTCTCCCAGAAACTGATGCCCAAGCGAATGCCGGAAGCATCCGGGTACCGTTCCTGGTTCCACAGCTCTCCGCGCGAACACGGCGGTGGCGACATCTTTGACTGGGCTGAACCGCGCCCAGGCACCTTCTTCATCACCATTGGTGATGTGATGGGCAAAGGCTTGCAGGCCAAGTTCTACGCTTTCAGCTTCCTCGGCTATATCCGCTCGACGCTGCACACCATGCTGCGCACGACGAATTCGCCAGCGGAACTCATGAAGCGGGTGAACCAGGTCCTGATGGACGATCCACCGCTGGAAGACACGTTTGCCTCCCTCCTGCTGTTGCGTTGGGAGCCGGACAAGAATCTGATCACGTACGCCAACGCCGGGCATTGCCGCCCCGTGTTGATCGGTCAGCGTGGCGCCGAGATCGTGCCCTACTCCGACATCATTCTGGGTCTGGACCCGAATGCCGAGTTCAAAGACACGTCCTTGGTGTTGCAGCCCGGTTCAGCACTGGTCTCCTATACCGATGGTCTGCTCGAGCAGCAGATGAAGTCAGGCGAGCAGCTTGGCGAGGAAGGAGTCATGGAAGCCATCCGTCATACATTCGGATCCGGCCAGCCTGTTGACGACCTGATCCAGCATGTCCTCAACGGCAGCGAAGTCCGCGAGTTTGGCGACGATATCCTGCTCTTCTGGCTGGAGCGTCAGATGGAGCGCGAGCACGCCCCAGACCGTCCGGCACCTCGGTGGTTCTCCCCATTCGGTGAAGGACACGGCGCCGGTCACGGTGCTACTTGATCGGATCGAGGTCTAAAACCTCTGAGACTTGGGCCCGGGTAGATTGACCCTTGCGGGTTATCCCGGATTCCGCACGCGTCACATTCCCCTTCCGTCCAGAGCTTCGAACAACCTGCCCACATCATGGGCATCGTTGTAGGCGTGCACCGAAACGCGCAATCCACCATCTCTCGCGCTGGTCCAAACCTCCTGCTTTTTCAAGGCCGTACACGTGGCCGCCGCATCGGGAAGATCGAGCAGAATGATTCCGGAGCGATGTGTGGAATCCAGAGAGCTTCGAAGCGGAATATGCCGTTTCTGCGCCTGCTCAACGACGCTGTCAGCCAACGCGCATACACGCTCGCTCACCGCTTCCAGTCCGATCTCTGACCATTGACGAAGCGCTTCGGTCAGCGTGAACAGACCCGGAAACGGCGGATGACCGAGTTCATGCGCAACTCCTGAAGGCAGCATGTCGAGACGATCATTTTCCAGAGCGTACGCATCACGCGCACTTCGCCAACCCACGAGCGGAGGCACATGTGCAGGCCAGCGATCCCCCGTGGCCAGGACCGCATTGCCATAGCCGGCGGTCGCCCATTTGTATCCGCTGAACACGAGTGCATCGATGCCCATTCCAGACATGTCCATTGGAAAAGCGCCGATCGACTGGGTGGCATCGACCAGCAACAAAGCGTCGTGTCGTCGGCAGATCTTGGAAATAGCTGTCAGATCGGCGCGATAGCCGTTGGCGAATTGCACGCTGCTGACCACGAAGGCATCGACGCCTTGCTGAATGGAAGCATCCAAGTCGTTCAGGTCGATTGACCCATCGGGCGGCGTTTGAAGGAAACGAACGTCGGCTCCGGCACGCAGAAAGGGGGTTGTGCACGAGGGAAATTCCTGCTTCACCGCCTGAATCCGGGAGCCTTCACCCAAAGAGAGCGCCAGGATATTGAAGCCCAGCGAGGCATTCGGAAGAAACGCGACCTGGTCAGTCTTGCAACCGATCATGTTCGCCATATCCGATCGATCCCGTTCTGCCCGCTCAACCCATCGATCCCAGCCGATATCGCCCATCTCCACAGACTCTCTATAGTAGTTCAAGGCCGCGTCGGCCGTGCGCTGCGTCATGACGCCGCCACCCGCTGTGTTCAGATAGGCTTTATCTGCCAGGGCAGGGAATCGGCTTCGGATGTCTGACCAGTCGATCACGCGGTAGGAGAAATGTGGATGGGATAGCGAAGGTCATCCTCTGCCGTCCGGAATGCAACCAGTTCGCTCAGGTCACCCTACCGATGTCACGGGTCGAGCCGGGATTCATCCCGGCGAACAGAAATACGGGACGATTGCCGACATCGGGGCCGTATCTACCTTCAGAAGGCTGCAACCGTTCATCAGACTGCCCGTTGGCTTCGCATGCGCCGACTGAAAATCACCTCAATGCTCTTCCTGGCGAGCCTGTTGATGCTGACAGGCTGCAGGGATTTTGGTGTGGACCCCGAGGGCGAAGGAGGATCAAACTTCCAGGGTGATGGAGTCGCAACGCTGACGGTACCCTTCGAGTTGATCTTCGGTCAGCGTGCGGTGATTGATGAGACCGACCTGACGATTGAATTCACCATGGTCATCGAAGACAATCGGTGTCCTGACGGTGTCGATTGCATCCAGGCCGGCCGTGCGGGAGTCTTGTTGACGGTCACCGACGTACAGAATGTCCGCTACCAATTGGTCGCGTTCATTCCGGGATTGGTCGCTACGCCCTATCAGAATAACGACATCATCCAATTCCAGGGCCTGCGTTTCCGACTGCTCGAAGTCAGCCCCTATCCCCTGCAAGGCGAGGATGTGGACGTTTCCAATTACTCGGTTACGCTGGAAGTCGAGCCTGTCCAGTAGCGAACGATTCACGACTTCTTCCCTTCCTGACGGCATCCGGGGCGTGATGGCACGCGTTATGGCGCGCTGAATCATCACACAACCCTTTCCCACTGCCATGGCTGTAGAACGTACGCTCGCCATCCTCAAGCCGGACTGTGTCCGCAAGAATCTCATCGGCGAAGTCACTCGCCGCATCCAGGAAGCCGGATTCACCATCCGTGCGATGAAAATGGTCCAGCTCTCCCGCGCTGAAGCTGAAGGCTTCTACGCCGTTCACAAAGAACGTCCATTCTTTGGCGAACTCGTTGATTTCATGACCTCCGGTCCTTGCGTGCCGATGGTCCTCGAAAAAGACAACGCCGTGGCCGACTACCGTACGCTGATTGGCGCTACGGATCCTGAGGAAGCCGAGGAGGGTACGATCCGCAAATTGTTCGCAGACAACAAAGGTCAGAACATTGCGCACGGATCGGACTCGATCGAAAATGGCCGGATTGAAGCCAACTACTTCTTCCCGGAATACGAGATCGTCAACAACGGCGGCTGATTTTCGCCGCCTCAGGTTGGCAGTCTGGTTCGCAGTCCTTGTTGGACTGACGGCCTGTGACCTTCCCGACGGGCGGGCGGGCGGCGCATCTTCGGATGGCGCCGACCGCCCGCCCGTCCTCGTTTCCACCGGTGCTGACCAACTGGTTTCTTCGGGTTTCGAAGCGCTCGACGGCATACGCGTAGGCCTGATCGTCAATCACACGGCTCTCTCAGGTGATGCGCACCTGATTGATCATGTGCACGAGGCGAGCAATGTGGAGCTGGGCGCCCTCTTCGGTCCAGAACACGGTATCCGGGGTGATGAGGATGCCGGGGCCAAGATTTCCGATGGCATCGACGATGCCACCGGCGTGCCAGTGTACAGCCTGTACGGCGAACATCGCCGGCCGACGCAAGAGATGATGGCTGGGCTGGACGCACTCGTCTTCGATATCCAGGATGTGGGCTCGCGGTTCTACACGTACATCTCCACGATGGGCCTTTCGATGCAGTCAGCGGCCGAAGCGGGCGTGCCGTTCATCGTCCTGGATCGCCCGAATCCCCTTGGCGGCGAGCGCATGGCTGGGTTCGTCCGGGATTCGTCGCTGGTTTCGTTCGTCTCGCAGTACCCGATACCGGTCCGTCACGGCCTGACCGTCGGAGAGCTTGCTCGCATGATCAAGGGCGAAGGATGGATTCCTGGCCTGGATGATCTGGACTTGCGCGTGGTCGAGATGGAGGGATGGGATCGAAGCATGTATTGGCCGGAGACGGGTCTCGCCTGGATTGCCCCAAGCCCGAATCTGCCCAGCTTCGAATCCGCGTTGATGTACCCGGGAACGTGCTTCTTCGAGGCCACGACCGCAAGCGAAGGACGTGGCACGCCGACGCCGTTTCTGACTGTAGGCGCCCCCTGGCTGGACGCCGAAGCTCTGGCTGCAGACATCAATCGCTGGCAACCATCGGGGGTTCGCATCACTGCAGGTGCCATCACCCCTGTGAGCATACCAGGAGCATCAGCCAATCCGAAATGGAAAGACACTCCCATCCAGACACTTGAGTTTGAGGTCGTGAATCCGGACTCGATCTCCTCGGTGGCGCTGGGACTGGACCTGGTCGGTCGCATGTATGCTCAAGCGCCGGACTCCGTCAAGGAGTCGTTCTTCCGCGAACGTTGGATGGCGCTGCTTTCCGGTTCGGAGCAGAGCCTGGAAAACGTGAAAGGCGGGATGGATTTTACCGCCTGGAACTGGGTCTGGGAATCGGACATCACGTCCTTTTCGACGCAACGCGGCCCTTACCTGCTCTACTGAGGCGCCGTTAGGCTGCCGAGGTGGACTCCCCTTTCGGACGCCACATGATGGCCCAGATGATCTCCAGGTAGCCGCCCAGGATCATGAGCGGGGCTACGTACAGGGAGATGAATCCGTCGACCTCGTTTTCCATGCGCATGATCACGTATCCGGCTACGACCAGAACGACGCCAAGCACCATCAGGAGATAGTTCTTCCGTTCGAAGACCATCACGCCCTGCTTGTTGCGGGACCGCTGATTCTTGCGGCGTCCGCCAGATCGTTTTTTGCGCTCAGCCATGATTCTTGCTAGAGTGGTTATGCGGGCGAGGTACTCCCGACTGAGCCTCCGAACCACACCATTCTGAGCAGGTTCCAGAAAGCCTTCCGGACGAGTGATCGCCCGTGGAATGCGCACCCCTGCTTCGTAGATTGGGCGGTCGCGAAGCGGCTGACCAGCCGTACCTGTCATTCTCTCTTTTCCCACTCCATGCCTGCATTCCTGCGCATCGTCCTGACCGGCCTGGGCATCTTTCTTGCTCAATGGCTCGTGCTTGGTCGGATCACCCTCTGGGGTGCGTATCCAGATGCTGTGCTGTTGTTCGTTGCGTGGCTGGGTGTGCGAAAGGGGCGCCAGTGGGGAGCCGTAGGTGGTTTCCTGTTCGGATTCCTGATGGACGCTGTCTATGCGACCTGGGGACTGCACATGCTCGTCAAGACGATCATCGGGTTCACGCTCGGCCTTTTTCCCAGCTCTGAGCGCGAAGGACTGCTCATCCTGCCCCGACAGGCTTTTCTGGGAGGCCTTGTTGTCGCGCTTGTCCACAACGGCGTGTTCGTCACACTCCTGGCTCTGCAAGCAGGCGCTCGGAACGCGTTTCTTGTGACGGGTCTGTGGATCGGATCAGCCCTGTATACGGCCTTTGTCGCCACGCTGACGTCCCTGTTCTCGTATCGCTAGGCAGGATCTCGCGTGAAATGATGATGGATCGAGCGATGCGCGACTCACGGTTTGTTGCCTGATCCATTGGCAATCCCCTATCTTTGCCGCTCGCTTCGCGCAACGCGCGGCGCAACCATACGGGGCTATAGCTCAGCTGGTAGAGCGCTTGAATGGCATTCAAGAGGTCAGCGGTTCGACTCCGCTTAGCTCCACACCCCCCTGAAACCCGATTCCCTTGCTGGGAGTCGGGTTTTTTTGTGGTCGTGATGTCGGGATGCAGCGACCCATCAACGTAACCAATCGCGCCGGGCTTCGTGGGACGGGCTTTCCATCCTCTTGTCGACTCCCGCCATGCGTCTTCTCTTGATTTATCTGGTGCTTCTGCTCGCAGGTTGTTCAAACAGCAAGATCCCGCACTACTCTCCCTATTCGGAATTGCCTGATGTCGCTTTCCGGACGTCCGCGCAGCACGATTCGGTCATGGCGGACAAAGAGTGGCCCTACATCTGGGAGGCCGGAGACAATCTGCTTTACTTCGGATCGTGGCATACCAACGACGCGGATGACCCGCAAATCAGTCAAATAACCGAGCTGTTCACTGCGTTCGACCCGACGGTGGCCGTGACCGAGAACGCAGGTGGCAGACACCTCCCTGGAGTCAGGCGAGCCATTCATTCATTGGGCGAATTCGGCCAGGTCATCCACCTGGGTCGGGAAGCCGGTATTCCTGTGTACTCGCTTGAACCGACCTGGGATGACGAGATTGAGCTCATCCTCCAGCGATATTCCCGCCAAGAGGCGACCATCTTCTACACGTTGCGTGTCTATCTCCAGGAGCGCGGTGAGGAGCGTGATCCCGATCGGATGAACAAGCTGGCGCTCCATCTGCTGGAGAAACGAGGCTCGAGACCCGGACTCGACGGAGCGTTGACTACCCTGGATCAATTCGATACCGCATGGCGCACGTCTTTCGGCGACGAGCGCGACTGGCGCACGCTGCCCAACGAAGCCATCTGGCGTCGGGAAAACGGAACCCTGCTTCAGCGGATAGCTGAAGACGTCAACCTGGCCCGCGATCGGCACGCGGTCCGCGTGATCATGGACCTCGTCCGCGATGGCGAACGTGTGTTCGCCATCGCGGGAGGTAGTCACGTCGTGATTCAAGAACCCGTGCTTCAGGCAGCGCTGATGATCGAGTAGTCTCCTACTCGTACCGGAGACTCTCGATGGGGTCCGTCATCGCAGCCCGAATGGACTGATAGCTGACCGTGGCAACGGCGATGATCAACGCTGACACGGCGGCGAGCGCGAAAATCCACCAGGACAAGTCGATGCGATAAGCAAAATCCTCGAGCCAGCCGGCCATAACAAACCAGGCAACCGGAATGGCGATGACTGCTGAGACGATGACCAGGCGCGTCAACTCTGAGATCATCAGCACGAAGATTTGACCGACATTCGCCCCAAGTGCTTTCCGGATACCGATCTCCTTCGTTCGCTGCTCGGCGGCATAAGAAGCCAGGCCCAGCAGACCCAGGCAGGCAATGAAGATGGCCAGAATGCTGAATACGCTCACAATGGCTGACGTCTGACGATCGCTTCGATAGAGCGCCTCGATCTCGGCGTCGAGGAAGGAGTACTCGAATGCGCGCCCCGGCGCAACGTCGCGCCAAGTCTCCTCGATGCGTGTCATGAGTTCACCAACAGACCCACCTGCTGTTTTGAGCATCAGTCGATTGAATTGCATCGGCTCGATGAACAAGGCTTGAGGTGCAATTTCCTCGTGCATGGACCGGTAGTGATAGTCCTCGTACACGCCATGGATTTCGCCAATGCGATTGCCCAGCAGGTTGATCTGCCGACCGACGGCGGTGTCAAGATCCCAACCCACCTCCTCGATCAGGGTCCGATTGACCAGATACCGATAGTTACCCGGCTCTGGTTCGTATCCCGGATCTTCGGGGAATCCATTTCCTGCGATCATTTCAAGGGCGAGCACTTCGGCTACATCCTCATCGGCTGGAATGCCCGAGACCAGACGTCGACCCTCCTCCGTTTCACCTGCAAGGTCCTGCCCCTCGACGCGCATGTCATACCCCGACCGTTGATAACCGGGGATGCTGTTGATGGCAGAGGCACCCTCAATGCCGGGAATGGCCAGAAAGGCCTGCTTGACCGTCTTGTAGTTGCGGCGCAGCTCCTGATCTGAGATCGTGAGCACGACGACATCATTGTCGTCGAATCCGAGACTGCGATCCTGCATGTGCGCCATCTGGAATCGAATGACCATCGTTCCAGCCAGCAGGAACACCGTCACAGCAAACTGGAACACGACCAACACCCGACGGAAGCCGAATCCACCCGATCCCGTGCGTGATGATTGCTTGAGAACGCGTGCTGGCTCAAAGGAGGAGAGCATCATGGCCGGGTAGAAACCAGCAATGAAGCTGATGATGATGCCGAGGGCCAGAATGGTGGGCAATACGAGTGGATCCGTAAACGGCTCAAAGACCACGGACTTGCCGGCAATCTGATTGAAAGGCTCCACAGCCCAGCTGGCAAGCACAACGGCGAAGACCAATGAGATGAATACTAAAACCGCGGATTCGCCGAAAAACTGACGGGCCAATTGCCCCTTGTGGGCTCCGGACAGCTTCCGGATTCCTACTTCCCGTCCACGACGGACCGCACGAGCCGTAGCCAGATTGGTGTAATTGGCGCACGCGATCAGGAGAATCAGCAGTCCAATGGCCGAGAAGATGTTCACGAACACACTCCGCCCCTCGAATTCAGAACGGATGGAGGTCAGCGGATAGAGCACAAGCTGAAAGTCGTCCGGTACCGCTCCCGGCTGGTTGGCCTTCATACCCGCTACGATATCATTCACCTTTGCTTGGGCGGCGCCGAGCAATCCTCCGTTCTCCAGCAGCAGGAAGGTGTAGAAGTTGGACGAATTCCAGATTTCACGTGTGGACCATCCGGTCGTCGCAAAAGACGCGAGCAGATCGAACTGGAAGTGCGAGGTAGCGGGGAGGTCTTCGAGCACACCGGTGATTTCATATTCGGTCCCGGATCCCACGGACAGCGTCTGACCGACAGCCAATTCATTTCCGAAGTACTTCCTCGCCGTCGACTCGGTGATGACCATCGTCATCGGTCTGTTCAGCGCGCCCTCCGGATCGCCAGCCACGAAAGGCATGGAGAACACGTCGAAGACGGTTGAGTCTGCAAAAAAGAACCCATCTTCCAGGAAGGCTTCCTCTCCGCGGCGAACCGAAATGGGCTGATACATGCCCAGTGGATACACGCGGGTGAACATCTCCACTTCGGGTAGCGTCCGGGCGATGGTGGGCCCTGCTGCCGTTGGCGTGACCACTTGGGACTCCCCGAAATGCACGCGTACGATGCGATCCGCATTTTCATGGTGCCGATCGAAGCTGCGTTCGTCCTGCACAAACAGCAGGATCAACAAGAAACAGGCCAGACCTGCGGAGAGGCCCAAGACGTTAATGGAGGTATAGCCTTTGTTGCGCCACAGATTCCGGAAGGCGATACGAAGGTAGTTGGCGAGCATGGAGAATTCCTGGATGAGTTCCTTGAATACCCCCCGGCGGGAGGCCACTTTTTCCCAGAACACCTTTCGGTATTCCGTCTCCAATCCACCCAGATCACCGACCATTTCCATGGCAGCGCGATACGCCTCTTCTTCACTGAGACCACGAGCGACGCCCGCAGCCACGTGATCGCGAATGTGGCGTTCCAGCTCTTCCACATCCTCGGGCAAGAGAGCCCGATTCAAGGAGAGGTTTCGCTTCCAGGTTGATATCGCTTTCTCAAGCCTGAACATCAGGCAAGCTGGAGCGAAGGCTGCAGATCTGGACCCCAAAGCCGAATCAGGATGGCATGCAGATCGATCCATTCCTGTTTGTCGGCCTGCAATGCCTTCTCACCGGCTGCGGTGATGCGATAGTACTTCCTCCGGGGGCCTTCTTCCGAAGGACGCCAGATGGACGTCACCAGCCCTTTTGTTTCCAATCGGTGCATCAGCGGGTAGAGCGTGCCTGCCGTCCAACGAAGTTGTCCGTCGGACAGATCAAGTGCTTCCTGCATGATTTCGTACCCGTAGGCTTCCCCCTTCGACAGAATGGTGAGCACGATGGGTTGCAACGATGCGGAGACAAGAGGCTTGGAAAACATCAGTATCACAGAGTGGATTGTGCTATATCGTATCGCAATATAGCGAGAGAAGTTGCAGGCTGTCACCAGTGGGAGAGCCACTGAACAAATGGGACTGCGAAGATCATCCGCTGACCTCCGTACTCAGCCGGTGAACATGGCCAACCACAGAATGCCCATGATCCCCACGATTCCAGCTGCCACCATGGTAGGGATCAGTGTTTTTCTAAGCACGGCCCTGAAGTCCAGGACTCCAGCAATCGCACCTGCAGCAACGATGTTGAACAGGCAGACGGCGTTGCCCAGGGAAGCGCCGGCCAGCTGCTGGCCCAGGATGACGGTGTCCGCGAGACCCAACTGCTGGGCAGAGGCCATCTGAACGGGCCCGAAAATCATGTTGGAAACGGTGGTGCTTCCGGTGATGAACGCCCCGATGGCACCAAGGAACGGACTCAGCACTGGAAAGGCGTTTCCGGTCGTGGCAAATATGCCGGCAATCGAATCGATCATCGATCCGTCCCCTCCGCCACTATGGATCATCAACTGTGTGATGGCCAAAGACGGAAACAGGATGAGAAAAACCGCGAAGGTCTTGCTCAGGACAGGCCCAACACGCACCGTTTTGCTTTTTGCCATCAACAAAGCGCCTCCCCCGGCCAGCAGGAAGGGGATCAGGGGCGACTGCAATGGTCGCAATGATGTCGAAATCGAGGTTCCGAACAGGTTGCTCAATCCTAGCTCCCATCGCAAGGCATCGCTCAGCGGAGCAAGCAGCTTGGGCAGCATGAGAAGAATGACGAGCGCGATGTAGGGCAGCCAAGGGCGGATGTCGAGTCGTCGGTCCTCAAAGACGAAGAAATAGGCGAACAATCCCATGACTGAGGCCGCGATGATACCCGTCAGCTCCTGCGTGAACGGGGCCATGAGCGCGTAGGTGACGAGCGTCAATCCAGACAACACCCACCCCCACTTACTGACAGGCTGATCGCTCTCAGCCTGGAGATAGCGATACAGGAATGCAATGACCACGACACCGGCCAGCAATACACCGATGGCGGCGACTCCGTAAATCGAACTGACCTGCTCCAGGCTCAACCCCAGTGGGGCCTGGAGCCCATCCCGAACGGGAACTCCCACGGCTCCGGACACGGCGAAGAAGCCGTTCAACAAGAGCACGACAGCAATGGACAACACAGGGCTGAATCCCAGGCCGATGAGCAGCAGCGGCACAATGGCACCGGGCGTCCCGAAGCCAGCTACACTTTCGAAAAAGGCGGTCAGGAATATGGCCAGAAAGAACAGTCTGACGTGTCGATCGGGGTGAATCTGGAGAAACGTTTCCTTGATCCGATCAATGAATCCATGGTCCTCCATGACCTGATAGAGGAACAAGGCCCCGAAGATGATCATCAGGATACTGACCGTCTGAACGCCAGCCGAAACGATGGACGCCCCGAACGCTGCACCTTCCCCATCCATCCCGAAGAAGAGCACGGCTGTAAGACCAAAGCCGGAAAAAACGGCTGGACGGACCCCTTTCCAGAGACTGACGACCAGAAGGGTCAGAATGGGCAACAGAGCCAGAAACGAAGCTGCGTTCATCGAGGGTTTGCGCGCATGAAAGTGACCACCGATCCCAGAATCGGCTGGTGGTGTTACTTCCTGCGACCCAACGACATGTGTGGCCGATTGTGCCCCAATCCGGGATGGCGTGAACGAAATACGCGCTGGCGATCATCCCAGTCGGCTTCGTCAGCCTCGACCCAGACGTCCTGATCAAATCCCTTCAGCTGTCGATGGGTGGCCCATTCGTCGAATGCACCAAGTCGCCAGGCGAGAAGGGTCATAAATATGATGGTCAGCGTTACCACGGCGGGAGACTGGTGCGATTCCAGAAGAGGGCGAACTCCTCAAGTTTACATCATCGCGATCATCCTGTTGCATCGACGCGAGGGCATTCTCGTGTCACCGTCGAGATTCGGCCTGGAAGCAAATCGAGTCTGGTCATGCAAAAGTCACGGCGTCGCGGTATTGTGATCACGTCACACTCCCCTCCTGCCGTGGCCAATCCCGAACATCTCCTCAAACTGGAAGAAGGCGCCGAGCGCTGGAACGCTTGGCGCGATGCCCACCCGGGCATCGCGCCAGATCTTTCCCGTGCGGACCTGACCGGACGTTGGTTGCAAGGCTACAATCTCTCGCAAGCCAATCTGAAGGGCGCGTTTCTGACGGTCGCTGAGCTTGAGCAAGCCAATCTGGATGGGGCGGACCTGAGCGGCGGAAACCTGACAGGTGCCGATCTGAGTCAAGCGAGCGGAATAGGGGCACACCTCGAAGGCGTCGATCTCAGCTTCGCAACCCTCACATCTGCCGACTTCTCCGAGGCCAATCTTGATGGATGCCGTCTGTCGGAAGCCATTCTCTTCAACACCCGCTTGCGGAATGCATCGCTTGTCGCTGCGAGACTTAGGGAGACGGTGCTGACTGGAGCCGACTTGAGCGGCGCGGACTTGGGACAGGCCTCGCTTCAGGACGTCATCACCGAGGGAGCCATTCTGCCCATAGACATGCCCGAAGTCACCCGGAAAAAGAGCGGATGACCACGCTGAAAGGGAGCGTTCGACGCACCGGCGTCTACTGGATGAACGTGTAGGTGTACTTGAGCAGGACCGTGCGATTGCTCGAAACCGGCAGCACAGGCGTTTCCCGGAAACGGTCCGTATTCAGGTTCTCGGTATACACGATCCACAGGTCATTCCCCTCGGCCACGTTGTAGCGGAAGCGAATGTTTGACGCCACTATGTTGGCCGCCGTGTTGTACTGAACGAAAGCATTCAACGAGAGCTTGGTGTTCAATCCAATCTGCGAGCGAACACCCAGGAGATGTATGGAAGCCTGCTGATCTCGATCCGGGAATTCGAGATGGGTGAACTCATAGTCACCAGCCAACTCAATGAACCGATTCACATTCCAGGTCGGATTGAATCCAATCGAGTATCGCGTTCCATCATAAAACGTACCGACCTGTCCCTCGACTCCTCCTCTGAACAGGCTTCCACCGGGCATGTCGTAGCTGGCTTCAACTTCGACAAAATCGTACCGCCCCTGGGGTACGGTCGTGTTACCTGGAAACGAAAGGTCTCTCCGCAGATCCTCAACCAGATAATTGGTGCTCACTCGGGCACTGGCGCTGTTCTTGAAATCAAAGTCCCAACTCCCCCCTGCGCGCAATGACTCGAGCGTGCCATCCTCATTGCGAATGTAGACCGACCCGTAGGTAGACCCATCGTGGGTCCGGAGCTTGGCCTCATCTGGGGAAAGCCAGCCGTGCTGTACATCCCATGAATAGCGGGCGTAATTGGTACGCTGGACAAAACCGACTCCCGGAGCGAAGTCCTCACCGGAGTAGGCTGCTCCTGCCCGATAGGACCATCCGATATCGGTCTGGCGCTGAAGCTGAAAGGACCCGAATGCCGAGCCCGTCAGCGACGTACCGTTCAGGTCGATCAGATCGTCGTCAAAGGTTTGGGCCCATTTCATCTCCAGAATATCAAAATCACTGAGCCGGATGATGGCATCAGCGCCGTACGCCATATTCCAGGATCCGTCATCTCCCAATCGGGTCGTTCCCATGACTCCGGCATAGGATTGATCGTTGACAACGCGTCGTCGCAATCGGAGCACGCCGAAATTCTCGGCAGGCAACGTGCCGGCAGACGCGGTCTGCATGCTGATGGCTCCGACATCCCATTCGCCGACGCGGCCCACCAAGCGGCCGCCACCCAGAATGCGGACCGTCTGTCCGTCGTTGATCCCGATCTGGCGACTGTGAAAGAGGCGATCCCGTCGACCCGTTGAGAAGTCGAATAGTGCCGAACGCTCCTGAAAGAACTGCCGCTTTTCCGGGAAGAACAGGGAGAAGCGGGATAGATTGACCTGCTGGTCGTCCGCTTCAACCTGGGCAAAATCGGTATTGATGGTGGCGTCGAATGTCAGATTGCTGGTCAGTGCGTACTTGACATCAACACCGATTTCGCGGGTAAAGTCACTGTCGAATTCGTATGCCGACCCCGCATCATTCAATGCATGCAATCCCGTTGACCCCCCAGTCACGAAGGGCGTGATGTAAAACGGCTTCTGCGACTGCACTCCTTCCATCCTGACCTTCACCGCTTGCGACGGCTTGGCAAAGCCCAGCCCCCAGTTCGGGGGGATGGCCGGATGGATGTGCCGCTCCCCTTTTCGGGAGATGTAGCGATAGGCGATCATGCCCATTTCAACGTCTCCTCCCGTCTCTTGAAATGCCAGGCTGGAGAATGGAATCCGCATCTCGGCAAACCAGCCCCTCTCATCGACTTGCGTCGCGACGTCCCAGAATGTGTTCCAGGAGCTGTTGACGGCTCCACCCCCGAAACCACCGCCTCCGCTACCCTGGGCATCAGAGGAAACGGCGTGGTCAAAGCGGACCCCGGTTGGTGTCGTGAAAAACCAAAGGGCGTTTTCATTGTCGTTGAACGTGTCCAGAACGATCGCAAAGGTGTCGTCCCCTGAATACCGGTCGCGGTAAAGCGTATTGCCCCGAATTTCCGACGGTGACGAATCGAACATGTGCCCGGCCACATAGATATAGTCGTCGTCGTACGCGACACGAATTTCCGTTCGCTCGGTCATCTCGCCTCCGGACACGGGTTCGTACATGGTCAGATCGAGTGGCGTGACCGATTGCCAGACCGCTTCGTCGGCATAACCGTCCAGGACGACTTCTCCTGCGATTCGCGTCAGGGATGCGGCCTCTTGTGCGCTGGCAATCTTTATGGGACCGGCCAGCAGAAGCATGGCTGCGGCGGCAAAAAGTTGCGTACAGGCGAACCGGTGGAATCGATGAATCGTCGTCGACATGAAGCGGGTGAGCGTTTGGAAGGTGAAGCATCGCGTGCCGCACGTTCCTCGGAGCGCGCGACCGACGGAACAAGGCTTAATACACGGGCATGGTGGGGTCCACATCGCGGGACCAACCAATAATCCCACCTGCCAGGTTGTACACGTTCGTGTATCCCAGCTGCTGCATCCAGGCGACCACATGGGCGGAACGGGACCCGGAGCGACACATCACCACAACATGGCCCTCCTGATCCGGAGCGACTTCTTCCAGCCGCAGGGAGAGCTCTTCCATCGGGACCAATGTCCCTCCCAGATCTGCGATCGTCAATTCTTCGGGCTGCCTTACGTCCAGGAGCAGGAAATCCTGATCGGACGCTCTTAGGTCACGAAGCTGGGTGGCCGAGATTTCTGGAACACGGGGTCCGAAAAACATGGGCGTGGATGATTCGGTAGGGTTGGATTGGATAGACGCATCGACAGGGGCAGATATTCCGCAGAAGGACTCATAGTCCTGCAGCTCGGATATGGTCGGTGAGTCCCCGCACACAGGGCACCCTGGATCACGCTCCACGTGCAAAGTGCGCATTTCCATCGTCAGGGCATCGACCAGTAGCAATTTGCCAACGAGGGGTTCCCCGACTCCCGTGATCCACTTGATCACTTCGGTGGCCTGAAGCGTGCCCAGCATGCCTGGCAGCACCCCGAGCACTCCGCCTTCGGCGCATGACGGCACCGATCCCGGCCGGGGCGGTTCGGGGAAAAGGCACCGGTAGCACGGTCCGTTTGGCGCTCCAAAGACTGACACCTGACCGTCGAATCGGTAGATCGAAGCGTACACGTTCACTCGGCCGGTCAACACACAGGCGTCGTTGACGAGGTAACGAGTGGCGAAATTGTCCGTGCCGTCGGCAACAAGATCATAGCGGGAGATCAGCTCAAGCGCGTTATCCGGGGTAATGCGCTCGTTCAGGGGTTCGAGTTCGACATGCGGATTCAGTCGGCCGAGCTTCTCTGCGGCCACTTCCACTTTTGGTCGACCCACATCGTCGGTGCCGTAGAGGATCTGTCGATGCAGATTGCTCAGGCTGACGACATCATCATCGATGATGCCGATGCGTCCGACTCCGGCTGCGACCAGGTACTGCAACAACGGAGCGCCCAAACCTCCCGCACCAATGACCAGCACGGAGGCTTCCTTCAATCGAAGCTGTCCCTCCTCGCCCACCTGCGGAAGCAGGAGATGGCGGGCATAGCGGGATCGCTCTTCTGGCAGCAGCATGACCGGTTTGGACAGGCGATTGGGATTGTCGATACTCTTGCAGCTCACGCGTAGTCCTCCAGTCCTGTTGAGCAGGAAGGCCTTGCGTGACCGTGAGAAACGCCCGGTTCAACGACCGGAGCACATATTGGTCCCGCATCCCTCCCGGAACGAACACTGACCCAGATGACCGAGGCCGCCTATATCATCGGCATACTGAGCGCCGTCATTTTCCTGACCGAACTGCTGGTTCGTCGCTCGTTCCTGAAGCATTTTGGCACCGCTTTGCTGGTCATCCTGGTGACGGCGCTTATCGCCAATCTGGGAATCATCCCGACCGGCTCTTCCGACGCGGGCCCGATCCCTGCCTACACATTCATTTTCGACACCGTCGCGCCGCTGGCCATCTTCTGGCTACTCCTCCCGATCAACCTGAAGGACATCCTGAAGGCGGGCCGATCGATCATTCTCATGTTCTTGTTTGGTAGCCTGGCGACTGCGGCGGGCGTGTTTGTCGCCATGTGGGCCGTCAACGGGCCCGAAACGATCGGTCCGCTATACAATGCGATCGGAGGCATGTTTGTAGGGACCTACACCGGAGGAAGCGTGAACTTCAATACCCTCGGCCTCCATTATGGAGTCATGGAAGAAGGGGTGCTCTACGGCGGATCCATCGTTGTCGATAACATCACCACGACCCTGTGGATGGTCGTATCGATCGCCATCCCGCGCGCGGTCCATCATTGGTGGCCCAAGCGACCCGGTCAGGAGTTCACCGAGCTGATCGGTGAAGTGTCGACCGGAGTCGAGGAGGACACCGAGACCATCCATCCGCTGGATCTGGGGGTCGTGCTGGCTTTGGGACTGGGTGCCGTCTGGCTTTCCGAGCGCATCGCTGTCGTGTTTCCCTCCATTCCATCCGCCCTGTTCCTCACGGGTATCGCTCTCGTACTGGCTCAGGTCCCGGGCATCTCCCGGCTCCCGGGATTGAAAGTGATGGGCATGTTCGCGGTCTACCTTTTCCTGTGTGTGATCGGAGCCTACTGCGACGTCGGCGCGATGAGCGGACTGGGAAGTCTGGGAATCACCCTGTTGCTGTTCACTCTGATCACGGTGGGCGTGCACGGCATTCTGGTGTACGGCCTGGCCTGGACGTTCAAAATCAATCCGGTGATTGCCTCCATTGCCTCTCAGGCCAACGTGGGCGGAGGCACCTCGGCGCTGGCGCTCGCTCGCAGCCTTGGACGTGAAGACCTGGTTCTCCCTTCAATCCTCATCGGGTCCTTGGGATATGCCGTCGGGTCCTTCCTCGGATTCTGGGTCGCAGAGAGCTGGCTCCCGCTGCTGGGATAGTTCGGGATGGCGTCAGAACGAGGCGGACGCCCAGTTCTGGAACTGTTTGGCTAAAGGCCGAAAAAGTCTGCGATTTCCGCCGGGCCGAAGGGTGGCCATGCGTGTCCAATTCCCTTCATCGCATCCATGCGCACCCGAGCACCCTCGCGACAGGCAGGTGTGAGACGGACATCAAGGGTCACGCCGTCTTTTTCTTCCTCGAAACGCTCGGTCCCGAACGGACAGCCATAGGCCTCGCGCCACCAGAGAAACGCCTCATGGACACCCAGTGTGGCATACAGCCCGGAAGGAACACCCTCGAACGGAAGAACCGCATCCTCCTCGCCGTGGATGAAAAAGATATCCGGACTGCCACCAGGCGAGCAGCTCTCAGCCACGGGAATGGACATCAGTCCTGCAATCGTAGCTACCCCTGCCAGGCGATCCGATCGCTCACAGGCCAGATGCTGGGAAAACAAACCGCCTTGAGAATACCCGAGTACGTAAATGCGCTCGCGGTCAAGGGGTCGCTTGGACGCGATGTCCTCAATCATGGCGTCGACGAATCCCACATCATCCACGCCCTCGATATCGGGACGGACACAATCGCAGCCTTCTGCCCAGTTCACGCCGGTGGCAGAAGGGTAGGCGACCATGAATCCGCGACGATCCGATTCCTTGTCCAGGCCCGCTGCACTTTTCATTCCGGGTCCGGAATCGCCGGCGCCATGCAAAGCGATCAGGAGCGGGACGGGATCAGTGCCCACGGACTCGGGCACGTGCAGGTCGTAGACCCGATTCCCGCCGTCATGCAGGATGATCGTCTGAACATCTTCGCCAGAAGAATCATCCTGCGCATCGCAAGCGGAGACGAAGAGTGAGAAGATGATGAGGGCCGCGATTTGACGGGAGGGATTTCGCATATTAATCCAGATGGTTTCGACGATGGTACGATGCCGTATGGCCTTCAGGACAGGTAAAATGATGGCCCCGCGAGCGGGCCGGGAGTACCCCCAGAGCGACCAATGCCACGACATGTTCATTCATCGCTCAAAAATCCTAATATTATTAGGCCTGAACTTCATCATGGTTAAATGAATTAATCTTCACTCGTCTGATACGTAACAGAACCAACCCCGCCCCGTAAACCTGCCAACAACCGGAAAGACGCCATGGAATCCGTATACCTCATCAGCCTCATTGTCGGCGGGTTCTTCGTAATGCTCTCCATTTTCGGTGGAGGAGATCACGAAGCAGACGCTGACGCCGATCTCGACTTCGATGCCGATTCGGACCTCGATTTCGATACCGATCATGACCTGGACTTCGATGCCGATCATGACCTGGGCATGGAAGCAGGACCGGGATTCGTGGATCTGTTCAGCATCCGAGCACTTTTCCTGTTCGCAGCCTTCTTCGGGCTGACAGGTGTGGTCCTCGGAGCTTTCGGCACAGCAGAGCCCATGCTTGGCATCCTGTCCGCATCAACAGGAGCCGTAATCGGACTCGGCGGCAACTGGTTCATCAAGCGTTTTGCTTATCAGCAGGTCAGCAGTCAAGTGACTACTGCCAGCCTGAAGGGCAAGACGGCGGAAGTCCTCCTGCCCATGGAAGGCCAGCAGAACGGCCGGATCCTGCTTGAGGCAGGCGGCAAGAAAGTCCAATTGACCGCGCGCTTGTTCGAACCGGACGAAGCCGACCCGGTGGACCGCGGCGACGAAGTCGTTGTGCTCCGGGTGGACGGTCGCGTTGCCGAGGTTGTCAAACCGAATTGATCACCAGCTTTCACATATCCACCATCCCACTTCCACGCTGACATCAATATCAGATTACTCGCAGAGACCCAGCTGCATCGCCTGATTCCAGCTGGCCATCAAACTCTCGGAGGAGCTTATGGAACTGTTTATTATCCCCGCCATCCTGATCCTTGGCACGCTGGCCGTGCTTGGAATCGTGCGCGCCAACCTCAAGATCTGTCAACCGAACGAGGTCCTGATTTTCTCAGGCCGCAAACGCAAACTGTCCGACGGCTCGTCTGTCGGATACCGTGTGATCCAGGGAGGTCGCGGCTTCCGGATCCCGATTGTTGAACGTGTTGATCGTATACAGCTGAATACGATTCCACTCGACCTGACGGTCGCGAACGCATACTCGAAAGGAGGTATTCCGCTGGTCGTTCGCGCCATCGCCAACGTCAAGGTTTCCTCCAATGAGGCCGAACTGAACAACGCCGTAGAGCGCTTGCTGGGTAAATCCCTGGAGGAGATCCAGATGATTGCCAAGGAAACGCTGGAAGGCAACCTTCGCGGTGTCGTCGCTTCCCTGACACCGGAAGAAGTGAACGAAGACCGACTCAAGTTTGCCCGCGAATTGCTCGACGAAGCCGACCAGGATTTGTCTGCGCTCGGCCTCCAGCTTGATACGCTGAAGATCCAGAGCGTCGAAGACGACCGGGGCTATCTGGACGCCATCGGCCGTCAAAGCACGGCCAATATCATTGCTGCGGCCGAGGTGGTCGAAGCCGAAAAGCGCGAGCAGGCGAAGCTTGCCGAAGCCAAAGCGGATATCGAAATCACCCGGGCTGAGAATGAAGTCCGGATCCTGCGAGCGCAACTGGCTGCGGACGCCGAGGCCGAGGAAGCCAAGGTCAATGTGGCTGCTCGCGTTGCGGAAGCGAAAGCAGAGCAGGAGCTGGCCGAGCAGGAAATCACACTGGCCGAGAAGCGCCAGCGCGCTGAGGTCATCGTAGCTGCTGAAGCCGAGCGACTAGCCAAGGAAGAGCTGGCCAAAGGTGATGCGGCACGGATCCTTGAAGATGGTCAGGCCGAAGTCGACGTCTTGACCCAGAAGCTGGAACTGTGGAAGAATGCCGGATCCGATGCCGAGCGCCTCTTCCTGATCCAGATGCTGCCGGATATCATGCGCGAAGTCATCAAGACGGTGGACAACCTGAAGATCGACAAGCTCACCGTGGTGGATAGCGGCCAGGGTGGTTCGGGCAACGGCGTTCCTGCCGTGATGAGCCAGATTGCGGGCGCGACGCCCGCCTTGCTCGAGAGCCTCAAGGCCTCCACGGGAGTGGACATCGCAAGCATGCTCTCACGTGCTGCCCAGTCCTCTCAATCCGCACAATCGACTCCGCCCGGAGAGGCACCGGCACCGTCGACACCTGCCGACTAAAGCGGGTTGAGACGTAGCGGCTGGATTCGTCCAAAATCGCGCAATGCAATTCTCCCGATACGAAGATCCCAATGCAATTGTCCCGATGCGAGGGTCCCATGTGGCCACGGCCGGCAGGCCGTGGCCACATTTCGTTTTCAGACGATCGCAGATTTTACTTTCCTCGCGCGCCGACAATTCCGATACTTGGACCCACCCGGTGGCTCGTCAGCACATTGACCCACTGCTCATTGTGCCAGTGGCCCTGGTAATCCCTCCCAGACGACCGATCCTGCTTTTCCGTGACTTTCCGGCGATTGACCGTACTGCTGGCATTCTGCCTTTTCCCCATCAGCCTGTTCGCGCAGTCGTCCCTGGAGCGCTTGTCACTCGAAGTCGGCTTGGTGGAAGGTGCTTACATCGGCGAGCGCTCGCCGACCAGCGAATCAGGCCTGGCACAGATACCTGATCGATTTGCCGCTGGCTGGGATCTGGGATTGGCGTATGCATTGACCCAGCGCTGGGATGTGATAGCCAGGTATCGCGGCGCCGTTTACCCGGGCCTTATCACGAATTCGAGTGGTCACACAATTCTCAATGATGCTGATTCCGAGGAAGAACGGTCAGAATGGCGATTCGAGACCCGCAGGGACCTGTTTCGACTCTGGAGATTCGAGACATTCGGTTCAGTGGGATTTGCGTCGATTGCGGGTGAACTGCGCGGTGTAACCAGCCGCGGTAGCGGACCGGTCTGGGGTCTGGGAGCCTCCATCAAAGCCGGCCCAGTGACGTTGATCGGCGGAGCCGAGCACACCATTGTTTTTCCAAATCGGGCCTTGGATTGGGCTGGCGAAACGGAGGGCTCTGACGCGCTCGTCTCAGCCTACGTACGCATGGCGTTCTCGATGGGTGGCTCCAGAAAAGGCCAGGAACGCCCTAAACCCGATCGGATTTCTCAAGAGCCAGTCAGAATCGTCGTTTCAGTTCCTTCCAGTGCACGTGTTGGAGAAGAGATCTCCCTTTCGGCCCTGATTCCGGACGCTCCGATGCCTGAGTCCGTCCAATGGGAGATAGGCCCTGACGTTCAGCTCGAAGGCCCGATCGTGCGGTATCGCTTTACCCAGCCTGGCGACGTCCTCGTCCGCGTTCACGTTCACGTTCAGGAAAACGGTCAAGTGACAACGCTGGAATCCTCGATCCTGGTTGACGATCGATCGTCCCCAGCCCGCATCGCGCGCATCATGTCCTCGCCAGCACAACCGGTCGAGGGTCAGCTGGTCACGTTTTCCCCTCAAATCTCCGGGGATCAGGTCCGATGCCTTTGGACGTTTGGAGACGGATCAAGTGATGTCCGTGAATGCGAGACCACGCACCGATTTGACGAGCCGGGCTCCTATGATGTCCGATTGGTCGTCTCCAACCCGGATGACGTCGATATCGCCATCAAGCCGATCACGGTTTCTGAGGATGCTTGCCGAGCCATCGAGGCATTACGGCCGGTCTATTTTGCCCGCAATTCGTCCGAGTTGTCACTGGACATGCGGGAGTCGCTCAGGGACAACTTCAGTGACTCAGCCCAGTGCATCGAACGCATGCTCGAAATTCGCGGATTCGCGTTCAATACGGAGCGGGACGCAGAAGCTCTGGCTCGCGCCCGCGCCCGATCAGTGCTTCAATACTATGTCAATCTGGGAATGCGATCCGCGAAAGTGGAGGTCGCCGGCTACAGTGTCATTGATGCGTCCACGCATCCCGGTCAGCAGTGGACAGGCCGTCGCAGCGAGTCCCGACTGCGCCTCCAATAGTTTTCAGACCCGGTGTCGCGTCAGATTCGATCAGGCCACCATTCCCTGACCGGCACCCAACTCGCGTTCGAAGGCAGAGACCCAATCGGAGGCAACGTGCAGTCGCATGCGACGCATCCAGAGTCCATCCGCCTGCAGCATCCGGCGCGGCGATGATGACGAAGCTGTCATCCGCCAAACCATGGCCTGAGAAGCACGACGACCGATGGACAACCGACCCACGTGGGAAAACAGTCCGGCATGATCATTCATGAGGGCCAGCAGGAAGTCGTCAACCTTGCCCGTGCCTGGTTCGATGTGTACGCGGTATAGCGAGTCAAAACCGCCATACACCAGCACCAGTGCGTCCTCAGCCGCCCAGTCGGTATCCGTCCGGGCAGAAAACTGAATGGCAATGCGCTTGCCGTGACCTTCAAGCGTGCAAGAAACGGGGAGTTCGCCGCGAGGGGTGGCCACCCACTGCATCGTCTTGATTGAAACGGTAGTGGCTAACGTTACATCGAGGCGTTCCAGGACGCGAGCCTGGATCGAACGCTGAGGCATCAGCATTGAGGAGCGCTGACGCCCTACCGGAGCGCGGTCAACGGGTGTAGTGCGGAGCGACGAAAGCGTAGGCCAGGCGGTGACGTAAGTCATGGGATCGGTTGTGTTTTTGATTCGATCCCATGATATCACGAGAGGTATGACATCATTTTGTCATACCCACAAAAAACAATCTCACCTACTTCAGTGGGCGCCCGAACTTGAAGTACCAGCCGCCGCCTGTGCCTTTGGCCAGGTCCACCCGGAAAGGCAGTCCGAACGGATAGGACATTCCGACTCCGACCTCATGATGAAGTCCTTCGAAGGTCCCCAGATCGGGCGATGAGGAGAAGGCGTGGCCCCCAAAGACATGAATTCCCCAACCCTGCTCCGCAAGCCACCACAGACCCGCCTTTTCAAAAAGAGCCGTAGTGAAGTCGTGAGCCCAGAACACACCAAGAAGCTCGTCGGCCAGGAATCGGCCATTGGGAAGCGTTCGGAATCCGGTGAATTCTGCAAAGGGGCCGGCTGAGCCCGACAACCCGAATTGCCGCTGAACGGGAAGCATGCCATTGCTGGTACCCCCGAGCGCTGTAACGCGCATCCAGTTTGGCCGGGCCCGCCGACGGTAGAACGTCTGGGCACGCGCTGTGGCTCGTGCTTCGATCCGGGTGAAATCGAAATCAGATGCCAGATGCCACCCAGGAGAGCGCTCCCAGGTCACCTCCATCGAAACCCGTTCGCGATTTCCAACCAGCACACCAACCTCTGTGGAGCGAAGGAGTCCGCGCTCGATGGCCGGATTCTCGCGTTGGACATTCCTGAACAGCCAACCGTTGAAGTCGCTCATCTTGGTAAGCGACCGGTGACGTTCGTTGTTCGCCCGAATCGAAATCAGCGCAGGAAGCGGACCGAGGGCCAGATCGAGGCTGATCCGCTGCTTGCGCAGGTCGAAATAGTCGTAGATGTCATCCCAACCAAGGTAGGTGGACATGCCCGGCACGAATCGCCCCAAACCCTCTTGTCGGGCCACCACAGAGGTCGCATCCGATGCATATCCGCCCAGGAAGCCCTTCAGAGGACCCAACTCCCACGGAACGCTGCCCTCCACCTTGTACGAGGGTCGTTTCCGCTCGATGGAATAACCAGCAGAAGTGCGCCAGATGCCCCCATCGCCCCACGATCCGCCATAGCCAAACCCAGGATGCCATCCATCCACGCGGTTGTACCAGAACCAGTCGCCTCCCGTGATCCGTTCGGCCAGGTCCAGCCGGGAGCTTTCCTCGGCGGGAGGATCGTCGGTGACGTCGAATGCCGTGTAATTGGCCAGCAAGCCCTCCGGACGGAATGCGCGATGTAGCGTCATCGTCGGATCCAGCGTGGCAATCTGTTCAGCTTCGCGCGGCGTGGCCGGGATGTACGAAGGATTCCGCAGGAACAGGTCGTTGTTGAATGCCGCCAGAGGATCCCGTTGTACTGCGGGACCTGAGCTTCGCAAGGAGTCTGGAACAGGTGGATTGACCACGTGCAGCGACAGTCCAGTCACTTGATGGTAGCGCGCCGTAGGGTAAGCGACGCCCGCACGTCCAAACGTGACCGAGCCTTGCACCACGAGGCTTTGCGGAATGGATAGTGAGTCGCCGATCGTGGAAAAGTGCTGTTCCATCACCAGATCGTGCGATTGCACGGGCGGCAGGATATCTGTCCCGGGCCACGGTCGCGCCGTGACATTGAGCACGGTCCAGACGGAATCCATGATGGCCATCGACCCTGAAAAGGCCGGGAATGTAGCGCTACGCGGCCGGAAATAAATCTCGATGACCCGTCGGCCATCGAACTCACGCGTGCCCCCCTGCGTGAACTGGTACAGATCAATCGCGTCAGGGTGCAAGGGACCCGCATAGGCAGCGCCCATGACCTCCACATCGTGGTCCAGGAAATTCGGTACCGGATGAGGCGACGCGAACCTGAAGAGCCCACTTCGACTGGGCTGCGAGCGCTCGGCGCGAATGACTTCCCGCGTCCCGCCTTCGGGCGTCCACCAGGATGCCCGGACACTTTCGTTCATCTGGACCAGATCAAAGTCAGCGTACAGCAGGAATCGGGTGTAGACGTCCGAGTAGGTCCCGTCTACATATTGCCTCATGCGATCGCGGGCTTGGATCGCATTGCGCACGATGCCCTCGGCGGGATTCTCGCCAGTAACCACCAGCTCGTCCAATGCCACGGAGGCGCGCTCCATCCGGATGGAAACTCCGGACAGGTCCTGCTGGGTGATCTCCACCAACTGGCTCACGTAGCCGATGTATCGAACCTCGAGCGTGGCTGGAAGCGTCGGAATCGTAATCAGGAATTGGCCTTCCGCATTGGACACGGTCCCTCGCACCGAACCTGCCAGCTGGATGGTGGCCTGGGGCAACGGCTGATCATTGGTGGCATCAACGATCGTTCCCCTCAAGGCGTATTGTGCGTTCGCTGCTTGAGGTCCTACCAGCGACAGGACGCACAGAACCAGCAGGAACGCGAATCCCTTGGGCGTTGTTGATGCGAATGATGTCCGATTCAGGCCGCTCATCCCGACGTTCCTCGTTCCTTCCACAGGCCGATTGCTCCGGCGCTTGAATCCACCAAAATACCACCCATCCCGGTCCACATCATGTATCATCTCATCGGAAAACAGGTCCGCGTGCACTTGTACAGCCGTGAAGGGATTACCGTCGGCAGTATTACGGGCCGGGTTGCCGATGTGGCTGAGGGTGTTGAGGTGGCCGAAGGCATGAAGAAGGACTTGGTGTTCGTCGTGGATATCGATACAGGTGACCCCGAATCACCTTACAAGAACAGCGCCGGCATGGAAGGCGAGTCCTGGTTTGCCGTTCAAGACATCGAAGTGATCGAAGAAGACGGCCCCCGATTGTTCTCGAATTGAGTCGTTTTTCCCCTTAACGGGACCCGAGGGGCGTTTAGTACGCTTGCGAATGTAACTGATTCTGTTACATTCGGGTATGCCTTCCACCCAATACGCTTCCACGCTGCACATCCTGGTGCTGCTCGCCGCCGAGTCGGACGACACGCATACGTCCGTTTCGCTCGCTGCTCGCATGGATACCAATCCGGTCGTTATCCGCCGATTGATCGCAGATCTGGCCAAAGCAGGATTTGTCGAGACCCGGCGCGGCGCCGGAGGCGGTGTTTCTCTGGCCATGGCTCCCGAGACCATCACGCTCGGCCAAGTCGTAGATGTCATCGAGGCAGACATGACGTTTGACGTTCACCATGTCACCGAAAAGTCGGACAAAGATTTCTTGTCGGATGCCGCTCTATCTGCGATCGAGGCACAACGAAGAGAGTTGCACGCCGCGTCGATTGTCGAGCTGGATCGCATCACGCTGGAAGACCTCATGCAGGCTTCCACTCTACGCGCCGACTTGGCCCGGCTGGTTGCCGATGGGCTTTCTGACGACGAAATCCGCTCCGGTTATCGCATCGAGAATGGCCGCCTGGTTCGCCGCGACTCCTGAAAGAATCCTGAACGACTCCACCCCGTCATGACGCGTTTTCTTGTATTGATCGGCCTGTTGGTCGCCCTGCCTTCCTGTACGCCTGCACCGCAATCCAACGTCGTACTGGTCATCATCGATGACCTGGGTTGGAAGGACCTGAGCGTCTCGGGTAGTGAGGCCTACCAGACGCCTGCCATTGATCGTTTGGCACAAGATGGCATTCGCTTCACCCGATTCTATTCGGACAGTCCTGTATGCTCTCCGACGCGCGCGGCGTTGATGACGGGCAAACACCCTGCTCGGCTGGACATCACGAACTGGATTGGGGGCCAACAGAAAGGACAACTGCTTCAGGCGGATTACGAATGGCAATTG
This sequence comes from Rhodothermales bacterium, assembly GCA_028284865.1. Classification (GTDB taxonomy): domain Bacteria; phylum Bacteroidota; class Rhodothermia; order Rhodothermales; family UBA10348; genus JAAZVD01. The sequence continues at coordinate 109,326 of JANQQV010000024.1, read as the reverse complement.
CCGCTCGAGGAAACAACTGTGGCTGAGCACTTCAAGGCGGCCGGCTACGCGACCGGGTTCATTGGCAAATGGCACCTCGGAGCCGAGGGTTTTCACCCCGAAGATCAGGGGTTCGACGTCAACGTTGCGGGACACGCAGCCGGCCATCCCGCTTCCTTTTTCTGGCCCTATGAGCGGGAAGGGGGCTCCCCGTGGGATGTACCCGATCTCGAAGATGGATCTGAGGGTGAGTACCTGACAGACCGCCTGACAGATGAGGCGCTCGCATTCGTTGAAGCCCAAAAAGAGAACCCATTCTTTCTCGTGCTCTCGCACTATGCCGTGCACACGCCCATTCAGGCTCCAGCGGACATGATCGAAACCGAGCAGGCACGACTGGACGCGGACCCTCCCTGCCGACCCGATCCGTTTGATGACGATCCCGAGTGGTCGACAACAAGAACGTGTCAGGATCGAGCGGATTATGCCGCCATGATGACCAGCACGGACCAGAGCATTGCCCGACTGATGCAAGCGTTGGAAGACTACGGAATCGGTGACCGCACCATCGTCGTGTTCGTTTCCGACAACGGAGGACTGTCCACGCTCAGACAAGGGCGAACCAGTGGGCCCACGTCAAACCGACCCTTGCGCGCGGGGAAAGGCTACCTCTACGAAGGGGGCATCCGGATACCGTTCATCGTGCATGACCCGCGTGGTGGACGCCCCGGACTGCGAACCGATCCGGCATCTACGGTCGATGTCACGCCTACGCTGCTCGACCTGGCTGGCCTGGATGTTCCGGACGTGGACGGTCGGAGTCTCGCACGCCCGGGACTCGAAGAGCGGCCGTTGTTCTTCCACTTCCCTCACTACCACGGATCAGGCAATCGCCCCGGTGGTGCCGTCATCGATGGCCAATTCAAGCTGATTGAGTGGTTTGAAACGGGCGATGTCGAGCTCTACGACCTGGAAAACGATCCGGGGGAATGGACCAACCTGGCCGCAGACCAGCCTGCTCTCGCCGACTCGCTCCGAACCCTGCTGGGTGATTGGCGCACCAGCGTGGAAGCCAAGATGCCCCGGTCCAACCCGGATTGGACCGGGGACTGATTCCCGGCATTTCAAACAGTGTCAGTCTTGGTTGTCCAGCTCGCTGAGCAGTTCGCGGACAGCAGCCTCGACCTGCTGGTCGCGTCCCGTGGCTGTGACTGCCGGCTCGTTTCGAACCTTCACGTCGGGCTCCAGCTGCTGATTCTCGAGCGGATTGCCCTCGAGGTCATCAAACGAAAGATGGACGCTTCGAATGCTGGCGCCACTCGGCATACCCGTTCCAGTCACCCACGAACACGTCCCGGCAATCGGCATCCCCACGATGCGCCCGATTTCCTTCGTGCGGTAGGCGTACGGGAAGCAGTGACCGTCTGAATAGTTGCCTTCGTTGACCAGCAAGATGCTCGGCTTGACCCATTTGCGCTGAGGCTCTCCGCCGATGACGCGTCCTTCCCTGGTAGTGAACGTGGCATAACGGAATCCATTCAGGAAGGTGGACAGATCGTCCACCAAGTCGCCGCCGCCATTCCAACGTGTGTCGACGACCATGCCTTCCGTCGTCGCCTGCTTGCCCAAAGCGTCCTCGAACGTCACGCGGTATGAGGCGTCACTCATGCTTCGGACATGGATGTAGCCCAGACGGCCATTCGACAGGGAGTTGACCAGGTCGCGTCGGGATTCCACCCAGCGCTCGTAAAGCACACTGCTTTCCGATCCCGTTGAAACGGCCTTGACCACTTCCTCGAATGTCTCCTTGCCATCCACGGAGCGGAACGAAAGCAGCACATTCGTCCCCGTTTTGTGATTGAGCAAGGATGCCGTATTCACGTCAGCCGTCAGGGCGGTACCGTCGATCGCCAGCAACGTGACGCCGGCCGTCACCTTGGTGTCGTCCTTGTCAAACGGACCTTTTGCCAGAACTTCCTGGACAGGCAGTCCTTCGCCCGTATGCTGTTGATCAAACAGCAGGCCGAACGCGGCGGTTGCGTCAGGGTTGTCCGCAGGCTTGAAGTAGGACGCGCCCGTGTGGGAGACATTGAGCTCACCCAGCATCTCATCGAGCAGAATCTCGAAGTCATAGCCGTTGGTGATGTGCGGCATGAAGCGCTCGTACGCTTCGAGGTACGCCGGCCAGTCGATGCCGTGGAAGTCGGTCTGATAGAACTTCTTGTTGATCCATCGCCAGGCATGTCCAAGGCTGTAGGCCAATTCGGCTTGCGTATCTACGGTGTACGTGCCGGAGATGGATATCGAAGAGCGCTTACCGGAAGCGATCTCCACTTTGGACATGCTGCCACCGGCCAGCATGAATACGCTCTTTCCGTCTTTCGTGAGCATCAGCGAGCCGCCAGAACCGCCCATCTTGGCCAGAATCGAGGTCTCCTTGGTGCGCAGATTGGTTTTCCAGAGATCGTATCCACGTTCGAAGCGGGCCAAGTAGACCAGGGTTTCACCGTCGGGAGTGACAACGGCATCCGACAGCGCCGAGGAATGGATGGTCAGGCGAGCGCTCCGATCTTCGATCCCTTTCCAGTCGATTTCGATCGGCTTGACCTCGGGCTCGTCTTTCTTGTCCTCATCGTCCTCCTTCTCGTCCTCGTCGCCTTTCTTTTCCTCCTTTGCTGCTTCCGCCTTCAGCGCAGCCTCCTCCTTGGTCAGGTTGTAGTCATCCCACGCTTCCTGGGTCAGGAACAGCCCGTACGCATCGCCCTGACGAGCACCCGTGCTCGCCAGATCACGCATCCCGTCGCGAGATGAGAACCAGAGCATCATCTTGCCGCCCATCATCCATTTTGGACGATAATCGGCGAACCCGGAATCGGTCATGTTGATGACTTCGCCACTGCCGTCCGCCTTGATCAAGCCCACCTCCGTCGGCCAGAAGTCAGGCTGGCTGTACTCCATGAACAGCCACTTCGAATCGGGTGACCACGCATAGTACTGGTCTCCATCTCCGTAGGAGAAGAAGTTGTTCGAATCCATGAGCACCTGCGCTTCTTTCGAGGTGCGATCGACAACGGCCAGATTCATACGATCCTTCAGGTAGGCCACATGGTTGCCGTCCGGTGATATCACGGGCTGGTATTCGTCGGCATCCGTGGCCAACAAGGTGGATTCAGTGATGGTGGTAGCCGTGAAGAAGTACTTCTCCCCCTCTCGAGCGATGGAGGACTCGTACAGATTCCAGCTGCCATCACGCTCGGAGGCATAGACCAGTGTGCGTCCCTTCGGGTGGAAGTCGACCCAACGTTCGAGCTCCACTGTGTGGGTAACCTGCTTCGTTACCCCTGTTTCGACACTCGTGACGAACACATCGCCACGGAAGATGAACGCGACTTCCTTGCCGTTTGGCGAAGGCACCATTTCCGAGACGCGACCTGTTACTCGAATCGTTTCGTGGGGGCGTTCGGCCTGGTTACGGGTGATGAAAACCGGGACGCGCTGCGGGGCCTGACCGTCTTCCAGCGTCCATAGCTGTCCGTCCCACGAAAACGCCATCAATCCGTCGTCAGAAATACTGAGCGAACGGACCGGATGGTCGGTGAAGGCAGTCATCGGCTCAGCGGCTGCGGCGCTGCCAATGCCCTTCTTGTAGACGTTCAAGGGGCCACCCATTTCGGCCGTGTAGTAGAACCCGGATCCGTCGGGAGAGAACACCGGCGTCCGGTCCTCACCCGGATTGTCGGTAACCATGTTGAATTCCCCTGTCTCTGAGTCCCAGGTCCAGATGTCTCGGGCGGCTGAAGACACTTGGCGCTTGCGCCACTCATTCTCGTAGCTGGTCAGGTCTTCGAAGATGAGCCACCGACCACTCGCGTCGAATCGGGCATTGATGGCGGGGACCGTGAGGAGCTGGGTCACGCGGCCGCCCTCGGCGGGCACGCTGTAGAGCTCAGGCTGGCGACCGGTTGGGAAGTTCGCCGAGGCGGCCGCGTCAAGGCGCGCCGACGCGAAAATCACCGCGCTTCCGTCGCGGGTGAACGTGGCTGGAATATCACCGCGCGAGTCGTGGGTCAAGCGGGTCGGCGCGCCGCCAGCCGCTCCTACCGTAAACACATCCATGTTGCCGTAGCGGTCAGACGCGAATGCCAGGGTCGACCCGTCCGGCGACCAGATCGGACTCATGTCGCGACCGGTCCAAGTAGTGATTTGCCGGGCTTCGCCACCGGCAACGCCCACTGTATAAATGTCACCTTGATAGGTGAAAGCAATCGTGCTGCCGTCCGGTGAGATGGCACTGTCACGCAGCCAGAGGGCTTCGCCGTCCTGGTTGCTGGCATCGGTGGTTGACTGGGCATGTGCTTGGGCAGGGAGCGCAATCAACAGGGCAAGAATGGGGAGCAGGAAACGCATGGCGAGTTCGGCTAATCCGGATTGAACAGGTGGGATCTGAACGAAGAGCGGTCAATCTATGGCTTCCCTTCCGATTTGACCTGATCCGGACCCTACATTGCAGGAATTCCCGTCATCCGTGCCTTTCCGTCATGCGCCATCTCCTCAGTCTTGTCGCCCTGCTGCTCATCGCCGCCCCCCTCCACGCCCAGGATACAGTTGCTCTCTCTCCTGGAATGGTCATCACCGAGTCGGTAACCATTACACCGGGGCACTACGCCTTTCCAGCTGACTCGACCGGAGCCATCATCATCCGTGGAGACCGGATAATCGTCGACTTCAACGGCGCCGTTCTCGATGGTGCTGAGCCCGGTCAATCGTCGGACACTTTCGCCGGAACGGGAATCCGGGTCGAGTCTGGCGAGGGCATCGTCATTCGAAATGCCACCGTGAAAGGGTACAAACTGGGATTGTGGGCAACCGATACACCCGGCATCCAGATCACCCAGTCTGACTTCTCCTACAACTGGCGCCAGCGCCTGAGGTCCATCATCGAGCGTGAGCATCTGGATGACTGGATGTCCTATCACCAGAATGAGCAGGACGAGTGGATGCGATACGGAGCGGCCATCTATCTGCGGAGGGCTGACGGTGCGCAAGTGGACCATGTTCGCGTGACCGGTGGACAGAACGGGATCCTGATGACGGAGGTGAACAATGGTTTGTTCTACAACAACGAAATCACCTTCAACTCTTCCTTGGGGATCGGGATGTACCGTTCGTCAAGCAACATGGTCATGCACAATCGGCTCGATTTCAATGTGCGCGGATACAGCCACGGGGTCTACAATCGTGGGCAGGATTCAGCGGCCATCCTGCTCTATGAGCAATCCTCCAACAACGTGTTTGCCTACAATTCGGCTACGCATTCGGGCGATGGCCTCTTTCTCTGGGCCGGCCAGACCACCATGGATTCGGGTGAGGGAGGGTGCAACGATAACCTGATCTACGCCAATGACTTCTCCTATGCGCCGACGAACGGAATTGAGGTCACGTTCAGCCGCAATCACATCGAAAAAAATGTGATGAAAGGCTGCTGGCACGGCATCTGGGGAGGGTACTCCTACGACACGGCTATCCTGGACAACTGGTTCGAGGACAACGACGAGCACATCGCCATCGAGCACGGACAAGACATCACGATCGAGGGCAACATGTTCTCTGGTGGTAATCTGGGGATCTATGCATGGGAGCGTGCTGAGCAGCCAGCGGATTGGGGCTATTCGCAGAATCGGGACGTGCAGAGCCGCAATTACCGCATTCGCGGAAACCGCTTTGCGTCTGTCCCTAAACCCTTACAGATCCGGGCCACAGACAGCGTGTCCGTTCGCCAGAACACGTTCTGGACGTTTGAAGACATGGAACTCATTGATGGTGCGGGCATCGATGTGGGGCGTAACGCGTATCCGCGAATCCTCGAAGCGGCCGACCTCCCTATTGGAGGCTCGCTGGGAAACTGGGAAGACGGCTTCTTCGATGCCGTACTGGAACGGAGCGTCACCATGGCACCCGCCATTCCTCCGCGACCCATGCCGGATGCCCAGACTGTTCGTCTGCCAGATGAGGCACCTCAAACCCGTGAATACATCCTTGTGGACGAATGGGGACCTGTGGATTTTCGGTCGCCCGTCCTGTGGCCCCGGTCCCCTCGCAAACAGGTAGAGCAGGAATTCGAATTGGTCGGACCAGCCGGTCAGTGGCGGGTCCTCGAAACGAGTGGTGTGGAATGGATGTCCGCCGAGTCGGGTGAAGTACCTGGTCGCGTAACCATCCGGAGGACACAGGACGATGTCGTCGATATCCGCATCCGGCTGGAGTTTGTAGGAGACGAGGTCACCGACAGATTCGGAAATGTGACACCCTCCGGTGAGGCCTTCGAATTCGGCTACGCGTACTTCTTCGTGCCCATCGAGTGGACCGTCTCCATGTTCAATTACACCGAGGAAACGGATCCCCGCGAGCAATACGAAGCCTTCCGGGAGCTCATCGAGGGCGAACCCGTGCTGACCGAAACCGCGACAGACCTGGGCTACCAGTGGTACCGCGAACCCGGTCCAGGCCTGGGACGCGATCACTTTGCGACGGTCTCCACGGGATCAATCAACGTGCCTGAAGGCCAATACCGGCTCGATCTGACCAGTGATGACGGTGTGCGCGTGTGGCTGGATGGGCAGGTGATCCATGACGACTGGACCTACCACCCTCCCAGACTTGAGCAACTAGAGCTCAGCCTGGGAGGACAGCACGAGCTTCGCATCGAGCATTTCGAGATCAACGGTTTCGCGACCATCGCAGCCACCCTGGAGCGGCTGGACTGACGCGAGATTAGCCGATCAGGCGCATGAACTCAGCGCGTGTGCGCTTGTCCAGAAATGCTCCGCTGACGGCCGATGTCGTCGTGGAGGAGTGCTGCTTCTGCACACCGCGCATGACCATGCACATGTGCGTAGCCTCGATCACCACGGCAACACCTTGCGGCTGAAGCACATCGTTGATGGCGTCACGGATCTGCATGGTCAAACGCTCCTGAACCTGCAGGCGGCGTGAGTAGACATCGACAACACGCGGAATCTTGGAGAGTCCTACGATCTTTCCGTCCGGGATGTAAGCCACATGCGCTTTCCCGAAGAAGGGAACCATGTGATGCTCGCACAGGGAATACAGCTCGATGTCCTTGACCAAAATCATCTCGTCATAGTCCTCATTGAAGAGAGCCTTGGTCAGGATTTCCTTGGGGTCGAGGCTGTACCCGTGCGTCAGATACTGATGGGCCTTGGCAACCCGCTCCGGGGTTTTCAAAAGGCCTTCCCGCTCCGGATCCTCACCGATGTGCGCGAGAATGCTGCGCACATTGCCGGCGATGGCTTCGGTTGCGTCCACTGAGTAGTGGTCGATGCGGCGATAATTCACTGGCATCGGGAAGTCGTCATCGTCATCCAGGTGAGGATGCGTGGGATGATTGGTCGACAAGGATGGAGGGGTGGAGTGCCCGTCGCCACCGACGGCACGAAAGTCTACCTGGCTCTGCTCATTCATGATGGCGTGTGTTGTCTTGGACCTGGCTGACTCAACCAGTCCGGGTGTGTGATGGTGGGCGGGAGATCGGGACCCCTCAGTGCGAATCAGGCAGGTCAGGTTACACGTGGTTGAATCGGCACTCATGATTCGGTATTGCGCCACTCCATAGGAATCATGTCTGCGAGGCGGGTAACAATGCGAACGGCTTGCGCACCCAAGTCAGCGCCGGATAATCGCTCATTACAACTATTTGAACGTTTTGAACGCCCTTCTCGAGTCCAGATTCGGTTTCGGATTAGGACGCGCCCCCGCAATCCCACCAGCCCCGCAACATGCTGGCCGACCTGCTACACCACCTTCCACCTCATCTCGCTGAGCGCTGCTTCGTTCCGACGGAAGACCGGCAGCTCCCAGAACCAAGGGACGAATCGGCCAACCAGGAAGGAAGCTTCGTCCTCTACTGGATGCACCATGCAGTCCGGGCAGATGAGAACCCGGCGCTGGACGTCGCGCGCTCCCTGGCGGTCATGACCAACAGGCCGCTGCTCGTTTACCAGGGATTGTCGGGCAGGCACCCGTTCAACAACGACCGCCATCACACCTTCATCATGGAAGGGGCTCGTGATGTCCATCAGCGTCTCAACGACCGCGGCATCCGGCACGCCTTTCATCTCGGCGAAGATCCAGCGGTTCAAGGTCCACTGGTCGAGTTGATCCAGAAAGCCGATCTCGTAATCACGGAAGACTTCCCGGCGCCACCGTTTCCTGCATGGGTGACCTCAGTGATCCTGAGAACGAGCCGCCCATGGGTGCTGGTCGATTCATCCTGTATTGTGCCCATTCGAAGCATCGGAAAGGGCTATGCTCGTGCTTACCACTTTCGTAACCGAATCGGCGAAGAAGCGCATGAACGCGCCCGCCGTGATTGGCCGGCTTGCGAATCACTGCCAGCAGCCTGGAACGGGTATGTTCGAGGCGAAGTGGATTGGTCGACACCCATCGAGCAGCTGGTAGCTGCCTGCAGAATTGATCACAGCGTACCGCCGGTTCCCCATACCCGCGGCGGAGCAACGGCAGCAGAAGAGCGATGGGACGACTTCGTTAGCGACGGGCTTCGCACCTATGACAAGCGCCGCAACAACCCGACCGCCGAAAATGGCGTGAGCCGGATGAGTCCCTATCTGCACCACGGCCACATTTCGCCGTTCACGGTTGCGCGGGATGCAGCCCATCAGGCTTCTTCAGGCTCCGAGAAATTCCTGGACGAATTGCTCATCTGGCGCGAGCTGGCATTCAACCTGTGTCTCCACAACGATGATGTCGAGTCGGTATCGATCCTGCCCGACTGGGCCCGGACGACGTTGCTTGAACACCAGCCTGACGAGCGCCCTTCGGTGTACGATTGGGAGTCACTCGCCCGCTCCGAGACTGACGACCCGCTGTGGAATGCTGCGCAACAATCCCTGCTCATCCATGGAGAGCTTCACAACAACGTCCGCATGACGTGGGGCAAGGCCGTCCTTTCGTGGACGCGGTCTCCCCAGGAAGCCCTGGCGATGCTGATCGATCTGAACCATCGCTACGCACTCGACGGCTCTGACCCGAATTCGTATGGAGGCATCTTGTGGTGCCTTGGCTTGCTGGATCGCCCATTCTTTCCGGAAAAGCCGATTCTCGGTACGGTTCGGCCGCGTTCATCGGCGCGCCATGCCAAACGAGTGGACATGCCGCTCTATACGAGAATGGTCAGCCGGCCGGCCCGAGGCACGTCGTTGCGGATCGGCGTCGTCGGCGCCGGGCCGGCCGGCCTTATGGCCGCCCGGACACTCGCCGATCAAGGCATGCAGGTTGAGGTTTTCGACAAGGGGCGGGGTCCGGGCGGCCGAACATCTACCCGACTCTTTGACGGAGGTAGCGCAGACCATGGTGCCCCTTTCTTCCGGTTCACGGACGAACGATTGAAGCCTTTTGCGCAGGCTTGGGCGCGGCAGGGATTGATTCGCCGCTTTGAGGGGCGCTTCCATCCCGAATCAGATGCGCAGGATTTCGACAACCAATGGACCGCAGTGCCTGGGATGCATGCGCTGGCGAAGCACCTGGCCAGCGATCTAAATGTCACGACCAGCACACGCATCGAGCGCATCCAGCGAGACCAGGATGTGTGGCACTTGACGGACGTGGATGGAAACGCGCACGGTCCCTTCGATCAAGTCGTCTTGGCGGTCCCGGCACGACAGGCGGCTGCCATGCTCTCGGGTGTGTCACCCATGCTGCTCAGGGATCTGACCAGTGTTGACATGGCTCCGGTCTGGACGACCATACTGGCGTTCGATTCGCCATTGGAAATCACCTGGGATGCGGCTTCCAGGATTGCCGAACCGCTAGACCTCGTGATTCGGGACACCGTCAAGCCCGAGCGAACGGGAACGGATACCTGGCTGCTGCACGCCTCGCAGGACTGGTCCATCGCTTATCTGGAGCGCGATGCGGAAGCAGTTGGTCAGGAAATGATTGCTGTCTTCCAGGATGCCATTGGTCGCTCCATTCCAGCTCCGACCTACAAAAGGACCCACCGCTGGCGCTTCGGCCGAACCGTGCGTGGTGCTGCCACCGAGTGCCTGCACGACGCCGACATCGGACTTTCCGCATGCGGTGATTGGGCTACATGTGGACGCGACGAAGAAGCCCGCATGTGTGGCGTGGAAACTGCCTTGTTGAGCGGCATTGCCGCAGCCGGGCGCATTCTTGGTGCGTCTGTTGTCGATTCTTCCGATCTCCGTCCGGTCGAGATCCAACCTTCCCTTTTCAATTTGGAGGAGCCCGTATGACCGCCCGCCCCATCATCATGGGGGTAGACCTATCGGGTCCCTCCAATCATGCCGATACGGCCTGTGCCGAGTTCGAGTCTGCCGATGGTCGGTTGATCTATCGCCGCCACATGACCTACCTGGCCGACTCTGACCTCCTTCATGTCGTCGATGGTTCGGCACGTGGAGCGTCACTGACGGTCGGAATCGATGCACCTCTTTCTTACCAGGACGGTGGCGGTGATCGTCAGCGTGATCGTGAGCTGCGTCGTCAATTACAGCGTGCCGGCATGCCCTCGGGCACGGTCATGACCCCTACGATGACCCGCATGGCGTATCTGACGCTGCGCGGCGTAGCTGTATCGCGGCTGATCACAACGGCCCACCCGGACGCGGCCATCGTGGAAGTGCATCCATTCGGTGCGCTCGCTCTTGCCGGTGCTCCCGTGGAGGACCTTCGCACCGTCAAGCAGGACGAAGGCGCTCGGGAGCGCATTGCCGGCTGGCTCTCGGAAAATGGTCTGGAAGGACTGCCTGATCACGCGTATTCCGACCACGAGCTTGCTGCTTTCGGCAGCGCATTTGCGGCATGGAAATGGCAGGTCGGCGCTTCTAGCTGGATGGCTGAAGCCGAAGCCCCGTTCCATCCTCATCCGTTTGCGTGTTGACATGAGCAGGGTGGCACATAACGCCCCATCAGGGAGTGGGTCGACCACTCGCCACCTGGTATTCGTGTGCCCGGACCAGCTGGCTCCGAACGGCCCGGCATTGCGAGAAGCCGACCCTTCGCAGGATGTGATCGTGATGGGTGAATCGCGTGCGGAAGCGACGCGCTTTCCGTTCCATATCCAGCGCCTGACGCTCATTTTCTCAGCCATGCGCCACCTGGCGGAACGACTTGCCGAGCTCAAGTTTCGTGTCGACTACCATCGCATCGGTGAAGCGGGCCCTGAATCGCTCCCGGATATCCTCGAGCAAGCTATCCTGGCCTGTTCGCCAGAGTCCGTCCGCATGACGCGACCGAACCGGTTTGATCTCATCGAAGGGTTCGAGGCGGTTGCAAAAAAACACGGGATCGCGCTGATCCTGCTCGATGACGATCATTTCCTGACGACACCGGAAGCGTTCGGTGCTTGGGCCAGTGGTCGGAAGACACTCGTCATGGAGCACTTCTACCGCAAGATGCGGAAAGAGACCGGCTGGTTGATGGAGGGCGACAAGCCTGCTGGCGGCGATTGGAATTTTGACAAGGACAATCGGGAGTCGTTCGGAAAGGAAGGTCCGAGACTGAAGGCCGACCCCATCCGGTTCGAGCCGGACGCAATCACCCGAGACGTGATCGAGGACCTGCAACGGGAGCTGCCCGATCTGCCGGGTTCGATCGCGTCCTTCGGCTGGCCCGTCACGCCTGAACAAGCCCAGCAGGTACTGGATCATTTCATCTCGCATCAGCTTCCGGAATTCGGACGCTGGCAGGATGCCATGTGGACGGATGAGCCGTGGCTGCGGCACTCACTGATTTCCCCTGCGATGAACCTGCAGTTGCTCGACCCTCGAACGGCCATTGCGGCCGCTGAGCAAGCATGGATAGAGGGACACGCGCCCATCAATGCGGTCGAAGGCTTCATCCGTCAAATTCTCGGCTGGCGCGAGTTCATCCGCGGCGTCTACTGGCTGGAGGGGCCGGAGTATGGTCACAGAAATGCCCTCGGCGCTGAGCTTCCGCTACCCGGATTCTACTGGGACGCGAAAACCGAAATGACATGCGTTCGCCAGGTAGTCCAACAGGTGCTTGACCACGGATATGCGCATCACATCCAGCGCCTCATGGTGACCGGGCTGTATGCCTTGGTCTCGGGTACGCACCCTTGGGACATCCACAGCTGGTATATGGGTTTGTTCGTAGACTCGTACGACTGGGTCACCCTGCCCAACACGGTCGGCATGAGTCAGTTTGCAGACGGCGGTGTCGTCGCGACCAAGCCCTACATCGCCTCCGGCCAATATGTCGATCGGATGAGTAACTATTGCCAGAGCTGTCGCTTCAATCCAAAGAAGGCTACTGGCGAAGACGCCTGCCCCATTTCGACGCTCTACTGGTCATTCCTGATGGAACACGAGGACGAGCTCGCGGCAAATCGCAGAATGCGATTCCAGGTGGCTAACCTGCGCCGGAAGTCACCTGAAGAACGACAGGCCATTTTGAATCGACGTGATGAATGGCTTCGCCAGGTTAATCCGGTCAATCAGGTCATTCCACCATCCCCCGCTTTGCCATGACCACGAAACAGCCTGTCCTGATTGTGGGTGCCGGACTTGCCGGGCTCTCATGCGCGGTCCGATTGGACCGGGCCGATATCCCATATCGCATTCTGGAAAAATCCGATGCGGTGGGTGGCCGCATGCGAACTGACTCCGTGGACGGATTCCGATTGGATCGGGGTTTCCAGGTGCTCCTGACTGCTTACCCCGAAGCCAAGAACGTCCTTGATTACGACGCCCTGAACCTTCACGCTTTCCGAGCCGGAGCAATGATCCGCAAGGATGGCCGGTTTCATCGCCTGTCGGATCCGTTCCGGCACCCGTCAGAGGCGTTGAGCACACTGTTTGCCGATGTCGGATCGTTTGCAGACAAAACTCGCATTCTCGGCCTTCGTCGCGATTTGCGCCGCACGGCTTCCCAGGTCAGAAGTCACCGATTGACCGGGCAATCAACTGCAGGTGCCCTGAAAAAAGACTGGGGATTCAGCTCTGAAATGGTTGAGGCGTTCTTCCGCCCGTTCATCGGAGGCATCACCCTGGATCCTGAACTCAAATCCGATCGCGCCTTCTTCGAGTTCGTGATGGACATGTTCAGCGAAGGTGACGCCGCGTTCCCGGCCGGAGGCATGCAAGCGATTCCGGAACAGCTGGCGGCCAGCCTCAATCCCGAATGGATCCATCTGGAGGCGGCGGTTGCGTCCATGCCAGACGCCAGGACGCTGATTCTCGAGGATGGTACCCGGATGGAAGGCGAACCAATCGTGATTGCCACCGATATGACCAGCGCGAACGGGTTGGATCCTGAAATCGACCGTCGCGCGTGGAACGGCACGACCTGCGTGTATTTCGATGCGCCATCTGCACCGCTGGACATGCCCGTCCTCATGCTGAACGGGTCTGGAACCGGCCGAATCAACAATGTCGTTGTGCCTTCGGTGGTTGCCCCCGGCTATGCTCCGGAAGGCCGTCACCTCGTCGCCGTCAGCCTGTTCGACACCCTGCGTTCAGAGGATGGCGACGCCTTTGATGGTTTGCTGGCCGAGCTTCGCGAGTGGTTCGGTGCTGAGGTTGACGACTGGCGCTATCTGCGTACCTACCACATTCCGCAGGCACTGCCATCGCAGGAAGCCGGAACGCGTGTACTCGATGCCGTCTGTGCCCGACTTACCGAGCACGGCCACATTGTTTGTGGCGACCACCTGACGACATCCTCCATTAACGGCGCGCTGGCGTCTGGCCGGGTAGCTGCCGAAATCGTGATGGCCAAGGAGGCCGTCGCATGACACTGTACTTCATTCACATCATCTGATTCACCCGCCCGAATCACCCTTCAATCTCAATTTTGTCCTGATGACGAACTCTAACGAATCCATTCTCATTCTCGGTGCCACGGGCGGTATCGGATCCGAAGTTGCTCGCAAAGCTGCTGCTCGCGGAGCAAAACTCTTGCTGGTCGCCCGTGACCAGGAGAAACTGCGCGCCTTGGCCACGGAAACCGGCGGCTCATTCCTGTCGATCGACGCCACGCGCGCGGACGACGTCCATCATGCCGTGCAACAAGCCGTCGAAGTCAATGGCGGTTTGACCGGCGTGGTCAATTGTGTCGGCTCCATTCTGCTGAAGCCCGCTCACCTGACGAGCGAAGAAGAGTACCGACAGACATTGGCCCTCAACCTGGACTCAGCCTTTTTCACCGTGAAGAGTGCTGCGCGGACCATGATGCGCACAGGAGGTTCGATCGTACTGTCTACATCCGCCGTCGCAAGAACGGGCCTTTTCAATCATGAAGCGATTGCAGCTGCAAAAGCGGGCATCGTAGGTCTCATGCAGTCGGCAGCCGCTACTTATGCGCCTCGCGGAGTACGTGTCAATTGCGTGGCTCCTGGGCTGGTCGAAACGCCCATGAGCGCCCGACTCACAGCCAACGAGGCCGCGAAGAAAGCGTCCGAAAGCATGCATGCGCTGGGCCGACTGGGGCAGCCTGAGGATGTTGCCGAAGCCATTGATTGGCTCGTCGATCCGAATCGCAGTAGCTGGGTCACCGGCCAGGTCATCGGGGTCGACGGCGGTTTGGGTACCATTCGCCCCCGCTGATGCGCGGGCTTGGTCCTCATCAGTCCCGGATTTGAGGAGATCCGAAGTCCCTGATCCTGTCCGTCGCTGCAACCAGCTCTTTGGTGATGCCGGGCTCGTGTGACGAGTGCCCGGCATCGGGAACGATGACGAGCGAGGCCTCTGGCCAACGCTCGTGCAGATCCAGAGCGCTCTTGACTGGACACACGATGTCGTAGCGGCCATGAACGATGAAACCGGGGATGTGCCGAATACGATCTACGCCATTCAGCAGTAGATCCCTGGGCTCGAAACGCTCATTCCGGAAATAGTGCGCTTCAAGGACAGCCGTGCACCAAGCCTTGTCCAGATCATGGAAATGCGCTTCGAATTCCGGGTTGGGCAGTAGCGTGCACGAAGCCCCCTCGTACACCGACCAGACGCGAGCGGCCTGACGCGCTTCGTCCCGATCAGTCGAGTGGAACAGCTTCCAGTAGGCTTCCAGCAGATCGCCTCGCTCACCTTCAGGGACGTGTTCATTGAACACCGCCCATCGTTCCGGCTGGACGAGTCGCATCCCGTAGAGCCACCAGTCTATTTCTTCGTCCCGCATGAGCCAGATTCCCCGGATGGTCAGCGTGCGACATGACTCGGGAAACGTCTGCGAGTAGTACAACGACAGCGTGCTGCCCCAGCTGCCGCCGAACACATGCCAGGTGTCCACGCCGACATGCTCGCGAAGCTGTTCAATGTCTTCGGCCAGAAGCTGGATCGTGTTGTTGCGGATTTCGCCTGGCGGTGTTGAGCGCGGGCCGCCGCGCTGGTCGAAGAGAATGATGCGAAAGAACGACGGGTCGAAAAAGCGCCGATCAGTTTCCGTAGCTCCGGCACCCGGTCCACCGTGGATGAACACGATGGGTTCGCCATCGGGATTGCCACACTCTTCCCAATAAATCTGATGCAGGTCATCCACTTGCAACATGCCGGATGTGTTGGGTTCGATGGGCGGGTAAAAAAACGCGTTGGCCATGGAAAGCGGATCGTTGGGATACGGGTCATCCAGTTGCCGAAAGACCCCGATTGTCGTTTATTTCGTCTCCTTCACCCGGAATATCGCATCCTGAACCTCGTAATGCGACGATCTCTGTCCAGCTTGATCCTGCTCCTCAGCCTTGTGCTGGGTGGATTGGTTGGCCCCACCGCTCATTTGGTGTGGATGGGGATGGAGCCTGGTGCACATGCGGAGGATGATCAAAGCGAGCTTCTCGGAGTCCATGACACACACGGTGGTCATGCGATCACCCATTCAGGATCCACAGACTCCGTTGGACTGGTCCCGGGTGAAGAATGCGAAGACGAGTGCCTGTTCTTGTCCCTTTTGGCTTCTCAGGCCAGCGGCACGACGCCTTCCAAAGAGACGAATGATGCGAAGCGAATCGGAGAGGTCGCCTTTGCCTCTCCCGATGATCAGATCCGAATCACAGACCGCCTGATCGAGTCTGTACGCGGCCCTCCTGCCCTGATCTGATCCTGTCCGACTGTGCGTCCGCTTGGGGACGGCACTGGTCATTTACGTCGCTACCCACGTCGATGCACGGGTGAACCCTCTGTTCACCGTGACACCGACTTGAATCGTCGCATCATGGTTTCGCTTTTCGCTCGCGCCTCTGCACTTCGTGCGCCGGCCCTCATCGCCTTCTCGCTCCT
This sequence comes from Rhodothermales bacterium, assembly GCA_028284865.1. Classification (GTDB taxonomy): domain Bacteria; phylum Bacteroidota; class Rhodothermia; order Rhodothermales; family UBA10348; genus JAAZVD01. The sequence goes on along the minus strand of JANQQV010000024.1, from coordinate 93,055 downwards.
GCTGACGGGATGTACAGAGTCTCCTCACCAGCATCCTGCTCCTTCGCCCGGGTTTGCTACCCTTGAGCCAGGCGAAGCTGCACCCCAGTTCACCCGACTGGATGTGGATGGCGACTCCGTCCACGTTGGCCCGGGACAGCCTCTGACATTTGTCAATCTATGGGCTACTTGGTGCGCCCCGTGCATCGAGGAGTTTCCTGATATCGAGCGCATGCATACGGAGCTGGGACCCGACGGACTTCGTGTCCTGGCCGTCAATGTGGAAGAAGTGGATACGGATGCATTGAAGGCATTTGCTGCCGATCTCGGAGTGACCTTTCGCCTTGTGATCGACCCCCCAGCCGTCCTTCAAGATGAGTTCAAGGCTATGGCCGTCCCCAGCTCGTATCTGATCGATTCGGAGGGCGTCATTCGCTCCGCCTGGACAGGTCGTCTTCCCCACGACGCGTTTGATGTCGTTGCGTCTCATATGCCGACTGTAGACTGATCAGGATCGTGATCCGGTCCCCGTAGCCCTTCGAGGGCGCTCAGAGTAGTCCGATAACCCCCAGAACCATGAATAACCGATTCTGTGCCATCTTGGTGATAGCGCTAGGCGTGTCAACAATCGCTGGCTGTGCCCCTTCCGAATCACCGACCATTTCGACGTCGGGCGAGCTGATGAGCATGAACGTCGAGATTCATCGGCGTAGTGTCTCCAATACGCTGACGCATTCCAGTGGAGCAGACGTCCATGCATGGGCCTCTCATGCCCCCACGGGCGATGCTACATCACCGTTCCGCTCCTTCGGCAAGCTCCACGTATCCGGAGCCAGTGGGTATCACACCGTCGTGGAAGATTCGCTTGCTGTTCCCCTTGTTGACCCTGAAAGCCCTCCTCAACTCGCTGAAGGGCCAGATGGCGCCTTGTATCTGGCCTGGTCAGCATCCGATACCCCAGAGAGCGTGTGGCGGTCCACGGGTATCCTGGTGGCGCGATCAGACGACGGCGGGGACAGCTGGATGACGGCTACCCGTCCTGGTGGTGCTTTTGGTGGATACCAGAACAACCATGAACTGCACGTAGCCGAGGACGGCACGGTGTGGGTCGCTTGGCTGGATTCGCGCGGTGATGTCGACGACGATGGTGCCATTCACGTCTATGTGGCTCATTCCAAGGATCGTGGTCAAACGTGGTCGACTCCTAGCCAAGTCGATCCGGCTGCATCATGTGAATGCTGTCGGGTTTCGATCACAGCCGACGGAGATGGCAATGTGTACGTGGGCTGGCGCAAGATCCTTGAAGGGGGCATCCGGGACATCGTGGTTGCCCGCTCCGACGATGAAGGTGCCAGCTGGTCGGACCCCGTGGTTGTTTTCAACGATGGTTGGGTTCAGGGCTACTGCCCGGATGCCGGACCGACGATGGCATTCGATTCCAATGGTCGCATGCACGTTGCCTGGTGGACGGGCAAGGAAGGCGCTGCAGGGGTCAAGTCGACGTACTCGGACAACAAAGGCGCTTCCTTTGCCAGACCAACGGTTCACTCGGTGGCTCAGGCTTCCCGCGCGAGCCATGTTCAATTGACCAGCGGCGAGAACGGAACGATGGCCATTGTCTGGGATGATGGCTCGCTCGAGACACCGCGCGTTGCCGTGGTCGCTACGACCAATGGCGGGCACTCGTGGAGTACGCCGACCCATGTAGGCCCTGAAAACTCTGCCGCCGCCTACCCACACGCATCGTTCACCCCGGATGGTGAGCTGAGCGTCTTCTGGAATCAACGAGGAACGGCCGACGCTCCTTCACGCCTTGTTGAGACTGGCACGTCCGTATGGGTCGAAGCCGACCTCACATCGACATCTCCCAACCTGCTTCTCAAGCGACTCACAATCGAATAGTCGGGTGCCCTTGTAGCACTCCTGTACCACAAGCCTGCTTCCACTTTCAATTCCGAATTCCATGAGCATCAATAAACTGTTTCCTGCCCTCCCCGCGCTGGCCCTCCTCTTCATTGTCACGGCCATCAGCCCCGACCAACACCTTAGTCTGACCAAATCAGAACCCGAGAAAGACACTACCCTGACTGAAGCGCCAACCGAGATCAGGCTATGGTTCAACCAGAATGTGCATATGAATGTCAGCAAGATTGAGCTGCATCAGCTGCATGAAATGGACGGAGCCACGCACGAGATGCCCGTTGAGGTACCTGCGGCGCAGGCCAGCGAAGACCCCAAGTCGTTCTTCGTACCGCTCCCGGACTCATTGGGAGTCGGCGCAGGAACGTGGCAGGTGACCTGGACAACGGCGGGAAATGACGAACATGTCATTGAAAAGTCATTCTCCTTCACCGTAGAATCCAAGTAGAACGCGTTTGTGGCGGGTGGCCCCAGGCCACCCGCCAACGCAGTCGTCTCCCGCTGTCTTTTTGTTCGATGTCTGAATTCGAGCTCTATCTCCGCCTTGGTTTCGAGCATATCTCGGACCTCAACGGCTACGATCACATCCTCTTTGTGATCGCCCTGGCCGCCGTCTATCCACTCAAGGAGTGGAAACACCTGATCGTCCTGGTGACGGCCTTCACCATCGGCCATTCAATCACGCTGGCCATGTCCACGCTGGGCGTAGTTGATGTCGACGCCGACTTGATCGAAACGCTGATACCGGTGACGATCTTCGTTACCGCGCTGTTGAACATCGCCGAGCGTTTCGCCAAGGATCCCGAACAGGCGCTCAAGCGGGACTGGAGAGCTAAGTATGTGCTGGCCGTCGGTTTCGGTCTGATCCACGGGCTGGGTTTCTCCAATTACCTGCGAGCCATTCTCGGGACCGAGGAAAGCCTGGTCTTACCCCTATTTTCATTCAACGTTGGCCTGGAACTAGGTCAACTTGTCATACTTGTCATTACATTCTTAGTCTCGGGCGTTGTGATCGGCTTGGTCAATCGCTTGCTGATCCGTTCAGGACGCCCCGTTGCGAACACCCAACGCAATTGGGCGGCATTGCTTTCCATCGTGATTGCGGTGCTGTCCCTGACCATGATCTGGGGCTGACGCTTACTGCGAACACCTCGATCAACCAATCGAATCTGAGAGGCTGCACTGCCCCGTAAACCAGCATGTGCCAGCCATGAAAGCTCTTCTCTCGACGATTCTGAAGACCACGGCCACCCTCGCTCTGGCCACCCTGATCGCTCTGCCTGTTACCGCCCAAAACTGGCGCAACATCGACGGCGATATCAAGTCCGGCAACCATTCCATGTTCAGGCCTCTGGACGACTGGCCGGCTCCCAACGACTACCGCACCGGCTCAGGCGCGCCGGGCCATCGCTACTGGCAACAACGCGCGGACTATGTGATCGAAGCGACGCTCGACACGGTCGACCATCGCATTATCGGCAGCGAACGCATCACCTACCACAACAACTCGCCCGACGCTCTGGGCTTCCTGTGGGTGCAGCTGGACCAGAACGTCCGCTCGATCGAGCACAGCCGCTCGTATCAGATGCAAGGCGCTCTACCTGAAACGATCAGCCCTGCGTTTCGCCGATTCGTTGGTGTCGGGCAATTCGACGGGGGCTACGACATCTCGCGTGTTCAACTTGTTGGCGATAGCGGCGAGCTTGTCGACACGGCGTGGCGCATCAACAACACCATCATGCGGGTCAATCTTCCTGAGCCCTTGCAGTCCGGCGAAGTGATGTCGTTCGAGATTGATTGGTCCTACCGCATTCCGGACACTGGGCGTGGCGGCAAGGAGTTGATGGATGACGGCTGGCTCTACGAAATGGCACAGTGGTTTCCGCGTATGTCCGTCTATGACGACGTGAATGGCTGGCAGACCGAGCAATTCTTGGGACGGGGCGAGTTCTATCTCAACTTCGGGGATTATGACGTCAAACTGACCGTTCCGTGGGATCACGTGCTGGACGCGACTGGGACCCTTCAGAATCGCGAGGATGTGCTAACGAGTGAGCAGATTCGTCGCCTCGACGCCGCCTATACCAGCGAAGAGCCGGTCTACATCATCTCCGCTGACGAGGTGAAGGACCCGGCGACCCGACCAACAAACGACGGAATGCTGACCTGGCACTTCATCGCGGAAGACGTTCGCGACTTTGCCTGGGCTTCTTCCAAGACGTTCGTTTGGGACGCTGCCGGATATGACTATGGCGATGGTGGACAGATTGTCAAAGTCCACTCATTTTATCCCAAGGAAGGCTCGCCACTGTGGGACAAGGTGTCTACGCGCGCCAGCATCGTGACTCTGGAAACGTATGGCGAAATGTCTCTTCGCTATCCCTACCCCAAATCGACCAACTTCAACGGTCCTGTCGGGGGCATGGAATACCCGATGATCATTTTCTGTGGCGCACGTCCACGACCTGATGGCACGTACACAGCCGGCGTTGAGCGGGCCCTGATTGGTGTGACCATCCATGAGGTGGGGCACAACTGGATTCCGATGATCATTGCTTCGGATGAGCGCAAATGGACCTGGATGGATGAAGGACTGAACACCTTCTTGCAGTACTACGCCGAGCAGCGATACGCCCAGAAATTCAACGGCACGGACGTCTGGACGCAAACGGACGACGGTACGTACCCATCCCGTCGTGGCCCGGCCCCGCTGATCGTGCCTTACATGAAGGATCCGGCCCAGGTCCCGATCATGACGGAATCCGACCTGATTCAGAACAACTTCGGCAACAACGGCTACGCCAAGCCCGCTGCTGGCCTGTACATGCTGCGCGAGCATATCCTCGGTCCCGAAATTTTCGACGAAGCATTCCGGGAGTACTCCGAGCGTTGGGCATTCAAACATCCGCAGCCTGCCGATTTCTTCCGAACCATGGAAGAGGCGGCTGGTGAGAATCTGAATTGGTTCTGGCGTAGCTGGTTTTATACGACCTACGCCAATGACCAGGCGCTGACCGACGTCACCGAGCAGGTCTCCGAAGAGCTCCTCGGCACCGACGAGAATGGGGCCTTTTACTACCGCATCAAGGTGGACAACGAGGGTCAGCAGATCATGCCCATTCACCTGCGGGTGACTTATCAGGACGGCACGGATGAAATGATCCAGTTGCCGGCGGACGTGTGGCGCAGCAACGAGATCACGTTTACCAAAGGGTTCTTCTCGGACAAAAAGGTGATCAAGGTTGAGCTGGATCCGCTCGAGGCCTTTGCTGATATCGACCCCACAGACAACGAGTGGAGTGCGCCTGAAGTTGAACAGGAGCAGAAAGAAACCGGTAGCGGTGGTTAGTCGCCCTCATTTCAGTGTTTATGGGCGGGCGCGGAACGCGCCCGCCCATCGTGCTTTCAGAGCAATATGATCTCGCTTCTCCTGGCTCTGCTTCTTTCGCTGTTTGCCTCAACCGTGGCTCCGGTTGGGGATGCAACGCGTCCTGTGGTTCCCAATGGGGCAGAGCAACACGATTTCCACGTCAGCTACAGCCGCCTGGCTGTCGAGAACACCATGGCGGTCGTACGCATCCGCGTGTTCAAGGACGATCTGGATCAGGCCCTTTCCCAACGCGAGAATCAGCCTATCGTCATCGATCCATCACCGCGCTCTGATTCTCTTTTTCAGGCCTACTTCAATGAGAAGTTTGTACTCCGGGCGGATGAGGAGGTCTTGGATGGCAGGATCGTCGGCAGCGGCGAGGAGACCATCGGCAACGAGCCAATGTGGTGGTACCTGCTGGAGTTCGAGGCTTCGCAACCGATCGAAAACCTGTATGTCTCCCAGAAAATCCTGTCCGAAGTCTTCGATGACCAGAAGAACATCGTGCAGGTGCAGCACTTTCCGAGCGAGAAGACCTATTCTCTGTACTGCGTCGAGGACGCGTGGGAATACACGGTCTCCTTTCCGGAAGACTGACGGGGAATTTTGCCGCTGAGCGGTAACCCGTACCGTATCCACCCAACGTAGTCGTACGCGCCGCTTTTTCACCCGTACCGACAACGTAGTGCCAGCCTATCTCCACGCCATCCAGACCGCCGTGCCTAAGACGTCCTATTCACAGGATGAAGCGGCTCAGGTCATGCTCGCATCGTTGACGCCAGGGAGCCGGGCTTCCAAATTGGTCCATCGGATCTACGCCCACTCTGGCATCGACAAACGCCACAGCGTGATCACTGATCTGCGGGACGGAGGAGGCGACTTCATCGATGATCAGGGAAGCTTCCGGTCGCCTACGACGGGAACGCGGAATGATCACTACATGGCGCATGCCCGACCGTTGTTCAAAGCGGCTGGACGTAGCGTGCTCGACGCCGCAGACGGATTCAGTGCTGACGATGTCACCCATGTCATCACCGCCTCGTGCACGGGTTTTTACGCCCCCGGACCCGACTTCCATCTCGTCAAGGACCTCGGCCTAGCGCCCTCCGTGCGACGCGTCCACGTTGGATTCATGGGGTGCTATGCAGCCTTCCCGGCCCTGAACATGGCTCGGGCCTTTTGCGCCGAGGATCCAAATGCCGTGGTCCTCGTGGTTTGCCTCGAGCTGTGCTCGCTGCACCTCGAACCATCGGAAGAAGTAGACGACATCCTCGCCTTCTCGGTATTTGCTGACGGAGCAAGTGCGGCTCTAGTCACGGGCCAGCCTCCGGCATCTGGAGCGGCTTTCCGATTCGAGTCCATGGACTCCACCATCGCTCCTGACAGCGAATCAGACATGGCCTGGACGATAGGAGACAAGGGATTCAAGATGGTCTTGTCGACGTACGTACCCAAAATCCTGGAAGCCAACATCGGTGGAGTCGTCGACCCAGTCCTTGAACAATCCGGATGGACCCGTGACGACATCACCCACTGGGCGGTTCATCCGGGTGGCCGAGCCATCCTGGACAAGGTCCGTAACGGACTGGACATTGACGATGCACCGCTGACGGCGTCCCGCTCGGTTCTCGCTGAGTACGGTAACATGAGCAGCGCCACGATCCTGTTCGTCCTCAAGGAATCGCTGGCTAATGCCTCATCGGGAGAGAAAGCGATGGCGATGGCGTTCGGCCCGGGGCTGACAGTTGAAACAGGTCTGTTTGAACGCATCTGATGCCGAGACTTTTCCTCACATCACGCAACACGGATCTGATCGAAATCATGGACGATCCGGACTGTGATGAGCGAGGTCTACACCGAACCTACGACTGGTTTTCCAGACTGAATCCCTGGCTGGCACGCTGGCGATCGCTGTACAACAGTCATCTTTCCCCTCTGATGGCCCCGGATCGGACCACCACGATTCTCGATATCGGGTGTGGTGGAGGCGATTTGCTGCGACTGATCGACGACATGTCGCGCGCTGAGAATAAATCGGTCTCACTGACTGGCATTGACCCGGACAAGCGGGCCATCGACTATGCGTTGGCGCGCACCGAATCCGACCGAATCAGCTATCACGCGATCCACTCCTCTGAGCTGGTCGACCAGGGCTTGTCGTTCGACATCGTGGTGTCCAACCATGTGCTTCATCACCTCGACGATCCTGCCTTAAACGTCCTGCTTGAGGATTCTGCTACGCTGTCGCGCAGTCTGGCCCTACACAACGATATCTGCCGGGATGACCTGGCATGGCTCAGCTTCATCCCCGTCGGACTCGCCGCTCGAGGATCGTTCATTATGACCGACGGGCTGCGTTCCATTCGGCGCTCCTGGCATCCTGATGATCTTGACGGCCGATTGCCTGCGGGGTGGCGTGCGGAGAAGAAGATGCCTTTTCGGCTGCTACTCACACACCGGGGATCGTCGTGAGAGTGATCATCGTCGGCGCCGGGCCCGTCGGGCTGTACCTGGGGTGCCTGCTGCGCAAGCACGGAGTCGACTGTACGATTCTGGAGCGTCGCGTCGCGCGCTCGACACATTCGCGATCCATCGGCATTCACCCGCCCGCACTCAGGCGACTTCATGCCCTGGGCGTTGCCGATGCGTTGATTGATCGTGGCATTCGCGTCGCACGCGGCCAAGGATTTGCGGAGGGAAGACCGCTCGGAGTGCTTTCTTTCGAAGCCCTGCCACCCCCCTTCCCTTTCGTGCTGGCAGTCCCCCAGCATGTGACGGAATCCGTACTTGAAGCGTTATTCGAGTCGCTGGGCGAACCTGTTCGACGCGGCATCGATGTGACCGCGCTCGAGCAATCTGACAGCTATGTCAACATTGACGGTGAGCAAGCTGACTGGGTCATAGCGTGCGATGGCCGTCGCAGTACGGTTAGGGACCTGCTCGGAATACCGTTTGACGGAGCCTCTTACGACGAGCACTACGTCATGGGCGATTTTCCGGATACGACCGTCTTTGGAGAAGACGCAGCGATCTACTTGCATCGGGAAGGAGTCGTTGAGTGCTTCCCACTTCCCGGACGAACGCGCCGATGGGTAGCCCGGGTGGCCAATCCGTCTGATGCCAAAGAGGATTCGCAGCTACAGTCGATGTTGAGCAAGGCCGTAGCGAGGCGAACCGGAGAAGAGCTTCCCCTGGACGCGTGCTCCATGGTATCGGCTTTCACCGCCGAGCGATTCGAGGCCGAGCGTTTCGTCGTGGGCCGCGCCGCCCTGGCGGGCGACCCGCCCCACGTGATCAGCCCGATCGGAGGTCAGGGAATGAATCTCGGCTGGATGGACGCCGATTGGCTGGCAGAGTGGTTTGCGAATGGTGCATCACCTGCAGCCCTCTCACACTATGAGCGCGTGCGAAAGAAATCATTCCGGAAGGCAGCGAGGCGATCCGAGCTCAACATGTTTGTGGGTCGACCCGGTCGTCTGTATCCGATTCGGCGCTTGTTCGCCCGACTCATCTTGAGCCAACCATTTCAAGCACGGTTCGCCCGTCTGTTCACCATGGATAGTCTTTGACACCTCCCAGCTGGCAGCTGGTCAACCGTTTTTTCTGGCTGGTGCGGTGCCTGGGTGAACGGGGTCAATGCAGTTTGAATCCGGATATCGTGTCGAATCGGATGACACGCCTCCGGGATGCGTCAAAAGAGATGTCGGCATCGTACACGAAGGGACTCTCATCGTCGGGTTCGTCCGCTATCCGAATCTGCACATGATGCGTTCCGGGATCCAGTACGAATTCCTCAATGGCTACGGATTCGCCATCATTGAAAATTCCACCCGGCGCGTAGGGGGCCTCGGACACTACCTCTCCGTCAACCATCACCACCATGTTGACGGGACTGCGCTCCCTGGAAACGGGTCGAACCCGTCGCATGTGGGATAGCGCGTTGTCATCATCGACCACTTCGCCAGTCTCAAGGACCTGGCCAGACAGCTTGAACGACACTACCAGCCGGGCGCCTTCCACACGGGGTAAAAGGAGATCCCGATTCGACAACACCACCACCATGGCACCCAACACACAACTCACCATCAATCCCGCTGCCATGCTCCTGACCCGCGACAATGGCGTGTGGGGCAACGGCGTCTCCACCGTGGTGGACTGAGGATCATTCCCCACACATCGGCTGCGGAAAAGGGCAGCCTGCTCCATGATCTCCCGTTTTCCTCCTGGCCCGGAAGAAAAGTGCCGGATGCGCGATGCATCAACATGATCTGAACGCAACTCGGGGCCGCGATCCCCGGATAGCCGCTCAGCCGTCCATTGAACCGAAAACCTGCACGGAGCATCGTGGCCACAACTCACGATCAGCACGCCGGCCGCACCGTGCCGGAGCGCTCGTTCCACCGTCAGCATGTGTACCCAACCCGTACACATCACCGGAATGACCCGATACCCCGGGAGGTCCGGGCACGTGCCGTCTGCTCCAATTGCGAATGACGCTGCACCTGATGCACCACACAGGAAGGCCACCATGGTCGGCGAATCGCTTTCGTGTTTCGATACGGCGTTCAGGAAGCGACGGGCATCGAGCACCGGCAGGCGGGGCGCGTCGATAGCAGACGAATCACAGGAGCCAACACATGTACCACAACCAACACACCGCGCAGGATTGACTTGGGCATGGAATGGACTCTCCCTGCGCACGCCTTCATCCGGAATCAGGTCGATGGCGTTGAACGGACAATCACGGACACACTGCTGACATCCGTTGCACCGAGAAGCGTCAATGACAGTTGGTTTTACCCGCCGGCGGGGCGCCCACCATGGAACGGTGAACAGTACAACCGTCGTCACGCCAAAAACCATCCAGATTGCCTTCCCTCCCAACCGCTCGATAACGGTCATGGGCCCCAGGAACCACCAGTCTCCCTCCAGTCCCTCAAGAATGAGCGCCATGTCGGCGGGCTCTCCGGAAAATGCAGGAAATAGAAGGGACAGCACACTCAAGCTGCCAATCAACCAGAAAGAGAGTATACGCCCTGTGAAAAACCGCGCGCGATTGACCCGCAGGATGTGGGCCCACAGGAATATGGCAAACGCCACCGGGATCAACATGTGAATGAAGAACACGATGAAGAACAGCAGCGAATTGACAGCATCGTTCGTCAGGAACGACCGGGACAGTGGATCAGGGAAGATGGGCAGCAGATCCACAAGCGCCGCTGTATTCATGGCGATTTTCTGGGCACCAACATCCCAGACCAGCCAGTACCCCGTCCAACCATCCAGCCAAAGAGCGCCTACCAGTACCAGCCCAGAAAGGAATGGAAGCCACCTCGACCCGCCCACTTTGCGTTCCGCCACGGTCTTGATGCCATGGAACAACGCAAACAGCATGGCCAAATCCGAGCTGTAGCGATGAATGGAACGGATGAATTGCCCCAGTCCCCCCATGTCATCCAGCGAAGCCCATGCGAGATTGACGCTTGGTCTATACCAAAAAAGAAGCAGTATGCCGGAGACCAGTGCAATGACAAATGCGGTATTTGCTACAGCACCTGCCCTGGCGAACGGGTTCGCCGACTCTGGAATCCGTGCCCCAACCCGCTGGGTCACCCACGAGAACAGGGATTCCAGACGTTCGAAGAAAGCGTTTCCTCGCAAAGGGGAGTCATTACGTGCCGCTCCAACACGATCGATCTGGATCGCAGGCCTCCGTTCATCATCAAGAATGGGACGTGGGTCTTGTCTCATTCTGTAACCGGTGCCGGCTCTGCAATCAACTGCTTCATGGCTTCCTCCAGCCAGACGGCCTGCACGTCTCCAAGTGCGAGGCGATAGGCTATCAACCCTTCACGATCGATTACATGGATCAGGTTGGCATGTTCGATGATGCCGCGTTCGTTGCGCCACCTTCGAAATCCGTAGTCATCCAGAATGCGATCCACCTTCTCCGGAGCACCAGTCAGCAATTGGAAGACGTCGGAAGAAAGCCCGTGCTGCTCGGCGATCATGGTCAGCATTGCGGGTGTGTCAGTTTCCGGGTCCAGTGAAAGGGTCACAACGGTAACCTGCTCCTGCTCCTCGGATGACAGCGCACCTACGGCCCGTTTGACCTGCTGGAGAATCTGGGGACACGTATCCCCACACGTGGCGTAAACCGCGGTCAGCACCACGATCTGCCCGCGAGTGGACGCCATCTCGAATGACTGGTCATGCTGGTTGGTCAACTGGAACGCCGCCGACGGAACAGACGTCCGGATGCGCTCGCCTGGAAATGACTCCGATGCGAAACCCGGGTCCGGCTGCAGGATGAATGGGACCATCGCCGCGAGAACAACTACGAAGCACCCCGTACCGGCCACCGTCTTCAGCAGCGCAGCTCGGGACTCAGAAACGGCTCGGGTCAATGGATCCCGCCACACCAGTGCCATCAAACCGGCCAGGATCAGCGGTTGGACGAGAAACATCCATACGTAGGCCCATTCCATTGAACCGGATGCTGGGTCGTATCCGAAACACAAGACTTTGAAGTCCTCAGCAAACGCATAGGCAGGACCGGCCGACGATGGAATCAGAAGCACCGCACCCATCAGCAATACCGTGCTTCCGATCATCGAGATCAAGATGATTGGAAAACGCCATCCGGAAATGAATTCCCGGATGCGATCCAGCGTATCCATGTCAGCGGACGAACCAGACATCGGTGAGGGCATTCCAATTTGCGAAGTAGTAGACGACAAAGGAAATCAGGAGGATGAAGACCAACGCCATCGTTCCCTTGGTTCCATGAGTCACTTTCTCGTATGCCGCATCCCGCTGAAGGTAGATGGCTCGGTTACGGGCCATGGCCTCTGGCGATTGCCACGGATTCATGCCCGTTTCCTTGTTCGATTTGCCGAAGAACACGGCTGCCACAACCAGCAGGATGAACAGCAGCATGGCCAGGAACGCGATGATTGCGCCGATGGCCATGACGCCCATCATGAAGTGGGCCCCTGCATCGAATCCGGCCGGAATAGCCGCACCGGTGAAGTCAATGTCGTAGTGCCGTCTGGGAACGCCGTAGGAACCTGCAAACGACATTCCGATCGACATGATGGTGATACCAGCTGCAAACAGATATGGCTGTACTCGGGCCAGCCCTCGCATGTAGAATTCCCTCTGGAATATGAGAGGTACCACGTAGTAAGTCAGTCCCATGAAGGCCAGCGTAGTGCCTCCAACGACGGTGGCATGGAAATGCCCGGGCACACGCATCGTATTGTGGGCCAGGATGTTGATCTGTTCAGTCCCGATCGTGACACCAGTGATGCCACCGATGAACCCGAAAATCAAGGCGGACAGCGTGAATGCCGAGAACCCGGGATCCTTCCAAGGCGCATTCGCCAGCCAACCGAACAGTCCTTTCGTATACCCCTTGAGTCGCTGAGCCACCTCGACCGACGCTGGTACGGTGAATCCGTGGATGAGCGAAGCAAGCACGGCCAGGTACATCACGTAGGAAGTATTCCAGATCTTCCACGAAGCGCTCAAGCCGGGATCAACCAGCAGGTGGTGAGCAGAGGCCACGTTGATGAACAGGATGTACAGGACGAATGCCGCCCGGGAAACCGTTTCGTTGAGCGGCTTCGCACCTGTGGTCAGGGTGGCCAGGAAGTACCAGATCGCCACCATGGCGCACAGATTCACCTGTTGTGCAGGGTGTCCCAGCGCCCACCACATCAGTCGGTACCAGCCCGGGTCGGGCTCGGGTGTCCATCCCAGTGACCACGTCAGCGTTGGTACCAACGCGATGGCACCGTGCAGCAGCGTGAACACGGCAATGATTGCCGCTGCCAGTGCTCCGAATGTCACGAGTGGCATGGACCCTTCGTATGTCCTGTCCCGCTTGGCCTGATAGAGGGTGACGAAGAAGACGATCACCCCGACCAACGTCCCCACAGCCACCAGGATCATTCCCAGATAGAACATCGGGTGAGCCAACATGGGAGGATAGGAGGTCATCAACACATCCCCTTTCCCTGTCAGAATGACCCAGTCGGTCAGCAATGCTCCCACGACCATCAGGATGATCGAAAGCCAGGCCGCCCACTTCGAACCCAGTCGGGCATTGAGCAGACTGGTACAGGCGAAATACAGAACGGCTATCTCGAAAAACAGGATCCAGAAGATGAGCATGTTGATCCCATGCAGAGTCAGGACCCTGTAATACATGATGTCGCTCAACAGGTGAACCTCACTCCAACGCGTCAACGCGAGAAGAATGGCTCCAATGGCACCAACGAGTAAGAAAATGACGGCAAATACAGCATTTGCCTTGATGAAGAACTGTGCGTTGAGACACACCGGTAATCCGGTCGTTGAGCACGTGCGGAACCGATCAGAAATAAAATTGCCCATTATGATGATCCTCCTACTCGACGATGATGCGGCCCGTCATCAGGTGATGACCAATGCCACAGAATTCATTGCATACCAGACTGAACTCTCCTCGTGTAGTGGGAGTGATCGTCAAGACGTGATCATATCCCGGCAGAATCTGGAAATTCATGTTCATGGGTAGTAGCGACAGCCCATGCTGAAGATCATATGACGATACATGAAGTCGATACGTCTGATCTTTCGCCAGCTTCAGGACTGGATACCAGCGCCACATCTGCCCGATCAAATAGATGTCGCTGCCAGGAGCAGGTTCAACAATGGGGATGCCCTCCAGCTCTCCCACTTGGTTGGCTTGCACGAAACGCTCAATGCGATCCATGAAAGCCTCAGGGGTGGTTTCGTACGATTCCCCTGTTGAATTCTGGTTGCCCCGGAAATGAGCGAATGGCATGGCCATGAACAGGATCATGCACCAGACGAATCCGACGCCGATCCAGAGCCGCTCTCCGCCTTCCGGTCCCTTGAACCAATCCTTTGGTGGTGGATGTATACTCATGACGTCCCTCTACGGTAGAGTTGCCTGGGGCATATTGGCCAGCTCGATCCATCCCCAGATCGTGTATGAAAGAATGGGGACCAGTAGTCCCAGAACCAGAAGTAGCCATGGGTTGTCCATCAGCTTCTGGATCGGATGTTTTTTTTCTTCCTGTTCCACGTGGATGCTCCTCTTCAATAGCACTTGATGACACGCGATTCGACACCATGAAATCAAAAAAAGATAAAAGAGTCTATAATCTATATATAATCTTCACACCTGCATTTTTCCCCAAATGAGGTGGTTTTCAACATGTAAATGTGCCGTAATCGTGCTTGTTGGCCCATTTCATGGGGTGACAGGGTGGCATGCCCGGCCGATGTGGGATTTTCCCCTACCCGGCTCTGAGGGAGTGTTCTGTTAGGTCAATGCTGCCACCCGGAATACCATTGGGCCAAAACCATCAAATCCAACAAAGACCCGCCATGAATCGATCAACCTTTACATCGTTCGTTTTACTGATACTGGTTTCCGGTTCCTTTCTTCTGACCGGTTGCCAGTCCGACCCCCAGATCAGCGGGGAAGAACAGGCTGTCCTGACTTACGCTCCAGCCGTCCCGGCTGCCATCACGCGCAATCACCCTACCAAGGTGATCATTGAACTCGAAACCACCGAAGAGGTCAAGCGCCTTGCCGATGGTGTCGAATACACATTCTGGACGTTCGGCGGAGAGGTCCCTGGCAAGTTCATCCGTGTTCGCGAAGGGGACTTTGTGGAATTCCACCTGAACAACCACCCTGATTCCAAGATGCCGCACAACATCGACCTGCACGCCGTTACCGGTCCGGGCGGTGGGGCAGCATCCTCATTCACGGCACCGGGAACGGGATCCACGTTCTCATTCACGGCTGCGAATCCAGGCCTGTATGTTTACCACTGCGCCACGGCTCCTGTGGGCATGCACGTTGCAAATGGCATGTACGGCCTCATCCTTGTTGAGCCCAAAGAAGGGCTGCCTCCTGTGGACAAGGAGTATTATGTGATGCAGAGTGAATTCTACACTGGCGGAGAGTATGGCGAACCCGGTCTGCAGCCCTTCGACATGCAGAAGGCGGTGGATGAAGATGCCGACTATGTGGTGTTCAACGGGTCGGTCGGCGCCATGACCGGCGACAATGCCATCACGGCCGAAGTCGGCGATCGGGTTCGGCTTTACATCGGCAACGGTGGTCCCAACCTGGTCTCTTCCTTCCACGTGATCGGCGAGATATTTGACCTGGTGTACACGGAAGGCGGCACGGTAGCGAACCAGGAGAATGTGCAGACGACGCTCGTTCCAGCCGGTGGATCAGCCATGGTCGAATTCACGGTTGACGTACCCGGTACCTTCATTCTGGTCGACCATTCCATTTTTCGCGCATTCAACAAAGGTGCTCTCGGTATGCTGACCGTCACCGGCGAGGAAGATCTGGACATGTACTCCGGAAAGCAGGAAGAGACGGTTTACCTGCCTGAGGGTGGTGCCATCCAGGAAATCCCTGGTGGCGCACCCGAGCCTCCGACTGCTCAGACCATCGCTGAACGCATGGATGCCGGCGCAAGGATCTATGCTGCAAACTGTGCAGCTTGCCACCAGCCGGAAGGGCAGGGCCTTGCCGGTGCGTTCCCTCCCCTGGCCGGTTCGGACTACCTGCTTGAGGACACGGACCGTGCCATCCGCGCACTAATCAACGGATTGAGCGGACCTATCACGGTGAATGGCGTGGACTACAACGGCGTCATGCCTGCCGTTCGTCTGTCGGATGAGGAGGTGGCCAATGTGCTCACCTTCATCAACAAGTCCTGGGGCAACGACGGCGCTGAAGTCACACCTTCGACGGTCACCCGCGTACGCAGCAGCCATTGACGGCTTGCGCGTACTCATTGTCATATTCCTGTTGGCCGGGTCAGTCCTTCCGGGACTGCCCCGGCCAACGTGTGCGCAGCAAGCCGATGTCCACCCTTCCATGGTGAAAGTCGAAGGCGGAACGTACGGCGCGCTGTATCGCGCTCCGGATGAACCGTCCCGGATTTCTGTCGACGCTTTCCTCATGGCCGTTGACCCGGTCACGAATCAGCAGTTTCTGGACTTCGTCATGGAAAACCCCAAGTGGCGACGCTCCAATGTCAGTCCACTGTTTGCCAGCGAGGCCTACTTGCACCATTGGGCATCCGATTCAACACTAGGCGTGGCCCATCCCGAACAACCTGTGACCAATGTCTCATGGTTTGCGGCCCAAGCGTACGCGCGATGGGCCGATGCCAGACTGCCCACGGTGGCGGAATGGGAGTACGTGGCCGGAGCCAGCTCCACATCGGCAGACGGCCGGTCTGATCCGGAGTTCCTTGCCGGGGTACTGTCTGCCACCAACGCCCCTGGCGGTGGCCCACTGGGACTGACCGGAAACAGCCCTGCCAACTACTGGGGTATCAGGGACATGCACGGGCTGGTATGGGAATGGACATCAGACTTCAATTCTGCGCTGGTAACCGGAGAAAGCCGGGGAGACTCCGGACTTGACCGCAAGCTGTTCTGTGGCGCCGGCGTGATCGGCGCATCGGACTTCACGGACTATGCCGCATTCCTCCGCTTCTCGTACCGGGGTGGATTGTCTGCATCCTACGCGGGCAGTCGTCTCGGCTTTCGTATCGCCCGCTCCCTGCCTCCACCATCATGACACGACTTCTCGTACTCCTGCTCGTGCTGTGCGTCGGTTGCGCTGACGAAATGCATGACGAAAATGCGCATGCAGGGCACGACAAGCCCGCAAATGAGCATGCAGGGCATACCACCATCCCTCCCCCCGTCGAGCCTGCCCTCGGGGCCATGTCCTTGTACCAACTGGACACCCCGTGGACAGACCACACTGGATCAGAGCGATCGCTTGCGTCCCTGGCCGGCGTTCCGGTGCTGGTCGCCATGACCTATACCTCCTGCCAGGTGTCGTGTCCCGTGATTCTGGCGGACCTGAAGCGGATCGAAACCCGACTGAATCAGGCTGACTTCGCGGCCAGGATCGTTCTGTTGTCATTGGATCCTGAGCGTGATTCCCCGGAAGTCCTGTCTGCATTCTTGGAAGACAAAAACCTCTCGGAGCGTTGGATCCTGCTTCGAGCCCCCGATGATCAGGTGCGCGAAATGGCGGCTCTCCTGGGGGTCAGCTATCGTCGGACACCCGATGGCGAAGTCTCGCATTCCAACATCATTTCCGTTCTGGATGCGGGCGGTAATCTCGTCTATCAGCAACTCGGACTTGGAGCGGGCAAGTCCGATGAGACCGCGCTGTTCCTGGTTAATGATGAACAGTAGCGCTGCAAGGGTTAGCGGATCTGGCCTGAGAAGTGGCACCAGTACTCAATCTGGCTTGACTGGGACTTACACGCCCGAGGCAGAATTTTTTGGAACGGAATCGTTCACTCGCGTAGCCAATCACGGCACTGCGGACTCGGCATCGGCTGCGGCAACGACCACTGTCACCGCCATGAATGACGCGCAGTCCTTTACAGTCCAAGGGTGCTGGCGCGAACAGTCCACCCAAGCGGATGCTTCGACGCTCGATTCTGGCTCCTATCTCTACTGAGCCCCTGCCACGACCAGCCAGACATCTGAGTTGCTCTCTGGATCGTTCGTGGTGATCAAGTAGGGTGGCCCACTAAACGTGTTGTCATCTTGGCGAGACAGTGACCACCGACGTCACGACTGACTCGGCCCCGTTAAATGGATTTCGAAGCGTGGCCGTCACCGTAACCTGACGTTGAATACCGACTGGTCCAGGTGATAGCTGAATGCGTGCAGAGTCCTGATTCGGTGCGATTGTGACAGTTTCTGGTACACCCAGAGATTTTGAATCCGAGCTGGACAGCTCAACTACAAGCCCTCTGGGCCCCGCCTGTCTAGTCAGTTTCAGCTCAATACGTCCGCCCACTTGTCTCGCTCGAATTGAAGCTGAACTCAGCGACTGTAAACGCGGCGCAACAATTCTGAATTCGATTATGCCGGACTGATCTCCTGAAGTCCAAGGAATTTCAACGTTTTGATAGTCCACCTGGGAGGTTGCCGGAGCGTAACGACTGTCAACGGTAAGCTCTAAAGTAGCCGTTTTTTGTCCCGGCTGTATCTGAATGGGACTGGTTTTGTTGATGCGAATCGGGCGAACGGATCGGCCATCAACTACCTTTTCGGAAACCGACTGATTGGATCCCGCCCACTGAATGTCGTACTCAATCGAGCGCGCATCTTCGCAATTGGCGATTGATCGCTGCATAGAAAAAGACAAGGTACGGCGCGTTCCCGGTAAAACGTTTCCGGAAATCGGAGAACTTGTAATTCCCTGAAACTCGTTGGGGACCATCGAGTCCAGAAAATAGACTCGATGCTTTCCGCTATATCCTGGATTATCTGCAAAATCTGGGATGATCCACACGGGCCCATTGGAAAACGGACGCCCTTGAGCATCATGGTTGAGTTTTAGTTGTGCGGATCCCGCTGGTACCGGAATTTCCTGCAGCAGCGTCCCGATGTCCCACGAGGTAGGCTGCCCCCACTGACCCGTGGACTGAACTCCGTAAACACGATAGGTTGTTGGAATTCCTGGAGATGGGTTCAGTGTCACTATTTGGGAACCCGAAAGGCATGGCTGACGAGCGGTCGAAAAGTAGCCTCGTCGGAAGCTTCCCGGACCCGTAGTTGGAGTCGGTTCAGGAACAGGATGCACTGTCACAGTGGCTTGTCCCGTACTGGCCGTGTTCCCTGAACCACACCGCACTCGTATTGCTACATGCGTTGGTCCTGAGATGATGGGCGGCTGCCTGCCATCCAAACCTACGTTAAGTGCTATTTGATAGGACGGCGCGTTTCTAACTTCAAACGACCTTTCCGCCGAAAATGAACCCCTGAGGAGAAGTCCTTCCGGATTGGTTCGAATCGTGCAACTGACGGTTCCCACTTTGTTGAACTGGACCCTAAGCTCTCCACTTACAAAACCCTGATACACGTTGGTCTCCGTTGCCGACACCTCAGTAATTCTCGGTGAGGTTGCTTTGGAAGTCCGGGACAACTGGCCTCTGGCCTCTTGACTCAAGGGAAATACAAGAAGTAAAGCTGCAAGAGAGAGTATCCGGGAAACGAGTCTGTGGTTTTTCATCGCATTCAGTGGTCAGGTGGAGTCGTTTACAGTACCAACACAAAAACAATCTCCTAGGGATCACTCCAGGGATACCCAGACCCACCGACGTTGGAGCCCTTCCACTCTCGATGACAAACCTATACCATTTCCCGAATGCAGCGTCGTGTCCCAGTCAGATCAAAAAAAGCCCCTCCCGGAATCCGGAAGAGGCTTTTCTGTCGACATAAGGTGTCGTCCATTGCGTGGAGCCAATGAGCGGACTCGAACCGCTGACCTGCTCATTACGAGTGTGTTTAGGGGAGACCTGATTCCTTCAATAACTGCGAAAATGAACTGCGCTAGACGATCTGGCTGCACTCACCTGCACCAAACTGCATACAGGGTCGACATTTTCGTCCCTATGTCGTTCGATCCACCGACCACCGTAAGCTTCAGTAGGCTTCTTATGATCCTTGGTAAGTGGTGCGGAATCGAATTGAAAACCATACCCAATTGGAGATTGTAAACTCCCAGAAGAGGACCCAAAGGTAGGCCGAATATGCCAGCGGTGCTTCACCAACTTACGCGTCGATGTGGAGTGTCATGATGGGAAAGGCGAAACAAGAATGACGCTGCTGGAGTCTAAAACACACCTCTTCTTCCTACGATGCTCGGAATCGTCAATCTCATATACGACGCAATCGAGATCGCTGGTGTCCTCTCTGGCACCTATCTCGGAACTCGGGAATTGATCAATCTTTACCGAGTCGGGCAAAAAAAATCCCACCTACCAGCATTTTGTTGGAATTCTGTTTACTATTCGGCCGAACCGCTTTGCGCAAGTCATTGTTATTGCTGAGCTTGTGATTAACGACGAAATAGTAATACATATGACATTTGGTTGGCACCGTCCGTTTTTTCGCTGTCTTTAGACGCTCGCAATGGCCCTTCGAACGAATTCACAAAACTACCTTAGGGGGTGAACTTGTTCGTTCTGAGTAGCCTGTTTGACAATTTGAGTGAGTCAATTCGGGGAGGTTTCTTTCACGGTATAGAGGTCACAATGATGCGTGTGGGTGAGGGTAGTACTACCTACCAGACATAATAGTTGATGTCTCCTGAACACACACCCGCTCCCAACGGCTCATCTTTGTTAAAGAAATACGGCTCTTTTTCCGAGGCTGGGTATCTGGCCAATCTAAGTCCGGTCATGGCACCCTCAAACGGGATCCATGACACATTCTCACTTGACTCTCGGAAGAAAATCGAAACGGTTTTACTAAGGCTTTGGCCTAAGTACGATTCATTGTATCCCCAAATACTTCCTCCCCTTGCGACTGTCCCACCCGGTTCGTCTACGTCACGGCTTAATACTTCAGGATCAACAACTGTTCTTCCATCAAGAACTTCACTGACATCGTCCACTGCATCCGCAACACGCTTCAAATCGTCGTTGAGAATTAGCATCCCGTTGGCAATTTGATACATACTGGGATCAAGAAGCTCCTTCAGTTTGTCGTCAGTCCAACTCTCCGAGTCCTGAGCCGCTATGAATGGAAAACTGCGAGTCCAAACGTCGCGAGTCCATTCCGACACATTGTCTGCCATATGAGCCAAGCCGTACCCATTTCTAACGCCAGAATTAACTGTCTGCAAAGGAGGAGGCCAATTGACACGTATTCTGTGATAGTTACCGGACGGGTCAAACCTTTTCATAGCAAGGTTAGCGTAATCCATTGAATGGGTTGCTCCGCGAACAAAGTTTGAAACAAGCTTTGGATCAACAGCAGTTCCAATTGCGATTCTCGAGAGTTCAGCAGCAGTTGTCTGTTGCCCAATTTCCTGAATATCAGCATCACGCGTAACGGGATTTGCAAGACCAAGCGAAGCCCATAGCCATTCAGCTTCCGTAGGTAAATCAAACCTGCCAGGATTATCTATTAGATCACTGTGATACTCAGCATTCAATGCTCCTGCCATCCACCTCGCATCACCTGGTGACACATTGTAGGCCGGCAGAAGAGAACCACGAAATTGGCCCTTCCAATATTTTTCTCCACAATCGGCAAATTGTAGCCATTGGTATTGAGCTACCTCCGTCTCTGATAACCAATACCCTTTAGTAATCACAACCCAATGTGCGGCGTACCTAAACGCCCCCGGGGGTATCCATTTAAACCAAAGGTCCAGCAACGGTTCATAAACATCTTGACCTTCAATCCATTTGGAATGCAGTCCGACTAATTCCTGTCGCTCGTCAAGTTTCTTCTGATCATAAAGGAGCTCCATTTGATTAGAACGATCTAACAGATCCGGATCAATGGGCTCAGAGCAGCTCGCGAGGCCAATAGCCAACACTGCGATCAAGTAGATATCGGCTTTGCTCATTGATCATTACCCATCTCATCAAGATCAAGTCTGTAAAATATCGAACCAGATTCTATCGGACCGCCAGGTCGTTCAGTGACGTCATCCGTAACTCCAGATTCAACTCGGAAAAAATACTCTTCAGAATCGACTTCAATGTCAAAGTAGATCGTCCTGTACTCAGTGGAACCTTTGCAGGTAAAATCAAAACTGAACAAGGTTTCAGAGTTGGCTACATCTCGTGAATCTGCACATCCGCACCGAGCGGGCCATGGGGCCTCATAAACAGGATCGATAACAACATCATATCCGACACGACATCGCTCATAAGGACTCACCGGCGATCCGTCAAAGAAGGTAATTAGAGTATGACTATCGGGTTCATACCATCTTCCGGTCATGAGGCTGCGTCTCTCTTCTTCAAGAGAAGGGATAAGCAAATGTGCGAATACCCCAACGATCAACATGACCGAAAATGGTATAACCCAATGGGATTTCAACCAATTCAACATTACTCCTGAAGAGACTTCTGAATAGATTCGGACCCGACCACAGTACAAACTACCTGAGGATCGGCTCTTAAGAAATGTACAGTGCCAGGAATCTCCTGACAGGTAGTCCCTGATCGAGATGATTGTCAGGCCGCGTTTTTCGGAGCCGATTCGCTGTCGATTTTTTCTTTTTCATTCCACCCTTGAAGTTAGATATGGGCGTGCGTCCTTTGTTGCCGCCATAGCCCAGGTAGGAGCACATTTGATGTTATTGGCCTAGAGGTAAGCACCGAGCTCTTTTTTCATCTTCGCAGCGGACTGGTACCATTTCTTCCGGCCCAAGATGCGGGAGTTTTTGTCCAACAACACACGGTGCAGCTTCACGACAAAGTCGGACTGTTGCCTCGTGACTTAGGAGGTCCGGTTTTCACTCTCCTCGAATTGCAAGCAGAACTCGCCATGTGCACATAAGTCCGGCCCCAAAACTTGTGCCCTATATCCGAGAGAGTGATTTCGATCTAGCTCTACGATCGACTTCAAAAAGTCGCCCTGATCAGTCGTCAAAGACTCCAGCACGACGGAAGCAGCGGCCCGCTGGAGATCGTCTTTTCCCGAATGCACTGTGGCGTTTTTACCAGACTCAAAGTCTCCCTTTTCAATCCTGTAGGCTCCAACTAGTCATAGGGCTTAGTCGATGTCTCAGACAGGCACCCTCAGAAACAGTAGGCAGCGACAACCATCACAAAGACCGCGATGACCGGTTTTTGTCGACACGAATAACGCTCTAGGGTATTCTTCTTATAGGTGGAGCAGAACGAAGGTGATTCCGGCTCAATTCAAAGTCAGACCGTTCTAATTTAGTAGTCCGAAATCGCGCTCCCATGTCTCTCACCACATTCGTACAGGTGCAAAACTGCTATCAAATGTCCGCTGCATTCCTTCGTGGAGGTCCCGATTGGCCACATGAATGTAGTCCATCGTGGTCTTGATATCAGCGTGTCCGGCTAGGCGCTGGACCACAGGGACTGGCGTTCCACTCTGGATCAACCACGTACAGAACGTGTGCCGAAGCGAGTGAAATCGAATGCTCGATGGGAGGCCGGCTTTAATTCGAAGGTGTCGAAACCGCCTAGACACATACTCGGGGGCAAGGTGATCGGCGTCGCGTACTCTACCTCTTCGAGATTGAAACACGAATTCATCTGGCTGAGTGCCGCCACCTTTTGCATGCGACGATAGAATCGACCGTACATGTGGTGTGATTGGGATGACCCTTTCGTGCCCAGACTTTGGTTGAAAGTCGCTTGAACGGCGAACTGTGATCTCGCCCTTGGACAAATCTATCCAAGACCATCTCATGGCGCAGATTTCGCCCAGCCTCATTCCAGTCTGCACCGCGATATCCACGACATCGACGAGCCAGACCAGCTCACCATCCTTGAGGGTTGATATGTTGGCAGCCGCTTCGTCTGTGATGGTCCTCCGTAGCTTCTCGTATTGCTCTCTCGTCAGTGTCGCCTTTGCTTTGCGTAGAAGCCTAGGCTTCTCTATCCCATTGGTCGGGTTGTGCTTTACGTAGCCCTCCTTGACGGCCCACCCAAAGAAAAACCGGATCCTGGTGAAATATGAGTGCCGAGTCGCAGAGGAAGTGCCTTTGGCCTTGTGCTTGTCCATGAAAGCACGAATGTGACGTGCTTCGATGTGCCGAATGTTTGCGCCGGCGGGTACGTCCTTGCAAAACGTGCGAAGTGCAATCTCATCGGAGCGAACCGTTTTGGGCCTGCGTGTAGTCTCTCTCTCCATGAGGAATCGGTCAATGGCCGAGCTGAGACTAACCCCTTCGATCGGAGCTCTGTCTTTCCATGGATCAAACACTTCCAAAGCAAAAAGGCGCTCAATATTTGCAAGCCGAATGCGAGCAGTCTGGGCGTTGCGGGTCCGAAGCGTGATAGACTTCTCTCGCGGGTAGCGGTCCGGGTCATAAAAGACCGCACAATATCCTGTGATCACTTTACGGCCCTTTGCCGTCTTGGACCGCTCCTTCAATCGAGCCATCGCTTCTCCTTAGTTCGTGCAATAATGCATTGTAATTTCTCCCTCTGTATTGATAATGAAATATGGAACCAATCCAATGCGCATCTGCTCCTGAGCTTCGTTCCAATCGAGCATGAGACGGCTGAGTACTTCACCGGGAATCTCGAACGACTCATTTCTTGCCTGATCCAGCAAGTCCGCGAGCTTCATTGGAACGATACGGGCCGGCTTGCCATCAATGACTCCGGCAAATAGCAGACCGTCGTGACCGCCTGGTCGTTCGTCTATTACCATTGCATATGCTTCCCGAGAAGCGGCGATCTCAACCCCATACCGGAGGATCGCTTTCCCAGTGGTGCTCAGTTCAAGTGGCGTATTCAATTCGTTCATGGAGACCTCTATTGGTTGACTTGAAGAGTTGCCGGAGACAACCTTCATATTGAAATAGGTTCGACTCATGAGTAGGAAGGTTATTGTTGAAATTGACTTCGAGTGACAGGGCCATCACGGGGTGCCGTTCTTGATGTAGACACCAGGTTTGGGCTTCGACATATGCTTGCGGTCCACCAGCTTTCTGAGGTACAAATCAACCGTGCGAGGCTTGAGACCAAACAGGAGATTTCCCGCCTCAACGGCATCCATCCGGCTGCAACGATCAGGAAGCTGGTGTAGGAATTCAGTGAGGCGCTCCTCTCGGTCGCCACTGGTCGTGATCTCGACCGTAGGCAGAAGTGCTGACAGCTCGACGGCGTTGTAAAACCCGATCCGGACAATGTCGAGGGCAAGCTGTAGATCGTCGTCTGATGGAAAATGGTTTACAACCTTGCCAACCGCTTTGGGGTCTTTTAAAAACACTCGCGCAGCTGAAACCGTCATCGCCAAACGAAAAGCGATGACGCCTAGGCGATGGACGACCTGAAACAGCGACTCCCCACTTGGGAAATTCGCTACGTCCGATTTCATGGACTCGAAATACGAGTCGAACACACGCCATTGTGAGTCGGATAATTGGAAGTCCAGCTCCCGCTTACGTTTTTCGAACGCCTTGGCCATACGGTCAACAGCCAGTTGAAGCCTTAGCAGGTTTTGACCGTATTGCCGCTGATTTGCCCTGGGCTTGGGAGAACGCCACTTCGACTGCACCTCGGTCATCAGCCATAGGTGGCGACTAAATGTGCCATCTTCTATCGTGGGGATAACCCTTAAAAAGGCTCCGGGCGTACCGGCTCCAACCATAGATAGTCGAGGACTCTCGATCGAGATGGCACGTTCCATTCTGACGATTTCGATGCTCTCGTGCTCAAATGCTTGTCGCTGAATTACCGACAGATCCTTCCAGCTTTCACCGGGCTTTGCTCTCCCAGCATCTAGTTCAGGGGAGACAATCAGGGCATCCCACTTGTGATGAGCAATTCGGTCCACCAGCGCAGCCGATGAAGCATCCGCTGCCACAATGAGTCCCGCGGGCTTCTTGGACAATGCCTCTTCTTCGAAAAGGACCAACTCACGTTCGGATTCTGCCAAGCGACGCCTGTGCACGTTTGCCGTGACATGACGGGCGGACGAGATTACCGACTTGTTAGAGCCGGCGGGACCAATGAGCGTGGCAAATTGATTCGGTGCATATCGACGACCTGCGTAGTAGCCAGAGTAGTTTGGTGTCACTGCCGAGAGACCTATCAATTGAGCGATACTGCGGGCGAATTCAGCCCGCACATCTTCCTCGGGAGCAATCGGACCTCCTAACAGATCATTGATTTGCTCAACACAGGATGCGTATTCCTGGTCTTCAGGACGTGAGGAGAATCTGCTCACTTGCTCACTCATCGCTTTCCCTCACTTCTGCGGCGGAAGTGATGAATCATCAATTCTACCTGATCCCGTTGAAAGCGAACGATGCGCTTCCGGATACGAATTGGGGTGAGGTGCCCATCAGCGATAAGAGCGTCGACTGTCCTGATCGACACCTGAAGTAGCTTCGCAACTTGGCCTCGCGTCAGGAGAAGTTCCGCGCCTGGTCCGTTTTCCGGCAACAGCTCTGAAGGCGCTTGAGAGATTATTGAAGAGTCGCTCATGGATTCAGGATTGGTTGATTTGCCATTTGAGCTACATCAACCGGTCTCAAATCCCATTCGGTCCGTCAGACGCTGTCAGGAACTGTCAGACTCTACCTATCTACCTAACCAAGGGCCGTGCAAACCCCGGGGAGAAATTTCCCCAGTTGTAGAAAACCAACCGCCGCGCGGCCTCAATAAACTGTTGTGTGTCCTCGTGAGAATCTAGAGCCGCCCTATCAGCTTCCTTGTCCATCTTCTTATCGGTCCGATGAAGGTCTGGAGCGTATTTGCGGATATTTTCTTGAAGTAGCTTCATCATCGACCTTGGCTGAGCAAAATGCATGGCATTCAGCGAATAGCCGTTCCACTCAATCGGACATAGCACAACCCCGTCAATCTCCTTGCCTCCTTCCTTCATCTTGAATCCGGCCTCTTCCAAGCGCTGCGCCAGCGCACCGATTCCGCTCAGGGCTTTTCTTCCAGGATGGTCATCAAACATGTCCCGATCGTATTCATCGATGGCGTAGCAAAGTAAAACCAGATAGGTAGTGAACGCATCTCCTCCCAGCTTAAGGCTTGGGGTTGGTGAGTCCTGCTTGCCACAAAACCCACTGCTACTGCTTGATTGATGCAGTTGATAGGCTTGGTTAATGGCAGTAATTGCCCGTTCAACCTTGGGCTCATGACTTACCCAGAAGATGCAGAATGCCTCCCATAGCCGATAGTCGAGATCCTCGTCACTAAGCGAAGAGTCATACCTTGCCAGTAGGAGCTCAATCTCCTGGCAGGTAATCGTAGGTGGTTCTGACTGATTCTCCACCCGCCACCTTTTTCGGCCCCAGAAGGCAATGGTAGCTCGAAGTTGCTCGACATAGTCGACAAATTCTTGAAGAGTGCCCGACTCGCTTTCAGCACGAATACGTTTTTTCGCGGATGACAGCAGTGCCGCACCATCGAGTTCAGCCATTTCTCCAAATGGCCGATGCATCAAATGGGTAAAATGAAATGGAGGCGGCTTGTCGCGCATTTCGAAGTCTGATCGTTTGCACTTTGCACGTTTTGCAAGGACAAGCTCTCTGCCAATTCACCAGCCTCAGAATGGAATTCGGAATGTCTACCTGAGGCACGATAGGCAACTAGCCTTGAGAATAAATACCAATGCCAGGTTGTGGATACCTCTCGTAGACGTGCTGAAAAAGCAGTGCGCACTTCTCCTCATATAGATCCGTGCTGTAAGCTCGCGGAAGGCCTTGGTCGAGAATGTCCTCAATCGAAAGCTGCATCTGGGCTCGAATCTTCGTCTTGCGCCGCCAATCCAACGCCAAGAGCTCTTTGAGTCTAGCCAGAAGCTCGCGGGCGACAAGCTTCACCTCATTCTTTTCCTTGTCGTTCAATTCCGGAGCAGGACGCATGAGGATATCGAGAATGACGAGCTCTTCCTGGGAGACATTCTCGCGAATGTGCCGCTCCTCTTCCTCGTCAAGGCTCTTCGTGAACTCCACCAGATCACGAAAAAGTTGCTCGATACTGCGACTACCGGCGTTGTAGGCGTCGATCAACTCTTGCAGCTTCTCTGCATAGTCCATGCGCGCCGGATTGAATTCGATCATGGCATCCAGGCGTCGACGAATCGCGGCTTTTAACCCCTCAATGTCAGTGTTTTTTTGCTTGGACTGCTCAAAGCGCTTCGAAAGTGCCTCGAAATTGATCGCAGACAGATCAAGCGCTTCTGGGCCATCTTCTCTTATCTCATGCCCGAGGATGGAGTCATCGAGCAACTTGGAGATCGCGCCCATCACCTCGGAAATGTCAATTGGATCTGGGTGGAGGTTGCGCCTGATTTCATCTGCGATATGACCCAAGCAGGAGACGACGCTCGTGAATTCGGCAGCTGCTGGATCAGGTTTATTTGCACGATATAGTGTCGTGCAGAGTCTCTGGTGTGCGAAAAAATCCTTGCGCACAGACTCGTTCGAGATGAGCTTGTTGACCGCATCGCCGATCCGCACCAGACGATCAAAATTTCCGGTTGGCAACGCCTCGATCTCAGATATGGAGACCCGGTGGCCTTCGCAGAATGCTTTGGCTTCGCCCACTGCGAAACGCATGTCAGAAAGTAGCTGCTTCTTATCGCGCACTGGCATCGCCCCGCCTGTCCCCTGCCCATAGATGGACAACGCCTTCTCAAGAGATGCAAAGACATTTGCGTAGTCAACGATCGTACCGTGGTGCTTCTCGGCAAAGACGCGGTTGGCTCTTGCGATCGTTTGCATAAGCGTGTGATTGCGAAGCGGCTTGTCCAGGAAAATCGTAGAGCAGCTAGGCGCATCGAATCCGGTCAGCCACATGGCGCACACAAAGGCAATTCGGAGCGGATCGCTCGGGTCCTTGAACTTCTCGTCCAATCCCGGCTGAGAGGTAACTAAGCGCTCACGGTGCGGGGCAATCTCCAAACCGAGCTCACGCATTTTTGCGATCTCGTTCTGCTCAGCAGAGACGATCACGGCCATATCTGTCTCCTTCAGGACCGCGAGACGATCGGTCAGCTCTTCGCGCCTGATGATGTGCTCCGCTTGATGTTCGGGAGAGGCGACTGGAGGAGGCTGATCTCCCAGACTCGCCAACTCTGCTTCCACCCTTGTCTTTTCCTCTTCCCAGTACGCACTCACCTTGTCGTACATACGAATGGTCGTCGCCTTATCAATCGAGACTACCAAGGCTTTGCCCATGAACCCCCGACCAAGGAAATAGGACACAATGTCTTTGGCGACGGCATCCAGCCGATCGTCCCGGGTGATAAGGTGATAGGAGCGCCCGAGGCGCTGCTGAAGCTTCGCCTCCTGCTCCCCATCGAGGCCTGCCTCTTCGATGATCTCGTAGATGTCATCGTTGAGATTAGGATTCGCTAGGTCGAGCTCAGGTGTCCGATTCTCGTAGAAGAGAGGCACTGTCGCTCCATCTTCGGCCGACTGCTGGAAGTCGTATATAGATACGTAGTCACCGAATACGTCCCGGGTCCGTTCTTCGCCGGCGATCAAAGGCGTACCTGTGAAAGCATAGAATGTGGCCTTCGGAATGGCCGAGCGCATATTGACAGCAAGCGTGTCGTACTGACTGCGGTGCGCTTCATCGGCAAGCACGACGATATCCCGACGCTCCGAGAGCACTTCTTCGCTCTGAAACTTGTGGATCAGCGTAAAGACGTAACGGTGGTTGCCGCGCAGGAGCTCGCGCAGGTGTGCGCCGCTTGAGGCGTGACAGCGATCACCTTCGGCCTCGCTTACTGCCCCGACAGCCTTGAATGTCTTGGCGATCTGATCGTCGAGTTCCACGCGGTCGGTAACGACTACGAACGACCAATCACCCGCGAGCTTGCGCATCACCTTTTGGCTGAAGAACACCATGGAGAAGCTCTTTCCGCTCCCCTGTGTGTGCCAGAAGACTCCACCACGACCATGTCCACTTGCGCGCGCCTCTTTGAGCGACTCGACGGCAGCATTTACACCCAGATATTGGTGGTTTTGCGCGATTGCCTTGATGAGTCCAGCCTTATGCTCGCTGAAGAGGGTAAAGTTCTCGACGATGTCGATGAGGCGCTTAGGGTGACAGGTGCCGCGCAACAAGACTTCCACAGAAATGCGCCGGTCTTCCTTTTCGCTCTCAATGCGTTTCCACTCGAAATAGCGGTCCCACTCCGCCGTGATGGAGCCGACCCGGCTGTCGGTACCATTTGAGGCAATGATGAGCGCGTTGTACCAGAAGAGATCTGGAATAGCGTCTTTGTAGTGGGTCAAGTTGTCATCAAAAGCCGCCCGTGCCGGAACGGTAGGCTTCTTGAACTCAACGACAACCAATGGCAGCCCATTGACAAATCCTACCAGGTCTGGCCGGCACTTGTAGAGCTTGCCAACGACGGTGAACTGACTGACCAGGAGAAAGTCATTTTCCTCGGGCCGCTCCCAGTCAATCACTCGCAAGCGCTCACTCTTCTGACCGCCGTTGACCTTGTCTGGCATCGATACCACAATGCCTTCTTTCATGAGCTGATACACCTCGCGATTAGCCGAAGCGGGAAGCATCGCTGAACGGTCCATGATCAGCACATCGACCGCTTGCTTGATTGCCTCAGATGGAACTTCTGGGTTGAGTCTGGTGAGCGCCGCCTCGAGCCTGGCTGATAGGACCACCTCGCCTTGGGTTTCGCGCCCGAGCGTTCCGTCCGCCCCCATGACCTCTTCCATCGCTGATACCGTCTCCCAGCCAAGCTCAGCAAACAGATTGATCGCCGGCTGCTCAACGAGCTGATCTTCGGTATAAGCGTGAGGGCTCATGGCTATTCAGCAACTCTTTGGTAGGCTTGCCGGATTAGGTGAACTGCTGCATGAACGTCCATTTTTCTGTAGAGATTAAAAAGCACACCGCCTGACTCGCTAGCATACATGACGAAGGCACGATTGGAAGCGTCATATGCAAGCCCTGAGGGATCATCGATGTCGTCAAAATCAATGTTCAATAGGAGCGTCAGGTACCCCGAGCGCGGTATTACTTCTACAAAATGATCGTAGACGCGATAAACTATGCTCTTCTCTGTGCACAACTCGACAATATTTTCTCCTAGGATGCGAATATGTCCTCGAATAGCGTTGAAATACCCACGGGCTTCTCTGTCCATCTTGATCGAGTCTACGCTGTAGCGCTCCGCAGCTGCTCGAAGCTCTTCTAGCTCAGCAGCTTTGACGGCATCCATGTCCGCAATCAGCGGCGGGAAGATTCGGGTGGCTTTTTCAGCGAGCGCATGCCCACGTTCTCCTATTTCTTGCTCGGTCCAGCAATCCTGTTCCCGAATGAATCGGTTGAGGCGCAGTGGGCTGTCATTGAAGCCGTTGGGCATCGCCTTCTTGTCTTCGAAAGAGCGGTCGCTGTATTCGGGGTTATAGCCCGTGAGCGTAAGGTTGCCGAGACGATGCAGCCATATTTCCTGCTTTGTTTGCCACGCCGTTCCCAGCATTTCTCTCCATGCTGGCAATAGGTCTTCGTTCTGCGGAAGAACGTGCTCGATGGTAAACGATGAGGTATCGATCTTCTCTTTGCTGTCGTTCTCTAGCCGCTCGAGAAGGTATGCGCAGGTCCGCATCGCATAGATATCTCTCGTCTCGAGCGCTTCACGGAATTCCGTATCTGACGGGAAGCGACGCTTACGGCCGCTGCGATAGAGCGCCACTTTCAGGCTTCCCAACGGATCCTCTTCTTTGATCTTGTGGGCAAAACTCGCAAAGATCCCATAGAGGTTTCGTGTCTGCATGTCACACGCAGACCGCCTAAACACATAGCTTTCCAGGAGCTCAATCGCTTCTTTGAATCGTTGGCCGTCGAAGCGCTCTGAGCTTTCGTGACACTCATGGAGTCGAAGCATGAGTGTCGAAGCAACCTCAACGAGCCTTCGCAGCCGGGAAGATGCCTCAGCAAGCAACGAATCGGATTCTTGGTTCAGACTGAATCGCACGTAGAAGGACGCATATCTGCGAAGCTCAGCTAGGACGTCTTCTACAGAACCATCCTTAGTAGCTTGGAAGAAGTACTGCCGGAAATTGTGGTAGATCTCGTCGGCCTTGATCTGCTTGCTCATCTTGAGCTTCAGGACGAGAAAATCCCTGGCGAACTTGTCGAATTCGCTACGATATCGTTTCCCGAACGCTACTTCGATGGGCCGCCAATAGTCACCATATAGCCTCGTTTGCAGATCGTCTTCTAGACGCATAAGGACGAAGTTGCGAATCAAGTCGGCCTGCGTCAGATCGAGCCCTGTTGAGTTCAGGCTCTCAAAGATCATTTGAGGATCATCCTGACCACGGGTCAAGCTGACATTGACAATAACCAGCTTTGAGATCCCGGCATAGATTGTTGGGATGTTGGCTTCGCGGAGACATTCCTGGAAGAACTCGTAGTTCTCTTTGACGGCCAGGGCAGAAGATTCGCCGAGTGGCTGGCCGTTCACGATTGCAGTTAGCGACTCATGATCAGCGCGACGAAGAACTAGCTTTGCCCTTCGATCTCCAGTCTCGTACTGGTTAATGAGAAATCGCCCCTCAATCTGCTCCCAACGAGGGAGACCCGAACCTCGCTCATCGAGGTCCCTCAATCGCTCGCGCAATGCGGCCAGCAACAACGTCACGGTTGTTAGACGTTGTTGGCCATCGATAACGAGCCAGCGAGGAACCGATGCATCGATAGACTCGGCCCCGATGTAAACAACAGACCCAAGGAAGTGAGCTCTTGTATTTGTGTCAGAACCAACTCGTTCAATGTCATCCCAAAGTTGCTGGCACTGTTTTGTACCCCATGAGTAGTCACGCTGAAAAATGGGGACGATAAATTGCTTTTCGCCGTCAAGCAGTCGCGTGAGTGGTTCGTCCTTAGCATTCATTTCAGTTATCCTTCTGGGGCGGCTTCAAGGTTGAGTTGACCAGACATCAGACGAGGCAGAAGTAGGTTTCGTGTGTCTCGAAGATTTTGAATCGAGCGCCCCAGTACTCCAATTTTAGAAAGGACCGGTCGGATCAGAGCTAAAAAATGCCCCTGGATGTCCTGAGGTGGTACTACACGATATTCCTGTTTCAAATACGCCTTCCATTGAAAGTTGGAAATTCCTGTGGACTGGACTTGGTATTGTTCAATTTCGCCGCTGTCATACGCTTCCATAAAAGACAGATACATTATTTCAGCCCTGTATAAGTCCGTTTTCACCTGCATCTTTTTACAAAAGCTGGCGCACAAAAAATCGCCACCAATTGCTGCCACGAGTTCAGGAGTTACGAACATTGACCTTCCGACTGGCTGACCTTTGCTTCCACCTGAGACTTCGAATATGATATCACCAGGCTGAAGTCTGCGAGACTTGATATTTGAGGGTTTATGATATCGGAATGGAACCCCAGTCACGAGGGCAGACCTGGCATCTGGAATATCAGTTCCGCGAATCACCCATCCGGGTTTTGTGTGATTGTCGTCGGGCTCTTCTTTGCCCCACCCTCCGCCAATATGAAATGAAAGAAGGTCACCTACGGACCTAACCATCCACCCATCCGGGATGTCTCCCTGCGGAGAAGCAACCATTTGAGTGTCCTGATATCCAGGAAACCTGAAATGCTCGAACCACTCGCGGTAAGTCGAGCGGGCCATTTCCTCGAGAATCTCAATTCGCCGCTGGCAGTTAAGGATCAGCTCGTCGTAGGCTGATAGAATGCCAGCTATGCGGCGCTGTTGGGGTAGTGGAGGAACTTCAAGGAGGACTTTTCTTAGCTCGGACTGCTTGATCCCCAGCACAGTTGTCCCAGAAGCCCGGGCTTTCATGTCTGCTTGGACTAGATCGGACTGTAAGGCGTAAAACAGATATTTTGGAGTGACAATACTAGTGTTGGCCCTTAGCAGAATAATCCTTTGAGCGAGAGCAATCTTTTCGTCTGATCGCAGAATCGCCACTTCTCCAAGAGGAGCTTCAGTCGTAATTAACACGTCCGACCTTTGCGGAATTCCTCGCCTCATCCACCAATCGTATGTTTCTTGGGCTATGAACTCGGCTTTATCCTCTCGTATTTGACCTCCTTTTACAACTTTCGCGGTTACTAGTCGAATACCAGATTGCGCCTTCGGTGGTGTTTTTCCCCGATAGTCGATAATGGCATCCGTTGCAGCCTCAATGGAGAATGTATTTGATGTTGAGCGCATCAGGAATCCAGTAATTCTGCAATATTGCAGGAGATAGTCTCCTCCAAGTCGCGGGCCTGTGCATGAAGTGTTTCCAGCTCCTCATTCAAGTTTGCCAGCTGCTCTCGAAACTCCTCATCACTTACGTCCTCTCCCGGCGAAACACCGACATACCTGGCTGGATTGAGTGACCAGCCTTGAGCCTCTATCTCTTCCAAACTCGAAACCTTGCAGAGGCCGAGTACATCCTGATACGAAGGTGAATCTCCAAAAGCCTCTTGTAGCCTGCTTAGAGCTTCATCACCACCATAGGTAAGATCAATATTTTCACCTCGGTACAGGCGAACCACATTGGCGATGTAGCCGATCTGCGCTTCCGTCCAGTCGCGATGCGCCCGGTCGATCTGCCGGAAGATGTGCCGAACATCAAGGAAAAGGACGTTATCTGCTCTTTCTGTGTCGGCCTTCCCTTTGTCCAGAAACCAGAGCGTGCAAGGAAGTGTGACCGTATAGAACATGTTCGACCCGACAGTCACAATAACATCGACTGATCTAGAGCCGATCAGCTGCTTCAGAATTTCCTTTTCTGATCCTCGGGCGTCAGAGGCTGAGTTCGCCATAACGAAGCCTGCGCGACCTTCGGCGTTGAGCGCAGAGTGAAATAGCTGAATCCACAGGTAGTTGGCGTTATCAACCGTGGGCAAGCCGAAGGGAAAGCGTCGGCCAGGCCCAACCATATCCTTGATGCGCTCCTTATCCACTCCGTTCACATTAAACGGCGGATTGGCCAGCACAAAGTCGAACTTGCCCGTTGCACTGTGCGGATCGTCGTAATAGCTATTGATATTGCCACCGTGGCGGACTTCGCCTTGGAGACCGTGGATCGCTAGGTTGAGGCGGCACAAACGACCGGTAGCATCTGTTTTCTCAACACCGCAGATGGCGAGTTCCCGCGCCGGGTTCTTCTGGTGCTCCGATACGAACCGGGCCGACTGCACGAACATTCCACCGGAGCCACAGGCCGGATCGAGGATGCGGCCATGAAAGGGCTCGATGATTTCCGTCATGAGCTTAACGATCGAGGCCGGAGTGTAAAATTGCCCCCCACCCCGACCTTCCGACATGGCAAACTTGCCAAGGAAGTACTCATAGATCCGGCCGAAAGCGTCGAACTCAAGCGTAATGGGGATCTCAGAAATCTTCTTCAGGAGCTCTTTGAGCGTCACACTTTCGAAGATGTTGTAAGTCTTCGGCAGCACGCCGCTCAATTCTTCGTTCTCTTTCTCGATCAGGCGCATGGCGTGGTTGACCTTTGCCCCGATGTCCTCAGCCTCTGGCAACGAAAGCAGATAGTCGAAACGAGCCTCAGGACTCAGGTACAGCACCCCGGCCGCGTAGTACGCCAGTGGCTCGTTGACTCGGTTCTGCCTTCTTGAGGCTTCAGCCTCATCCTTCAGTGCCTTCCTTTTCTCGGCGAACCGCGCCTCGGCGAATCGCAAAAAGATCAGTCCAAGAATGGGCGTGGAGTACTCTTGGGGTGTGAGCGATGAGTTTGCCCTGAAATCATCAGCCGCAGCCCAAAGTTGTTTTTCGAGGGCAGCGCCATCAGTGTCATTCTCGAAGGGAGCAATCCATTGCATGGAGCGATGTGAGGTTAGGCGATGTAGACATACTGGGCAGTCAACGGCTGGGCTCGAATACGTACCCATGCGGGTCCCGAACGCGGAAGCGTGAAATCTCAGGCCGTTCCGCTGCAAAAATTGGGACGGTCAGAATATCCATCCTCGCACGGGCAGGCAAGTGCTGTAAACCCCCATTTAGTTGTGGCGCTTCAAGAAATACGAACTATTGCGAGTCGGTGAAGCAATTCCCTGCAACCTGGACATTTCAACCCTCAGAGGGCGAATAAGGGCGTAGCGTAATGGCTCAAATCCTAATTTTGTCCTCTATGAAGACATTTGTACTGATTTCTGACTCCTTTTAGGACGATATTTATGACGCTATGGAGTCTAATGGCGTCTATTGTCGCTATTGCGCCTATATGTCGCTTATTGTCTGTTTTCATGGACCCCAAGTAGCTATTGTTAATACAAGTCGGCGAAACAACAGCAATCAAAGCACAGAACAATGGGCAACAACCATTCAAAAGATAACCGCCGTATCAATACCAGCACGCTTGGCGGACGTATCGAATCGCAACGAATACTCGTGGGCATGACACAAGAGGATCTCGCCTCCGAGGTGGGCTGCTCCTCGCGAACGATCGGCCGCTACGAGACTATTGATGACGATTCCAAACTGCCCAAGGTGGCTGTCCTTGAGAAGCTGGCGATTGCCCTTGGAGTAGATGTCAACTGGCTGCTACTTGGCGAAGACTATGTTGAAGAGATCCCCGACAAGCAGCCAAAGACTTGGTGGACTGAGGAGGAAGCCATGGAGGTCCTTGGTGTATCAAAGGACCGCCTAATGCAGCTAAAGCTGGTCGGAACGTTGGAACCGCGAAAAACTAACCCTGACAGGTACCTGAGAGAAGACCTTCTCGGGTATCAACGGATGAAGTCTCGGAGCGTAAACCCCGTTCTGGATCCCGTAATTGCCGTCCAACGTGAACACTACATCGAGACTTTTGACCAACGATACTATGAGGATGAACTCCTCGGCTATCGTCACCTCTGGAGTGAGGTACGCGACCTGGACGAAGATGAGCGTGCCAGAAGGAAGGCTGACGATATGAGGCGAGAACACCTCATTGCTGCAATCAAGAAGCTCCACGATGCGGGTATCACCGTTCAGGAAGGCCTGACCCTGGGCCTGATCTCTCCGGTCAAGCCATCGGGAGGGGATCATGCCTCCAAGTAAAGACCCGTTTGACACGACGAAAATTACGGTCGCGAAGCACGCTCGAAGCCGCCAGGCGCAGCGAGGGATCAGCGATGACGAATTACTCGCAATCCAGGTCCTGGGAAGGGCAGTTCCACGGCCGGGTGGAGCAGTTGAATACGCAATCGACAAGAAGACAGCCAAGCAGCTTCACAAGTCTATCGATCGACTTACAGGCAAAGCCGTTTTGCTTGATCAAGACGAATTGAGGGTGGTAACCGCCTACCACCTGATTTGAAGGACAGGCCCGCATCGCGGACTGAAGAATAGCTCGAGAACGGGCACTATTTAAATGAAAGAAGCCATCGTGGCTTCTGCAGGTCGATCACGATTCAGGTGGTCGGCCTTTTTCATTATAACCGGAGATCACTATGCCCACCCTACTGGAAATCGGCTCTGAGATCCAGGCAATCCAGTCTTTGATCCTGGAGCGCGATGGCGACATCACGGATATCGAGTCTGAGATAGATGAGTGGTTCAATGCCGCTCACGAGCGACGCGACGAGAAGCTCGATGCCTATGCCGGTCTCATTCGAGAATTGGAGTCGCGTGCATTGGTCCGCGAGAATGAAGCGTCTCGTTTGGCACACCGAGCCAAGGTCGATGCCAACAAGGCCAGTGTTCTCAAGAACCGCCTAAAGGCCTTTTTCGAGCTGACAGGGCTCAAGAGAATTGAGACCACGCGTTTCCGACTGACACTTGCTGCGAATGGAGGAAAAAGACCTGTTGTGGCGACCGTTGCCCCCGAATCGCTTCCAAAGGCCTTTCAAAAAGTCAATGTGCAGGTCTTAACCAACAAAAAAGCCCTACGAGACTACGTGGAGAAACACGGTGAATTGAAGGGTCCAGATGGCAAAGTGCTTGCATACATGGGAGATCGTTCTGCCAGCATCCGGATACGCTGATGGAGGGCCAACAGCTGATCAGGTTCACACTCGGCAGGTGCATGATTACTCAAGGTGCCACGGCCGTTCTTCAAGAGGCCAAGCAACAAGCAGCCGAGTTTCTGTCCCGCCACCAATGCGGAGACTGGGGCGATGTGGCCTCCGAAGATGCCATCTCGAACGAGATTGGCTCAATCATTGGCGGTCGTGTCTTGTCCGCCTACCGCAGCAAGCTGGGGCGCAAGATTTGGGTCATTACTGATCCAGGACACAAATACACCACAATCCTATTACCGGAGGAGTACTGACCATGACTCAAGGTTTGAACGGCTCAAACAATGGAGCCGATATCTGGGCCGCCTTGTCGCGGCCCTTTTCGTTTGACACAATCCACATCAAAGTCCTCACAACCAACCAGGACAAGACTCGGGGACTGATAGTGCCGTTCGTCGATGCTCGTGCGGTCATGGACCGACTCGACGAAGTCGTGGGCCCCGGTGGGTGGTCAGACAGCTACTCGCCACTTGAAAACGGAGCGGTACGCTGCAGCTTACGTGTCGGCAAAGCCACCAAGGAGGATGTTGGCCAAGGGGAAGATGCCAAATCAGCATTCTCTGATGCCCTAAAACGAGCCGCCGTGAAGTTCGGCGTAGGTAGGTCCCTATACGGGGCGTGCAAAGTCTGGGCTGACCTCGACCAGCGAGGTCGCATCGCTTTTCCTGAAGAGATCAAACAACAAGTGCTCCGCCCCGCAGCCTCTTCAAACAAATCGACAAACCGTAGACGACCATCCCTCCGTTCATCCGACGAGATGGCCATGAATGCGGACAACCCACTCTAACAAAGCTTGAGGACACGAAAATGCATACCTACTCCATCCGTGAAGCGGTAGACGAGGCAGACCTTGGAGAGATCGTTGCTAAGGCGGAATCGCACAGCAGCAGAATCAGGCTGGCCCTGGGAGGTGTCTCCTGGAAAGCGAAAGCGATCACGCGGCTGCTCAGGTCCTATGTCGATGGAAGCTATCGCGATGTGCCTTGGAAAACGGTCGCTGCTCTCAGCGGAGCAATCGTCTACTTCGTCTCTCCGGCAGATGCCATTCCAGATTTGATTCCGGGAATCGGTTTCGCCGACGACGCACTCGTCATTGCCACGGTGGCTTCCGCCTTTGCATTTGACATCAGCCGCTTCCTTACATGGGAGCGCGAGAAAGGAGCTTAGGCTCCTTTTTCTGTTTGAATCACCTGGCTTAGCTCTCGGAACCTGGTCCGCAATTCTGTGCGCATCATTTTGCTGGGCTTACTCACACCTTGCCCCGGACGCATTTCAGGAACGACCACAGAGTGAGGGTACATGCAGTCTTCAGGCTGATGCATTACGCGCATAACACAATACTCGTCGAGCTGAGGATGACGTAGGTGAACTGCCCTCACTTCACGAACGGGAAAAGAGACAATACCCTGGTCGTGAAAATGGTCTGTAGCACTTGACGCATTGATATTCCAAAGCACGTCCTCGGGCTGATTCGAGTATAGCTCCCTATTGACGGACATTTCTGTCAGGTCAAAATCCAATGCGTCGGGAAGCAAGCCTATGAGCGGCCTTCTGATCCGCCGATACAATAGCTCTTCATCACTAAAAACAGGGTCTACTGGGCGAGAACCCTTGTGCAAATGGACAGGTATTTCTGATGGACAGCTCATTCAACCATCAAGGCCCTAGAGAACAAAGGCCCGTTCGTCAAGCTTCTGAGAGAGTGAGTCTAGCGTCAAATCCCCAAACTCCCTGCCTCCCCTAGCAAACCTTCTCGAATAGGTAATCTCATTTGAGGGATGCAACTCGATCAACATGAAGTCGTCGTTCTCAAACAGCTGAAGGACGTACGAATCATCTTCAGTATATCCCTTTGAAGCCACCTCGATGCCCTTTCGCATGAGGAGAAAGAGGACCCGTGTAATCAGGTTAGATAATCCGAAACGCTGATGGGCATCATCAAGAGTGAGCGGAAGATCACGATACAACGAGCTCCATTTCAGTGTGTTATAGCCGGAAACCTGAGCAGATAAATCTTGAAAAATGCCGTACTCATGAGAGCCGATTGTTAACGGGATGGATACCTCATATTCCCTGTCAACACGAGGCTCGCACATTGAGTAAGTCGTGCCTAGCGCTGGAACATAAGCGTACTCAAAGCCAAGTGTACTTCTTACCGCTTCTGTACTTAGCAAGACTCCCCAGTTCTGAGCGAGAAGGTAGGGAGGGAAACCATGAGACAAATAGTGGTCCCTAGCACTGTATGTATCGGAGTCGATCACGGATTTGGGTACTCAGGTTTGAGAGAAGCCAAGAAATCGTCAGATATCACAGAGAAAAAGGCTCGCTTTTCTGCCGCATGTGCTTCCTCAATCAGTTCATTCACAGTACCACTGCGACCATCTCTAAACGTATCAACGTCGATTACCGAGAATCTATGGCCGTTCTGATCAGACTCGACATAAAGCACACGGCTAGTATAGTCCCCGTCCGGCACCATCATTTTCAGTTCAAGGCCAGAAGTTTCGATCGCTTCCCCCTGTTGTTCGAGCGATAGGCTCAGGCTAGATCTAAGCCATCCATCAAACCGATTGATATACCTGATACCGACTCTTTCGTGACGCAACCGAGGATAGGAGGATTGTAAGAAGTCCAACAGGCGATTGAAGCGCTCTGAAAACTCCCCCCAACCAACATACGGCCTTCGTGTGACCAGGCCGAGCATTCGAGAACTGAGCAATACCAGGTCGCCGTTTTCAGATTCAAGCCTGTAGATCGGCTTGTATTTCAGATTGGGATCGCTGGAGCGAATATCGAATGGGATTTGGGCGTACGCCGGCTTCTCGTGATTCGAGAAGTCACCTCGGAAGTGGCTAAAGAACGATGCAAATACGAGGTCTTCCTCGTCTACATGTTCAAACCGGACTTCAATAATCGCTTCTTCAATGTGGGAATCGTCTACTTTTGACGGGATCGCGTCTCTTAGTTTCAATTCCTTCCTCCAAATATGGGCGATTGGTCAAAGCGCGTGGATTTGCACGAAGTATAGGTTATTCGTCGTATCACTTGCATATGATCCCATGCTTCGTCCCCATGTCGTCCTTGCATCAAGCAACCCGCTCTATCCGAGAAACGGATCTAATCAAAAAACGCCCCTCCTGGAATCAGAAGGGGCGTTTGGGCTGGAGCCAATGAGCGGACTCGAACCGCTGACCTGCTCATTACGAGTGAGCTGCTCTACCAGCTGAGCTACATTGGCATCATGCGTGGCCGGAGAGGCAACGCAGAATGAAAAACTACGTCGGTCCTTGAGGCGAATCAAGATTACTCCAGACGCCTAAAGTGCTTATTTCACGCCTTACGGGACGGATCACGGTTTTTTCACCGCGACAAATCATTCGATGAAACCACCCCGAAGACAAACCACGTGCCCGAACGAATGCGAGGGCAGTTGCAACTACCCTGCATTCATCAGACATTGCACGCTCCCTCAAAACATCTGAGTACCGAATTGAAGCGACTCATTGCAGCCCTCCTTCTGACTGGCATCTGTATCACAATACAACAGGCTGAGGCGCGCCAGCGTGTTCTTGTTTATGAGCATTGTCACTACGGAGGATATCAGATCCTTCTTCCGTCCGAAGAGACGATAACCCAACAAGGGTTGAATCACTTCATCGCACCGCCGGCCAATGCCCGCAATTCCATTTCATCCATCGCCGTGGAAGGCGTGGACACCTATTCATTCCGGGCGGACTCGCCGGGTGGGCCCGACAGTTTCTATCTGACAAGCAGTTACGATTGCCTCGCTGATGCTGGTTGGGACAATCAGATCAACTCGATGCAGGTGTACGGCCCCAAGTATTCGCTGGACTCGTTTCCCATTTTCGATGAGGGCAATGGCGACGATGGTCGCATCAGGCAAGGTGCCTATATCACGAATTCAACCCGGGCCTGGCCCCTGGACTGGATGAGGGAGTTTGCAACAGGCTGGATGGGCTACATCCCGGATGCCATGCCCATCACCCAGATGTCCATTCCGGCTACCCACAACTCGTATGCCCGTACATCTCCGCTTCCTCATTGCAACACGCAAGTGATGACGATCTCGGAGCAGCTTGGAGCCGGCATCCGGTTCTTCGACATGCGCGGAACGATGGTCAATGGCGAGATCCACATGCTGCACGGAGATGAATCGAAGTGCAAGACGGAGAATACGCTGGAGTACTGGTTCAGCGTGTATCGGGACTTCCTTCAGAAGAATCCTTCGGAAACGGTCATCGTCCTTTTCAACAAGAATGGTGGGCAGAACACGTCGGACATCGGAAACGCATTCAGGAGTTTTGCGGGCAACTACCGGGATGTCATTTTCAAGGCGAATACAAGACACGGTAAAATGCCGCGCCTGGGAGAAATCAGGGGCAAGATCTTCATCATCTCGGATACCCCCCTTGGAGATGAGTGGGCGTTCCACCGCTCATCATTCCCGGGCGTGGTAGACGAACAGAACGGCAACATTCCAGGAGAACCCGGTCACATTCCAATCATCAACAAGGACGGGTTCAAGTCGCCGGATCACGAAGGCAAAGCCCGCATCGTTGCTGACCAGTTCAACAAATCCAACCAATCCTGGGCCACGACCAATCCCCCGGAAACGCTATACCTGAACTGGTTGAGTGCCTATTTCATCGCCCTGGATCTCGACCTGGACTTCAGTCGCATGACGGACGAAGCCTATATCCGGCAGAAGGTCGCTGAGACAACCTTCGATGACGTCACAAAAATCCCTGCCATCCTGAGCAATGCCCTCACAACGGCGGGAACGACGCCCCTGACCATTGCAAACGAAGTGAACGAAAGGGCCTTCCACACCATCGGTGGCATGGGAGGACATAATGGCTGGATGCGCCGCAAACTGGGTGTCGTCCTGATGGATTACCCGGGTGATCGTTTGACGTATCGGATCATCAAGTCAAATTTCTCTCCGACCCGACCTCCCGACAACAACTTCGCTTCGGTCAGCCCCTCGCAAATGCCGGCTGTATTCCAGATCACGTCTGATCGATCCGGCAAGTGCGTAAATATGGGCGGAAACGGGGCCAATGAAACGTGGCAAACGCAGTGGGATTGCGATCGCAACAACCTGCAGCAGCATTATCGCCTGATGGATTCAGGAAATGGGAATGCCCGCATTTACAACCTGGCCTCCCAGCGATGCATGGGCCTGGACGGAGGATCCCACGACCGGGGCACGCGCATCATCAATTATGATTGCTACGGGCCGGGCAGCATCCATGATTTCCGCATTGAGCGTCGTGGAACCACATTCAGGTTTGTAAACCAGGAAAGCGGCAGGTGCCTCGACCTGGACTACGGGTCCCAGGACAATGGGGCGCCGTTCCATTTGTGGGACTGTGATGCAGGAAACGAGAATCAGCACTTCTCGATCAACACCGTCATGGACAATTTCCCCATGGAACGCAATCGTTTCCAACTACGGATAACCGCATCCGAGAAATGCATGAACATGGGCGGAAACGGGGCCAATGGCACGCAACACACCCAGTGGGATTGCGATCAAAGCAATCAGCAACAGCACTATACGCTCCGCGCCATGAGCAAGGACGTATTTCAGCTGTTCAACGAGTCCTCGGGAAGATGCCTTGGCGTTGAAGGCGGCTCACAAGAAGACGGGGCCCGGGTCGTGAACTGGGACTGTGCCCCAAGACCGGGCACTGATCATGATTGGCAAATCATAGCTGATGGTGATCGTTTCCGATTCCAGAACGCCAATACCGGAAAATGCCTCGACCTCTATCAGGGCAATCAGGAAAATGGCGCCGGATTCGCTCAGTGGAGTTGTGCCCCGGGTCATGCCAATCAGACGTTCTCCTTGACGCCGTTGAACTGACCTTGCGAAGAACTCCGCGTCCACACGGGGCCGGACCACGGTTATTCACTGCGTGAAAACCGTGATCCGGCCTGCACCGCCAGCTGAAATCACACATCCTGTCCGGATGACATGATCAGGCTGCGACTCCGAGCTGGGAGACTTCGTCGCCGGTGTTCACAACCATGACCGGGCAATGAGCCGAGCGTAGCACCTTCTCGGATACACTTCCGACCATGGCGCGATCAAAGCCGGAACGGCCATGGGAGCCGATGACAATGAGATCCACATCGCTTTCCGCAGCCAGTTCGCGAAGCGTGGAAGCCGGGTGACCAGAGACGGTGATCCACGAGGCAATGATGCCCGCGGCCTGTAATTCTGCAGCGAGTTCGCTCAAATGGTCTTCACTCGCCTGGATCATGTCGCTCTGGATGGAACGGAAAGGATCCGTACCAAATCCGTAGTACGGGTAGTACTCCAGGTCCACGACGTGAGCGAGCGTGATCGAAGCATCGTAGTGCTCTGCAACCCGTGCCGCTACGCCCATTACCTGACGCGTGGATTTGCCGAAGTCCACCGGTACCAGGATCCGGTCTGCTCTTGGAAGTGACCAGGCTTCCTTGTGCGTTCGCATCGTCAAGACCGGACACGGCGACCGTCTGATGACTTCCTCGGTCACGCTTCCCAGCAGCAACCGACGTGCGCCGCGCCGACCGTGCGTACCCATGACAATGAAGTCCACGTCATGGGTGTTCGCATAGTCAATGATGACATCGGCGGCTGGCTCTGCCGGCGTTCCCGCCATGACTACACGCTTCACAGGAGGCAGCTCGACCTCCTGCTGCTCGAGCAGATCACCGAGTCTTTCCATACCCATGTTGC
This sequence comes from Rhodothermales bacterium, assembly GCA_028284865.1. Taxonomy (GTDB): domain Bacteria; phylum Bacteroidota; class Rhodothermia; order Rhodothermales; family UBA10348; genus JAAZVD01. The sequence goes on along the minus strand of JANQQV010000024.1, from coordinate 48,502 downwards.
GGGCGGCCTCGAAGAGGTCAGATGGGAAATCTGGGAGCGTAATGGTCGGAAGTTCAGCGACGTGCAGCAGATGGAGTTCGCCATCAAACTTGTTGGCCAGATAGATCCCATGCTCAAGCGCCAGCAAGGCGCTGTCGGAGAAGTCGGTAGGAACGAGGATGTGAAACGTTTTCATGGTGTCGCCTCCACTCGTTGGTTGACAGGCGCGCTGTTGAAGCCGGGGTCCGGTTGGATGCGTCCGGGCCCCAGTTTCACCGTATGAAAACGAGGGCCCTTTAGTTGAAAGGCAACCTCTCGCAGTTGTGTGAGCACTTTTCATCTTGCTGATTGAGGGAATGCCGAACGGAAAGGCAAGCTCTCTTCGGCACGACACCTCAGCATCTCCCCGTCACGCAGAACCTTCCCCTCAGGCGGGCATCAAAGGTGGCCAGTTTGAGATCCCACCTGTTGCGCGATTCCACTTCGATTTTCTCCCATGGACACTCTGAAACAACGTCTTGCCCGCATCACCCACCTCAATCAGGCCGCGGCGGTGCTGGAATGGGATCAGGAAACGTATATGCCGGAAGGAGGGGCAGAAGCACGCTCCCAGCAGGTGGCCACGTTGCGATCGATGGCCCATGAGCTGCTGATAGACGATGAAACTGCCCGGCTGCTGGAAGCAGCCCAGCCAGATTCTGCATCCGATTCCGATCTCGTCCGCATTGTATCCAGGGATGTCCAGAAGGCTCGCAAGGTGCCTTCTTCGTTGATTGCTGAAATGGCGGAAGCGTCGGGTCGAGCCAAGGGGGCCTGGCAGAAGGCACGGTCAGGAAACGACTTCCCTGTGTTCGCACCCCACCTGGAGCGCATTTTTGACCTCTGTATTCAGCATGCTGAGGCGTTGGGATACGAAGATCAGCCTTATGATGCCTTGCTGGATCAATACGAAGAAGGCGCTACGACCAAACAGGTCGCAGCGGTCTTCGATGATGTCAAAAAGGACCTCGTTCCCTTCGTGGAAGCCATCGGTCAAGCGAAGCCGTTGTGCGAGGGACCGGTCCACCGGGAATACCCTGAAGCTGACCAATGGACGTTCGGTATGGAGATGGCCGAGCGAATCGGATACGACCTGAAGCATGGACGACAGGATCGCTCTGCCCATCCATTCTCGACCTCATTCTCCATTTCCGACGTCCGCATCACCACACGACTGGAAAAACGATTCTTCAACCCCGCCTTCTTTGGCACGCTTCACGAGGCGGGCCATGCCATGTACGAGCAGGGAATCGATCCGTCACTGGAGGGCACACCACTGGCTGACGGCACCTCGCTGGGCATGCACGAATCGCAATCCAGGATGTGGGAAAATCTGGTTGGTCGTAGTCGCGCCTTCTGGGAGTTTGCGTTCCCAACGGCGCAATCGACATTTCCCGGAGCACTGTCCGACGTCTCGCTAGATCAATTCTATCAGGCCATCAATGCTGTCATGCCTTCGACCATCCGGGTCGAAGCCGATGAGGTGACCTACAACCTCCACATCATGCTCCGTTTCGAGTTGGAGCAGGAGATGATTGCTGGACGAGTTGCCGTCAAGGACCTGCCCGCAGCTTGGAACGACCGGATGGAGTCATGGCTCGGCGTTCGACCTGAAAATGACGCAGAAGGAGTCTTGCAGGATATCCACTGGTCACTTGGCGCCATCGGGTACTTCCCAACCTATGCCCTGGGAAATCTGATGTCCGTTCAGCTGTTCGATGCGGCTCGGAAAGACTTACCCGACCTGGACGAGCAAATTCGAGGCGGTCAATTCAGCAACCTGTTGGGCTGGCTCCGGACGCACGTGCATCAGTGGGGACGTCGACGCACGGCCAACGAGATCCTCGGAGCAAGCACAGGCGAAGGTCTGGCCGCTGGCCCCTGGATGGACTACGTGCGCGAGAAATTCGGTGCGATTTACGGCCTCTGATGTCCGCGAACGCAGTGAGCGCGACGTGAGTGTTGCTCACGAGTCCGATTCCCCCTTCACGGCTGTAAGGCATCTCCCTACATTTCTGAGGGTCGGGTGTGCTTAATTGACCTTCAGAGGATGCCTTCCACGGATCCTCGTAACCAACGCTCAAACAGCCAAGAGATCATCTATGGCCATCAACCTCGAACTCCATCTGGATCACCTCCAGATCTCAGACGAAACCCACGAATGGATCACCTCCCGGGTGAACAAACTGGAAGAAGGTCACACCGACATCACCGGTGCCCATCTGTCCATCAAACAGCTCTCGGGGAAACCAACCGTCAACGAGTACGAGGCCACGCTTACCCTGTATCATCGTCCTGACAACATCTCAGGATCCCACAAGTCTCCGCTGATACCGGAGGCCATTCAGGAAGCGTATTCGTCCGTCGAGCGTCAGCTCCGAAAAGCTCGCAGTGCGATTCGAGACCGTCGCAAACGCGCACGCCGCACCTCGGGCGAGGAATAAGCACTCGTCAACATGCGCTGGACGATTCGCTCAACCGAGCGGTCTCACGTCCACTAAGGCCCTAGAACAAGGTCGCCGTACCCGAAGGCATCTGAATGTCAGCGCCGAGCGGGTACGGTGTTCCTGCAGTCGGGCTGGAAGGAACGCTGCCGGACATGATGAAGAAGCCGTACGGATCGACTGTGTCATCTGGAAACGGTTCAATCGTGACGCGAGCCGTGGCCCCCGCCGGATTGAGCGGGAAGGTCACGCCCGTCGGGGCGTTTTCCAGGAAGTCTTCGCCTGGGAAAAGGGGCGTATCCGTACTGGAGTAGGGGCTGGCCGTGTCGGCAGCGCTACCCGACCGGAATGTGCCAGTGGAGATCAACGCTGCTCCCGTATCGAGCCACCCTTCATAGATCCAACCATCGGGAAGTGCCGGCAGTGACAAGCCGGCTGTCGGTGACCCCTGCGATCCGTTCGTGAACCAGAGGCCAGACGTTTCAGAGCCCGCCACGAAGTCAGAGTGGTGCATCACCATGAACGTTCCCGTCAACCCAGCGAACGAAGCGTCGAGTGCGATCGGGTCGGTTGGCGTTAACGTGGCGACCGATCCGCTGACCGTACCACCCAAAATGACGGTTCCTGAAGGCGCATCGTCGGAATCGCGCTTGTCCTCAATCGTGATGAACACCTCGTCGGCAGCAGCCACATCCACAGCAAAGACCAGTGCGTTCTGGATGAACTGACCCGCGGCGTTCACGAAGGAACCGTTCTCGGCAACGTTGAACCGATCCGTGGGAAACGTCTCGAATCCAACCTTCGCCCATGCCTGGTACGTGAACCCGTCCTGCAACGGGGGCAAGCCTTCCAACTCAAGTCGGACTTGAACCTTTGCTGCTTCCTGTTCGGTTACGTCGCCGCTATCGCAGCCAGCGATGAACATCAAGGTGATAACGAGCATTGCAAAAACGTTGCGCATCGAACAGAAACAGTTGGTTGGAGGGGGTCCGGGAATCAAAAAAATGGGGAACGTGCGAACGAATCGGTACGCTAAGGGTTCTCCGCTACCCTCCCGAGAGCTGTATTCAGACACCGGGTGGTGTCACTCCCAGACTGACTTGCCCGATTACGCAACTGAACGGTGTCCTCCCGACCAGATATCGACATAGCAAACGCTTCTTCTCCGCAAGCCGAGTGGAGCCCGTCTTCCTGGAAGGCATTCGATGCGCGTCAGCAACCCGCGTACGAAAACGACGCCGAACTGGGAAGGGTGCTTGAACACCTGGCGGTGGTCCCACCGGTAGTCACGGCATGGGAGATCAACCGCCTGCAGCAGCAACTGGCTGAAGCGTCCGTCGGTAAGCGCTTCCTCCTTCAAGGTGGTGATTGTGCCGAGCGATTCGACGAATGCCATCCGGATATCATCGCGAACCGACTCAAGGTGTTGCTGCAGATGAGTCTAGTGTTGATCTACGGACTTCGCCTTCCTGTGACCCGCGTTGGGCGATTTGCAGGCCAGTACGCAAAGCCCCGCTCAGCCAATATGGAAGGCCCCGAGGGACGGAAGCTGCCCAGCTATCGCGGCGACCTGGTCAACGCGCCTGAATTCACGGCCGAAGCGCGCCGACCAGACCCGGCTCGCATGGTCACGGCGTACGAACGGTCAACGATGACGCTCAACTACGTTCGAGCGCTTGGCGAAGGCGGGTTTGCTGACCTCCATCACCCTGAATACTGGAATCTGGACTTCGTCACGTCGGATCACCTGCGTGCTGAATACCAGGCCATCGTGGATGCTATCCGGGATGCCATTCGCTTCACCGAAGCCGTCTCCCCACTGCCTATCCGTGATGCGGAGCGCGTCTCATTCTTCACGAGTCATGAGGCCCTCGTGCTGCCCTACGAAGAGGCGTTCACCCGCGAGACATCGAAAGGAACGTTCAACCTGTCAACGCACTTCCCTTGGATCGGAAAGCGGACAAACACGGTCGACAGCGCGCATATCGAATACGTGCGAGGCCTTAGGAATCCAATTGGACTGAAGGTTGGCGGCGATCTTGAAGCCCGCGAACTGAAGCGCATTCTGGACCTCGTCGACCCTGAGTTCCAGGCCGGTCGTGTGACATTGATCACCAGGTTCGGAGCCAACGAGATTGATGAAGGGCTTCCCCGGTTGATCGATGTCGTCACCAATTCGGGCCACCCCGTTCTGTGGACCTGTGACCCGATGCACGGCAATACCGAGGTGACGGAGGATGGCCTGAAAACCCGTCGTTTCGAGAACATCCTCTCCGAACTCGAGCAAGCCTTCGATATCCATCGAGCCTTTGGAACGATTCTGGGAGGCGTCCATCTCGAGCTGACCGGAGAAAACGTGACCGAATGCACAGGTGGCGCCCGGGGGCTGGAAGAGAAGGACCTGCATGAGGCCTACACGAGCAATGTGGATCCGCGCCTGAATGCTGAACAGGCCCTCGAGATGGCTTTCTCGATTGTGCGCAAGTGTCGTACCATGGACTGATCGGGGCTCATCCCCGCAACGCCTGCCACTTGCCCGACTCGTGATGACTCCCATCCCTGCCATCGTCTACTGCGCGACCTGTATGGATTCGACGCGCGGCAAGACCGCCCACGGCCTGATCCGATTTACCGAGCGATTCGACGTTCGCGCTGTCGTGGACCATGTGTATGCCGGGCAGGATGCCGGCCAGTTCCTCGATGGCCAGGCCAACGATATTCCTATCGTCCCGACGCTGGACGAAGCGAAAGCGACCATACCTGAGCCGAAAGGAGCCTTCGTAGTCGGTCTAGCCACAGACGGCGGTGTACTGCCCGATCATGCCCGGAATGCGGTCCGGAGCGCCATTGAGAGCGGCTATGACATCTATTGCGGGCTGCATGTCTTCCTGTCCAAAGATCCAGAGTTTGCCCCTCTGGCTGACAAGCACGGCGTTCAGCTCATTGATGTGCGCAAACCGCCCCATCGATCTGAGCTGCATTTCTACGAGGGCCGGATCGACGAAGTCCAGTCCGTACGGGTACTGGTTCTTGGGACGGACTCCGCATCAGGCAAGCGGACTACCTCCTGGGTTCTGCGCAACGCGCTTCGCCAACGAGGGTACTCGGCAGAGATGATCGGAACCGGGCAGACTGCCTGGCTTCAGGGTGCGCGATTCAGTATCCGGTTGGACACGTTGGTCAACGACTTTGTCGCGGGTGAAATCGAACACGTCGTACGGCGCGCCTGGGAGGAGGTCGCACCGGATGTGGTCGTTGTTGAAGGCCAGGGCGCATTGCTTCACCCGGCCTATCCCGGAGGACTGGAGCTGGTCGCCGCCGTCAAGCCGGATGTCCTGATCCTGCAGGATGTGCCAGCCCGCGATACGTTCGACGGATTTCCGGATCTGCCCATGCCGCCGATGAAGCGTCAGATCGATGCCCTTGAGCTGCTCTCGGGCCGAAAGGTCGATGCCATCACCATCAACCCGAAAGGGCTGTCGGCGGATGAGACCCTCAAGGTTCGCTCAGATTATCAAATCATGTTCGATCGCCCAGCCATTGACATCTTCCGGGAAGGATCCGATCGTTTGGTAGATTTGATTGCTTCCCGCTTGCGCACCCGCGAACCTCTGCCATGATCGTCGCCGACGTTTCGGTCCACAGTGTTCACGCGCCTATTGAGGTGCCGTACACGATTGCGTACGAAACGATTACGGAGGTGACCAATCATTTCGTCGTCATAACGCTTCGGGATGGTCGTCAAGGCATCGGCTGCGCGGCCCCAGCTCCCGAGGTCACGGGAGAAACGGTGGAAGCCTCCCGGGAAGCTTTGGACACGTTCGCTCGAAATGCGCTGCGATACGCCCTCGATGAACTCCCTCTTCCTGACCATTCCTGTCCTTCTGCGCGGGCGGCGATTGATCTGGCCAGACACGACTTGTTGGCTCGCGCGAGGAATACGTCCATAGGCGGTTTGTTCGGCTACGCAAGCGCCGCCGTAGAGCCCCGTGAGACCTCAATTACGATCGGCATATCGAGCCTTCAGGAAACACTGACTCAGGTAGAACGGCTGCACAAACGCGGATTCGCCTTCTTCAAGGTCAAAGGCGGTCACAACGTGAACCTGGATATCGAGAGGCTGAAAGTCCTCCGGGACCGGTATGGACCGAAGATCCGCCTCGCCCTGGATGCCAATCAAGGATATGACCTGGCTGGCGTGGAACGTCTCCAGAAGGGAGCATTCAGCCTTGGATTGCAATACGTCGAGCAACCGACGACCAAGAAAAACCTGCTTCTGCTCGGTGAGGCGGCCCGACGCACCGCCATTCCGGTGATGGCTGACGAATCCGTACAGACTGCCGACGACGTCTCCCGAATTGCCGAAGCCGGACCCGTCGCGCTGATCAACATCAAGCTCCAGAAGATGGGCGGCCTCGAAGCGGCTCATGCCATCGACTCGCGAGCCAAGGAGGCTGGGATGGAAACCATGCTCGGATGCATGGACGAATCAGCCCTGTCGATTGCTGCCGCCCTTCATTTCGGCGCAACTCACGACAACGTGCGCTTCCTGGATCTGGACGGCCACCTTGATCTCAGCGAGGATCCGTTTGCGCATCTGGTGCGGTTGGACGGACGCGGCCGGCTGTTCGTAGCGCCGGGGGTCGGTCTGGGCTGGAAGCGGTCTCCTTTTGGGGAAGGACGATCGTGAACATCGAGCCTATCCCCGGCTCGGACGCGATCAGCAGTCGCCCGCCAGACTCCTGGATGAGACCGTGAGCAACGCGTAGACCCAGGCCTGAGCCTTTGTCCAATCCGAACTCTGCCAACGAGAGCGTGTCGATCGGTTCATCGATGGAAGCGACGAACGCCGGATCGAATCCGCGTCCTGTATCCGTCACCCGGATCAAAAGGTCGGCACCTTTCTCTCTGATGTCCATGGCGATGCTTCCCGAGTCCGTGAAGCGAACGGCATGATCGAAAATGTGGCTGAGTGCGTGGGCGATATGAGCCGGGTCGACGTCCCGGACCACCATGTCCGAAGGGATGGTCTCGTGGATTTCGAGTCCTTTGTCCTCAGCGTCCCGCTCGTACTGCACCATGACATTCTTGGCAAGCGCGACGACGTTCGTGGACTCCACGTTCTGATCCAGCGTACCTGAAGACAGGTGGGATACGGAAAGGATGGAGTTGAGGAGCTTGAGCAGACGATCGCCACTGGAACGGATCATCCCAGCCAGTTCTTGCTGATCGCCTTCGGTTTCCTCCACCAGTACGTCGGCTAAACCAATGATTCCGGAAAGCGGCGTCCGGACATCATGGCTCATGTTGGACAGGAATGCCGACTTGAGCCTGGATAGCTCCTGAATGCGCTCCCGGGATTCAACCAGATGGATTTCAGCTTCCTTTCGTTCCGTCACGTCACGAAGAAGGATCAGCTTTCCCTGAAGAACGTCGGCGTCGTTGATGACGCTTCGGATGCGGACAACCATCCAATGCCGCTCATCGCCGTCGATCAGCGGAAGCTCGCTTCGGTACTGGTCCTCCGTTGCAGCAGCCTCCCAGGCAGGTGCGAGGAACGGAAGGACATCGGTCACGTGCTTTCCAGACAGCGCATCCACTTCAGACGACACCAGTCGTCCGGTTGCATCGTTGACTTCGAGTACGAAACCAGTTGGATCCGTAATGACCACGCCGTCATCCATGGAGCTGATGATCTGACCGCGTGCTATCGGCATCAGGTCCAGCATGCGATACCGGAACATCCCGATATAGAAGAACACACCGGATGCCGCAAAAGAAACGGGGGTCCAGTCCAGGAACAGGAAGGCTCCTGGTCCCAGGAAATAGAGCATGTTCGAAAGCAGCGGCAAAGCTGAACCGATCACCATGATCACGGCCTGCACGCGGACATAGCCGCGCGTCATGATCACCTTCCGAAGAAAAAGACCGAATCCCGCCACGATCATCAGATAGGCATAGCCCATGTTCACCCAGAACCAGACGCCGTACTCGCGCTCGATGGTGGTGAAGCTCTCCTGCTCGAAAGGAGTGTTGGATATGAAAACCAGCTTGTGCCAGGAATTGGTCGCGATGAGCAACATGGTGATGATGGGAATCACGTAGAGCAGTCGCACCATGCGCTTCGACACCTTCACGTCCGTGAACCAGGCTGCCATCAACACCCATGTGACTGGAAGAGGGAGAATGAAGGCAAACTTGATGCTCGAAATGAGCACTTTGTGGTCGAAATCTTCCAGGACCAGATGCAGTCCAGAGCACAGCGACCAAAACCCTGCCAGCAGCATGACGGCAAAGAACGCATTGGAATATGCGTTGCGCCGTTTGGCCCACGCGTGCATGGCCAACTCGAATGAGAGGATACTGGAAGCGAAAAACGCCCAGGCTATGGAGAAGCTGCCGTCGAACATGTGTAGGAAGTCTGGTCCTCTCAGGGATCGGCACTCCCGACACGTTCTTTAGGCTATTTGGCCCGGGAAACGCAGTTTGCGAAGATCTACGTAGACAATCTCCGCCCGGTGGTCTGTGTCATCGATTCCGCCTGTCCGACGGCCTGGTCGTCAGACTCCTTTGGGCTTTGATGAGGCATCGCTTCAACCCGCTATCTGCTCAGGCTCACCCACGGTCTGGATCCAGGCGCCGCCCAGGACATCGTCACCTTCGTACAGGACAATGGCCTGTCCGGGTGTGATCGCGCGACGCGGTTCGGCAAATTGAACATGCAACGTTCCGCCGTCCTGCCACGCAACACAGGGCGATCCTTCGTCCTTGTAGCGGATCTTGCCGACCGCGTCGCGCTCCCCGGTGAGGTCAGCGTACTTGATCGGATTGATCTGAGCGGCGGTCAGGCGTTGGCCCAACAACTCTTCCTTCGGCCCCACCCAGACCCGGTTGGTCTCGGCTTCGATGCGGGTCACGTAGATGGGCTCCCCCATGGCGAGGCCAAGTCCGTGTCGCTGGCCAATGGTGTAGAAGGGATATCCTTCATGCTGCCCGATGACGGTGCCATCGGAGAGCAGGAAATCCCCCGGGCCCGCTTTCTGGTCCATATCCGGTACCCGCTCGCGCAGGAAACGACGGTAATTATTGTCGGGGACGAAACAGATTTCGTAGGAGTCCGGCTTGTTGGCAACCTCATCCAGCCCGAAGTCTGCCGCCATCTTCCGGATCTCGGGTTTCGTCAGATGGCCCAGCGGGAAAATGGTCCGGGAAAGATTCTCCTGACTCACACCCCACAGGGCGTAGCTCTGGTCCTTGTTGTGATCGAGTCCCCGGGACAGCACGAACCGACCCGTTTCCTCGTCCTGGCGAAGCTGGGCGTAGTGCCCCGTGGCAATGAACTCGCAACCCAGATCGTCCGCGCGACGCATCAGGGATTCCCATTTGATGTGGGTATTGCAGAGTACGCAAGGATTCGGCGTCCGACCGGCCATGTACTCATCCGTGAAACGGTTGATGACCCAGTCACCAAACTCCTGCCGGATGTCGACGATGAAATGCGGAAAGTCGTACTTGATACCGATGGCACGGGCATCATTCATGGATTCCAGCGTGCAGCATCCGACTTCCTTGCCCGTGCGCCCACCGCTGCCTTGGTAGTCCCAGGTCTTCATGGTGATGCCCACGACGTCATAGCCCTGCTCCTTGAGGAGCACGGCCGCCACGGATGAATCCACGCCGCCACTCATGGCGACCAACACTTTTCCTTTCTTGCTCATGGCAGGGAGAGATGGATCAAGTGCCCTACGATGGGGACTGATCGCTGTCTGTTACACCGCCTAACACTTCATAGCAGTCGGCGATTTGCAGCTGAACCTCGTTCAGGAAGGTGTTCAGACGCCTGAACATGCGCTGATTGGCTTCCGGTCGGCGGCGTGCTGCTTCGGGCAATACGACTGCTGACTCCAATATGTGATCCCGGAAGAAGTTCACGGCTTTCAGGGCATCCTGCAATGGAAGACCGCTCATAACTACCCCTTTGGCATACAGACGCGCGATCGTGCGAGCCTCGTCCAGGATCTCGTCTCCTTCCCCCTCTTCCGTTCCGACGAATTGGATCATCAAACCCATGAGCCGTCGACCCAGCAAGCGTTTCTCTTTCCGGTCTTTTTCGGACACATTGGAAATCCAGGAGGCTTCGTGATGGGAAATGTCTTCCCGCGTGTACGAAAGCGCGTGTTCACGAAGCTCCTCGCCGATGGAAGCTGACGGCTCATCCGAGGTCTGCCTCTTCAGCCGCTCGATTTCAGCGCCGGGAAAGCGACGATGACCACCAGGTGTACGGACCACCTCGATTTTCCCACTCTCGGCCCACCGGCGAAGCGTCACCGGGTGCACACCCAGTTGCTCTGCAGCGTCTTTCAGCGAATAGAATGAATCGGACATGATGCGCGAAATGCCAGATCAGTGATCAGATAGCAAGGAATACGTACCCCGCAAAGCCTGACCATAATGTATAGATTTGCACAGTTTTACGCACACCTGATCAGGTTTGATCAGGTTTATCAGGGCGAATTGCCGTGAAATTGATCTGAAACTACGACAGGACCACCGGTGCACCCTGCGCTCTGCATCCATTTCATATCCCAGCAGTACAGGCCTATTTTGGGGCTTGCGCCCCCAATCTGCATTCCAGACCTGTGCGAATACTCGTTATCAACGGCCCGAATCTGAACATGCTCGGCAAGCGTGAGCCCGAGATTTATGGGCACACCACGCTGGAAGATCTCGAGCAGGATCTCGCCGCCCAATTCCAGGAAGTGACGTTTTCCTTCTATCAGAGCAACCAGGAAGGAGATCTGATCGACGCGCTCCAGAAAGCCGACGTGGATGGCATCATTCTGAATGGGGCGGGCTTCACCCACACGTCTGTCGCACTTCGCGATGGCATCGCTTCGATTGAAACGCCTGTCGTGGAAGTCCACATCTCCAACATCCATGCCCGGGAGGCCTTCCGCCACCAGTCGCTCACGGCCGGTGTCTGCGTCGGCTCGATCAGCGGGCTGGGCCTCGAAGGGTACGCGCTGGCTGTCCGGTACTTCCTGTCCCGCGCCTCCGCCTGATGGCTGGATCCCGCATAGGACGATTGGCCTCGGAAACCGCGGTCTACGGCATCTCGTCGGTCGTTGGACGGCTGATCAATTTCCTGCTCTTCCCGGTCTACTCGCAGGTCTTTGATCCGGATGTCTACCAGCCCATTGCCATCCTGTACGCCGCGTTCATCTTCTTCAACATCCTGTATCAGCACGGGATGGAGTCGTCTTATCTGAAGTTCGCGACGGATCGGCAGGAAGGAAACGGGCGAAGTCGGGCGTTCGGAACAGCTGTGGTGTCCATCAGTCTTGTGGGATTGTTGATCAGCACCTTGATCTGGTTGATTCCGGAGCCCATCTCCCGTCTCATCCAGCTTGACGTGCGATACGCGGACCTGTTGATGCTCGGAGGCTGGGTCCTGCTGCTGGATGCCCTGGCCATTGTGCCCTATGCCGACCTGCGGCTGCGCAACAAACCGTGGGTATTCGCGGGCATACGCCTGGTGAACGTGGCTGTGAATGTGGGCCTCAACATCTGGTTCATCTTCGGCCTCGACTGGGGAGTTCGTGGCGTTCTGATGGCCAATGTTGTCGCTTCGGGCGTCGCGTTGGGTCTATTGAGTCCAACAATCGCCGGGCGATTCGGTCGACCGGATGGCTCATTGTGGTCCAAGCTGCTGCGGTTCGGCCTTCCCTTCGTACCCGGTGGAATCGGGTACGCCATCACCGAACGCATCAACATCTTCTTTCTGGATTTGATGGAGCCGCTGCAGGCTGTGACGCTGTATGGCTTGACGCCGGAAACCCACGCCGAGCTTCACGAACGCGCGCTTGAGTACGGTGATAGCGTCTTCACCGACCATATCGTCGGGGTATATGGCGGTATCATCAAGCTGGCGGTGCTCATGGCACTGTTCGTCCAGATGTTTCGGTATGCCTGGCAGCCCTTTTTCCTTCAGCATCAAAAGGATGACGACGCCCCGCAACTATACGGTCGAGTCTTCCGCGTGCTGAATCTCGTCCTGTTGACCGCTTTTCTGGGGATCTCACTCTTTGCGGCCGAGCTCGTGGCTTTTCCGCTACCCGGGGGACGAACCCTGATTGCCGAGTCCTATTGGCTGGGATTGACGATCATCCCCATCGCCCTGGTCGGATATGTATTCCAGGGTTGGTACTACCACTTCTCAGCAGGTGCCTACATTCGCGGGCTGTCCAAGTACTTCCTGCATGCAACGCTCGCCGGCAGCGCTGTGGCGTTGATTTTGAACGCCTGGTTGGTGCCGATCCATGGCATGGCCGCTGCTGCCCTGGCTACGTCTGCCGCCTACGCGGTCATGGCACTGACGCTGCTGGCACTGATTCGCGGCCCTTATCCCGTGCCGTACGGATGGCCGAGGGTGATCGGAGCTGGCCTGCTGGCACTCGTCGTGTTTGCCGCTTGGGAGCTGATCCCGGGCATTCAAATCTGGTACATCGAGCTTGGGTTGGTTGCCGGATTCGCTGCGGCGGCCTCCGCCATCCTGGGCGTTTCCAGGACATCGTTGAGCGACGCAACCTGACTCGGTCTGTCCGTAAGCAAACCATCGTCCGTTGAGAGTGGTCCAACGGGGAGACGCTGTACCCTGATGCATTCTGGGCGATGGCGTTTCACCTTCCATCAGGAAGACGCACCCTGATTCCCGTCATCACCGCCCCGATTCCATGCTCAAGAACTACTTGACCGTCGCCCTGCGCGCGCTGCGACGCAATACGACGTATACCGTCGTCAACGTCACCGGCCTTGCGCTGGGCATGACCTGCTGTGCCCTGATCATGATGCTTGTGCATCATCATTGGAGCTACGACCGCTTCCACGACAATACCGACCAGATTTACCGGACGTATTTCCAGTGGGAAGACCCGGATGGTAATCAGGAAGTGCAGGCCATGATGACGCCCGAGTTCACCGAGACGTTTCGGGACGCCTTTCCTCAGGTCGAACGCGCCACGCCATACGTAACAGGTCGTCGGAATCTGCAGGTGGGTGACGATGTGACCCGGTTGCAGCTGGCGGAAGTCCACAATGACTTCTTCCAGATGTTCAATTTCCCGATCATCGCCGGCGATCAGTACAATGCCCTCATCTCTCCAGACAACATGGTGATCACGCGCTCTTCAGCCGTTTCTCTGTTTGGTTTTGATGAGGAAGATGTGGCGCTGGCTGTCGGCCGCACGGTGTCGATAACAAGTGGCGAGAACATTTACGACTTCACGATTGCGGCTGTGACCGAAGATGTGCCAACCACGTCGTCCATTCAGTACGACGCCGCCATCAACTTCGAGAACTACGAGCGACTCCAGCTGGGCGGTAACAACTGGGGAGGCCGCGTATCGACGTACGCCCTTCTGGTCCCGGGCGCCACGAATGAAACGGTTGAGGCCGCTTCCAGTGACTTCCTGGAGCAGCATTTCGGCCCCTACGTGGAAGCCTTGCGCGGCTCGGAGCGTCTGGCGGAGGGCGAAGATGCCTATGCGTTCCGCCTGCAGCCGCTGGCTGAACTTCACACGGATCTTCAGGTGTGGATTCCATACGAGATGGCCCAGCACAACCCGACCTATTCGCTGATACTGGGAGGACTGGCACTACTCATTCTCGTCATCGCCTGCATCAACTTCATGACCCTGTCCGTGGGGCAGTCTTCCGGTCGGGCCCGCGAAGTAGGCGTGCGCAAGGTGTTGGGAGCCCACCGTTTTCAGTTGATGAAGCAGTACTTCGGGGAGTCCACCGTGCTGGCGGTCATCGCCTTGACCCTCGGGGCAATTCTGACCGTCAGTTTGATCCCATGGTTTGCCTCGCTGGCCGGCGTTGAGCTTTCGCTGGCCAACGCCTCTCCCGTGTTGATTGGTCTCTCGTTGATCGGCCTGATCGTGATTGTGGGCTTTGTCGCTGGTGGGTATCCAGCCGTGGTGCTGTCTCGCTTTCAGCCGGCCCTCGTACTGAAAGGGCAGCAGGCGGTGTCCCGAAGGAATCTGCTGACGCGCTCGCTGGTCGTGCTACAGTACACGTTCTCCATTGCGCTGATTGTGGCAACCGTAGTCATGACCCGTCAGCTCAATTTCATGTTTGAGAAAGATCTGGGATACGACCGCGACTTCGTCGTGGCCGTTCAGGCCAACGGCATCTCACGCGCCGATGCAGACGGCGTGGTGGAGCAGTTCCGTAACCAGCTTCTGCCCTACCCCGAAGTCACCCACGTGGCAAAAACGGGCTCCTCATTCACTCGCGGAAGTGACCGCAACACGTGGCAGGATGCGTCCGGTGCGACTCGCAGCGCCTACAACTTTGGTGTGGACTACGATTACCTCGATCTGATGGGCATGGAAATGGCCGACGGTCGCTGGTTCTCTCGCGATTTTCCTTCTGACCTGACAAACGGAGTCGTCGTCAACCAGGCGCTGGTGGACGAATTCGGTATTGAAAACCCGGTCGGAGCTACTCTGACCAACTGGCTCAGCTGGATCTACGAAGAATCGCCCGTGATCATCGGTGTGGTGAAGGATTTCCATTATCGTTCCCTGCATGAAGAAGTGCAGCCGGCTGTCATGAACATGCACCCGGAATACTACAACTACATGGGAGCCATCCTGGTCAAGGTCGCGCCCAGCGACGTGAAGCAGGCACTCGACCGTATCGAGGCGACTTGGCAGGCTGTACGCCCAGGCCAACCGTATCAGTACGTCTTCCTGGATGATGACATTGCAGCGCAGTATGACGCTGAGCAGCGCTGGCAGACGATCCTCACGTCATCCTCACTGCTGGCTATCCTGATTGCCTGCATGGGTCTGTTCGGGCTGGCACTACTCTCCGTCACGCGACGAACCAAGGAGATTGGCATCCGGAAGGTGATGGGGGCTTCGGTCACCGGAATTGCCAGCCTGGTATCGCGCGAATTTGCCGTCCTGGTGATTGTCGCCAGCGTGCTGGCCGCACCGCTCGCGTGGTGGGGCATGTCCCGCTGGCTCGAGACCTTTGCATTCCAGATCGAGTTGGGACCGGGTGTGTTCATCCTCGCCTCGCTGGCCGCCCTGGTAATTGCGATCGGGACGGTGAGTGTGCATTCGATCCGGGCCGCGCACATCAACCCGGCCGACACGCTGCGCTACGAATAGCGTCTATCACACCCGGAATAAGTAGCTCAGCTTCAGGAAGAAGCCGTCGTTGAGCCGTCGCAGGTCCTCGAATCGCTTCTGGCCCGCGTCTTCCATGGTTGATCCATACCCGAGATACAGAAGCGTTCCCGGGTTGGGGCGATAGCTGAACAGCCAATCGGTGCGCAAGCTGTTCGATTCCGAGTCAGACGTGAGGTCGCCATTGATCCGGATCAAATTGCCTTCCCGATCCTTGAGCGCGGAGCGCTCGCGTGCCGCGTACTGACCAATCACCCGGAAGAAGATGTCAGGGGTCAGCTGATACTCCACCTTCAAACGCGGAATGATCTCCTTGGAGAATTGCGAGTCATCGAGGTCGCGACGCAACGTGTAGTGCTGCATCTGGAACGAGGCCCGGATCGATGAAGTCGGACGGGCATCCAGGACCACACTGTAGCTGGTGCTGTTGCCTTGTGAGGCCTCGGCAAAAATGGGGGTCTGGCCTCGGGATGTCGAAAGCGAAAGCGTAAAGAGCCGGAAGGTCGGCGTAGTCACGCCAATGGATCCGCTGAACTGATTCGTTTCCTGCTCGGGGATCTCGAAGACCTCCGAAAAGGCGGCCGTTGGCGAACTGACTACGTCATACGAAGCGTAGTCCTCAGGCAGATAGGTGAAGAAATTCCGGTTCAGGGAGCCACTGATATTCCAACCTCCTCTCAGAGTGGCACTCGGGAATACGGATTCGCCGCCCTCGATCGGACCGGCGCTCGTGTCATCGTAATTCCAGATCCGGGTGATGCCGGTGAATCCACCAATGGTCTCCACCAACACTCCTTCCTCCCCGTAAAAGGATAGTCGATTGAATGCGTGGGCATCCACGATACCTGTCCTGTTCACAAAGCCGGCTGCGGCCTGGAAGTCAGGCGACACCGTATTCACGCCATAGTTGAATCCCCAACGCCGGCCCGTCCGATCCCACTGGATATTGGAGAAGGATCCACTGACCGATCCCTGACCTGCGTCTGTCCACGAGCCGACCACCTGGCCTTCGACGAAATATCGTTGACCGTGGTAGAATCGCCCGTCGGCACCCAGGAGGCGGGAGTACTGATTTCCATCCTCGCGCGTCGTCAAGACCGCGCCGACCGTGTTGTTGTCCTTCAGGTCCCTGCGGATACGAGCCACGCCGAATAACGGATTGTCCGAACCGGAGGCCGAGTATTCCTCATCGTCAGCCGCCAGAATGGTGGCCACATTCAGTTTGCCCACCTTGCCCGTCACCTTCGCTCCCGCAATCGGAGCTACAATTCGACGGGTGTAGATCATCTGTCCCGGGGTATCGAACAACTCAAGGCCCTCGAGAAAGAACGGGCGCTTGTCCGGGAAGAAGAGCGCGAAACGCTCATTCAGGACTACCTGACCGACATCGGCTTCCACCTGGGAAAAGTCCGGATTCACCGTTCCGTTCAACACCAGATTCTGGCGAATCCCCCATTTGACATCGGCGCCAAACTGCGTGTCATCTGAATAGGCCCAGTCGCCATCGATGTCTTCTGCACCGGCGAGGGCGCTCGTCACCGTGGGCGTCACGTCCAGAACCAGACCGCGCTCCATGTCGCGGAGGCCCGTCAGGGTACCGGACTGTCCCAAGAACGATGCGTTTGCCCGGATGGCGGGTGCCCAGGTGTCCTGAAAACCGGAGTGCTGGACGCGTCGCAGCACGTGAATCCCCCAATCCTGGACATCCGAGTCCTGGTATCGCAGGCTCTTGAAGGGGATGCGGATCTCGACCTCGTAGCCGGTGTCAGTCAGTCGTCCTGCCGAATCCCAACTGTAGTCCGGATTCAAGTCAACACTGCCGTCGAGTGGGCTGATGTTGCGCGAGCCGCCACCTGTCGCAGACCGTCCGCCTGCACCGCCTCCGAATTGATCAGAACGCGTGCCGTCCTGTTGCACACCAAACGGGTTTACTCCGAAGAGATACCCGATCCGATTTGAGTTTTCGGTGTCGAGCAGGATCTGGACGTGATCCTCAGAGGCGATGTTGTCCCGATTCGCCTGGGTCGCGCGTACGACATCACCACCCAACTCGGTGGCTTTGATACCGAAATAGATGGCATCGGCCGCGTACCAGACATAGACCTCTGTGGGATTGGCTGCCGGACGACCATCGACGGGTTGATACTGGGAAAAGTCAGCAAGAATGGCCGCTTGCGACCACACGTCGTCGGTCATGACACCGTCGATCATGGCCGTTCCGTTTTCGATCCGCGGGATCTTGACGTCCGTATCGTGCGAGATGCCGCTGTAGCGTTGGGCGTTCGATTCGAGGGATAGTCCTGCGATGAGGAGTGCGATCAAACCGGCGCGGTAGAGAATCGGCATTGACAGTTTGGCAAAAGAGCGGGTTGGGTAGTCGATTGGGTCCCTTGGAACCGCGCTCTCCTACGGATGCCAAACGTCTTCGATCCATCTCATTCCTCGTACCCGGACCCGATTTGCCTTGGGCGAGCCTTCCTGGCCTTTATTCATGGACGACTATTGTTGAGGCGATCCAGGCCATACAAACGAAAACGGGGAGCCCGAGCCACGCTCGGACTCCCCGCACGTCAATTCGGATGGTCGCAATCAGTGCGAGTCCAATGACGCTCCGCTGGCAACCGGGCCAGCGAGGGCCATCGCTGCGCGATCCAGGCCGCGACGCATTGCCCAAGCGCGGTCCTCGGCGTCTTGCATCCGCGATGACTCGCGCATGGCACGGGTCAATGCCATGCGGGCCTCCCGTGGGAGATCGTCTTCGTACATGAGGATAGCGCTGGCAGCCACTTCGTAGACCGCTGCGCAGGCAGCAGGCTGGCCGTTGTTGAACAGCGGCGCGCCGCGCTGGATAGCACCATCGATCATGCGCATGGCACGCGTCGACGCATCACCTGCTGCTGGTGGAAGCAGGACACTGTCGATGACGTGGATGATGCCATTGCTGGCTTCGATGTCGGTGGCAATCACGTTGGCATCACCAACGCGAAGACCCACAGGCACAGACTGACCGTTTACCGTCGCGGCGCTGGTCGTGCTGAGCAGATCCGACGCAGCAATGCGACCGGGAACGACGTGGTAGGTAAGGATGGCGACCAGCTGATCTCGGTTCTCAGGCTTGAGCAGCTCTTCGACCGTGCCGGCTGGCAGGGCCGCGAAGGCGTCATTGGTTGGGGCAAACACGGTGAACGGTCCGTCTCCATTCAGCGTGTCGACAAGGTCAGCAGCCTTTACAGCGGCCACGAGCGTGCTGAACTGGTCAGCGCCGGCTGCTATGTCGACGATGGTGTCGTGGCTCTGACGCGCGTCGGCCTGCGGCGCGAATCCGGCGAAAAAGACGAATAGGGCAAGCAGTGGGCCGCCGAGAGAAGTAAGAAATTTCATGGTTACGGGGGATGGATGAGTGAGGAAACGAAGCGCCTTCAGGGGTCAGAGCGTCTTGCCCCTGCATCATTACCCGATTGTGGGCGAACTTGCGCTGAACGGCTTCCACACGCGACCAACGGCTTCCCTTCTCCATGACTCGGCTGAAAACCCTCATTCTGGCGCTCCTGCTTGTTCCAGCCACACACGCGCAGGAGGTTCGAGGCGTCTGGCTGACGGATGTCGACTCGGAAGTGCTGGCAAGCCGTGACAACATCGAGGCCGGAATGCGCTTCCTGGCAGAGAACGGATTCAACGTGGTCTACCCGGTGGTCTGGAATGGCGGATACACCCTCTACCCCTCGGCAACACTCGAATCGGTCATCGGAATTGATCGCGATCCGGCCATTGGTGACCGCGACGTCCTCCAAGAGGTGATCATTGAAGCGCATCGCTTCGGGTTGGAGGTCATACCATGGATGGAGTACGGGTTCGCTTCGAGTTTCGGTCAGGATGGGGGCGCGCTGCTCGCAGCGCGCCCGGAATGGGCCGCCCGAACGTTCATCGGCCAAAAGGTGGAGCGCAACGGCTTCTTTTGGATGAGCGGCCTGCATCCCGACGTTCAGCAGTTCATCCTGGACCTGATGACGGAAATCCTGGCCTATGATGTCGACGGGATCCAGGGTGATGATCGCCTTCCAGCCATGCCCGTCGAAGGTGGCTATTCGGACGTGGTCCAGCAGATCTATCGTAGCGAACATGGTGGAACGGATCCCCCTTCGGATGAGCGGGACGCAGCCTGGGTACAGTGGCGTGCGGACAAACTGACCGCTTTCGCCGGAACGATCCACGAGCATGTCAAAAACATCGATTCGGATCTGCAGGTCGTATTCTCACCGTCTGCATGGCCATGGAGCCGGGACAACTATCTACAGGACTGGCCTGCCTGGATCGCGGCCGGCGTGGCCGACATTGTTCATCCACAGCTCTATCCACCGCCACCCCGTTCGATCGATGCCTATCGCTCGTTGGTCCACAACATGGTGGGTACGGTCCCGGGGGACTTCATCGGCTACATCCCTCCCGACCAGCGATCTTCTCTCTATCCGGGGCTGCTCATCAAGGCTGGCAGCGATCTGGTCGAATGGGATCGGGTAACGGCCATGATGGATGTCCACCGCGGGCTGGACTTGCATGGCGAATCATTCTTCTTCTTTGAAGGCCTCGGCGAACAGAACAACTGGCTGGCACTCGAACTGCAGAAGACGTGGTACAACGAACCCGTACAACTTCCCGGCCGATCCGGAATCTGGAGACCTGCAGCGCCTGTTCTGCTGCCCACGCCAACGGCAGGCACCTGGGAAAACCGTGGATCCATCGGCCCAGAGGAAAGCAGCGTGTACACTGCCCTTCACGGCAGCGGATCGGAGGCCATCTGGGAAGGCAGTGCGCCCACGGCCGGGACCTACGATATCTACATGTGGATCCCGGATACGGTGCCCATGGTCTCGGACAACGCCGAATTGATCGAGTTCTCCAGCATTCCGGCGCATGGTGTCGTGGATCAACGCTTGGGCGGGGGCCCCTCACGCTGGGTGCATCATCGATCCACCTTCCTGCAGAAAGGCCCCTTCACCTTCACCATCCGAACCCCGGAAACAGCAGACGCGCGCAACGTCGTGGCCGGGCCCATGATTGCGTTATTGAACCGTCGTGCGTCTTCAGAAGCTTTTGTTGATCCAACCGACGTTTCCACCGAGCGCGCAAGGCCCTTACCGACGTCTACGCTCACAGTATACCCCAACCCCGCGCTGGATCACGTCACCATTCAAGGCGAATCTGCAGACATCTTCGACATTCTTGGCCGACGCGTGGCACAAGGCGTGACGGGACACATCGACATTTCTGCGCTCACGCCCGGCGTCTATGTGATCCGCTCGCAAGCTGAGTCGAAGCTCCTGGTGGTCCAGTAAGACCGCCCGATCAGTCTTCGTTCGATGTTCCGGTCGTTTTGTCCCGGTAGGCCAACACTTTGTCAATCCGGTTACCATCCAGATCGACTACTTCCAGAATCCAGCCCTGCCAGTCTGTGAGGTCACCGGTTTCAGGAACGCGACCGAACATCCACATGATCATACCGCTGAGCGTGTGGTATTGTGCGCGTTCCTCGTCGGGAATCCCGGACAGCTGAAGGGTGTCCTGCAATTCCAGCACCGGCATGAGTCCATCAAGGAGCCAGGAGCCATCTTCGCGCTGAACTGCCCAGACGTCGGCTGCAGGATTTTGCGACTTGAATTCGCCAGCCAAGGCTTGCAGGAGATCCTGGAGCGTAATCAGGCCGACCACATCGCCGTATTCGTCAACGACGAATACCATTTGCATCCCCGACTCCCGGAACTGCTCAAGCAGCTTGAGGCCCGTGAGGGATTCAGGGACATATACAGCGGGAAGCAAATGGGGCGTGACGTCTTGGCCGGACTCACCTTTCAGGTGCTGACGGAACAGCCGCTTCGAGGTAATCACGCCAAGAATGTTCTCCAAACCCCCTTGGCAAACAGGATAGCGGGTATGGTCCGAGGCGACCAGCTGCTCCAGACTCACGTCAAAGGATTCGTTCAGGTCCAAGTAGGTGATGTCACTGCGCGGCGTCATGATCGACGCGATCTGACGATCATCAAGTCGAAATACGTTTCTGACGATGTCGTGCTCTTGCTGCTCGATGGCTCCTGATCGAGATCCCTCGAACAACACGGCGTGAATATCCTCTTCCGTCACGTTTGCGCTGGAGAGTTCGCCTTTGCCCAGCAGTCGAAGCACGCCGTCTGTAGAACTGGACAGGACCCAAACGAACGGTCCCGAGAATCTGGCCAGCGCCGCCAAAGGTCGCGCCATGAATCTTGCGACTCCCTCAGCATTGAACTGGGCAATGCGCTTGGGCACCAGCTCACCGAAAACGATGGTCAGGTACGTGATGCTGATCACGACAATCGCTGTAGCACCGACGCTGGAGGCCCCCACTCCCAGTCCAGTCAACTGAAGCAACTCAGAGAGGGGGTCAGCAAAAACGGCCTCACCCACGATACCATTCAGGATCCCGATGGCGGTGATTCCGATCTGGACAGTGGACAAGAACTTTGTCGGATCATCCCTAAGCTGAAGGGCGGCTTTTGCAGAGGCGTCGCCGCTGTCCGCCAGGCGACGAAGTCGAACGGTTCGGGAAGCAACCAAGCCAATCTCCGCCATGGCAAAGATGCCATTGACGAGGATCAGAAAGAGCAGAAGTATGAATTCCAAGGATGGGTTTTGGGAAGCTCGAACGACAGCGAGGCTCAGATTGTCGCCTGAGAACGACGGATACGAAAATGTGCCGCGGTTGGTTCGGGGGAAACAGCAACGGGCCGCCTCCGGAATCGGAGGCGGCCCGTCAGTGAGGATCCACGAGAGATCCAGTAGTGGAGATGCTGGGAGTCGAACCCAGGTCCGAATGACAGTCCAGTCAGACGTCTACGTGTGTAGTTGGCTTACTTAATGCTCATGCAGTTCCGTGGCCAGCCATCTAGGGCCAGACCTGCACAAAGGCTGATCGAGTTTCAGTGTTGCTTACTCAGCCGGCGTGGCAACACCTATTCCATAAGAGTCGATGCCCAGTCAGCCGTCTATGGACAGACATGCTGGTGGACAGATAGCAAGGCTAAGGTTCGTATACGACCTTAAGCGGCCATCGCGAATGCGTAATCGTTGGCATTTGTCGGTTTTCCAAGAGGGATTTACGAGCACCCCTGGAAGGCTCGACACGCAGTCTGCTTTACTCATCACCCGTCGAAGCCGTGACATCCCCATACTTGTAAAGAACACGCCTCGTCGGCGCTGAGAAGCGCCTGGAAGCTGTGCATATACACCTGTGTACGCGGTGAATACCCACCTGTTACGGAGTATCGACCCCGATTTGTTTCCTTCAAGACCTCCAAAACACCTTCTGAAGGCCGTTGGGCGCATTACCCGTCTCAATCCTGATCTGGGGTCGGAGAAGTCTTCTATATTGCGCCTCGCTCCCTCCAACAGCAGGCTTTCCGGACATGGACCCGAACGCACGGCGACAGGATTTCGAGACGCTGGTCACCAACCGGTTCAACGTCTACAACAGCCTCTTCCTGAGTCTGCCGTTTCGCCAGATCCGTCAGGTAGGCGTATTGATCCCGCTGCTCGGTGACTTCTGTGAGGAGCAGTTGACGAAAGGTGGTCAGCCGATCGACATCCTCGACGGTTTTTTCGCCCAGCACACGGACATCGAAACGGAAGCGGACCGGATCGACTTCATGTTCCGGGTCGTGCAGTACGTCGAACGCCAGATCGTGCTGTTCGACAGCGTGGAGGACGCTGCTTTCCCGGAATTGCTGGAGGATGACGAGCAGCTCTCACTCATTCAGTTGCTTCAATTCGGACGCGAGCGATCCGTACTGGGGACGGGCGACAGGGAAGCTGTCCGTCAGGTCACGCAGGCCATCGCTGACTTTTCGGCGCGCGTGGTCTTTACCGCCCACCCGACTCAGTTCTATCCACCGTCCGTCCTACTCATCATTGCGAAACTGCGGGAGGCGATCACGGCGAACGACATCACCGAAGTCGACCGTCTGTTGCGGCAATTGGGACTGACTTCGCTGCTCAGCGAGGAGGCACCCACACCACTTGACGAAGCACACAATATCCTCCTTTTCCTTCGTCACGTCTACTACGATGCCGTCGGCGAATTGTATGCCGACGTCAAGTCCCGATTGCCCGAAGGCAGCCCGGACGCTCATGGGTTGTTGAAGCTGGGATTCTGGCCTGGCGGCGATCGGGATGGCAATCCGTTCGTCACCAGTGAGACGACGCGTCAGGTAGCTCGCGATCTTCGGATGACGCTGATGAAGTGCTACTACAACGATGTCAAACTCCTGGATCAGCGGCTGACTTTCCGTGGCCTGCATGCTGACGTCAGGGGCCTCAGAGAACGGCTATATGCCGCTATGTTCGACGAGGACGAGCCGCTCAGTTACGCCGAGCTCGAATCCACCCTCGTTGGCATCCGGGAGCAGCTGGTGACAAGGTACAGCAGCCTGTACCTGACCGAGCTCGACGACTTCATTGACAAAACGCGCATCTTCAGGACGCATTTCGCTTCGATCGATGTTCGCCAGAATCACCGCGTTCACCGACGGCTGATCGAAGCAGTCCTGGTTCAGAACGGGCATGTCACATTGTCGATCGATGAGCTCACTAAGGAGCAGTTGACCGAAATCCTGCTGAGCCCGTCCATGTCCATTGATGAGTCTTGCTTCGAGGATGACCTGCTCCGGGACACCGTCGAGACCATGCGTGCCATTCGCGATATCCAGGCGCTCAATGGCGAAGAAGGGTGTCATCGCTACATCATTTCGCACGCCGAGGACGAATTCGCCGTGCTCTTCGTTTTTGCGCTGCTTCGCTGGGTCTGGAGCGAGGAAGCGGTTTCTGTCGATATCATCCCGTTGTTCGAATCCATGACGGGGATGAGCAATGCGCCTGACATCATGGATGCGTTGTTCAACATGACGCCTTATCGGGAGCACGTTCAAAAGCGAGTTCGTCGGCAAACGATGATGCTTGGGTTTTCAGACGGCACCAAAGACGGGGGCTACCTGGAAGCGAACTGGACCATTCAAACGACCAAAGAGGCACTCACGGCCACGTGCCGTGCCCACGACGTGGAAGCAGTCTTCTTCGACGGTCGCGGCGGACCGCCGGCCCGCGGCGGCGGCAAGACCCACCGGTTCTACGCTTCGCAAGGGCCAGGTGTAGCCAGCCACGCGCTTGAACTGACCATCCAGGGGCAGATGATCTCCAGCACGTACGGAACGAAGGCGCACTTCCGTCACAACTGCGAATTGCTGATCGCGGCTGGATTGCACCAGCATCTTTTCGGCCACACCGACGCGATGACCGCCGATCAGCGATCGCTGATGGAGGAATTGTCGGATTATGGGTATGAATCCTACACGGCATTGAAGAACGATCCGCGATTCGTCCCCTACCTCGAGAAGCGAAGCACCCTGCGATTCTACACCCGAGCGAACATCGGAAGTCGTCCCGCATCGCGCTCAAGTTCAGAGCGGCTGTCGCTGGACGATTTGCGAGCCATCCCATTCGTAGGCTCATGGAGCCAGCTCAAACAGAACGTGCCGGGGTATTACGGGATTGGAACGGCGCTCAAAAAGGTCGCCGACGATGGACGCATGGAGGACCTCAAAGCGCTGTTCTCCGAGAGTCCCTTTTTCCATTCATTGGCCCTGAACTCGATGATGTCGCTTTCGAAGTGCCGTTTCGAACTGACCGCCTACATGGCGGACGACCCTGAGTTTGGCGAATTCTGGCAGATGCTGAAGGCTGAGTACGAGCTCTCGGTCCGGATGCTGCTTTCGATATCCGGCTCGGACGAACTGATGAAAGAAGAGCCCATCTCCCGGGCCTCGGTAGCCATCCGCGAAAGGCTGGTCATTCCATTGTTGATGATCCAGCAATACGCCCTCATGAAAATCGAAGAGGGCAGCGGACCACAGGAGACGTGGGAGAAGCTGGTCACCCGCTCCCTGTACGGCAACATCAACGCCAGCCGGAATTCGGCTTGATCAGCGTACCGATTCACTGAAATGCACGCGGGGGCGGCCGAATGGCCGCCCCCGCGCTGTTCAATCTCGTGATGTTGGGATTAGGACTACCGCCCCGTCGGCTCGTTCACTTCAACACGTGGCGGAGCGTTCTTGACGTAGGTGTCCAGCCAGTTGTGCGTCTCCCACAGCACGTGCAGGACGGACTCCATGGCGCGGTAGCCATGCGACTCGTGCGGCAGCATGACCAGGCGGGCCGTGGCGCCATTGCCTTTCAGGCCATGATAGAAGCGCTCGCTCTGCACAGGGAACGTGCCCGAGTTGTTGTCCGCCATCCCGTGGATGAGCAGGATCGGCTCGTTGACCTTGTGCGCGTGCATGAAGGGGCTCATGGCGAAATAGATCTCCGGAGCTTCCCAGAACGTGCGCGGCTCAGCCTGGAAGCCGAAGGGGGTGAGCGAACGGTTGTAGGCGCCACTACGCGCAATGCCCGCACGGAACAGGTCAGAGTGTGCCAGGAGGTTGGCTGTCATGAAGGCGCCGTACGAATGGCCCGCAATGGCCACACGGTCGGGATCAACGACGCCGCGACGCACGCCTTCGTTGATCACCGCCTCGGCGCTGGTGACCAGTTGCTCGACAAAGGTATCGTTCGGCTGCTCATCACCCAGACCGATGATGGGCATGGCCGCGTTGTTCAGTACAGCATAGCCCTGTGTCACGTACGGTAGCGCGCCCGAGTAGGAGATGCGCTTGAACGCATACGGCGTCGAGGATACCTGGCCGGCAGCAGCCACCGACTTGAACTCCCGTGGATAGGCCCAAACGAGCGCAGGTAGTGGACCGTCACGGGAAGCATCGTAGCCAGCGGGCAGGTACAGATCAGCCGTCAGCGGCACGCCATCTTCGCGTATGTAGGAAATGGTCTCCTTGGAGATGCCATCCATCTCGGGGTATGGATGCGGGAAGTTGGTGACGGCCATGATCTCGTCCGAACCCACCGTGCGCTTGAAGTAGTTCGGCGGCTCGTTCGTGGACTCGCGCATGGTCAGGAACGTGCCCGCATCAGCATCCAGCCAGCCGGCGAAGCGCTCGTAGTAGGGCGCCTGGGAGCGGAAGAGCTCCTCTGTTTCGCCCGAATCCATGTCAAAGCGACGCAGGAATGGCCGATTCCCTTCCGGTGAAGCGCCTGTCCCAGTCAGGTAAATCGACCCATCATCCGAAGTCATCAGAAGACGACGACCCGTGTCATCGGAATCCATCATCGGCGAACCGGGATTCGCATACCGGTCTTCGTACGAATAGTCGAAAACGGTCTGTGCAGAAGCGCTCGAACCGTCCGTCGCGACTTTGTAGGTCCGGTATTCGCGTGTGGATGTCCAGCGCTCGTTGACCAGCATGAAGCCATCATCGCTCCACATCATGCCAGCGTAGCGCAGAGGGAGTTCGATCATTGTTTCGGCGTCGCCAGTAAACGGGTGCGCGAGCTGCTTGACCGCGTCGCGCAGATCAACGTCTGCATTGCCATCACCACCATCCAGCGCTTCAACCCACGCCAGCGTCGCATCGGCGTCCTGACGCCAGGTGATGGAGCGAATGCCTGTCGTTGTCGATCCGAAGCCGGTCGGGACATTCTCCATCAACGGCTGGTCTTCAATCATCTGGACCAGGCCGCCATCGGTATCTACCACATCGATGCGATTCGGGAATCGGTAGTAAGGCACCAGGTAGGAAAATGGGCGATTCATGGTCTCGAGGAGAATGAATTGCCCATCGGGCGAGGGATCCATGGAAGTGATCATCCCGCTTCGATCCAGATCCGACACCGAGCCATCCATCGAGACGCGAAGCAGGTCGCTGCTCATGAACCACTCGAATACATCCTCGTCGTGTGGCGATTCCAGCAAATCCTGGTAGGTGCGGGCCGGCGCGGCTTCGCCCGCGTTTTCCTGCACCACAGGGGTGGCCGGGACTTCAGGTGCCTTGGGCATTGCACCGCGATCGGCCGCGACGGCCCGCACCAGCAAGGTCTCACTATCCGGCATCCAGGTGAACATGCCGCCTCCCACACCATTCAGCGGCTGATCAATCAACCGCGAAGCGGAGGCCGAAGCCACGTCCAACGACCAGAGTTCGATCCGGTCCGACATCGTGACCGGGAAAACGAAGTGTGAGCCATCCGGGGACCACGAGCCGAATCCAATACCCGCGTCGGCCGGGATTCCAGAAACCTCACGTTCAGCCGCGCCATCCACAGAAGTTAGTGTCATGGAGACGAACGACGTCGATCGACTCGGACCATTCGTCCGGGGATTGATACGTGTCCCAGCCAATCGCATTTCGGGCTGGGAAAGATCAGCGATGGTCGGCAGCGCCTGCCGCTCCATCAGGATCATGGTGTTGTTGTCCGGGCTGAGCGACATGGATGGCGCTACGGGCGCATCAACCAGTGCCTTCAGATCATCAACCGGGACTTGGTAGCCATCCTGAGCAAAGGTCGCGCTTGAGAAAGCACCGGCAACCAACAGGACAACGAGAAAGGTGAACAGTCTTTTCATGACGGCAAATGAAGAGTGGGAAAGACAAGTCATCCCTCTATATACCGTCCACCGATAATCCCGGCAATATCTGACCAGCGGGATTCACAAGGACTGTCGACGCTTTCCGTTCAGTCTCCCCTGAGGAGGGCTCGATCGCGCGTCTGCGCTGTGCCGATGTGCTCCAGTCCCTGCTCTTCAAACGCCTCGTGCAGATCCTTCAGAACGGAGCGGGCAAGACTGCCTCGCAGGTACGGGATCTTTCGCTTTGCGCCTGTGAAGTAGACGCGATAGGGATGCACGAAGAGCCGGACATAGTTTCCGCCGACTGGAGCGACCTCGAGGTTCACTTCGATGGAGTACAATCCCCACTCTCGGAACTTGCGGGATTCGGCGGCCACGACGTTGGACGTGATCGCATCACCCAATTCCCACCCTGCCGACTCCAGGCCCATTCGAATGCGTTCCATCACTTCGGTGTGATCGTCAACCACGTTTTCGGCAGCGGCCTCGTCTGCCGTCACCTCGTAATCCCGATACAGCGGCGACAAGCGCGGACTGCATCCGGATAGAAGGACAAGGACGGCTATGAGCGAAACGACCCGAAGCATGAATGATGTGATTACCCGTTGTGATGCAGGGTGATGGGATCCGAGTGCGAGTCAATCGGATAAACACTGAGCTGGAATACGTCGCCGAATCCGTCCAGAAGCGTCTCAAGCTCTAGTTCGACCGTTTCCGACACCCAAGCCTCGCAATCGTCGTTGCTGCCATCATGCACGACAAAGACAGTCAACTGCGGAGGGTAAATCGTGATGATCGTCTCAGGCGTAAATCCAGCAAACGCGTGGTCGGCGCACCCTCCCGAATAAGAGACATCCAATTGAAGGCGACGACCCTCGATGCGCGCTCCCCGCAACTCGAACGCATCGCCTTCAAGATCAACCTCAGAATAGTCACCAACCGAAATCTGACCCGGGTCAAACGGCGGATCATCATTCTGCAGCCCCTCACTGTCGCAACCGGCGACGAGTACGAGAGCAATCAAGATGGAATAGATGTGCTTCATGGATTCGAGCGATTCAATCTGAAGCAACATAGTGCGGCTCTGGTGATGGCGTTGCACCAATCACGCGGATGGTAGAATCCCCAGACTGAGCGGTTTCACGGCCATCGCACCCTGACGATCGACTACGGCCTTTGATCAGCCAGCCAGCACTTGAGAGGCTTCGCCGACGGTTCTGCGAAGGAAGTCCAGATAGACCCGATTGAACTCTTCAGGCTGCTCCTGCATGGGAACGTGTCCACACTCGTCAATCCAATGCAGCTCGCAGTTCGGAATACCCTCGTTGAAGGTGACGGCGACATCAGGCGGGGTGATCTCATCCTGCTTGCCCCAAACCAACAGTGTGGGCGCCTGGATCTGACCCAACTGATCCTTGATGGACCCTTTTTCGACTGCTCGCGCGAACTTGATCAGGCGGATCGCCTTCTCCCGGTCCGTGATGATGTCGATCACGTCGTCCAGGAGCTCATCGGTCACGTGGACCGGATCGTAGAACGTTTTCTCGACCCGGGGACGCAGGTAGTTCTTGTCATTGCGCCGCATGACGGATGATGACATCTCCACTTCGTAGATCCCCGAAGCGCCGGACAGGACCATCGCGGCAACGCGCTCGGGAAACTGCATCGCGTACATGGCGGCCACATGTCCACCGAATGAGTTGCCTGTTACCACCGCACGCTCCAGCCCCGCCAGATCAGTGAACTCACGTACGAAATCGACGATGCCCTGGAGATGAGCTTGTCTGAGCTTGATCGTGTACATCGGCAGCACCGGACACACAATCCGATACCCGGCGCCGGACACAGCCGGGATCAGGTTTTCCCAGTTCTCAACCGTCCCCATCATGCCGTGCAACAGCAGCACAGGGGTCGCCTTGGAGTCTGCCCCAGCTTCCGCGTAGCGGATGCCGTTCACCTCCTTCATTTCGTACGGTGTGCCAGCCATGGGCGTCAGGAATGGTTCCGGTCGAGGGGCGACCGGACGTGAGTGCGTTCCGATGAGAAAAGATCCGATGGACAAAAATACGTGGACTTACCCACATTATCCCCAGAAGGTGTCTGGAGTGTCCCACGCGTGTCTTCGAGTGGGTAAACCTGTCACCATTCCCGAGGTTCTGAAGTGCTTTTCAGGCCCTTTCTTCAAGGAATCCATGCAAAACCACCTGCTTCCGAACTTGCCACGAGGTGACAATGAGCGTATTTTAGGTGTTCTGACTCGTTTCCAGATCCGTCTGGATCGGATCGATCAACACGCGATGGACGAATGAACACGTCCTCAACTCATTACAGCCAACGGTAAAGCTCATGCCTTGCGGTCGCAAACGTAAACGTCACAAGATTGCCACGCACAAGCGTAAGAAGCGCCTGCGCAAGAATCGGCACAAGAAGAAAGGGAAGTAGGCTGATGCGTTTTGCGGCCGGCTTCATCGATTGATGAAGCCGGCCAAGCAGCCCACACTTGAATTTCCCCGGTTCGGACCATCGTCCGAAACCGCTTCGATTTGCCTACGGTACAAGTATCGTGGGCATTTTTTCGATACCCCCTCCGGTATCTTTCCGGACGCGAATCATTTCGCAGCATCAATCACACTGGACATCACCTGATAGGACAAAACGATGGGAAGAGCAGTCAAATCTGGATCCTGGGGTCTTCTGATCGGCGCAGCAGCAGGATTCGCCGTTGGTGTGCTGTTTGCTCCTGAAGAAGGCAAGCGACTTCGTCGCAAGCTCGCCTACCGTCTCGACAAGCTGGGAGATACGGTTGCTGACGCCATCGACCAGGCCATCTCCGAAGCAGGTGAGCCCAGCGAAGCTCGCAAAGATGCCGATGCTCGCTTGAGGGACGCCAAGGAAAAAGCCGATGTCATCAGTAACGACATCGATGCGCTGCTGGACGAAATGAGACAGCAGCCCTCTGAAGGGTAGCCCTCCGGTCAGGAGGCGCATCCACCTCTGACCCCACCACCATGCCCAATTTCTCGATTCTCCTCCCTCCTTCCGAGGGAAAGCAGGAAGGCGGAAATCCGTTCGCTCCTGACATGTTCGACTATCGCACGTCGAACACCTTCAACTACTTCCATCAGCTCAACCCCCAGCGTCGTGAGCTGATCGACCATATGCATGGGGTCATCAAAGGCGGAGACCATGACCTTGAAGCCCTCTTTGGTGTGAAGGGCGACAACCTCGAAGCCGCGATCAACGCCAATCTGGAGATCTACAAAGCACCATTGATCTCTGCGCTGGATCGCTATTCACCCGGCGTCATGTACCAGGCCATGGACTTCCCCGGCCTGCCGACCGGTGCGCAGCGCCGCCTTCTGGAAGAGGGCATCATCTTCTCAGGCATGTTCGGACTGCTCCGGCCGGATGACTTGATCCCGATGTACAAGTTGAAAATGGATGCCAGCGTCCCGGGACTCGGCAAGATGTCTTCGTTCTGGAAGGACAACCTCAGCGAATTGCTGAACAAGACCATTGAAGGCCGTTTCGTCTGGAATTTCCTGCCCGGTGCTCACCTGGAAGCATGGAACAACGAAGTGACCTACGACGCCATGATCGTCGTCAAGTTTTTCCGCAAGTCCCGCAAGACTGGCGAAATGAAAGCCGTGACCCATGGCGTGAAGCCACTTCGTGGCAAACTGGTCAACTTCATCGTTAAAGAGACCGTGGAAGACCTAGAGCCGCTGCTGGAATGGAAACATCCTGACGGCTATCGGTGGGACGAATCCCTATCTTCATACGACGAAGACAGTCGCACCCACGAGCTGGTCATGGTCAAGCGCGGTTAGCGCCGTCCGCCGATCAGCCCGTCTCCACCAGCGAAGCATCGGCAAAACATGACGCGTCCCGTCATCATCGGGTTGGCCGGAGGATCCGGATCCGGCAAGAGCACCATTCTCAGACGCCTGCTCGAAGAGTTGGGCCCTGAACACGTGTCCGTTCTAGAGCACGACGCCTACTATCGCGATCTGTCTGACCTGCCTCTCGAAGAGCGTGCACGAGTGAACTACGATCACCCGGATTCGCTCGAGACCCCTTTGTTGGTTGAGCATATCGAGGAGCTGCTCGCTGGCCGATCGGTTGAAAAACCGATGTACGACTTCACGGCCCACACGCGCGCTCATCGTACCGAACGCATTGATCCCACACCAATCATCATTGTCGAAGGGATTCTTGTGTTGGCTGAGCCGGAATTGACCAAGCGCATGGACATTCGCCTGTTTGTGGACACGGACGACGACATGCGATTGATGCGTCGCATTCGCCGGGACATGGTCGAACGCGGCCGGACACTGGATTCCATCCTGGCGCAGTACGAACAGACCGTACGCCCGATGCACATCGAGTTTGTCGAGCCTTCGAAGCGCCGTGCGGACGTGATCATTCCCCGCGGAGGCCACAATCAGGTCGCCTTCGACCTGGTCCTGGCGCGTATCCGCTATCTCTCGTACGAGTTCAGGATGGAAGACCTCACGGACGGGAGATGATCGGCGAATGCCGCGGGATTCGCAACGGAATCACCCGCTGTGATCATGACGGATCAGATCGGCAATGCCCTTGAGCACCAGATTCCGATCGTACTTCCAATCCACACGAAGCTGTTCGATCAGCCACGTTCCCCATCCCCCGGTCACCACTACCTGGAAGGGAAGCGCCTCCCTCTCCCGAATCCGACGAACCAGCCCCGTCGTGCCATCGAGTAACGGAAATAGCACGCCTGACTGAATGGCTTCCTTGGTCGACCTTCCTACGGGTGATGGGGGGAGTTCCAGCGCGGCAAGCGGCAATTGAGCCGTCGACATCCCGAGCGCATCACGAATCAGATTCGGACCGGCTGCGATGACGCCTCCCGGGTACTCCCCGTCCGGGCGGACCACTTCGATATTCAGTGCCGTTCCGGCGTCCAATACCAGCACGCCTTGTTCACCCGGCACGCCATGTCGGGTCCATGCCCCGACGGCGGCGACAATCCGGTCATGCCCCATCGTTTGAGGGGTCTCATAGGAGAGCCTCAGGGGCAGCGTAGACTCATGGGTGAAGAACAGTAGATCGGTTCCGGTCACCTGGCGCACGGCATCCATCCACGCTCCACGCTGCTGCGGAACCACCGTCACGGCCGCCGCGCGTGAAATCGTGTGCGAACCAATGAACTCCTTCAGCGCCAACACCTGGGATGGCGCATGCTCAAACCGCTGCGTCCGGATGACCTCACCTGGAATGTGCTCCACAGTCGACATCGGATCGAACAAGCCGACTTTGGAAGAGCTGTTTCCGATGTCAATCAGCAACCACATGATCCGACACGTCAGATAAGAAGATTGGTCAAGAAGAAAGGCCTTCCGGGGGGCGAAGGGAAACGTCGCCAGAATGTACCACAAACGGACCGTCTGGCCCTTGGATGACCAGCCCGCCCGATTCGCCTACACCTCGCAACGTACCCGTTCGACCGTCTTCGAGTCTGACATGCTCCCCGACGCCTTCCAGATGGCGGCGATATTCATCGAGCATCGAGCCGGTGGACAATAGATCCAACGCTTGATCCATCTCCTCCAGAAGTCGGTAGTAGACCTCGGCACGGTCCGTCCGCTGGCCGGATTCCAATAGCAGCGACGTCGGTTCTCCGGCCACATCGGATGGAAAGGCATCCTGATTGACGTTCAGACCGATGCCGACCAGATAGACTCCTTGCTCTGGTGACTCGACCAGTATTCCGGCAATCTTGCGGCCTTCGATGCGCACATCGTTGGGCCATTTCACCTGGGCTGAGCGAATCACACCACTGGAAGCCACGCACGAGCGAACGGCCAACCCTGCGGCCAGGGGTAGCAATTCGGGGCGCGGCAAGTTGCGCTTCAGGATGATGGTCAGCAGCAGATTCTGGCCTGGCGCGGACGTCCACGTCCGCTCGAACCGGCCGCGCCCCGCGGTCTGGTGATCCGTCACGACGACTGCACCATCCAACGCCGCTCCATCTAAAACAGTACCATCTAACGCGGCGCCAGTCTCAGCGGCGCCCTCCCTGGTGGCCCCACTTGCGGCATCCTGGGTCGCCCACTCGCGTGCCAGCCGATTCGTTGAATCCGTCTCGGGGACGTACCGCACAAAGCGTCCGCACCCAGAAGTGCGTGGAAGAAAGGGAGATGGCGCCATGTCGGGAAATCTAGACACCTCTGCACTCTGTTGCCGCAAACGCGAGGCATTCTGAACGAATCGAGATGTCAAACGGAGTCAAAAGCATCAACCATGCCGCCCGGGAACGATTGTTGCTATCTTGGGCGCGACATGCATCGGCTCATGATATATCGCCTGGGCGCAGCCCTTTTGGTCGGCGTTTTCCTCATCGGAACGACGAACGCACAGGACTTCCGACCGCCCGAACTCGACGTGCAATATCATCGGGCCCATACGGCCTGGTCAACGGGCAACAGCCTTCTGGAAGCCAAAGCGCGCATCGACCGTGTGCTGGCCGAACTTCCGGATGATGTGGAAGCCTTGAAGTTGCGAGCGGCTATCCTGATGGACATGGCCAGGCCCGAGCAAGCACTTGCTGACGCCAATCGTGCAACTGAGTTAGCTCCCGACAGTGGCGAAGCCCATCTGCTTCGTTGCGAGGCCGCAGCCCTGACTGATCAAATACCGGAAGCTGAAGAGGCGCTCGAGACAGCGTCCAATCTCTTTCTGGAGCGCATTGATCACTACGTGCGCCTGTCTGCATGTGCACTGGCCATCGAAGCCAATGCTCGGGCAGAGTCGCTGGCGCGCGTTGCTGTCGCCCAGGACGACACCGACCCGAGAGGTCACGTTCAACTGGCCAGGGTTTTTCTCGGGACGAATCGAAGCGGCGACGCCCGCGTGATCATCGATCGACTGATTGCCTCGAACAGCCTGTCACAAATGGCGGTCATGTCCGATCCCCAGTTGGCCCGGCTCTACCGCTGACTCGTCG
Source organism: Rhodothermales bacterium (assembly GCA_028284865.1). Classification (GTDB taxonomy): domain Bacteria; phylum Bacteroidota; class Rhodothermia; order Rhodothermales; family UBA10348; genus JAAZVD01. The sequence goes on along the minus strand of JANQQV010000024.1, from coordinate 13,309 downwards.
ACTGTTTTCCGAGTCCGTTATCCCCTTGGGACGCGTCGATGATCGGTGTATGTCGACACCGTACGAATCCGATACGATCCTTTAAACGGCGTGCTGATTTCTGTCTGGAATCGCGTGTTGTACGGAACGTAGACCACGCCTCCTTCTCTACTCGAAATGGATGATCCCGGAGCAGGTCGAACGTGCATGTAGAACGTGCTTTCCTCCCGGAAAAGCAGCCCCAGGTCGATCCGCTCAAGAAACATGGCTACCAACTGATTCGACGACTCGTCCACGTAATAGCGGACGCGACGGATGTTTTCGCCATCAGCCAGTTCAGGCTTGGCTCTAACCTCGACGATCAACGCAGACCGGTCCCACATCAAGGTATCGCCGGCCATGCGGAAGGAGTATTTGTCCAGATTGCGCGGTGAGAGGTAGGCCGGATCGTCCTCGATCAGGAAAGGCACCAAATCCACCGGATCCGGGTCCTCCACGTTCTCGGAAACGAATTGGTTGAAAAAACCGAAATCAAACGCCCCACCTGAATCCGCGCGGGTCACCCGCATTCTTCGATTCGTCGAGTCCCCTTCCACATCAATCAGATGCTCGGTGAACGCCAGCAGGAAATCGTCTCCGTCAAACTGCTCCGTTCGCAGATAGCGCCGGAATGCATAGTCCTCCATGTTCGGAAAGGCACTTCGCATGGCTTCCTGTCCGACCTGGTCCAGAAAAACCAGAATGGAGTCGCGCTCAGCTTCTTCAACCGGACCCACCGAGTCCATGTCGCTGCGCGTGCACCCGGTTGACAGGAGCACAATCGAAGCCATCAGGACCGAAAACAGGAGTGACCGCATGGGATTGAGACGGTGAACCCTACCAACACAGGTTGGTAGACGGGGTGCTTGGCTCGATGATACGACACGAAAGCCGAGCCGATCCGCGAGATCTTGCCCCGACCCCTGCTACCACGACTGTCCTCCATTCCAGTCCATGACGCCCTCCCCTGACCATGCCATCTTGAACGCTGCTTCCGCCCTGGCCAGGCGAGCGGCCGAAGAAGCCGCTGAATTCATCCAGTCGCATTCCGGCAACGTCCATGACCGGGACATCCACGATAAAGGCATCAACGATTTCGCGTCCTTTGTGGACGAAGGTGCCCAGCGAATCATTGTCGACGCGATTGAAGCCGCTTTTCCGGATCACAAGATCCTGGCCGAGGAAGGGTTCAAGGAAACGGGTGCACGATTGAGTGACATCCCTGATTATCTCTGGATCGTGGATCCACTGGACGGAACCACCAACTTCATGCATGGCGTGCCTCAATACGGGGTGTCGATCGGCCTTCAGTATGATGGCGAGATGGTGATGGGCGTTGTTCGGGACGTGAATCGTGGCGAGACCTTCCACGCCATCAAGGGCCAAGGGGCCTTCCTCGACGACAGACCCTGCGCTGTCAGTGCTTCCGCGCGATTGGCCGACAGCCTCATCACAACCGGCTTTCCATACAAGCAGTTTGCCTACATCGACGGCTATACGGAAGTCATTCGCGCATTCTGGAGAGACTCACGCGGCGTTCGACGCCCCGGCTCAGCATCGCTCGACCTGGCCTGGGTGGCCTGTGGTCGCTTCGGAGGATTCTTTGAGCAAGGCATTGAGGCATGGGACGTGGCCGCAGGCATTCTGCTGGTCACCGAAGCGGGTGGTCGCTACTCCGACTTCTCCGGGCGGGAGCCCGGACACCCCGATTCCATGCCATTGGGATCCGAAATACTGGCCTCGAATGGATTGATTCATGGTGAAATGATCGATCGCATGGGGCCCCTGCGGTCGCCGGACAAGGCGTGAATCGCACGACTTCGCTACCTTTGGCCTGATCGAACACCCATCCATCCCAGCACTCCCAATCATCATGAGCGGAAACGGGCTCCTCACCGGAAAGAAAGGCGTCATCTTTGGCGCACTCAACGACAGCAGTATCGCCTGGAAGATCGCCGAGGCCGTGCACCGCGAAGGCGGGCAGTTCATTCTCTCGAATGCACCTGTCGCCAAACGTTTGGGTGGGCTGGACGAACTGGCCGACAAAACGGGTGCGGAAATCATCTGGGCCGATGCCACCAGTGCCGATGACCTGGATGCCCTGTTCGAACGCGCCAAAGAACTCTATGGCGGCGTGGACTTCATCGTTCACTCTATCGGAATGGGCCTGAATGTGCGCAAGAATCGCCCGTACGAAGACCTGAACTACGAGTGGTACAAGAAGTCGCTGGATATTTCAGCCATGAGCCTGCACCGAGCAGTCCATTCAGCGGACGGAACGGGTGCGCTCAAAGATGGCGCATCGATCGTGGCGCTGACCTATATCGGTGCTCAGCGCACGTTCTCCAAGTACTCTGAAATGGGTGATGCGAAAGCCCTGCTGGAGAGCATTGTTCGCTCGTACGGTTACCGCCTTGGCAAGCGCGGCATCCGGATCAATTCGATCTCCCAAAGCCCGACCATTACAACGGCCGGCTCAGGCATCGCTGGATTCGATGCCATGTTTCAGTTCGCCGAGCGCATCGCTCCGATGGGGAATGCAGACGCCGCATCGTGTGCCGACTACACCGTCGCCATGTTGAGCGATCTTACTCGGATGGTCACCATGCAGAATCTCTTCCATGATGGCGGATTCTCCACCATGGGTATTTCGGACGAGCTGATCGCCGACCTGGCCGAGGTTTACAGCAAGGGCGAATAACGCACGGCCCCAAGTGAGCGCGCCACCTGCCCGGAATCCCTCTATCATGACCAAGCTTTTCGTTTCGGACATCGATGGATGTCTGGCCATGCCCTACGAGTCGTTTCGTGTGGATCGTCTCAATGCGCTGATCTCCAGGATCCAGGAACCTGGAAGACCCACGTTTTCGCTCTGTTCAGGTCGCGCCTATGCCTACGTCGAGGCCATGACGCAGCTGCTGGGTTTGCGCGTTCCTACGCTGTTTGAATCCGGGGCGGGCATGTTCGATGTCACGACGGGCCTATCAAAGTTCCATCCTTCGTTCACGCCCTCGATCAAGCGCGATGTGAACGACATCCGTGAGTTCATGGAAACCGTCATCGCGAAGTATCCCGGGATGTCAATGGACCTTGCCAAACTCACGCAGGGAGCGGCTGTGGGCGTGGAAGAGAATGGCCTTTACGACGCCCTCGCTGAGATCCAAGCCTGGGTCGGGGCACACTTCCCCCATTTCAACACCTTCCACACGCACATTTCCATCGACGTCGTACCCTCAGTACTAACCAAAGCCGAAGGGATCTCGTGGCTGGCCGTGGAGATGGGCGTGTCCGTCGATGAGGTCGCGTTCATCGGTGATACGAATGGCGACCTTCCCGCACTGAAGATCGTGGGCAGCTCGTTCTGTCCCGCCAACGGCCAAGAAGAAGTCAAAGCCCTCGTGGATCACGCTTCAGTGCTCAATGACGTTGACGCGGTCATCGAGGCGTTCGATCAGGTCTCCTGACGTCCGATCATAGATTCGGCCTCTGCGTAGGTAAACCTGCTTTGGTCAATTCGAAACGACAGACGGCACCTCCTTGTTGAGCCCGCTTTGTAGGTTCTTCCGCCGGGCCTTTCTCCAGCACAACCCGAAAAGACCGTGTCCAGACTCCCTTTCCTTTTTCTCGTCGCAGGCATTCTGCTTCCTCTCCATGCCTCAGCGCAGGTGGTTCCGATGCAGAAATACACGTTGCTGCCAGACGAACACATTGAGTCAGATATCCGGTCGACAGCCCGCGTCGATCTGCGGACTGAGCTTCCTCTCGTCAAGTATTCAGTCAATTACAAAGTCTCTGGAACGCCTGAAGAAATTGCACGCTCGTATTTCCGTGACCGCGGTGTTCAATTGGGAATGCGATCCGGTGGTGATGACATGGTCCTGCACGCGGTGCGCACCACTCCTGGAGGAACGCGGGTTCGATTCTTTCAGCAATACCAGGGAATCCCGGTGTACCGCTCAGACGTGGCCTTGGTACTCGATCGTGAAGGAGCCGTCCGGTACGTCACCAACGGATACAAGGCTAACCTTCAAGTCGACGTGGCCGCGACCAAGACCGGCGCGAATGAAGCGATTGCCATCGCCAAGTCATTCCTCGAGACGAGCCGGACAGAAAGCGCCAAGTCAGAGCTGATGATCTATGCGCCCAACGGTGCCGGTCGCGTTGTTCAGAAAGTGGATGTGATCACGAGCGTAGGTGCTTGGGAAATACTGGTCGATGCGATCTCTGGAGAGGTATTCCGCTCCGAGCCGACCTCACATCTGAGGGATCCCAATTCGTCCCACTCTTTGTCGCCCTCGCCTGGCGTTCAAAAGGAGACGCCGATTGAGGTCCCGGCAAACGTTCAGCGAGTAGATGGTTCAGGCTGGGTGTTTGACCCCGATCCAATGTCGACAGCAGGGGTCACATACAACGAGCTTTCCGGATTCGCTGACAACGATGATTCTGATTCTCCAGAACTGACGGCGCAATTGAGGGAACGCACGCTTCGCGACATTGCATTTGATGGAACGAACTACTTCTTGTCAGGCCCGTGGGCCGATATGCAGGATGAGTTCGATCCTTTTCGTGGATCATTCGCTCAGGACAGCAGCAACTTCCATTTCACTCGAAGCCATCCGGCATTCGAGGCGGTCAATACGTACCACCATATTGACCAGTCCATGCGTTACATCAATGAAACGCTGGGATTCCCCCTCAAGCCGATCTACTATGATGGTGGCGTGCGATTCGATCCTCACTGGGCTGAGGAAGGCGTTCAAGAATCGGTCAATGCACAGTACCTGGGAGGATTGGGCCTGCTACGCTTCGGTGAGGGAGGAGTTGATGCGGCCGAGGACGGGGACATCATTCTGCATGAGCTGGGACACGGAATTCACGACTGGGTAACCGATGGCAATCTGGGACGCACACACGGTCTGAGCGAAGGGAGCTCCGATTACTGGGCGGCTTCCTACTCTCGTGGCCTTGGGCTCTGGAATGACGGAGAGGCTGGATTCGACACAATGAGTAAATGGGGGCTGAAGCCCTTTTTCGCCGGGCGAACGGTTGATTATTCGGGCCGGTATCCGTTTGACCTTACAGGAGCCATCCACACGGATGGTCAGATCTGGGCATCGGCGGTGATGGCTGTCTGGGATGAGTTGGGGCAGCAAACTACCGACTTGCTCTTCCTGGAAGCCCTCTCCATGCTGGGCACCAGCAGCACCACAGATGACGCCGCCCGCGCGATCGTGTTGGCCGATACGCTGTTGAATGGAGGAGTCAATGCTGAGATCATTTTGGACAAAATGCTGGATCGTGGGTTCGTCTTTCGTGCCAACTTTGCTGCCGTAGGTCGTTCCGGTCCGCCCCCAAGAGCCGTCACGTTCTTCGATCTGTCCACCTTCGGAGCAGGCTCAGCGACAGCCTGGCAGTGGGATTATGAAAGCGATGGTATCGTCGACAACACATCTGGCTTTGCCAACAACACATACACTACCCCGGGCTTTCATTCAGTAACGCTTTCGGCAACTGGAGCTGGACGCACCCAGACTACGACGATTACAGACTACATCTCGGTCAACTCCGGTGTCTATGTCTGGGAAGGCATTGGTGACACCAGCGCTCGGAGTGGACGATTCATTGCCGACCTGCTGGAACGCGCTGGCGTTGAGACCCACTACGCCCGGACCCCCATCATTCACCCCTCGCTGGAAGGGTTTGATGCTGTCTTCCTGTCTTTCGGACCGTATGCACCACAGACGCCGCCGGTACCTCTCGGACAGATTCCCGCTCGTACCATTCGCGAATATCTGGAAGCAGGCGGCAAGGTGTATGTCGAGGGAGGAGATGCACTGGGCTTCCACCAGGCGGCGAATGTTGATCTTCTGTCGTTGCTCGGAATCCAACAGGCCTTTGACGGCAGTTCGGAAAACCGGCCCGTGACGAATCTCCGCGGACAGGACAGCTCGATCGCTGAAGGCCGTCTTTTCACGGCGTCCAATCAGTCCGCAACAACATCGGTAGACCTGTTCGTGACCAACAATTCAGGTCAACCCATGTATGTTGAGGAAGGCTACGGCGTCGTTGGCGTGCAGAATGCGCTATCCAATGGTGGGCGTTCCGTTGTGATGTCGTACACACTGGCCGATTTGATCGATGGCGACAGCAGCAGGGACCAGGTCCTGCAGGATATCGTCGATTTCTTTGGCATCCAGGCCACCATAACCGATACTGAACGCAGTGAATTGCCCGAGACCATTTCATTGTCGCCGGTGTACCCCAATCCCTTCAACCAGTCCGCCACGGTCACTTTCGGGCTTTCGGAGGTATCGCATGTGCGAATTGAACTGTACAACACGCTGGGACAACGTGCGATGACCGTCATCGATGGAACCACCATGACGGCCGGAACACACCGAGTTGACCTTGACGGAAGCAACCTGCCCAGCGGCATGTACTTCGTCAGTCTGAAAGCCGGGAATCAGGTCAAACGCGTTCCTGTGGTCATCGCTCGGTAGGCAGCTCCCTTGACGCGAGGGATGCCGAATTAGAGGTGCCGAGTCTTGCAACTCCAGAGCGCGGTTCATTAACTGCGTTCGATTCGAGCTTTTCCCAAAACCCGTCACACTGTGTCCACCACTCCCGCTGAACCCGTCAAAGTGGGTTTCTTTTCAGCACCCACTCCCCGCCCGCTCAGTATTTCCATCGTGGGGTGGTGGTTGGTTTTCAACGGCGTTACCACGTTTCTGGCCATCCTCAGCGTGACCAACCCTCAGGTCCAGGAGATGCTGTCCGAAATGGGTCAGTCCCGAGGTTTGATGGTGGGCAATTCCATCGTATCAGGATTGGCATACGCAGGGATTGGCTGGGGCGTTTTGAAAGGACATTCCTGGGCCAGGCCAGGATACTTCGGATTTGGCGCAGCCAGCCTCGTGTTTGCTGCCATTGTTGCCCCAGGCGGCTATTCGATGCTCGTTTTCGGTGTCCTTTCTTATGTCATTTTGGGCCTGCTCTTGTCCACCCCTGTTGCACGAGCCTTTTTCGACGGTTCATTCGCGTCGGAAACCGATCAACAAGAAAGGCAGCGGGTTCTCTCCCAGATCCGCAACGCACAGAAAAACCCCAGCGACGTGAAACAAGTCCTGGGAGTGGGATTGACGGTGATTGCCGGCTTCCTGTTGATGATCGCTGCGGTGTTCACGGGTTTACCAGAATCCGGTACGGCAAGCAAAGGACTTGTCACCATCGGCCTCCCTGCTGCAGCCCTCCTGCTTGTTGCGTCATGGTTGTGGGGACGGGCCAGATGGCGCGCACTGATCGGCTGGTGCTTGTCGGCCGTGGGTTTCACGCACCTGCTTGGTGCATTCTCATTGATCGCCATGCAGCATTCCCCAATGTGGGAGACCATGACGGCACAATCGGCATCTTATGAGGCAGTCCCTCAGTCGTTTTTCATGTTGACCGGACTGACCGGGCTGGTTCTGGCGGTGATCGGCATGGGTATGTTGTACACCCAGTACAAATTGGATGGTGACATTGCGTCCCGGGTTCTTGCCAAGCAAAGGAATTCACTCTCGCAGGAAGGTGAGTGAGTAACGACCTGCCTCAGGGAACCAACCAAGACATTGAGCGCATACTTCGAAACACCTCCAGATTCCACACCAGCGAAAATTTCCTTCCATGAGCATTGAGCGCACGTCCATATCGCAAGGGCACGTCGTTGTGATGTTTCTGTGCTACCTGATGTTTCTGGGGACGAATGCGCAGTTGGTCTTCGGACAAGAGAGTGATCTCGAGATAGAAGAAGCGGAACCCATATTGACCGGAGCACTGTCCGATCCGGCGATGGCACCTCTCAAGCGTACCCCTCCCGAATCCGCAGGCCTCTACTACACGATTCCTGGTCGGACGACCCTCTACTTCCCGGACGACACGACCCGGGCATACATGAATCTCACTCGCCGGGAGCCGGTCGAGTATCTCCAGGACGTCGACCCCGGATGGGATGGCTGGAAACGCGTCAGGACTCTGGACGGAGCCAATGGATTGGTCCGTGAGGATGAGCTTACCAACGTCTGGCTACGCATCTCCAAGTCCACCCAGACGCTGTTTGTTTATCGCGGCGAGCATTTGATCGATCGAATTCCGACCGACCTCGGCTATAATTTCTTTTCTGACAAGGAACGCCGTGGAAGCACAGGAGACCCCGACCACTGGCGGACTCCGGAGGGCGAGTTCTACATCGCCAACAAGAATCCCTACAGCCAATTCTACAAGGCCTTCGTACTCAACTACCCCAACGCGGAAGATGCCGCGCGAGGCTTTGAAGACGGCCTGATCACCCAGGACCAGTTCGACGCTATCGTCGAAGCCGAGCGCCGATTTGCCATGCCCCCGATGGACACTGAACTGGGCGGGTGGATTGAAATCCACGGTGACGGCACAGGCGAGCGCAACAACTGGACACAAGGCTGTGTCGCGATCCAGAACGTCCAGATGGACCGCCTCTGGGACATTATCGAGGTGGGCACACCGGTATTGATAACGCCATGAAACAACTATCGACCATTCTGACGGCTGCCGTGCTGATGCTGATTGGCTGGATGCCGGCCGTCCATGCTCAAGATGCCACTGACCAGGCAGCATCGCAGGAGACGGAGCAGGAAACGGGGCAGGCGATCGATCCTGCATTCGAGTCCCTCCTGTTTGACTCCCCAATTGAAGGCTCAGCATTCATCATCCCGGTCGAGGGCATGATCGATGGGCCGCTGGCCGCCTACATTGAACGGGCGCTCAAGGATGCATCCGACGCTGGCGCCGGGCTGGTCGTTTTCCACGTCGATACGTTCGGCGGCCTGGTTGATGCCGCAGACGAGATCAGGAAGACCATCCTGAATGCGGAGCTCCCGACCGTCGCGCTGATCGACAAGAATGCAGCTTCGGCGGGTGCCCTGATCTCGTATTCGGCCGACAAGATTGCCATGGTGCCGGGTGCATCGATCGGTGCTGCCACGGTCGTGCAAGGCACGAGTGGCGAACAGGCTCCGGACAAGTACCAGAGCTACATGCGCGGACTGATGCGGGCCACAGCTGAAGCCAACGGACGTGATCCCGCCATTGCTGAGGCCATGGTGGACGAAACGATCGAAGTCGAAGGTGTGAGCGAAGCCGGCAAAGTGCTGACGCTCTCGACGTCGGAAGCCGTAGATCTCGGTGTTGCCGACGCGGAGGTGGCATCACTCGATGCCTTGCTGGCCATTTACGAGGTCGACCCGGCGGATACGGTTGAACACCAACTGACTCGAGCTGAAGGATTGCTGCGCTTCTTCTCCTCCCCGGTTGTCCAGTCCATCCTGATGCTGATGATGATGGGCGGCTTGTATTTCGAGCTGCAGTCCCCTGGCGTAGGTTTCCCGGGAATGATCGCTGCGGTTGGCGCAGCGGCCTTCTTCGGCCCCCATTACCTCCTCGGCTTGGTTGAGAGCTGGGAGATCGTTCTGTTCGTGATCGGGGTGGTCTTGCTGTTGGTAGAGATCTTCGTGATTCCCGGATTTGGGATAGCCGGTATTGCGGGCCTGACGAGTGTTCTTCTGGCTCTCGGATTCTCCCTCATCGGAAATATTGGATTCTCGTTTCCCTCGGGCGAAGCCATCAGCAACGCCGTCATCACGCTGGCTTCCAGTCTGGTGATGCTGGTGATTGCCATGTTCTCGTTGGGAAGGCTGATCCCGAGATCTGATCGGTTCGGCCAGCTCGTTCTCGCTCCGTCCCTATCTGCGGAAACCGGCTACATCAGCGCGGACTCCCACACTGAATGGGTAGGCCGCAGCGGCCTGGCCATCACCGACCTGCGACCGTCAGGTACCGTGGATATCGATGATGAACGCATCGACGTATTCACCTCGGGCGAGTATATCGAGAAGGGATCGGCCATTGAAGTGGTCGAGGTGCAAGGGTCCCGCGTGCGTGTCCGTGCTGCCCGAAAGCTGACCTGATCGGCCAATAGTCGCCGTTTATGCCGCTTGATCGCTGACACGCAACAAAGGCGTATCTTTACGTAGACCGGTCGATAGACCGATCTTCAAAACGACTGCGCTCATTTTCACCAACCGGTTGCTCTCGTGCTGATACCCATTGCCATGATCCTGTTGGGCGTTCTGCTCATCGTGGCTGAGGTGTATCTGATTCCGGGATTCAATGTGGTCGGCATTCTCGGTGCCTTGATCATGTTTGCTGCCGTAGCCATGGCCTTCATGCAGGCAGGCGTAGTCGGCGGCGTCATCGCCATGCTGAGTGCCAGCGCACTGACCGGCGGATCACTGTGGTGGATGTGGAAATCGGGAGCGTGGGATCGATTCGTGCTCTCATCCAATCTGAAGACGGATGAGCGCCTCATTGCCCGCGAAGGCGAACACCGCGCACGGTATCTGGGCAAGCAGGGCGAAGCCATCACCCCCCTGCGTCCAACGGGTGTCGCCGAAATCGACGGCGAGCGTATCGAAGTAGTCACCGAAGGCGACTTCATTTCTGCTGGCAGCCGCATCAAGGTGGTGGCCATGGACCGACGCAAGTTCTTCGTCCGTTTGATCACGGATTGAGAACCTTCGGCCTGAAACTGCGTCGTTGAGTATAGTAGCTTCGACGCTTTCACTACCGTCAGCCTTCTTCGACCCCGTGCGATCCCTGTATCCGGCTCTGTGTGTCTTCTTGTTCGTGCTCTCCGGCATGGGCATGTCCGGCTGCGGAGGAACCGAGGAGCACATTCCGCTCGAAACCCCGAAGGGCTGGGCCGGAAATACAACGTTCTGGTGGCAGATGGCCGCTGATACGAGCGGCGTATTCCGCGACCTCGAGACCCTGCAGGAAATGGGTGTCTCCGAAAGTCACCTCCTGACGATGAATATCGACGGCGCCTCGCCCGCGGAGCGCGCCCTGGCGCAGCAGAAGTTCAACCAGTACGTCAAGGAAAGCCTGATTGAACTGATCCGGAATGAGCCGGAGGTAGTCGACTCGCTGTTTGATCGTTTTGTGGCTCCGCGCATCCAGGTGGACGACCTGGGCGGCGACGTGCAGCCCTTGATCCGGGAAAATCAGCGGCGGGCCTATCAGATCCTTTCTCGCCACTTCCGTTATCCGCGGACACTCACGCGTCTGGGCACGGATATCCCTGTCCCTGTCCCGGACAGCTTGCGCGAGCAGAACATCTCTGGCGTGGTGTTCATCCAGATCGCCCTGAACAAAGAAGGAGTGCCGATCGCGCTGACCAAGCTTCAAGGCGTCCACCCGGTCCTCGACCGGATCGCCATGCGGGCGATGACCGAAATGCGCTGGCAGCCTGCATTCGTGCTACGCGGCGGAGGATCGAAACCCATCCCGTCATGGACACGGATGAAAGTGCGCTTCGGACAGCCCGGAAAACCGGAGCAGTCTGACAGCGAGTCCTGACCTAAAGCAGGATCCCAGCTATCGTCGCGGTCATCATGTTGGCAAACGTACCTGCAATGACTGCGCGGACGCCCAACTTGGCCAGGTCTGATTTTCGCTCAGGAGCGAGTGGCCCGATCCCTCCGATCTGGATGGCGATCGAAGACAGGTTGGCAAAACCACAAAGGGCGAAAGTGGCCATGACTACGGTCTTTGGATCAAGCGTACCGGCCGTGATGGAGCCGGCGAGATTCAGGTAGGCCACAAATTCGTTGGCGATCACCTTTGTCCCCAAGAGTGATCCGAAAGCCACGATGTCTTGCGCTGGCACGCCAATCAACCACGCCAGCGGAGACAATCCCCAGCCGAGCAACTGCTCGATCGTGAGCTCCAACCCAACCAGACCACCACCCCATCCGATGATGTAGTTGAGCATGGCAATCAAGGCGAGGAAAGCCAGCAGCATAGCGCCCACGTTCAGCGACAATTTGAGTCCATCGCCAGCGCCGTTGGCTGCCGCATCAATGACGTTGGCAGAGGTCTTTTCAACTTCAATCTTGACCTCTCCTTTCGTCTCGGGCTCCTGCGTTTCAGGAATCAGCATTTTGGCCAGGAGCAGGGCGGCGGGGGCCGCCATGATGCTGGCACCCAGCAACTGTTCAGCAAATAGCTGTCGACCGACGTCAAGCGATACGCCCATGGCCTGGGCGTACGGATCACCAAGGATCTGGATGTACGCCGCCATTACCCCACCTGCGATCGTGGCCATACCCCCCGTCATGACAGCCATAAGCTCGGACATGGTCATGCCTTTCAAATAGGGGCGTACCACCAGCGGCGCCTCCGTCTGACCGACGAAGATGTTGGCGGTCACGGACAGGGATTCGGCTCCCGACGTACCCAGGAAGCGACTCATCGCCCAGGCCATTCCCTGAACCACTTTCTGCATCACGCCCAGATGATACAGGACGGCCATAAGCGAGCCGAAGAAAATGATGGTCGGCAAGACCTGGAAGGCGAAGAAACTTCCCAGACTCCCGTCGACACCCGGTGGCAGGGCGAGCGGCCCGAAAATGAACTCGGCTCCCGCCGTCGTGAAGTTCAGCACCAACACGAAAAAGCCAGACACCCAGGCAAAAAAGGCCTTGGGCCACCCCAGCGGTGCGAACACTGCCCCCATCGCTTCACCCTTGAGCAGGAAAACGGCCAAAACGATCTGCAAGGCGAGAGCCGAGAGCACCATGCGCCAGCTGATGCTGCTCCTATTGTTGGAAGCTGCCCATGCCAGGCCAAGAATGACAGTCAGGCCTAGCAGCCCGCGGAGTAGAGATACCAGATCCATGGAATCAGGGGGATGATGGATGCCGACGACCGCGCTTTTTCATCGGCCGATCCGCGAATATACACGCCGCACATCTTCAAGACTGAGGCCCCGTCCCTTATCTTCCTGACCCGCCCGATCGCACCCGGACCTGTCTTTCACGCTTTCTCTCGCTGGCCCCTTTTCCATGGCCCAATTCACGCTGCTGCCCGACGACAACGCTCCCTCCACCGCTCCCGAAGCTTCGGAAATACTGAAGGGACTCAACCAGGTGCAGCAGTCGGCCGTGTTGGCTACCGACGGTCCGGTTCTCATCGTTGCAGGCCCCGGTTCCGGTAAGACGCGCACGCTCACGCATCGCATTGCCTACCTACTGGCCTCCGGAAAGGCACGTCCGTGGGAAATTCTGGCCATCACGTTCACCAACAAGGCCGCAAAGGAGATGCGCGAACGCGTTCTCGGACTTGTCGGGGAACACGTTGGACGGGGAATGGCCATCGGCACCTTCCACTCCATGTTTGCGCGGGTCCTGAGGGTTGATGGCGATCGGATTGGCTACTCATC
>JANQQV010000019.1 GCA_028284865.1 Rhodothermales bacterium | reverse complement strand
CAGGAATTGGAGCCGGCATATCGGGACGCCCTGGTATTGGCAGATCTGCATCGACTACCGCAGGCAGAGGTGGCCGAGCGGCTCGGCATCTCGCTTTCGGGAGCCAAATCGCGCATCCAACGGGCGCGCAAACAGCTGGCCGACGCCTACACCTCGTGCTGCGAGCTGATCTACGATTCCTCAGGCCGCATCATGGACCGGCAACCCCGCAAAGCCTGCGGGTGCCGTATCGACTGCGAGCACGACTGATTACCCCGTCCTACCGGATGACCGAGCCGTTTTCGCCTTCTGAACCCATCAGGAACAGGGCTCCCTCCCGGTCCTCGGCCATCAGGATCATACCCTGACTTTCCGTGCCCATCATCTTGCGAGGAGCCAGGTTGGCGACCACGGCCACGCGCTTCCCGATCAGATCTTCCGGAGCGAAATGCTCCTTGATACCAGCCAGGATCTGACGCTTTTCAAAGCCGAGGTCCACGACGGTCTTCACCAGCTTCTTGGACTTGGGCATCTCCTCGGCCTCGACAATCGTGCCCATGCGGAAGTCCAGCTTGGCAAAATCGTCGTATTGAATCGTGTCCTTCACGGGCTCGAATGGTGCAGCTTCTTCTTCGGCTTCGCCATCGCTCGCTGCACCCAGCTTGGCTTTCTGCGCTTCAATCACGTCATCTTCGATCTTGGTGAACAGGATTCCAGCTTCTCCCAGCGTGTGGCAATCGGGCAGGAGCGGCTTGGCCGCGTCATCCCAGCCAATTGACCCGGCTTCTCCCCCTGGGATGGACGAGCGAACCCCATCCAGCTTGAGCATCCCCCGAAGCTTTGCAGCGGAAAACGGTAGTGCCGGCTCCATCAGGACACTCAATGCGGCGCAAATCTGAAGCGATACGTGAATGGTATTCGCGCAGGCTTGTGGATTGCTCTTCCGCGTGTGCCACGGCTCCGTGTCGTTGAAATACTTGTTGCCCAGTCTGGCCAACGCCATCGTTTCAAACACGGCTTCGCGATTGCGATAGGCATCGTAAGCCTTTCCGATTCGTTCGGGGAACGTGGCCAGCTCTTCGAGAGCTGCTTTGTCGGCATCCGAAGGATCCACCAAAGCCGGGACCTGTCCGTCCGCAAATCGTGCGGCGAAGGTCAGGGTCCGGTTGACAAAGTTGCCGAGGACATCGGCCAACTCGGAGTTGACGCGGGTCTGGAATTCGGACCAGTTGAAATCAGCGTCCTTGGTTTCGGGCAACATGGTAGCCAGCGCGTACCGTAAAAGATCCGGATCCAGTTCTTCCAGATACTCGTGCAGCCAAACGGCCCAGTTGCGGCTGGTGGAGAGTTTATCCCCTTCGATGTTCAGGAATTCGTTGGCTGGGACATTCTCGGGAAGCGTGTAGTCTCCATGCGCCATGAGCATGGCAGGAAACATCAGGCAGTGGAAGACGATGTTGTCCTTGCCAATGAAGTGCACCAAACGGGTATCGTCAGCCTGCCAATACGGCTTCCAGGCGTCAGAATCGCCCTGCTTGATGGCCCACTCCTTGGTGTCGGAGATATAGCCGATCGGAGCGTCGAACCAGACATAGATGACTTTTCCTTCGGCATCAATACCCAGTTCCTCGGCAACATCCGTCGGAACAGGAACGCCCCAAGGGACATCGCGGGTGATGGCGCGATCCTTCAGCCCATCATTCAACCAACTTCTGACTTGGCCCAGCACATTGGGCTTCCAATCTGGCTTTGTACTGATCCACTGATCCAATCGACCTTGGAAATCACCGAGTGGCAGGTAGAAGTGCGTGGTTTCGCGAAGCTCGGGCGTCGCATCCGAGAGCGTGCTCCTGGGATTGATCAATTCCCGCGGGCTCAACGTCGAACCACATTTCTCGCATTGATCGCCGTAGGCATCTTCGTATCCACAGACTGGACACGTGCCGATCACGAACCGATCCGCCAGGAAAATGCCTACCTCCGGATCGTAGAGCTGCTCTTCTGTTCGCAAGGTGAACACATCCTTCCTGGCCAAGGTGCGGAAGAAATCCTGGCTCGTCTCGGCGTGTACCGGCGAGGTGGTTCGGCCATAGTGATCAAAGCTCATCCCGAACCCGGAGAAAGCCTCTTCGATCATGGGATGATAGCGATCCACCAGTGCCTGGGGATCGATCCCTTCCTTGCGCGCCCGCACCATGATGGCCACACCCATTTCGTCTGAGCCGCAAACGAAGACGACATCTTCGCCTTTCATGCGCTGGAAGCGACTGAACAGATCGGCCGGCAGATATGCACCTGCAAGGTGACCGAGATGAACAGGTCCATTGGCATACGGCAGAGCGGCCGTCACCATGATGCGGTTGAAAGAAGCGTCAGACATGGGGTTGGAATTCAGATCATCCTGTCAGGAAGGCGCCTTCAACTCCGGGTGTCCCCAACTTGATTCATGTTCAATAGGTCGCTGTTTGGCAGCTATCGAATGACCGCAAAACCTGTCGAGTAGACCTGACTTCCGATGCGAACCCGGACCATGTACTGACCAGCCGGTAACTGATCCGTTTCGATATCGGCATCAAACGTGCCTGGCTGCATGACCTCAGAAGCCACGACCTGCAATTCCTTTCCGAGTAGATCGTAGAGACGGATGTCCACATCGGCTGATTTGGCCACGCTGAACCGGATCCTCGGCGACGTGAAAGCAGGATTGGGATACACCGCGCCCAATTCAGGGCTATCCGGAAGGACCTCCGTCACGTACTCAACGTCCACCCCACTCACGTGCGGGATTTCGAGTGTGACATCATTATTGGACGTGATGAAGTCTTCTGTGTCTGTTGTCACCCCAGCCTGTATGGTTGCCTGCCCGCTGGTGCGGGGGGTGAATTCGAGCGAAATGACACCGTAAGTAGAGTCAGGAATCGATTCAAAAACGCAGGATGCGATTTGTCCGTCTATGGTGCAATCTGCCGAAGATGACTTGGTTGCGAGCATTGTGGGACCATCAACGTCATCAAGAGAAGGGCTTCCAGAACCATCATTCAATTCAGGATCTAGATCTCCAATTCTCAAGTCCAAACCGTCACAATTCATCGAGTCGTTTCCTACATCACAAGCCCCTTCGTCTGCTTCAAGAATTCCCAGCTCAAACCCTTCCGGAAGCTCAATCGTGAGTTCAGCTTGTTGGGCATCTGCCGGCCCACTATTGCCAACGTAGAAGCTTACACGGTTTGGAATGTTCTCGATCATTTGCTGAACGTCGAGGACCGTTTTAGTCGACAAGTCCGCCGACTGCGAGGCTGGATAGACAATTGGATCGTAGGTCGTGGTCTGATTACTTCCTGCTAAGAAAACTGTCTTCTCGGGGATTTGAGCGCGAAATGCGGATTGCAAGCTTCCGACAAACACTCGTACGCCATCTCCCCAGTTTTTGATGGGATCCAACTGGACGCTGAAACGACCGTCGGCATCAGAGTACCCTTCAAAGAAATACTGACCACGCCCTCCTCTTATGGTGACTGGTTGATTGGGTACGGAATCTGTTCCTTGCCAACCGCCAGTGCCGCCGTTAGCGTCAACGCGAACCGTTCCTGTCAGCGTCGCTGTAGTGTAGATCTCCAATCCTCGTACCTCCTTTTCATCCCCACTTGTGACAAAGTCGTAGTGAGACAACTCAGTGGACAATGGATTGTGTTCTAAAATCGGACGACCGGGAGCGCCAGGAAACGCTCGTTGAAAGTTGACGGCGAAGCAGTGTTTTCCGGGCTTTAGATCTGCAATCACGGCGCTAAACATTCCATTTGCTGACATGGCCGATGTGATCTCAACTCCCACCAGCCCACACGATTCAAAAAACAACAAAGGTGCTTCAATCGGCTCGTACTGCGGTAGCACTTCGTTGAATTCAACCTCAACCTTATACCCTGTTAGATGAAATGTGGGGATCCTGAGACTACCTGGCTTCCAAACCAGAAAGTTGACACCCTCTTTGTGTTCTCCTTCTCCCAACGACACGGTCACATTTTTTGATAACTCTGAAAAGACATCGTCGGGAGAATTCAAGACGCTCACGTCATGTTCACCCTCATTCAAGCCTGATCTCGAGTAATTTCCACTTCCATCGGTTATTACTTCGAAACCAGACACCAGCAATTTGTGATTGGACAGCACGGCTCCTCCATCGTTGATAATGCCGTCCGCGTTCAGATCATGAAAGAGTATTCCGCTGATACTCCCCGTGTCTTTCACCTCGAAGCTGGCTGAATCACGATTGTTCAACTCCGTTCGATCCTCACCTTGATGAGAAGCTTCCGCTTCATTAACGAATGAACCCAACTCAGCTGCAGCAAGCTTGACCTGAATGGTCTTTGACTCCCCAACGCGGATCATTCCAAACGTACAGGTGCCCGTCCTGCCGGAAGTCGAGCAAAATGCCTCGCTTGCTTCGATCGATAATAAATTGTGTCCTTCTGGAATCGTGTCTGATACATTTACCACTGCGGCGACAGCCGGGCCCAAATTTGACACTTCGATTTGGAATTCGACGATATCCAGAAGATTGACTTCTGACTCACCAACCACTGTTTTTGACAAAGCGATATCTGCATGCAGAGCCCGGTTTATGAAGTCGATGGAGTCGGAATTAGAGCCGCTCGTCACTTGAATCGGGACAGCAATGCCTGCCACAGGAGCCCAGTCATCTCCGCCATCGGCTTCCACGACGTGGTATGACCCGGGATCGATTTCCATCGAATAATTGCCGTTGGCATCGGTCAGTGTCCCAGTCACGAACGCCTGTTGCTGAGTTCCATAACCTGACTGGATACTGACCACCCAATCAGGAACCGGAGAGTCGCCGTCGCTCTCATCGTATTGGCTGTCTCCATTGCGATCGCCAAGCTTTCTCCCGGAGACAATGGCTGTTGTAAAGACCAAAACTGTTCTTTCTTGAACCGCCGGCGCACCGTCTCCAGAACCATTCAAAGCGGCCAGTGTCTGACCAGCTTCAATACTCTGAGCGATGGGTGCGCCAGGCTTCCCCGTAGATGATGAAACCTTGAGCTGCCTCGTTGCCAAACCCGGAAATCCTTGCGGTAGTCTTGCCTGGAAACAATGATCTCCCGGGCGAAGGTCAGAAAAACCAGCAACACCATTGGCACCAGAGCTCCTCTCCTCTGACAATGAGCTTCCACATTGTTCGTAGCGCTCGACTATCACTTCTTGTTGCGGTGAATCATCTTCATTGGGATCCGCTGAACCGAAGGTCAAAGAGCCGTCAGCCAGATGATCCTCGAACACAGCGATGTCGATGTGACCTCCTTGCCACACTAGAAAGTCCTTGTCCAGGATTTGCTGGCCTTCGTTCAAATGGAACGATGCATGCACTCCGGTTTCAGGATTGCTGACATGCCATCCGCCGGGATTGGTGACCACCGGCATATTGGCGGTCACCGTGTAGTCACCTTCTGGGAGCCCCTCGAAACGATAGGTACCGTCATCAGCCACGTTTCCGGTTTGATCTCCTCCGGGACCTCCGAGCGTTACCGTCATTCCGGTGACTTGGATTGGGTTGTCTGCAAGCACATCTCGAGCTCCATCTGCGTTTTTATCCTCGAATACCGTTCCTGCTATCACGCCCAGGGTTTGACATTTCTCTACCGTGCCTCCCGTCGTGTTATCCCCCGTCGTAGTGTCTGATCCGGCTGCCACCGAAACAGAGTGAACTTGCTGCTGGGCCTCGGTCACCTGAACAACAATATTCGTCACGACTACGCGACTCCCGGGAATTGACAAGATGGTACACGAAACAGTCACTCCGTCTACTGTGCAATCCTCGTACCTGTGCTCCTCAATACTGACAATCGAGACAAACTGAGAAAGCGTCCACGTAACAGCCGCATTGTAAACGGCATCTGCCTGTGTGGTTGTAGTAAGCGTGAGGGTGTAGGTATCTCCCACGTTCTTGCACTCTCCAGGCACTTCAAGGGCAATCCCTATTTCGTTGTCCTGCTCAACTTCGGGATCCAGTGGCGGAGCGATGGCAGCGGCTTCGTTCGTCGTGAAAACCGACATCAGAAGGAGGAGAAAAGCCGTTACGAGGATGCGGGACATGGCGTACGGGGAATTGATTCAAGGCGCTGGAATCTAATGGGTTGAGACATCATTCGCTTAACGACTTCTTAAACCATTTCGGTTAGACACTGAAGTGGGCTGAAAGCCATTGGATGAGGGAAACCCCCGATCTGACGGCTGGTTGGAGTGGCACAGCGCAAAATCGGCGCCATCACCATGTCCAAAATCCTCGTCATACCAGCCATTGACCTCCGCGGGGGCAACTGTGTTCGACTGCACCAGGGGCAGTACGAGGAAGAGAAAGTGTATTTCGATGACCCCGTCAAGATGGCCAAGCTCTGGCGAATCCAGAATGCCAAGGTCATCCACGTCGTGGACCTCGATGCTGCGAAAGGTGGCAGTGAGCACAACCGGAAGGTGATCCACGAGATTTGCGCCGAACTGGACATCCCTGTTCAGGTGGGCGGCGGAATCCGGACCATGTCCGACATCGATCGCGCTATCGAAGCTGGTGTCTACCGAGTTATCATCGGTACGGCTGCCGTTCAGAACCCTGATCTGGTCTCCGAAGCCGTCGAAAAGTATGGCTGTTCAAAGGTCGTTGTCGGACTCGATGCGCGGGACGGCGAGGTACGAGTACAAGGCTGGACGGAAGGCAGTGGCCTCGACGCTGTTGAGTTCGCCCTCGACATGGAAGAGCGCGGCTGCAGGCGCATCGTGTACACCGACATCTCCAGGGATGGGACCCTTGAAGGCCCCAACATGGAAGCTTACCGCGAATTGGGCTCGCGTCTGGAGAAAGCGAAAATCACCGCCTCTGGCGGCATTGGAAACCACAAGCACCTGATTGCCCTCAATGATCTGGTGCCCTTCCGAGTCGATTCGGTCATCGTGGGAAAAGCCCTCTACGAGAATGTTTTCCCGTGTCAGAAGATGTGGTGCTGGCACATGAAGGACGAGGTCGACCTCTCCAAATTCTCAACCGCTCCGCTGAAGTCCTGAATCGCCGAAGCCCCTTCCGGTCTGATAGGTGGTTGCGCAGCCTTTTTTTCGCGCTGGACAATAATCGTCTGCGGCCTTCGTTTTCCTCCTATCGAACGTGCACAGCATGATGTCGAACGCGTTGTCGGAAGACGCATCCCGATGTTATCCAACCAGCTGTATTGAGGAGGGCACGTATGTCAACCGACACGTCAGGTCGGCGCCAGAAAGTGGTCATGGCGCTCGGCATCGCTACCATCGTTTTATTTTCGGCCAACCTGCTGACGGTTCTGGCCAAGCATTTCTGGCCTGACAACGGACTGCCTTTCCTGTCCAAACAGGAGGTAGTTGTGGCAGAGGCGCCGCATGCAGCGTACGAGGTGGCCATCGTTGAAGGCATTCGCAATCACCAGCGGAAGCATCACGTCATCGTTCACGTCCCCGACGTGCAGGCTGTAGTCGAGCTGGACGCACTGGACCGGCAATTGGCCGAGATGGAGCAGGCAACCAGGCTCCTCGAGGTGCGACTGAATCGCGAATATTCGCGGGCACACATGGATGAAATCCGGTTGCTGACCGAGAGAGCAGTCCAACAAGCCAAGGAGGCTGCTGAGACAGCCGCTGAAGCCGTCGATGTCCGCGTGATTGAGGCGGGCGATGGTGTTATCGAGTGGGACGTGGAGCGCGATGACGACCGAGGGACCCGAATTCGCATCAGAGCCTCCGATTCATAGCCTGGCTTTCCAGTCGGGATGCTCGGTGAGTGCGTCCAGCACGTCACCAACGAAAATCGCAGCGGCGCGCCCGATTCCGGGCGCCCCGCTTTCGCGTGGTCCCGCCACATTCAGCATGTAAGGTCGCTGTTCAAGGATCCACGCCACCACTTCATCGACCTCCCAAGGCTGAACAAGCACCAACAACGCCTTCGATTCAGCCCGGGCAATCTCTGCAGTCAAGCGCGTGCCACCCTCCAGGGGATGGTTCACCGATAAAACGAGCGTCGCGTCGGCATCCTGAACGTTGATACGCGTTCGCACATGCCACTCCAGCGATGTGGATTCTGTCAGCGGATACCGATCGGGAATACGCCCGTCCTCGCTTCGCCGCCCCTTTGGACACGTGCCCCCACATGGCCATCCGCGAGATAACGCGGCGTCAAGCGCTCCTTGATCCACACCGGTTTGTCCGCCTGAAATGATGGTCATGTTCGGCCTGGGACGCTGTTCAAAGTCGTGTTCTTCCGGTCGTTGCCGAAGGTACGATCCGTATCTTGCCAATCAGCAAACCTGCGGCCCATCACCCGACACATGATTCCCTGCCAGAAGCACTCGTTCTCCCTGGACCCAAGCGTTCATTACCTGAACTGCGCATACATGTCGCCGCTGTCGCGGAAAGTGGAAGAAGCGGGAATTGCTGCGGTTCGCGGCAAGCGAACACCGAGCTTCGTCCAGCCCTCTGATTTCTTTGATGTGCCCTCGAGGGTCAAGAGGACCTTCGCGTCCTTGATTGATGGACACGCAGAACACGTCTCGATTTTCCCCTCGGTCTCCTACGGCATTGCGACCGTCGCCAATAACCTGACCGTAAAGCCTGGACAGCACATCTTGCTGCTACACGAGCAATTTCCGAGCAACGTTTACACCTGGCTTCGTCTTGCAGAATCGTCGGGAGCCGACATCAAGACCATCTTCCGTCCGGAAGGTGCGGATCTCTCCGAAATCCATGCCGCGTGGAATGAAGCCATCATCCGTGGAATCGACACCACGACCGCCGTCGTTGCCGTACCGATTGTTCACTGGGCAGACGGAACGCTGTTCGACATGAAAGCCATCCGACAGAAAACACGCGAGGTCGGGGCTGCATTGGTGATTGACGGGACGCAGTCGATCGGCGCTCTGCCTTTTTCAGTTACCGACGTTGAACCCGATGCCTTGATCACAGCAGGCTACAAATGGTTGTTCGGACCTTATTCCTGTGCGCTGGGCTGGATGGGACCGCGATTCTTGAATGGGACACCCATCGAGGAGAACTGGATCAACCGGAAGGGTAGCGAGCAATTTGCAGGCCTGGTTGACTATGAGCCGGACTATCAGCCCGGGGCTGCACGCTTCGACGTCGGAGAAAAGAGCAACTTCGTCCTGATGCCGATGCTGCTGGCAGCGTTGGAGCAGGTCTTGGCGTGGACTCCGGATGCCATCCAGGACTACACCGGAGCCTTGATGAGGCCTTTCGAGGACCGCATCCGAAACGCCGGCTACGAATTGGCCCCGGAGCAAACGCGTGGCGCTCATCTGTTCGGCATTCGATTGCCCGGCGGACAACGGATTGACACCGTGAGGGAAGCCATGTCCGATCGAGGGGTTTCAGTTTCTGTGCGCGGAAATGCCATCCGGATTGCGCCGCATGTGTACAACGATGAGGAGGATGTGGTCGCTTTAGTGGACGCTTTGGAGCATGCTTCCAGCGCTTGAGAGGACTTTTCGACACGGAACACCATTTCGGCATACCACTTGAAGGACGGATCGGTGAAAGCGGGGTATAAAGCCCTCCCTTCCTTCGGCGACACCCTGTTCACCGACAATCCCTTCTCATCATGAGCATCCTAATTCCCACGACATTCCTCAGTTCTGTTCGCCCCGTGGTGGTAGCTCTTATGCTGGTGCTGTGCGCGGTCGTGATGCCCGCTGAGGCCAGACAGGACGCAAGCCAGGAGCAGAAGGCGGACGAGCTCGCCGCTGGTCTGGCTGAACGCTACGATGGCATAGAAAGTATGCGAATGCGCTTCCTGCAGACGGCGTCGTCTGCGTTCATGGATACGGATGAGCGCTACTCAGGGCTTCTTACCTTTTCGGACACGTCCTACCGTATCGAGACCTCCAACCAGACCATCGTCGCCGACGGCGAAACGACGTGGGTTCACAACCGGGGGGAACGCCAGGTCATCGTGAATGACTTTGTGGAGGACGAAACCGCGTTCTCGCTGACTGGATTTCTGCAGAGTTTTTCGGACGAGTATCGAAGCGAATGGGATGGCGAAGAGGATCTTGACGGCGTGCGACACGATCGCCTCCGATTGATACCGATCGATGACTTCGCAGCCTTCCGCCAGGTGGACCTGTGGATTCGCCAGTCCGACCTGATCGTCACGCGGTTGATTGCCGTCGACCTGAACGACGTGCGCATGGTCTTTGAACTGAGCAGTATCGAGGTGAATCCAACACTCGACGGCGATGCGTTCTCCTTCGTCATTCCGGAAGGAGTAGATGTGGTCGATCTGCGCGAAGACGGTTGATGGCACGCACGACAAAAGAACGACTCATCCACATTGCGAGCTTCGGCATTGCCGGGCTGTTGCTCTGGTTGGCGCTTCGCGGGGTCGACTTTGCAGCCATGAAAGCCACTTTCGCCCGAGCGAACTACTGGTGGCTCCTCCCCATTGTCGCTGTTACGCTCTTGAGCCATTGGTTCAGGGCGGTTCGTTGGTCGCTTTTCCTTGATGTCACGAGCGACGCGCGAGGGCAGCTTCCCGCAAAGCCCGTATCGAGAAGCAATGCCTTTGTCTCGGTGATGGTGGGATACATGGCCAATTATGCAGGCCCCCGCCTCGGCGAGATCATTCGCACGGCCAATGTGGCGCAAAAAGAGGATCGCCCGTTCAGCACCGTTCTCGGAACAGTCGTGGTTGAGCGCATCCTGGACATGGTGACGTTTGGCATTCTACTATTCACGGTCCCCCTTGTCTTTTCTGACCAGATTGGAGAGTTATGGGAACTGCTTTCGGCGCCCGTCACGAGCTGGCTGTCGGCTACCTCCACCGTCACCTTGGTAGGCTTCGGACTCTTTGCTGCGATCGCCGTTGTCGCTGGATTGTGGTTCCTTGTTCGCGGGATTCAGCAACCTTCTTCGCGACTGGCTGGGCTCGCCGATCGCTTCCGGGACGGCATGCTGAGCCTGGTGCGAACCGGGCAGCCCGGGCGAATTGTCGTCCTCACATTGGTTATCTGGATCTGCTACGGCTTGATGGCCTGGCTGCCGTTTCTCTTGCTCGGTCAGCACACCGTGTATAGCATCGGACCCATCGCGGCCTGGGGACTCATGCTGATTGGCGCCGTCGGTGTCATCATTCCTTCGCCCGGAGGCATCGGGACCTATCACTTTATCACTATACAGTCCCTGGCACTGCTGTTCAGCATGCCGCAAACCGAGGCTGCAAGCTACGCGCTGCTGACCCACACGGGACAAATGCTGCTTTATATCGCTGTGGGCTTCATCGGCCTGCTATTTCTCGGCGCTACATTTACCACCTCCACGCCACCGAACGAATCTACAACTCTCGAGCACTGATGCATCGACTCTCAAACCGTTCGCGTATTGCGCCTGGACTCCTTTCCGTTGCCCTGCTGGTTGGTGTTATGACCTCAGCAGGAATACCGCACGCCACCGCTCAAGTCGCTCCGAAGCTGGACGCGTCAATCATGCTTGAGGGACCCATCCGGTCGCTTGATCCCGGAAGCGTCCCCGTTGAATTGATCCGGGTGTTTCTCACTCTCGAATCGCAGGCTGGGTCATCGAGAGGCACGGCCTCCATCTGGGCAGCATCCGAACCGGATTCTGTTCTTGTGCTCAATGTCGCGGACCTCGAAATCACTGAGGTGCTGCTGCCTGAGTATGACGTCGACGCGGTTTGGTCCGTGGAGAGAGGAAAGCTGATCATCCGGGTCCCGGACGAGGCGCTGGGTTCGTTTCGCGTGGATGTTGCGTACCGGATCAAAAGCGCCTTGCGATCCCTTTCGGACGACGACGACCGGTTGGCGCTTTGGACCTCTTCGTTGCCTGGTCGAGCGTCCTGGATGCCGTTGCCGTCAGATGAAATCTCGGCGGCCGACTACCACTTGTCCGTCGCAGCTCCGCGCGGCTGGTCCATCGTCGTATCAGGAGACGGCTCAGCAGAATCAAGCCTGGAAATCGACGATCGCCAGGTGGTCAATACCAGTTTCGATACCACGTTTCCGAGAAGTGTGGGCTTCCTGACATGGTCGCAAGACTCCGGAATCGAATTGGCGTCGGGCTCGAGCGCTGAGATACTCAATGGGCTCGGTCTCGACATGGATTGGCTTTCAACGATCCTTTCCGGGACTTCTGATGAGGCATACACGCTACTGACCACCGATAGCGAGACCATCCCTGCCGCCTTTTCGGGCTGGGGTGTTCGGACGACGGGTAGACTGAATCGCGAAGACGGCTGGATGAGGCAATACGAGCGACTTTGGCGTGATTATCAGCTGGCGTTGACGCCCACATTGGGTCGTCTCGCTCCGACCGACTACTGGATTGATACCGCGCTGTCCGCCTGGATGGCCATCGAACACCTTCGCCGGACGGAAGGCGACGCAGCGGCCGGTCTCGTGCTCGACGAGCTGCGACGACGCTATCTAAGTGAATCCACGCAGTACGTGCGGCCTCTGGTTTGGGACCGTTGGTTTGTGGCGTCCGACTTGCGCGATCGACACGCCGAGGCAAAAGGAGCGTGGGTATTTCGGATGCTGCATGAGCGCCTGGGTCCGGACGCGTTCTACGAAGGCTTGCGCAAATTCCTGGTCGAAGCCCAGACAGAGGTGGTCGACTCGGAGACCTTGCGAGCGCAGCTGGAAGTCGTTTCGAGGGAGGACCTGGGAGACTTTTTCGATACGTGGGTCTACGCCGCCGGCCATCCCATCATTTCGCTCTCCTACGAATATGACCCTCAGGGCGAGCACACCAACCTGGAGCTGATACAGCACCAGGACGGTCCATTGGTGCCTGAAACGTTCGTTTTTGATGCTGCTTTCCAGTACTCAACGTTGGCTGAGACCAACAGCGTCACCCTTCGTGTGGATCAGCGTGAGCGAAAAACCCAGCTGCCGACCGGAATCGCCCCGCGATTCATCCATCCGGATGCGCTCGCGACCGTACCGCTCGACTTCCAGATTCGACCCGAGGAAAGCGATCTGGTCTCGCAGCTCCGTTTCTCCATGGACGCAGCCTCGACCATCCGCTCCCTCCACCTGCTATCCGGATCCCCTCTCGACCCCACCCTGCTTCTCGGACTGCGTGGTGTGATCTCCGCGACCACGGACCCGGCTATTCTGGCCGAAACAGCACCGATTCTGGGGAGCATGGCGCCCTCTTCCTCGGCACTCACGATGCTGATTTCCTGGACCAGCCATGAAGATGCTCGCGTCAGGGCCGCGGCAGTGACGGCGTTGAGCTCGTTTTCCGACAGTCCTGAAGCATATGATGCCGCCTTGGCGGTAGCGAATGCCGGATCGGATGCGCACGAGCTGGCAGCGGCAGTCAAGACCCTGGTCACGCTTCGTCCTGGAAGTGCATGGCCTGTGCTCCGCGCTGCTTTGGTCACATCGTCAGAAGGCGAACTGGTGCGCATTCAGGCGCTGGAGCTGGTCGGACCGGACACGGCTGACGAAGACGATGTGGCAGACGCTGTCCTTCCACTGCTGGATGGCTCGCCCGACGTAGCAGCCGCCGCTCTTCAGTGTCTGGCCCGCATGTTTCCGGAGGGTCCACGCACAACCAGAACCGCCGATGCCTGGCTGACGCATCCGTCGTCCATTCTGCGCGCAGCGGCACTCGCGACCATTGCGGATCGCGACGCTGAGGACATTCCGCAGGGTCGCCTCGAAGCGGCGCTGGCCGAAGAGCCCGAAATCGACCTCAGGCGCCAAATGCAGGCCCTGCTCGATCGCCTTTCTGACGATTCGTAGCACACCTGCAACAGGTCGGAAAGGGGCGATACGACTCGAAACAAGGTTGATACCGCTCGCGGACCGGGCCGCACGGTTCAGGTCAATTCACTTTGCAGGGGCTTCTGAGCGACCTACTCTTATCCTGCGACGGAAGGGATTCCCCACCGATCGTACGGAAGTCGCCACTGTTTGAAGCCGCCGCGCCATAAACCTGATTTGACACCGCGAGACCATGCAGGCACGCACTGACACCGGCCAGAACAATCCTCTCGAAGGATTGATCAGCGACGACATTTACGACGTTCTGGATGACCATAATCTTCTGAGCGAAAAAGGGGTCCGGGATTACCAGATCCGCAAGGCGTTCAAGACGATGCGCAGCCAGAATGTACCGGCATATGACGCCATCGAAATGCTGCGGGAGGAATACCCGTATCTGCAATTCGACACGATCCGCAAGATCGTCTACAAATTGAACGGGAATCGTCGCTG
Organism: Rhodothermales bacterium; assembly: GCA_028284865.1. Classification (GTDB taxonomy): domain Bacteria; phylum Bacteroidota; class Rhodothermia; order Rhodothermales; family UBA10348; genus JAAZVD01. The sequence continues at coordinate 28,509 of JANQQV010000019.1, read as the reverse complement.
AACCTGGCGATGAGCCTCATTCGGCTGCTGCGCGGAACCGACTGGGACCGCGATGGAATCGGCAGTCGATCTGTTTTCAGGTGTTGACAGCTCCTTCGGGGCCTGTCGCGCTTGAAAGGTGGGCGCCCCGACCGACCTTTGCACGGTACTGCATCGGTTGGTCGGGGTCGTTTTTTATCAAACGATTGCCCATATCTGGCAGGAAATTCCACGCGATCATCGCCCACGATCTGCAGGTCGCTGCTCAGAGTCGCTCATTGGACGCGGATTCAGCCGATCGCATTCCGCAGCCGATGCATGTAGGCCTGGAAGAGCAGCAAAGCAGCCGCGACAGAGGCATTGAGTGACTCCACGCCGGACTCCATGGGAATGGCGATCCGATAATCACACGCTTCGGAGACGGTTCGTGACATTCCCTTCTCCTCACTCCCGATGACCAGAGCCAGCGGACGATCCCAGTCCATGGCTTCCAGACCCGTCTCACCACCCCCGTCTGCGCCGGCAATCCAGTAGCCGCGTTCTTTCAGCTGCTCGATGAGCTGGACCAGACTTCCCGTCCTCGCCACCATCACCTGGGACATCGTGCCCGCGGATGTCTTGACGGCGGCTGCCGTCACAGGTGCGGCACCTCGTTCAGGAATGATGATTCCTTTGACACCTGTCGCGGCACAGCTGCGCACAATTGCACCCAGGTTGTGCGGGTCCTGGATGTGATCGAGGACTACGACGACCGGCTTCTCCGCGCGAACGGCGTCCACGTTGCTCGCTATTCGATTAAGCAACTCATCCACGTCCAGATACTGAATGGGAGCAACGGCCAAAACCACGCCCTGATGGTTGACTCCCGGGACAAGCTGGTCAAGCCGCTGCTTTGGCACGTGCTGGATCGGGATCCGCGCCTGTCGAGCCAAATGCTCAAACTGCTTGATCGAACCGGATCCTCCCTTCTGCAGCAGCACCTTCTCGATTCTTGACGCGTCCGACTCGAGATGCTCCCTGGAAGGATTTCGACCGGCTACATAGCGGGATCGATCCCCGGAGCCTGATGGCCTAGACCGATCTCCTGAGCCTGATGGCCTTGACCGGTCCCTGTTGCCTGGCGGTCTTGACCGATTCCCTCCGCCTTTCTTGCCCCTGAATTGCGATGCCATGAAATCACGCTCTGATGAAAGATCCAGCCGACTCGCGTTTGGCATTCCATTGCGATATCGGCCTTCTCAAGGTAGGCGACTTCCATCAAGCTGCCAATCGTAGTTTACGCGACCTGATGCTCAACCAACCAAGATGCGATGATCAACACGCGCTTTTCCATGACGGCCCCTCTGACACGGGTGCTTGTTGCCCATGCCCGGGATTGCTTCCGATCACCATCCTGGCTCGCGGCGCACTGGCGAAACTACGGCTTCCTGTTTGAGCCGGATTTCGACAAAGCCTGCGAAGAATCGGATCGCTTCATTGGCATCCTTGAGGATTTCGGCGCGCAGGTGGACGTCCTGGATCCGGCACTTTGCACCGGACTGGACAGTCTCTATGTCCATGACCCGCTCATTGCCTGCGGGCCGGGTTATCTGCGGGCCAGCATGGGCAAGAAGGCGCGGATGGCAGAGCCACAAGCCATCGGAGATCAACTGGAGGACATGGGACTGACCGTCAACGAGCTGGGAGACCCAGCAGCACGTATCGAGGGTGGAGACGTGGTATGGCTGCGCCCCGACCTGCCGGCGATAGGTATCGGCTTTCGGACCAACGAAGCCGGTGCAGATGCGCTTGAGCGATTTTGTGGAGACTCCATCTCGGAGCTCATCCGCGTTCCGCTTCCCTGGGACAATGGACCCGATGATGTGCTCCATGTCATGTCCCTGGTCTCGCCGCTTCGCAGCGACTGCCTCTTGATCCACAGTCGCCTGATGCCGGTGTTTTTCAGGCAGCGGATCGAGAATGAAGGATTCAAACTGATCGAGGTGCCAGCAGCAGAGTATGCCTCGTTGGGCGGCAACGTGCTTGCCCTGGACGAGCAGACGTGTCTCATCGAGATGCAGAATACCCGAACGATCAAGGCCCTTCAAGACGAAGGCTTTGATGTGCTGACGTACAATGGTCGCAACATCTCGCTGGCCGGCTCTGGTGGTCCGACTTGCCTCACTCGCCCTCTAGTGAGAGGATGACGGGTTTTCGAAGTTGAGGCGTTGACGGGTTACGCGGTATCGGTGGGCGGCGCTTCGGCCGCAGATGACGAACTCGCCGCAGAGTCCGCGCGCTTTCTGGCCGGCCATGTCTTGATCACTCCGATTACTCCAATGAGGATCAGGCTGAGGGCAATGACTTCGGCCTGCGTCACCGTCTGACCGAAGATCTCCATCGTGTTGTTGACCCGGATCTTCTCAATGAAAAACCGCTCTGCCCCGTTGAACACGAGGTAGACCCAGAACAACCAACCGGTCTGATGAGCATGCTTCCGGAATGACCAGAGGATTGCGAAAATGACCACCGATGCAACAAATTCGTAGATCGGGGTCGGGTAGACCGGGGTCATGGAAAGGTCGATCCCCAGAATGTTGTTGGGGTACGTCTCTGCCCAGAGCCACATCGGAAGCCAGTCCGGCTTTGCCGCGACGTCTGCCATGATCCCCCAGTCGCCATCGCCGGAAAGGTGACAGCCGATCCGACCGATCCCGTAAGCGAGCATTGCGCCGGGCGCAATGCCATCAGCAACCGACCCGAGATCCATCCCTTTCTTCCGCACGTAGTAGACGATGGCCACACTGCTCAGGATCAATCCACCATAAAAGGTGAAGCCGCCCGTGGTGAAGATCATCTCTGCCGGCGCACGAAAGAACTGATCCAGGTTCTCGAGGATGTGGAAGAAACGCGCTCCCAGGAATCCCACACCGATGGCCAACATGGTGATCGTCCCGACCGCGAATGACGGACTCACAGTCACCATCCGCTTGCGGCCTTTCCCCTTGTGATCCGGGTCGGGGATCTTCACCCCTTTCAGCTGACCGGCGGCGTACATCCGGTCGAACTCCTTCTGGAGAATCCACGCTGCGACCATGGCTCCCAGCGCCACCATGAATCCGAAGGAATTGATCGGAAATGGGAGGCTGAAGCCGAGATAGTCGGTAAAAAGGTCGCTCAGACGAGGGTACATGATGGCCTCAGGCGTTGACGCGAGTCGGGATGTCCGTCAGCGAAACAGAGGACTGTTCTCCAGTGGACATGTCTTTGAGTTGTACTTCACCAGCTGCCAGTTCGTCGTCCCCCACAATGGCCACAAATCGGGCCTCCTGACGATTTGCTTCCCGCATCTGAGCCTTCATCGAGCGGCCTTTCAGGTCGAAAGCAACGTCCAGACCGGATTCACGCAGGCGAGCTGCCCCTTCGAATGTCCATTTCATGGCGGCATCGCCCAGCGCGACGATGAAAACGTCCACGACAGTTCGATGCGGCCCAGCGATCTCCTCGGCGGCGCACGCCAACAGGATGCGCTCCATTCCCGCGGCAAACCCCACGGCAGGCACGACTTGTTTCGATCCCACTTCTTTTGAAAGCAGGTCGTATCGGCCTCCACCGGCAAATGAACTCTGGGCGCCAAGCAGAGGGCTCTCGAATTCAAACGCCGTTCGACTGTAGTAATCGAGACCGCGCACCAGGAACGGATCTTCTACGAAGTCGACGCCGACATCAGTCAGCAACTCCTTGACCATTTCGTGATGCTCACGACTGGACTCGTCAATGAAATCACTCAGCAGCGGAGCGTCAGCCAGCAACGCCTGCTCCTTCTCACTCTTGGTGTCGAGAATCCTCAATGGATTGGTCTCAAGGCGTTTCCGACTGATGTCTGAGAGCTGGTCGGCTTTGGGCGTCAGGAAATCCACGAGTGCCGCTTTGTAAGCTGGCCGGCTGTCAGCATCGCCGAGCGAGTTCAATCGCAGCGTGTACTGCTTCAGCCCCAATTCGCGGATAACGTCCCGCAACGACGTGATGGCTTCGGCGTCCGCGCGCGCATCTTCTGATCCGATGACCTCAAGACCAAACTGATGGAATTGACGGTAGCGCCCTTTCTGGGGCCGTTCTGCTCGAAAACAAGGCCCGATATAGTACAGCCGCTGGGTTCCGCCACGTTGCGCAAGGTTGTGCTGCAAGTAGGAGCGCATGACCGGCGCGGTGACTTCGGGTCGCATGACGTAGTGCGTCGATCCGCGCTCGAAGGCAAACATCTCTTTGGTGACGATGTCTGTCAGCGCTCCGATGCCTCGAGCGATAAGCTCAGTCGGCTCCAGGATGGGCGTCCGGATCTCCTCGGCCCCATAGCTTGCCATGATTCGGTGGACGACCGCTTCCAAGTGACGCCACATTCGGGACGGAGCAATCGTGTCACCACCGGCGCTGTAGCCATCCGGAAGGATGTCAAAGGTGCCAGGAATCGATTTGAAGCTCTTCATTCCCTAATTCAATTGGGTCTCGACGTCGTGGATGATCGACAGCAACTCCTTCGCGGAGGAAGCCGAAAGTACGCGCTCCCTGGTGTCCTTCTGATTCATCATCCGCGAAATCCGGCTGAGAATGCGAACATGCTGGCTTTTGGCATCCTGTCGTCCCACCAGAAGGAAGACGATGCGGACCGGCTCGTTGTCGATGGCCTCGAATTCAACCGGATTACGTGTCACGGCCAGAGCTGCAAGGATGCCTTTCACGGCTGAAGTCTTTGCGTGGGGCAATCCTAGTCCTTTGCCCACCCCGGTCGACATGGTTTTTTCCCGGTCATGGACGGCCTGGCGCATGGCGTCCAGGTCAAGAACCGCTTCCTTGTCTGCCACGAGGTCGACAACAGCGTCGATCAGGGCGTGCTTGTCAGATGCATCAATCCCAACAGCGACGTTGGTTGTATCCAGAAGCTTGGACAATTCCATGATGCAGCAGCGTGAACGGTTTTGAAGGGTAGCCTCCCGAATACTGGCTTGCAGTGCCTGTCAGACGACAGGTCAAAGGAGGTCGGCGGCAATCTACCAAGAAACGCCCTCGGTGTTGCAGCCTAAATGCAATCTCCGATCACGCCCTGACCAGATCGACCTTGCGAAGTCGCTCGAGTACGATCTCCATGTCTTCGGGCAATTCGACTTCAAAATCAAGCTCCTCACCCGTTATCGGATGAGTGAACCCAAGTGATCGGGCATGCAAAGCCTGTCGGGGAAGCGCCTTGAACAGATTGTTGTAGAACGCACGGCGCTGGCCCTCATCCTTGCCGTACCGTATCCGGTCGCCGCCGTATACGGTATCGCCGAATATCGGGTGAGCGATGTGAGCCGCGTGAACCCTGATTTGATGGGTTCGACCGGTCTCCAACTTGAATTCGCAAAGAGCCGTATAGCCAAAAGGCTCAACAAGCTTGTAATGGGTGATGGCGTGCTTTCCTTTGCCTTCCTCCACCGTGGCCATCTTGCGTCTGTCGCGAACGTCTCTGGCCAAATCAGTCCGGACCGAGCCCTCTTTCGGATCCGGAACGCCCCAAACAATGGCCAGATATCGTCGACGAGAGGTCCTTTCAGCAAACTGCTTGGCGAGACCGGCGTGGACCCGATCATTCTTCGCAACCACCAACAAGCCACTCGTGTCCTTGTCAAGTCGATGGACAATCCCCGGACGAAGCACGACATCTCCTTCAAATCGAGGCGCCAGGTTCACGGTTGACAAGCCACCTGCCGAGTCGTCGTCCTCAGACTCTTCTTCTGAGCTGGAAGCAGACTCCACCAGAATGGGTCCAGAACCCAGGTGATGAAGCAATGCATGCACCATGGTCCCTGTGCGATGGCCGAATGCAGGATGAACGACCATGCCTGCAGCCTTGTTGACCACTAGTAGATGGTCATCCTCGTAGCGGATATCGAGCGGAATGTCTTCCGGCAGGATGTCCATCGGTGGTGGCTTCATCAGGGTGCAGACGATGACATCACCCGCCTGAACAACCCGGGATGCCTTCTTGATCACCTGATCATTCACAACCACCCGGCCATCCTTGATGCCTTTCTGGACTCTTGCCCGGGTCGCATTAAGCAGGAATCCGGTCAGGTACACATCTAACCGCTCCCCGCCTTGATAGCCGGAGGGAACGTCAAATCTGAACTCCGTGGGTTGCCGTTCTGGTTCGCTCATGCTGCAGTTTAGGGTTTGGCCCATACAAATGATCCCCGACCGGCCGACCTCGGAGAAGAACTCCGTCACTCAGGTCGGACTCCGAGACTCGAACCAACGCGAAATGAACCAGTCGGAGAAGGAAACTCATTCGCAGTTTTTCTCCGACTGAGCGCAACTACCCCTCGGTTTTGCCGTCCACGCAATCGTGTACCGCTTGGGTCAACTGGCAACACCTCTACCCTTCGGTTTTCACATACAATGGCAGCCAGTCGTCGGTGGGGTCGACTGGCTGCCTTTCTTTTTGCCCAGCCGTTTTTCTGACGGTCATCCGGCGCTACGACTCACGAAGCCTTGCAGTATCGCTGGTTGCCGTCAAGAACAATTCGGCCTTCGGAGAGCAACGAGAGAAGCACCTCCTCGAGGGTTTCGTGAGGTATTCCGGTTGAATCCGAGACTTTCTCAAAGGAAACAGGACCGGCATGGACGACTCGTTCCACCGTTCGTGCTACATCCGGATCAAGGTTGCTTTCAAGCACTGGAGTCGGTGTTTTTCGGCTGTTGTGAACATGGTCGGTGTACCCCAACAGCTCGAGAACATCTTCGATTGAGAACACCAGAGCGCCCAGGTTTTCCTTGATGGCCGCGTTCGCTCCTCGTGCATTTGCATCACCGGGCCTGCCCGGAACGATACCGACTTCACGGCCATGATCTTGAGCAATTTTAGCTGTGATCAGCGATCCGGATCCTTTGGCGGCCTCCATGACGATGACGGCCTGACAGAGCCCAGCAATGATGCGATTCCGGCGAGGAAAGTGATGTGCGCGTGCTCCCGTTCCCGGCGAGAATTCGGTCATCAACAGACTGTGTTCGCTGATCTCAGATGCCAGGGCCCTGTTCGCGACCGGATAAACACGATCCATTCCTGTTCCCATGACTCCAATCGTGTGTCCCCCGCTGTCCAAGGCACCACGATGAGCTGCAGTATCTATGCCCTCTGCAAGCCCACTGACCACGGTGATACCGATGGAAGCCAGCTTATATGCCCAATCCATGGCCAGCGCCTTTCCTCGAACCGTAGCGCGACGCGATCCGACGATGGCTACATGCAGTGCTCGATCGGAGGCGCGTTGGCCTTTCTCCCAGTACCACATGGGCGGCTGTGACAGCTGACGAAGCAGTTCGGGATAGTCGCGATCCGAGTACACCACCAGCCTGCCATGCGGATGGTCTTCTCCCAAATACGCCGTGATCGGATGACCTTCGCCGACTGCCTTCGTGTCAGCTACGATTGCAGCGCCGTGTTCGCTCATGCGACCGCGATCAACTAAATCACGCTGATCGGCTGCCAGAACAGCTGATGCAGCGCCAAACTCATTCAGCAACCGAGCCATTCGGGACGGCCCTATTCCCTCGATCCCGGCCAGTGCAACAAGAGCACGAACCTCGTACGATCGTTGCGCATCGTCGAGCACCTTCCATTTACGTTCCCGCGATGTCACCGGACTGGAATCAGTCCTCAATGTCGTAGGAATGCGCTCGCTGCACGTGCGCCCACAGAGCTCGTTTCAAGGGTTCGAGCTCCATCCTCGCCACAGAACTGAACGCGAGTACTTCCAAGTCATCCGGAAGCGAACCCCGAGCATCGTCCAGCATCTCAGTCATGATGTCCTGAGGCACGAGATCGATCTTGGACAGCCCGACCATTCGAGGCTTCTTCAGCATCTCAGGATTGAACGATTCCAGCTCGGAAAGCAGCGTGGCATACTCGGCTGCAGGATCCTCGGATGTGATTGGAATCAGGAAAAGCAGCACCGCATTGCGCTCAATATGCTTCAGGAACTGGATGCCCAATCCTTTTCCCTCGGCCGCACCCTCGATGATCCCAGGAATGTCAGCGATCACAAAGGACTGGAAGTCCTCCATCGAGACGACGCCCAATGACGGCTCGAGTGTCGTGAACGGGTAGTCAGCCACCTTCGGTCGTGCTGCAGACAGACTCGAAACCAGTGTGCTTTTTCCTGCATTCGGGAATCCAACCAGGCCCACATCCGCGAGCAGCTTCAATTCGAAAGTGATGTTCCGCTCTTCACCTGGCTCTCCTGGCTGTGCGTGGCGGGGGGTCTGATTGGTGGCGCTTTTGAAAAACGTATTCCCTTTGCCTCCTCGCCCACCTTTGGCCAGCACCAGTGTGTCTCCTTCCTGAAGAAGTTCACCCAAAAAAGCGCCGGTATCCGAATCCTTCACCACCGTTCCAACCGGGACCTTCAAGACAATATTTTCCCCGTCGCGTCCAGTTTTGTTGTTAGAGGATCCAGAATGGCCGTTTTCGGCGAAGTGGTGCCGGTTATAGCGATGGTCAAGCAGAGTGTACAGATGGGTGTCGGCAACCAAAGAAATCGACCCGCCTTCTCCCCCGTCTCCACCGTCAGGCCCACCTTTCGGCGCGTACTTCTCGCGCCGGAACGAGACTGATCCGGATCCGCCTTTCCCACTGCGAACAGTGATCGTTACATAGTCTACAAACTTCATGCTGGCCGTCGGTGGTTCAATTCGGGGAGAGTATACTCACAGATGGAGGGGTTGATCGGCAATTGCTTCAATCCTTCGTTTAAGACTGATCAGGAATGTGGTATCCTGCTGCTTTCCGGACTGCTTTCCCCATTGACCCTTGGCTCGCAAACACATAACTCTCTATACCGACGGCGCTTGCAGCGGCAATCCCGGTCCTGGCGGCTGGGCTGGCCTGCTTATGTTCAATGGACATGAGCGCGTGGTGACTGGTGCTGAACGAGAGACTACAAACAATCGCATGGAGCTGGCCGCCGTGGTCGAGTCTTTGCGCGTCCTGAAAGAGCCCTGCTCTGTGGCTGTCCATACGGACAGCGCATACATCGCCAACGCCTTCAACGAAGGATGGATTGACAACTGGATCCGGCGAGGCTGGATGACGGCAGGCAAGAAACCCGTCAAGAATCAGGATCTCTGGAAAGCGCTGTTGAAGATGATGGAGACGCACGAGGTGACCTTCGTCAAGGTCAAGGGACATGCGGATGATGAACTCAACAACCGGGTGGACCGATTGGCTGTCGAAGCCATGAAGCTTCAATAGGTCTAGCTGCGGGTTTCCAGCTGTCCCCGACCGCTCAGTGCTTCCACGAAACCATTCGAGAAGGCCTCTACATCGCGATCACGCACATCCACGTCGATCTCGGTGTCGTCCGAGTAGCGTGTGTCGGAAATCAGGGTGTCGAACTGTCCGATGAGGTGCATGGCTGGGGACGTGTCCTCATACCCGAATCGGATCGTGATCCTCGTTCGCGGAATGATCTCCTTGAAGGTCGCCTCGTCGAGGGCTAGCGAAGCGGCCTCTGCGTAGGCTCGAATCAGCCCCCCAGTACCCAATTTCTTGCCGCCATAGTATCGAGTGACGACCACGATGGCACCTGACAGGTCCCGACCTTCAATCTGGCGGTAGATCGGTGACCCTGCCGAGTTGGATGGTTCGCCGTCATCGCTGTAGCGAAAAGTGCGTCCCTCAGGGTCGATGCGCCACGCACTGCAGTGATGCGTCGCATCGTACTCCCGTTTCCGAATGGCTTGTAGTGCGGCCTCCGCTTCCTCGACCGAACCTACCGGAAGCGCCTCCCCTATGAATCGGGACCCTTTCACCTTGATCTCCGCCCGGCCGGGCTTGTCGAGGATGAGGTAGGGTTCGGGCATTTCGTAAGGCGGAGGGACTGGACAAGAGAAGGTTCGCGATCCGCAAAGCGCTGCGCGCGTCTCGAAAAGGATCAATGCCCAATATAGCCTGAAAACGACAGGGGCCGGGGTGGCATTCGCCACCCCGGCCCCTGTCTGCACGGATTTTCAAATTGGGGGATCAGACGTCGACGACGCGCAGGAAGCTGTCCTGACCTTCGGCCCACAAGCGATTCTGGGCGGTCCGGGCCGGTGCTTCACTATCAAAGCGACTGAAATAGACGCGATAGACCTGGCCGTCTTCCGTGGGCACTTCTCGCACCCAGGCTTCCTCATATCCTTCAGCGAGGATATTGGCCCCTTCGCGAGTCGCGAATGAACCGATCTGGAGCGTGAACCAGGACGTCATTTCGATGTCTGCCACCGACTCCTGAACAGGCTCGGGTTCGGGGACTGTCGGTACGTTGTCCGCAATGGACGGACCACGGTTCATGCGCACAGTGCGCGTTTCGCTTTCGGTTGCTTGTTCGTCCGAAGCGGCCACAATGACCGACTGGTCGAGATCCATGACCGTCAGGTCCACAATACCGGGGCCATCGTCATGCATCCCGAGCTGCCGCGCAGCCGCACCGGAAAGCGTGATCAGGGCGTCGCGGTCTGCGTCCGGACGATCGTTGATGCGAACAACAACCGACTCACCGGTCGTAGCATTAACGACGCGAACCATCGAGTCGAACGGCAACGATGCGTGAGCAGCAGTGAGAGCGCGGTGGTCGTAGCGTTCGCCAGATGCCGTCTTGCGACCGTGGTCGTTCATGTTCGACCAGGTTGCATATCCGGACTGGTCCTGAGCCAGCGAGGGAAGCGCGAAGAAAAGGGCGGTGGCCACGAGTGTGGCGATGATCAACCCGAGTGACGAGTAGACTTTACGTGTTGTGACGAGCATGATGGCATACCTGAGGGGTTGGTTGTCCTACCCAGGAAAGGCCAACAACCATGCCGCCCGGTCCAATCTGCCCTCATTTCGCTCGAATCGCCCAGAAAACCATCAAAATCAGCCTTCGCACCCGGAAAAAGGCTGCACATTTTTCCTGTTCACGGCAAAAACTTCACCCGATGGACCGGCCAGATCGACCACTTGAGCGTCAGCTCAACCCACGATTCGCGTAATCAGGTTGATCTCGGAGAGCACTGATTCGACTTTGAGGCAATCCTCGAATTCGCCCTCGTACACCTGGGCCTTGCCCTGATTGTGTACCTGCCACGTGAGGTCTTCTGCCTTTCCTTGCGAGCAGCCGGTCGCCTTGATGATCTGGCGAATCACCTCATCGAAAGTGTGTACTTCGTCATTGAAGAGCAAGACGCGCCATGCTGCGGCGACGGCCTCCTCTTCCAGAACCTCTACAAGAAGTTCGCGCTGTTGATCAGGCTGAGGTGAGCTCATGAATGACCACCTCGAAATCTTCCATCACCGGATTGGCCAGTAGTTTGTCACCGGCTTCGCGAGCTACGCGCTCTGCTTCCTCAGCAGTTGCTGCTTCGATCTCCATCTCGACGAATTTCCCGATGCGCACCTGGCGAACACCTTCAAAACCCAGTTCGTCAAGTGCGTGATGCGCAGCTTTTCCCTGGGGGTCCAGAATGGAGGGGCGAAGGGTAACGGTGATTTCGGCTTTGAACATGGCGTAGATGTACGGTTCGAGGTCCCTTTCGGGGGCCGTTCAATCGGGTATTCGTGACGCGCAAAGATACAATTCGAAAGCGCTCTTCGTGACTGCGATGCGCTGCCTGACCGAGAATTCACCCGGCCATTTCATCAGTCTCGTGATCGTCTTCTCCGGGATCCGCATCGCGAATCGCCAGGATCAGTTGCCAGCAAGCGCGACCGATTCCGACAGCCAGGTAAGCCAGCAATGCCACCAGGAGACCAACCTCCCGGAAAACGATCAGGCCAATAATGGTGAGGAGTGAAAAGATCGCCTGGAATGGATACTTACGTGCGTACCGAGCGGTGGGCTTGGGAGGAGCGTCAAATGGAATGCTCGTCACCATGAGCCCCGCAAGAACGATGACCGTCGTCAGAATCAGATTCAGATCTCCCCGGTCGGAGACCCACTCCCGAACCAGGTCGTCATTCAGGATGATGGCGACAATAACCATGGCCGTGGTCGGGATCGGAAGACCTGAGAAATACGCGCTTTTCGTCCCCTCGTAGTTCACGTTGAAGCGGGCCAGTCGTATCGCTCCAGCCAGGGCGGGCAACGATGCGACAATCACACCTGTTGTACCCAAATCCTTCAGCCCAAAGGACCAGATCATGAATGAGGGTGCCACGCCAAACGAGACGACATCGCACAAGCTGTCCAGCTCCATGCCGAACAGACTCGTTCCGTTCGTGAGCCGGGCCATCATGCCGTCAAGCATGTCAAAAAACGCCGCAAGTAGAATCAGCCAGGCGGCTTTCTGGAGATCCCCCTCACTGACCTGGATGATGGCGAGAAAGCCACAAAACAGGTTCATCAGGGTAAAGAACGACGGGACCGCCGAGCGCGGAATGCCCTTCAGAGCGGGGCGACGACGCGATTCGCGATAGGCTACAAGTCGCTGCCTGAAGCGGCGTTGCTTCAGCCCCGGACGAGGATGTTTGCGACGCGATAAGCGCATCATTGGGCCTCCGGAAGTCGGGCGATGGGGTGAATGCCGCCCTGCACCTTGTCGTCGAGATTGACCAGAATCTCTGACCCAGGCGGAACCAGGATATCCATGCGAGATCCGAATTTGACGATCCCGTAGCGCTCACCTGTGTCGACCTTGTCTCCAACGGTCACATGATAGACGATGCGTCGAGCGACCGCCCCTGCAATCTGCTTGAACAACACTTTGTTACCGGAAGCGTGCTTCAGACCGAGCTGGCTGCGCTCATTCAGTTCGCTGGCCTTCTCATGCCAGGCCACCAGGTAGTCGCCCGACACATAGTTGTCGTATTCGATGACGCCGGCGATCGGAATCCGGTTCACATGCACGTTCAGGGGCGAGAGGAAGATGGAGATCTGCTTGGCCGGTCCCTCGAAGTAGAGCGGCTCTTCCACATCCTGGATGAGCACCACCTTTCCATCTGCTGGCGAAATGAGCGTCAGATCGTCAGCCTGCGTGATGGTGCGATCGGGATCGCGAAAAAACCAGCATGTGAACAGGAAAATCAGAGCGCCAAAGGCGATGATACCCTGCCCCAGCCATCCTCCAGAAAGCCATCCCAGAATGGAGAGAACAACGAAAATGGTGAGGGCTCCCAGGATGAGCCCGATTCCTTCCTTGGCAAACATGCGCCGATGATTCAGTGAAGCCGGACGTATGTCCAGTGGTGGGTGAAACCACGAAAATACCAACCACGTTGGACTGCCGCCCCAAACCCGTCGAAATTCAAGCACAACACGCTTCGTGGCATCCGTCGCCTTCCATACCCTGGGCTGCAAGCTCAACTTCGCCGAGACCGGCTCGATGGCGGGCCAGTTTCGCGATCAGGAATTCGACGTCGTGCCGTTCGGTAGTGCCGCTGATGTGGTTGTGGTCAACACGTGTACCGTCACGGACGAAGCGGATCGCAAGTGCCGCCAGGCCATCCGAAAGTCGCTCCGTGCCAATCCGGATGCCTTCGTGATTGTCACCGGGTGCTTTGCGCAGTTGCGACCTGAGCAGGTCGCTGACATCGACGGGGTGGATCTGGTGCTGGGGGCACACGAGAAGTTCAACGTGTTCGGATATATCGACGCGCTGACCAAGAAAGAACTGACCCAGGTCAGCGTTTCGTGCATCGATGATGTGTCCTCCTACGGCTCAGCCTACTCGGCTTCAGAACGCACCCGCGCCTTCCTCAAGGTCCAGGACGGATGCGACTACACCTGTTCATTCTGCACCATTCCACGTGCTCGTGGCAAAAGCCGTTCGGACACGATTGATGGTGTCATCCAGCAAGCAAATCGGATCGCCGAGGCCGGCTATCGGGAGATTGTCCTTTCCGGTGTCAACATCGGCCTCTTTGGACAAGAACGCGGCGAAGGGCTGCTGGATTTGATCCGTGAGTTGGATGGCGTCGATGCCATTGAGCGATTCCGGATTTCGTCCTGCGAGCCGAACCTGCTTTCGGACGATATCATCGACTTCGTCGCGCAGTCGCGCGCCTTCATGCCGCATTTTCATCTCCCGTTGCAGAGCGGTGATGACTTCGTGCTCGGCAAGATGCGTCGCCGGTACCGTAGCAATTTGTATGTGGACCGGGTCCGTCGCATCAAGGACGTCATGCCGGATGCAGCCATCGGGGTTGATGTCATCGTAGGTTTCCCTGCCGAGACGGACGAACGATTCGAGAACACGGTGGGCTTCTTGACGGAGCTTCCTGTTTCGTATCTGCATGTATTCACGTATTCGGAACGGCCGGATACGACGGCTGTCGACGAATTGGCGAAGATGGGTGGCGCTGTGGTTCCGAAGTCTGTCCGCTCCACCCGGAATCGACGCCTACGGATCCTGTCAGAAAAAAAGCGTGCGGCATTCTATGCCCAGCACCTGGGTAGCGGGCGACCCGTTCTGTGGGAGGATGTGAATCGCGAGGGGATGATGAGTGGATTCACGGACAATCACGTGCGCGTGGAGGCTCCGTACGACGAGTCCCGGGTGGGAACAGTCGAGTCAATTCGACTCGACAGCATTTCGGCCACTGGAAACGTCCGGTCATCCGAAATCGACCTGCTTCCCGTTCTCTGACCGGCGATCTTCCGGTCAACCCAAACTCAGTCACCAAGCCTGCTGAACTGTGCGCTGGAAACTGCTGCTCTTGTTGACATTCGTCCTCTCCGGCTGCCAAATCTTCGGAACAGATGATTCCAACGGGAGCGATCTGGACGACAATCGAGAGAAATGGGAGGCCTATTCAGACGGTTCCTATCGCTTCACCCTGCTCCGGGGCTGCTTTTGTGCGTACGGAGGTACGTTTTTGGTCGAAGTCGAAGATGACCAGGTCGTTTCCGCATTCGACGTCAACCAGAATTCCCCTGTACCCCAGCGTGATCTGGACATATTCGAAACCATCGACGACATCTTCGAGATGATCGAAGAAGCGCATCGCGATGCTGATGAGGTGGAAATCGACTATTCCGAGAACGGATATCCGGCGACCATTCGGATTGACTGGATCAAGCAAGCGGTCGACGACGAGATGTATATGGAAATCACCCATGTGGTGATGTGAGCGACTATCTCGAGAGATAGAGATTGGGGTATTTGCCTCCCTTCGGTCGGCCAATTCCCAATCTCTACCTTGTCAGGTAGAGATTTCTCATTTACTCGGTGCTTCGCGCCTCGTCAATTCGAACCTGTCATTGCTGCGCAATGATGGCCGCTGCGCGGCCCGATCTGCCGCTCTTCAGATCCCGACGAGAGCGTAGTTCTCGCCGGATCTCCTCATCGCGACAGATACAGGTTTCTCATTTCAAAAGGTTTCCGGAACGCTTCGTCGTCGAAGTCCTGAATGAAGGCAATCGCCTCTCCTGTCGACTTCATCTCGGGGCCCAGTTCCTTCGGCACTTCGGGGAATTTATCCCAGGAGAACACGGGTTCTTTTACAGCGAACCCTTCGAGCTTCGACACCAGGTCTCCGTTCTCGCGGAACGTCTTCAACTTCTCGCCCAGCATCACTTTGGTTGCGATGTTGGAGATCGGGATTCCCGTTGCCTTGGCCACGAACGGCACCGTCCGGGAGGCACGCGGGTTGGCTTCGATCACATAGACATGGTCGTTCTTGACCACCATCTGGACGTTGATCAGCCCGATCACACCGAGTCGTAGCGCAATGTCGCGGATGTACTGGCGCACGGTCTGCTGCACGTCGTCAGACATCGAGTACGGGGGCAGCACGGCTGTAGAATCGCCTGAGTGCACACCGGCAGGCTCGATATGCTGCATGATGCCGCATACCCAGACCTCTTCCCCATCACAGATGGCGTCGACGTCCAGCTCGATCCCGTTTTCCAGGAAGAGATCCAAAAGGATCACGTTATCCGGCATGAGTTTCCAGATGCGCTGCGTGTACTCCTCCACCTCGTCCTTATTGATGGCAATACGCATGCCTTGACCACCGAGGACGTAGCTCGGGCGAACGAGCAACGGGTAGCCGATTTCTTCAGCCCGTTCGACGGCTTCACGCTCAGTGCGCGCTGCGCCGTACGGTGGGAACGGAATCTCCAGCTCCTTCAGGATGTCCGAGAAGCGCCCGCGGTCTTCAGCCAGGTCCATGCTGTCGAACGAGGTTCCGATGATGGGAATCCCCAGCTTGTCGAAATCACGCGAGAGCTTGAGCGCCGTCTGACCTCCAAGCTGAACGATCACCCCTTTTGGATTCTCGTGCTCGATAACATCGCGGACGCGCTCAAGGAAAACAGGCTCGAAGTACAGCTTGTCCGCAACATCGAAGTCGGTCGACACCGTTTCCGGGTTGCAGTTGATCATGATGGCCTCGTAGCCCATCTCCTTCGAGGCCAGAACGCCGTGGACACAGGAGTAATCGAACTCGATCCCCTGGCCGATGCGATTCGGACCGCTCCCGAGGATGATGATTTTCTCCTTTTCGGAGACTTCGCTTTCCGTGTTGGACTCGTAGGATGAGTAGAAATAGGGTGTCTGAGCCGGGAATTCGCCGGCACAGGTATCGACGACCTGGTATGACGGTTTGACCCCAAGCGATTGACGGAATGCCCGTACTTCGTTTTCACTGACGTCGTCCTGGACCAGGTAGGCGATCTGGTAGTCCGAGAACCCGTAGCGCTTTACTTCGCGCATGAACGGTTCATCGATCTGGGAAAGAGCCTTCTTGCGGATCTCTCCTTCCAGCGTCACGATATCCTGGATCTGATAGAGGAACCACGGATCCACTTTGGAGATGTCGGCCACCTCTTCGACCGAGGCGCCGAGTTTGAACGCATTGCGGATCTGCAGCGTGCGATCCCAATACGACTTCTTCAGGCGATCGCGGATCTCGAACCGGGCCGTCTCGTCGCGATCGGCTCCCAGTCCGTGATAGCCGTTCTCCAAACTCTGCCAGGCCTTCTGCAGGCTCTCGGCGAACGTGCGGCCAATGGCCATGACTTCGCCTACGGCTTTCATCTGGGTAGTCAGCTCCTCGTCTACGCCTTCGAACTTCTCGAAGTTGAATCGCGGAATCTTGGTGACCACGTAGTCAATCGACGGCTCGAAACAGGCCGACGTAGTCCCCGTGACGTCGTTCTTAAGCTCATCGAGCGTGTATCCGACGGCCAGTTTCGAAGCAACCTTGGCAATCGGATACCCTGTGGCCTTGGAGGCGAGTGCGGATGAACGCGAAACGCGCGGATTGATTTCAATGGCGATCATGCGGCCCGTCTTGGGTTCGAGCGCAAACTGGACGTTGCATCCGCCCGCGAACGTGCCAATCGAGCGCATCATCCGGATCGCCGCATCTCGCATGCGCTGGAACTGCTTGTCCGTGAGCGTCTGGCTGGGCGCTACGGTCAACGAATCGCCCGTATGAACCCCCATTGGATCGACATTCTCGATCGTACAGATGATGATGACGTTGTCGTTCGCATCGCGAAGCAATTCGAGCTCGAACTCTTTCCAGCCGAAGAGGCATTCCTCAATCAGAACCTCATGCACCGGCGATAGCTCCAGACCGCGCATCACCTTCTTGTCGAACTCGTCTGGCGACCACACAATGCCGCCTCCGCTTCCGCCGAGTGTGAACGACGGGCGGATGACCACGGGCAGTCCGCCCAGCTCCTGGGTGATTTCCTTGGCCTCGAGCAATGATTTGGCAACACGCGAACGGGCCTGATCAATGCCGATCTTCTCCATCAGATCGCGGAACTGCTGGCGATCTTCGGTGATGTTGATGGCATCAATGTCCACTCCGATCACATCCACGCCCATTTTCTCCCAGTAACCCTGCTGATGCAGCTTGTTGGCCAGGTTCAGGGCGGTCTGTCCTCCCATGGTCGGGAGCACGGCGTCGGGCTTCTCGTCCTCGACGATCTGCTTGATCGAGTCCGGTGTCAAGGGACGGAGGTAGATCTTGTCGGCCGTTACCGGGTCCGTCATGATCGTAGCCGGATTCGAGTTCACCAGCACGATCTCATAGCCCTCGGCACGCAACGAGCGCGACGCCTGGCTTCCGGAGTAATCGAACTCACAGGCCTGACCGATGATGATTGGGCCGGAGCCAATGAGGAGAATCTTCTTGATGTCCGTACGCTTGGGCATGGAAGGGTGCGCTTTCGGGGTTCGGTTGGGTGATCAGAGTGGAATCGCGGGGCTCAGCGTCCGCCGGCGTAGACCATCTCAGGCGTCGGCTCGTGCGTCGGCTTCACGCCACTGTGTTTCTCAATGTCAGCCATGAATTCGTCGAACAGGTACTGGCTGTCATGCGGCCCCGGCGAGGCTTCCGGGTGATATTGGACAGAGAAAGCGGTGCATTTGGCGAATCGCACGCCTTCGACCGTGTTGTCATTCAAATTGACATGGGTGATGGAAGCGATGTCGTCCTTGATGGACTCGCGATCCACGGCGAACCCGTGATTCTGAGTCGACACTTCGACATGACCGGTGTTCAGGTTCTGAACAGGATGGTTGGCGCCGCGATGGCCGACATACATTTTGTAGACGTCCAGGCCGGCGGCCAGCGACAGGAGCTGATGACCAAGGCAGATTCCGAACAAAGGAATTCCCGTCTGCATGGCTTCCTTGGTCATGGCGATGGCGTCCGGCATGGCGCGCGGATCGCCCGGTCCGTTCGAGAAGAAGATGCCATCCGGCTCCCAGGCCAGAACGTCCTTGAGCGCTGTCGCGGCCGGAAACACGCGGACCGAGCATCCGCGCGCCTTGAACGAGCGCAAAATGTTCTGCTTGACACCGAAATCGAAGACCGCCACGTTCGGGCCGTCACCCTCGCAAAAATCGAAGGGCTCAGAAATCGTGACGCGGGATGCCAGTTCAAGACCTTCCATCGACGGCCAGTTGCGGGCCTTTTCGATCAGGGAATCGTTGTCCAGATCCACAGAAGAAATGACCGCATTCATGACTCCTTTCGAACGGATATGAAGCACCAGCGCCCGCGTATCAATCTCCGTGATACCGACCAGTTGATGCTTCTTCATGAACGCATCCAGTGAATCGTCCGCCATCGGATTTGAATACCGCGGCGAGAAAGACCTCACTACCACACCGGACACCATCGGGCTGTGCGCCTCATTATCGATATCCATGGTGCCGTAATTCCCGATGTGCGGGTACGTCATCATCATGATCTGGCCGACGTAGGATGGATCCGTGAAGATCTCCTGGTACCCGGTCATCGAGGTGTTGAAGCAGAGCTCACCGCCTGTTTCTCCCCGGTATCCAACTGCTTTGCCCGTGACGACCGTACCGTCGGCGAGGGCCATTTTGCAGATCTCTGGATGCAGCAGGAGTTCGTTGTTCTGCGGATTGATCATGTGTGTGAAGTCGCTGTCTTCCTGGGTGTGGTTAGCTGCGCAGCATCGTCGAAACGAAACGGTCAAAAAAAAAGCCTCCCCATTACCTGTGGGAAGGCTTCACTTCAGTCGGTTCGTATGCCGGAGTCAGGGTGCTTGCTGAGCACGATGCTGGGCGTCTAACGGTTGGTCATTTCGGCCAATATACGGCGACCACGTTCCGTCGCGAAGACGGGCTGGCGCCATCTCCGACAAAATACAATGAATGCCGTGATCGCGCAGGGTCCAGGGGCCGTCAGTTATCCACAAGATTGATCTCCATTTCGACCACCCACGATCCTGCCTCAACGACTCGGCAACTGCGCCGGACCTCACGGGTCTTGCAATCGTATGTTCGGCACAAGCCGAACAAGGGCACATGAAAGCCTCGATTGGCCGCCAATCAACAAGGCACAGAACCTGTTAGCCAGAGTCACCTGGACAAGTTTGACAAAAATACCGTTCGACACGAGCGCTACTTGCTTCACTTTCTAGCGACGTTGACGCTGAGTCTGCTGGTGGTGAATGGGGTCATCCAATTCTGGCCGACCCTGGAGCCCGATTTCAGCGGAGCCACCTTTGACACCCGTGGTCAGGAAATCATCGCCATTGAGGAAATCCAGCAGACCACCCAGGAGAAACGAAAACCACCGCCGCCTGTCCCCCAGCCGCCCGTCGTCATGCCGGATGACGTCGTTCTGGATGACATAGAGCTGGAAATCGCCGACGTGGCCCTGGACATCGAGGAAGCCGGCACGGACGATGAAAACGTGGACGGCGCGAATACTGGTACCCAGGCTCAAGCCGCCAGAGCCGATCGCAGTCCATCGCCGGTGCGTATCGCGACTCCGGAATACCCACGCGAGGCAGACCGTCGGAATATCCGGGCTGAAGTCGTGGTGGAGGTTCTTGTCGACGAGCGCGGTCGAGTGGTGGAGACGCGCGTCGTGGAGCGCTTCCTCCTAAACAAGGACGGTTCAGAGCGCGAACCCGTGACGAACATTGGCTACGGCATCGAGGAATCTGTCTTGCGCGCGGCTGAACGCCATACGTTCCGCCCAGCCATTCAGGGTGGGCAGCGTGTCCAGAGCTATTCCACGCTCACCTTCCGGATCGGCGTTGAGTCCTGAACACAAATTCCGCCGCGCAGGCGATCATTCGGGCCAGTCCTGGAAGTAACCGTCTCCGCGGGCCTCGATGACTTCGGCGATCTCGACTCGGTACCCGGCATACCATTCTTTGTACCGACTCTTGGCCAGCCGGTGGGTAGCGTCTTTGCGAAATCGTTCCAGATCCTCGCGGGTTCGCCAGTAATAGACGACCGCTCGATTATCGGAATGGTCCATCCACGCTCGACGTCCGAGATAGCCCTCCGACGACGAGGCCGTTTCAGCGATGGCTGCATCCAGACGCTCAAAATCTGCGTCTGTAGCAACCTGCCTGAAAATGAATGTCGCAGTAATCACGTCCAGCACCTCGGAGTGCTGATCAACCGTCCGTCGGGGGGTGACTCTGCCAGATGACGTGGCGGATCTGCCACACGCCATCGTTTTTTTCGAGCTGGAAGTAGTCGATGCCCCACTGGGCCGTCAGCTTGGCCACTGCGGTCTTGTCGAGGACTTCCATCACCCAAATCTCTTTAGGAGAGTCCTCGGTGATGTTCTGTCGATTATCAACATTCCATCGCGATGCCAGCTGGAAGGCCTGATCCCAATTCATCGGTGCGCCCTGGTACTCTCCGTCCGGATTTTTCCAGTAACCATATTTGACGAGGTCCTTGCTGAGACTTTTCTCAAAGCGCTCCGGTTCAACGTTATAGAAGCCCTCGACGTAATCCAGAACAGCGTTATAAACGCCCTCTTCGTCAGTTTGGGCGTGGGCAGTGGTGACGATGGCGAACAAAGCCAGGACGCTGGCCAGGCGGGAAAGCGCGATAGACATGACAAAATCACTGATGGGTTGGCGGTATCTGAATGCTTGACGAATCGGAGCACGTAAAGTTGCCCTGAGCGAATCGTGGAAGAATGGCTCTCTTCGGCTATTTTGAAGCGCTCTCCAACCCGCCGTTCGTCGTCATGGCAGATATCCGCATGCGACCGCAGTTTGACTTCACCGTCAGCTGCGATTACTCCCAATCCTTCCAACGCCTCTCCGATGCGTTGGAAAAGTCGGATGACGTCTCCGGAACCGTCTTCGCTGATTCAGCGATCCTCAAGATTCCGGCCCACGAGACACATCTCTGGACGCCGCAATTGAAGGTGTCCGTTGAGAAGAGTCCTACAGGCGGATGTACCATCCACGGCCTGATCGGGCCGCGACCGAGCATCTGGTCCCTGTTCATGGCCAGCTACGTGGCGTGGGCGTTCATCATCATGATGAGTCTGGTTTTTGGCTCCTCGCAAGCCATGCTGTCCCAATCGGCCTGGGCATTCTGGGGTGCTCCGATTGGCATTCTGGGTTCAGTGCTCACCTACGTCACTGCCCGGATAGGCCGTCGCATCGGACGTCCACAGAGCCGACGCCTGAAAGCCTTCCTCGAAACCTCGACCCGAAGTTCATCGACACCGACATGATCCACTGGAATCGACTCAGATATCTGCTTGCCGTCCTGGTCCTGTCGACCTGTGCGCTTGGCTGTGATTCCGACTCCGGCTCGTCACAGGACATTGCTCTTCCTGATTGGCCCATCCAACTGACGTCCGAGTGGCAGACCGCTGAACCAGCGGATCTTGGTTTGTCAACGGAAGCACTCGACGATGCGCTCCGGATTGCCTGGGGCATCGATCGTCTTCAGAGTCTCGTCGTCGTGAAGGACGGGGTCATCGTGATGGAGGAATACCTGCATGGCGGCTTGTCGACGGACATGTATGATGTCCGGTCAGTGACGAAAAGCGTGATTTCAACGTTGGTCGCACTTGCCATTCGGGATGGCCTTCTTACGAGCCTGGATGAGACCGTGGGCGAGCACCTTTCGAACCTGGATGAATCCATGGACGAAGCGAACCGGTCCGTCACGGTCCGCGATCTGATCACGATGTCCGGAGGGTGGGAATACGATGAATGGAACGGCCCCTCCTATCAGGAATGGCTCCGGTCCTCTGACCGGGAGCTCTGGACGCTTGAGCAACCACGCATAGCAGATCCTGGGGCGCAATTCACCTACAACTCAGCGGCCGTTCACTTGCTCGGAGTCCTTCTCGAGCAGGTCCTTGACCGCTCTCTGGTGCTGTACGCCAGTCAGGAGTTGTTCAATCCTGCGGGGATCACACGTCAGCAGTGGGAAATGTTTGTGAGCGGGTACCCGAATGGAGGGGCTGGAATCGACATGCGGTCGCGGGATCTTGCCCGGTTCGGACAGCTGTTCCTGCAAGATGGCATGTCCGGTGACCGACGCATCCTTCCCGAAGGATGGGTGGCATCCGCCACTACACCGGCTTATTCCTGGCGAAACACTTTCGGACCGCTTCGCGCCATGTCGTACGGGTATCTGTGGTGGACAGACGACAACGATGGCGACCCCGTGTACTTTGCCTGGGGTTACGGCGGGCAGTTCGTTTACGTCAAGCCCTCCAGTCGGCTCGTGGTTGTGACGACGACCAATTGGGCGGGCGTGTCTTCGGAGCCGGGTGGTGAGTCTGCCATGTCACGGGCTACCATGAATCTCATTCATGAGCATATCGTCCCGGCCATCGACGGGTAGCGTCCCGGTCAAGCCAGAGAATCGCGTCTCAAAGTCCGTGCTTTTCCAGTCGGCGGTAGAGTGAGCTTCTCGTGACACCCAGTTCGCGAGCGGCTTGAGCAACGACGCCCTGATTCCGGTCCAATGCCACCTCGATGGCCTGCTTCTCAATGGTCTCGAGGTGCAAGGTATTCAATTCGAGCACTGCAGAGGCCTGGGCCGTTCGTCCGGATTCACGAACGGCGATATTCTCATCAGAGAGACTCCCGGAAGGTGTCATGATGACAGCCCGTTGGATCACGTGCCGCAACTCGCGGACGTTTCCTGGCCAGTCATGACGCATGAGTTTGCGAAGTCCGGAAGCTGAAATGCCTTCGATATCCGGGTTGTACCGATCCCTGAAGTCTGCAAGGAAGTGCTCCGCGAGTGGTTGGATGTCTTCCGGACGCTCCCTGAGCGGAGGAATCCGGATTTCCACGGTATTGATGCGATACAGGAGATCCTGGCGAAAAGCGCCGGCCGCCACGTCATCCAGAAGCGGTTGGTTGGTCGCGCATATCAGGTGGATGTCGATGGGGATTTCTTCGTTGCTGCCGACGCGAACAATCCGTCGACGTTGCAGCACCGCGAGAAGCTTGGATTGCAATGACCAGGGAAGATTGCCGATCTCATCCAGGAACAGTGTCCCCCCATTGGCTGCCTCGAACTTGCCTTCGCGTTCGCTGATGGCATCCGTGAATGCGCCGCGTTCGTGACCGAACAACTCGCTCTCGAACAAGGACTCCGTGATCGCTCCCATGTCCACAGACACGAATGGCATCTCTGACCGCGGGGACCGCTGGTGCAATGCGCGCGCGACCAGCTCTTTCCCGGTTCCATTTTCGCCAAGGATCAACACGTTGGCATCTGTGTGAGCAACGCGATCCACCTGCTCCATAACAAAGGCCAGTGCGTCACTGACCCCAATCAAGCGGTTCTCTTCAAGAGACTGACCCTGGGGTTTACGCGCAACATGACTTCCTGACGTTTTCAGCTCTTGATGACGCTGCTGGATGTAGGCCACCAGGTCATCCAGATCGTCTGGCCAAGGCATAGGTAGCACGTCGAATGCACCTGCCTGCATGGCAGCCTTGACGCGCGCATAGCTGGACAACTCGGAAGAGACGACGATGATGACTTCTCTATCCGACATCGACACGTACCGCACCCAGAACTGGTCGTCAGTGTCAGGACGGGACAGGCATGATTCATCCATAAGGACGAAATCGTACCGGTTAGCAGTCAGCATCGAAGGGAGCCGGTCCGGTTGATGAACGGAATGGACCATGGTGGCCGATGGCTCTAACAGCGATCGGGCACGAATGCTTCGTTCTCGGTCCGGATTGACAATCAGTATCCGTCCGGGCATAGGCAGATTGGCGGGAGTGGTGAGGTGGCTGCTGTGTTGTGTTGAAGTGTCGTAGTGATCCGATGGAGATCCCTAAAAACCTCCCTGAATGGTTTCAACCCTTGCCTTCAAAGGCAAAAAGGGGGCTTGGCCGAGCAGGGCGAATTGGCAACCATCGAATCTAGCCTTTCCTCCCTCCCGCTGAAGGCGTCTTCCTGGCGAACGGAGGGCAAAAAGCGCGTCCGGGCCAAATTTGCGCCCTGTTCAGTATCGGACGGCAGGCTTCCCGATTCCGGACAGGGCAGTGGATCAGGCAGTGCCAGAATCGGCTTATGAACGAATTCCAGAGGGCTGGAAGCGATTGGCACGCTGTTGGAATAAGGGTGAGCATGCACGGACCTCCCCCGGTAGAGTATCACCCGACTCCCGGTGGCAGTCACCCCATTTCTCGTGCATGTCCACCACCAGCGGCATGCATTTGCGGCCGGTGGTTCCATTCGACTTCATTTCTGATGCGAACTACCATGCACTACGTTACGACTTTACGAATCTTGCTTCTGACCGCACTTGTGTGCTGGTTCGGAGCACCAACCGCGAGCGCCCAGAGCGTCGGCTCCTGCGAGCAGGCCATTGGCGAAGCCTATCTGGACATCAACAATGTCCGCGCTCGCATTCTCAACAACGGAAACCTCTTCTGGCGAGGCAGCCCCAACGTCTACGAAGTCCCCAAAGGAGGAGGCGTCAGCGCCAACTTCGCTTCGGGTATCTGGATCGGAGGACAGGTTGCTGGGCAGCTTCGTGTTGCCGGCTCCACCTACGGTCCGTACGAATTCTGGGCGGGTCCACTCGACGACAATGGCGCTGCCCCGGCAGATTGCTCCATTTTTGATCGGGTCTGGAAAATCTCCCGTGAGGACATCACCAGCTACGAATCCAGCGGAATCGCTACTCCTGACCTGGCTGACTGGCCAACCGGACTCGGCGCGCCCACGTTGGACGCGAACGGTGATCCGATCGACCTCACAGGTCAACCCTTGGCCGGTCGCGCGGACCGCAAAATCAACCTTGGCGCGGGCGAACGTCCGGACATCCTGGGAGACCAGATGGTGTGGTGGATCATGAATGACCGCGGCAACCAGCACAACTGGACCGATACGCCGGCGATCGGCGTCGAGGTACATGGATCTGCGTTTGCCTTCAATACGGCTGGTGCGATCGGCAATACGACCTTTTACAAGTATCGCATCATGTACAAAGGGGACCAAGCCCTTGAAAACGCTTACATGGGCATTTTCGACGATCCCGATCTTGGAACCTCATTTGATGACTATGTCGGCTCCGACACAACGCTAGGTCTCGGCTTCGTTTACAATGCCGATAACGATGACGAAGGCAACTACGGCCCTGCTCCCCCAGCCATGGGATACGACTTCTTTCAAGGACCGCTCGTGAACGACAACGGCCTTGACGATGACGAAGACGGACTCGTCGACGAAGAAGACGAACGACTGGCCATGACATCATTCGCGTACTTCTCCAATGGTGGTGGCGTCGTGGGTGACCCCCGCAATGGAGCTGATATCTACAACTACATGCAGGGTCGTTGGATTGATGGCCAGCGGTTCACATTGGGCGGCGATGGCCGAAATTTTTCTAACATCCCGACCTCGTTCGCCTTTCCAGGTAACCCTGGCGAATTCTGGTCAGAGCTCAACTCTGACGGTAACGATGTGGCCATTGCACCGGCTGACCGTCGATTCTCGATGGCGACCGGCCCATTCACGATCAAGCCTCAAGATGAACAGACCCTAGTTTTCGGCATCGTAACCAGCTTTGGCGAAGACAACTTGGACTCCGTGCGCAAGCTGAAAGAAGACGATGCGTTGGCACAAGCCGTGTTTGACATCGACTTTCAACTTCCAGCACCGCCTGCCGGGCCTCGAGTTTCCACAACAGTCTCAGACGGCGCTGTGCTTCTTGAATGGAGCTACCTGGCAACGGACAACAACTACCTGGACTCGTACTACGCGATTGACCCTCTCCTTTCCTCCGATGTCACAGACAATGACTACGAATTCGAAGGGTACATGGTTTATCAGTACTCCCACGCTAGCGACCAGGAAGGCACTCTGATTGCCACGTATGACAAGGTCAATGGAGTCACGCGTGTCATTGAAGGCACCGACCTCACGTTTGTCACGGCAGAAGGTACTGACGCTGGTATTCAGCACTCCCATCAGGTGTCAGGATTGACCAACTACACGGACTATGAGTTCGGTGTCCAGGCATATGCCTACAATGCGACTTCGGGGCAGAAAGTCTATGCGGGTCCGGTTACTCGGGTCCGGGTGGTTCCTCAACGCTCCGATATCATTGTAAGTGATGACGCCGTTGCAGCTTCCCGTTCCGCTGAAATCGACATCGAGGGCAGCGCCTCTGGAGGCAACATCGGAAATGGCACGGTCACCGCAAATGTGGTCAACCCATACGCGTTGACCGGTAGCGACTACGCTGTCGACTTCTACTCCATTGAAGTGGAGGATGATGGTCACAAGCGCGGCGATCTGGATGCGCACGAACGAG
The DNA here is from genome assembly GCA_028284865.1 of Rhodothermales bacterium. Taxonomy (GTDB): domain Bacteria; phylum Bacteroidota; class Rhodothermia; order Rhodothermales; family UBA10348; genus JAAZVD01. The sequence goes on along the minus strand of JANQQV010000019.1, from coordinate 1,493 downwards.
CCATGCCTCGACGTGATGCAGCCAAGTCAAGTGCTTCGGAAGTGACGGTTTATGACATCATGAACACGACCACGGGCGCTAAGGTCTTCGATGGCGAAGCGGCCTATGCCAGCACTCATTCAGTACCGATTGGAGCGAATGTGGTCCAAGCAGAAGGCCTGTCTTTGAATGTCAACGGGCCAGCTCCCGGCTTCCTGGACTTCGCCGTGACGGCTAATGCTTCTGGCCCGCTTGCAGAGCCCATTGGCGGCTCCGCTGATTGGGGCGGATGGATTGGCGAAACCCTGCGTCCGACCGGACAACAGCAGGTGGCACTCATTAATGCCGGTTTGGGCGATTCCGCACGTGGATGGCTCATTGCCGCTGGTGGTCAGGCCGACAATGGCTACAGCACCTTCCTGAATCGCTGGGCACGAAACGGCGATGTCTACGGCGCCGCTGACTACGAAATCCGCTTCACCGGCAACGGCAAAGCATTCGTCCAGTGGGGATGCGGACAGGTCATTGACGTCCCATTCGAGCTCTGGAACACGGGTGTCGGCACACCGGATGATCCTTCGGATGATTTTCAGTACGTGCCTTTCCTGTTCGATGAGAATGACAACTGTGAATTCGATCTGCTCCCTGTGGATCATCCGCAGTCAGGTGGATCCAATGATCCGTATACCGACTGGATCTACTGGTACTTCGCGCCGAATGGCTATGCGGTTGATATCGCCACGCTCGAAGCGGGAACGGACAACACCACGTTCGAAGTATTCGGACGCACGGTGTTCGTAGCCTGGAACCTGGACGACGTTTCTGATGGGTCCATCGATGCCGATCCATCGCTTCTCTTGCCAGAAATTGGAACGGTATTCCGCATCACCACGACCAAGCCGAACCAGCCGGGCGACTCGTTCGCATTCTCGACTGATGGACTTGGTGCTCGCGAGCGGACCCTGGATGAGGCACGCGCTGCAATTGACGATATCGGAGTGACGCCCAACCCATACAAGGGTGCATCGTCTTATGAAGTCAGCCAGCTCGTCGACGAAGTGCGCTTCACTAATATGCCGAATCAGGCCACTATCCGGGTTTTCACGCTGGCTGGTACTCTGATCCGGACGTTGGAAAAGAACAGCGCCTCCGCAAGCTTCCCGTGGGATCTGACTACCGACGATGGGCTACCGATCGCCAGCGGTATGTACGTGATCCACGTGGAAACCGAACTGGGCGAAAAAGTGCTGAAGCTTGGCGTCGTGAAGAAGCGCGTCCAGCTGAACAACTTCTAGTCTGACTCCCATTCAATCGAGAAACCAATGAAACGTATTACTCAATACTCGGGAGTCAACATGCTGGCTGTGCTGGCACTTTTCTCCCTCCTGTTCACCACCCTGGATGCTCAGGCCGGCGATGATCGTCGTCGTGGTACGGCTGGTGCATCCCAGCTGCTCGTGCCGGTAACGGCTCGTAGCGCTTCGCTTGGCGCTTCGATGACGAGTGGTCTTGTA
>JANQQV010000013.1 GCA_028284865.1 Rhodothermales bacterium | reverse complement strand
GCCGCCGCAGGTGGTCACCTGACAATGAACACGACGGCCATCGTGCACGAGGCCTACCTGAAACTCGCTGGCCAGTCATCGCCCGAATACCAGGACCGTGCGCACTTTTTCGGTGTCGCAGCCAAGGCCATGCGGCATGTGTTTCTGGATTATGCCAAGGCCCGCACAAGACAAAAACGAGGCGGCGAAGCCGTCCACGTCGATGTCGCCGACGTTCAGGTGAGCAGTGAAATCTCAATGGGCATCGAAGAGGCTGAGCGCATCGTGGCCATGGATGACGCGCTCCAGCGATTGGCAGCGGACAATCCTCGGCTCGCGCAGGTGGTCGAGTGCCGCTTCTTTGCCGGCATGACCAACGAAGACACGGCGCTCGTCACGGGCACGTCGCCCGCCACCGTGAAGCGGGACTGGAATACGGCGCGTGCCATGCTTTTTGCCGATCTCAAGTCCCGAGGAATGACCGCGTGACTCGAACCCGCTCAGAACTGATTGCCGAATTGCTCGACCTGCCCGAAGGCGAGCGCCCGGCTGCGGCCCAGCGCCTGGCAAACGGTGATGAACAGCTCGCGCATGAGCTTATCGAAGCGGTTTCGTCGTATTCTGATGCAACCGGGTTCTTCGATCAACTTGCTCGCGATGCCGGCCTGCCCACAGCACCCCCACCACCAATGAATGCTCCACAGTCAGATCCACATGCATTGATCGGGCAACACGTTGCCCGCTACCGGATCACGGACTATCTCGGTGGCGGAGGGATGGGGTCGGTCTACAAGGCCGAAGACGAACAACTCGCCCGCACCATCGCCTTGAAATTCCTGCCCGATACGATGGGCTCGGACGCCGCAGCACGGGAACGCTTCCTGCGAGAGGCTCGCTCGGCATCAGCCCTCGATCATCCGAACATTTGTACGGTCTTCGAGATCGGTGATGATGCCGGCCGGGCATACATCGCCATGGCCTATTACGACGGTGCGACCATCGAGGAGATGGTGGAACGCGGGCCGCTGGACGTCGAACTCGCCATCCAGGTCGCCCGCGAAACATGTGCAGGACTTGGCGCCGCCCACGCAAAAGGCATCATCCATCGCGATATCAAGCCGGCCAACCTGATCCTGGCCGATACCGTCACGAAGATCCTGGATTTCGGACTGGCGAAGTCTGAAGACGCCGCCGCGATGACCCAGGAGGGCATGGTCCTCGGAACGGCTGCCTACATGAGCCCCGAGCAGGCCACCGGCGCGGCCGTCGATCATCGCACCGATGTCTGGTCGACCGGCGCGGTGCTCTACGAAATGCTCTCCGGATCGCGCCCGTTTCCCGGAGGTTATCCACAAGCCATCCTGTACGGCATCCTCAACGCCGATCCGGAGCCACTAGCCGCCTTGCGGCCTGGTCTCCCGATGCAGCTCGTCGAAGTGGTGGACCGCGCCCTTCGCAAGAACCCCGACGATCGCTTTGCCTCCATGACCGAGATGGCCGAGGCTTTGCAGGCGGTCGTCGATCGTCAGCATGCGAAATCGGCCGCTCGTGAGATGATGGCACCGGCCGCTCCAGCTCCGGCCGCGATCGAGCCTGTCGAGTCGGCAGACGACGACGTCCTTCACATCCTCTGCGTGGATGACGAGCCTGAACTCGAGCTGCTGATGCAGCAGCGATTCCGCAAGAAACTGCGTGCCGGTGAGTGGAAGATGACGTTCGCCCTCGATGGCATGGACGCACTTCAGAAGCTGGAAGCGAATCCGGATATCGGTGTGATTCTGACCGACCTCAACATGCCGCGCATGGATGGGCTGACGCTTCTGGACAAGCTGTCCGAGCTGGATCGCCCGCTGCGTACTGTGGTCGTTTCGGCTTACGGCGATATGGACAAGATCCGCACGGCCATGAATCGCGGGGCATTCGACTTCGTGACCAAACCCGTCGACTTCAAGGACCTGGAAACCACGACCCTGAAGGCTGCTGACGATCTGGCTGCCTTCAAGAAAGCCCTCCGCGGTCAGAAGCAGGCCATTTCGATTCAGCAGGAGATCGACGTCGCCCGCCGCATCCAGGACGCAATCATACCGGCTTCCCTCCCCACTCCCGCGGGCTGGCAGCTGTACGGTTTTTCTGCCCCGGCCGCCGATGTGAGCGGCACGTTCTACGATGCGTTCGACCTGAACGATGGACGCATCGGGCTGTTGATGGGCGATGTGGGAGGTCGCGGTGTGACAGCGGCGCTGTTGATGGCCATGGGCCAGACATTCGTCAAGAGTTTCCTACAACGCGGAGTACCACCGGGAGAGTGCCTTTCGCAACTGAACAGCATGCTGTTCGCCGAAGGGCTTCCGCACGTTGGCTTGAAGATGGTCGCCGGTGTGATTGATACGGCGAACGGGGCGGTCTCGCTATGCAACGCAGGCCACGCAGCGCCTTGGATTCTTCGTCAGAATGGATCCCTCGATCGGATCGAAAGCGAGGGGTCTTCCATCTGGGAGCGTGCACAAGGCGGGTTCGAAGAAGAACGAGCAGAACTGGAGGCATCCGACGCCCTCGTCATCGTATCGGCAGGTATGATTCAGACGCCCAATATGTCTGGCGCTCCATTCTCGAACGAGCGCATGGCCTCGTCGCTTCGCGATGCACCCGATTCCCGCCCAACAAGCCTGATCCGGCACGTTGTGCGAAGCGTGCAAGAACATGCAGGCGATCAGGATCCGCGGGAAGATCTGACCATCCTGGCCATCCGTCGGGACTGATCCCGACTCCCCCTAGCGCAAACGGAAGATCATCTCGTTGATGATGTCCTCGTACTGGTAGAGCAGGCGATCCCAGGGACGGAAACAACGGTCACAGCTGACAGACACTTCTGGGTCTTCACTGTACTCTGAATCGATCTGGACGACAAATTTGACGGGGCTGATGTCGCCTTGCTTGACGATCGTGCGCGTGCGGACGGTTGCGTTGTCAAAGCGTTCAACCGCCCAGGCAGTTCGCAGGTAGCCGGTTTCCTTGTCTGTGATCTCCAGGATGTCGAATGCGTTGAGAACAATGAGGCTCATGATTTTCCACGCATCATCAAACGTCCGCTGTTCACCCACCTCGATTGTGATGTTGGTGTTCGCTTGATCCGATGCTTGGGAGCCGACGAACGCTTCATCTTCGGACAACTCGATCACATCGATTTCGGGCAACTGGCCGGACCCCTGGTTGCAATAACTGCGATTCTGAGAGACATAACCGCTCTGTTCAACCCGGACCTCAATGCACTCATCTTGTTGCACGACAAGCGTGTATTCATCAATGCCAACCGTTCGACCTGAAAGCAGGATGCTTGCTGTCTGCGGAACCGTTCGCACCGTGACCTCCCGGTCGGTAAGCTCGAATGCGTAGTTCATGGGTGGCGCTTCCATCCGCTCCTGATTGCAGAACACTTCAGACTTGGAAACGAAGTTGTCGGCGTTGGCTTCAACTTCGACGCAGGCATTGAACGGGAGACGGATTTCAGCAAAATTCTGTCCTTGTTCGACACCATCAGCCAAAATGACCGTGCCCGCAGGACGAGCATTCACTACCAGCATGCGGTCCTGAATCCGCAATTCATCCGCGAGAGGGATTACGCCGGAGTTTTCAGTCGTTGAGTAGGTCGCGGATGCCGGCCAGTAACCTTCAAGTCTGGCTTCGACCAAGGCCGTTTCGTTTTGACCGATCATGATCTTGGCTTGACCGGTTCCCATCCGCACGTCGTTAAGGAAAATCTCAGCTTGCTGATCCGAAGCTGAGACTTCCACAACCCGCGTGTCCAGTTCCAAGCGAACCGGAGTCGGATAGTCATTTCCTCGGACGAATGTCCACTCCTTCTTGGCATAACCGTCGGCCGTGACCACGATCGTGTTGGTATTGGATCTGCGCACGCGATACTCAGCGCGTCCGGTACCAAGTGGCGCCATGCTTCCGTCGACATCCACGAGGAAGATCTGCGCGTCTTCTGGAGAGGTGACAAGCTGGAGCTTCTGGGCCCGGCTGGAATCAGCTACCAGTGCAGTAGCCATGAAAACGATTGCAAAACCGAACAAGCGGATGCCACGCAGAAGACGCATAGTGGGGAGGGTGAGGTCCTGAAGAGAATCGCGAAGGCCCGATTTAGCCAGGCCGACTGTGAAGGGACCTATGGTAAAAAGCGCAGCAATCCCGATCAAATAAATGCGGCTGATGGCCCACGAGATGGCATTCCGACCTTTCTCCTTTATAGGTGTACTTCACTACATTGGCGCTCACCCTGAACCTGCTTTCCCATGGTCGGCAAAACCATATCCCATTACGAGATCCTCGAGAAGCTCGGCTCGGGCGGGATGGGTGTGGTCTACAAAGCCCGCGATACGAAGCTTGATCGCATTGTCGCGCTCAAATTCCTTCCGGCCAACGTCTCGCGCGATCAGGACGCCAAGCAGCGCTTCATTCAGGAAGCCAAGGCCGCTTCCTCGCTGGACGATCCACACATCTGCACGATATACGAAATCGGCGAGTCGGATGATGGGCAGCTCTTTATTGCGATGGCCTTCTATGATGGCTCGACGCTGCAAGAGCTCATGGAGCGGCGTAAGATCAAGATTGACGATGCGGCGTCCATCGCCCGGCAGATGGCCAAAGGGCTCGCGGTCGCACACGAGGCAGGTATTGTCCACCGCGACGTGAAGCCCGCGAACGTGATGGTCACCCGCAAAGGGCTGGTCAAGCTGCTGGACTTTGGCGTGGCCAAACTCGGTGAGTCGTCCGACCTGACGCGCGAAGGCTCAACGATTGGAACGGCCTCGTACATGAGCCCCGAGCAGGCCCGCGGTGAACAGGTCGATGCCCGCAGCGACATCTGGTCAATCGGCGCCGTGTTGTATGAGATGCTGACAGGCGCGCGGCCGTTCGGAGGTGGGTATGAAGCCGCCGTGGCCTACTCGATCATCAACGAAGACCCACCGCCGATTGCGCCCGCGCGCCCGGACACGCCCGAAGGCTTGATCGACGTGGTCAACAAGGCGCTCTCCAAGAAGGCACAAGACCGCTACCCCACGGCTGGAGCCCTAGCTGAAGAGCTGGGCGTGTATTCTGGGGAGACCATCGTCGAGACGGCTCCTCAGCCCGCGTACAAAGGACCGGTCCACAGCGAGGTCCCTTCGCTCCAGAAGCTCGTAGTGCGATTCGCCATCGGCGGCGCAGTGGCGCTGGCTGTCGTCTACGCCGCGATGATTGGCCTTGGCCTACCCGATTGGGTATTTCCTGCCGCTGTCTTCCTGACGCTCATCGGCTTGCCCATCACGTTGTATGGTGCATCGCTTGAGAAGAAGCGCGCCAAGATGGACTCGGCGGAGCGGGATGGATTGTCGGGTTTACAGAAGTCGTTCGACACGCGGAAAGCGTTGCGGGGAGGTGTCCTCGCTGGTGCAGGATTGGTGGTCGTGATTGCTGCGTACTCAATCCTACGGGCAGCCGGGATTGGGCCGTTCGCCACCATCATAACCTCGGGGTCACTCGAGCATCAAGATCTAATTATTGTCGCTGATTTCGAGAATCGGACAAGCGAGCCTGAACTTGGCCGTACCATTTCCGAAGCCATACGCATCGACTTCGAAGGATCAACAGCCATCCGCATTCTGGACAGGGCCAGTACCCAATCTGCTCTGGGGCGCATGGAGATCAATCCGGATACGGTCTTGTCTGCAGGCATCGCTTTACAGATAGCCGAACGTCAAGGCGGAAAGGCCATTATCGAAGGTGACATTTCGGCCGCTGGAACCGGATACCAAATCACCTCGCGGATTGTGGCCGTAACGGATGGCAGCCAACTTGCCTCATTCAGGCAAAGCGCAAGTGATCCATCGGATGTCCTCTCGGCTATTGATCGCCTGTCTCGTGAGATGCGCGCCGAGATCGGAGAACCATTGCAGTCTATTCGATCCACTCCTCCATTGCGAGAAGTAACAACGCCATCATTGAAGGCGCTTCAGTTGTATTCAGAAGGAGCGGAATTGCACAATAAGGGTCAGAACTCAGAGGCCGCCGACAAATTCCGAGAAGCCGTAAGGTTGGACTCGACTTTTGCCATGGCCTGGCGAAAACTGGGTGTGATGGGCGCACGGAACCTGACTACGGCGGAACGTGACAGTGCCATTGTCCGGGCGTACCGACTGCGTGGAAAACTGTCCATCCGCGAGCGCCTCTTGATTGAAGCTTCGTACTACAATAAACGGATATCAGGATGGCGGGACGAAGAGTCCATCGGGGCATATCAGGAAGTACTTCGCCGATTCCCGAATGACGGTGTTGCCCTGAACAACCTGCCCCAGTTGTTAGCCGGTTATGGCCGGTTCGAAGAAGCGGAGCCGCTGTACAGACGTGCCGTTGAGAATTCAAACGGTACGTTGTGGCGCGGTGGATACACCAATACGCTTTTAGCTCTCGATAAGGTGGACGAAGCGCGTGGCGTTTTGGAAGGGACGACGGAGATCTTTCCCGACAACCCGGCGGGTTACAGCGGATTGGCTCGCTTGGCATTTCAACAGGATGACTTCGCGGCTACCGAAAGCCTGATGGTCGAGGCGAGAAATGCTCACGATCGGAGTGGTCGATCGTGGCTGTATTGGGGCCTTGAAGACCAATATGCCCTCTCGAGAGGCCGAATAGCCGAATACGAGGAATGGGTAGATCAAAGACGAACCCATCCGGATGGCGGCTTCGCTGATTCCAGCCGCTTTTCTTCAGAGTTGATATGGAAAGCTCGCCAGAAAGAGAGCCAGATCTACGACCTGGAAGCAATTGCCCGGTTGACGGGCGATCGTTCAGAATATTTCCAATTAATGGACGAGTATTTCCTCATGTTGCCTGATCTGGATCAGGATCCCGAGTGGGATAACCATTCCCAGGTTTCGTACTTGTATCTCCAGCGAGGCGACACGGAGCAAGCCCGGTTATGGTTAGACAAAGCCCTTGCAGTGGATACGGAGGACCTCTGGCCGGTTATTCTCGCATTCAGAGAACCGGCCCTTGCGACTCAGCAGCTAGAGATCGAAGCGGCCGCGGGCAATTTGACAGTTGATCTTGTTAAACAGATCGAGAAATTGCGAGAAGATCGTAGATGGGGCGTCGGACCACTGTTTGACGTGGCCGAATTGTACGAACGGGCCGGAGCTTCTGAAGAGGCGATACGCACGTTGGAAAAATTCATCGCTGGGCATGCCAGAGACGGGATTGGCAGCGACATGGGCCGCAAGGCCTTGGCCCATTTCCGCATTGCCAACCTCTATGAACAGCGCGGTGACATCGACCTCGCCATCACGCATTATGGCAAAATGATTGAGCGGTGGAAAGACGCCGATGCTATCCTGCAGCCGCAGGTGGCCGAGGCGCAGCGGCGCATGGACTCCCTGCTTGATTTGAAAGCGAGAGAAAACTGAGCATGGTCGGCAAAACCATTTCCCACTACGAGATCGTCGAGAAGCTCGGCGAAGGCGGCATGGGTGTCGTGTACAAAGCACGCGACACGCGGCTCGATCGTGATGTAGCACTCAAATTCCTGCCTACGAATCTGGTACGGGATGCAGAGGCCAAGGAGCGCTTTATCCAGGAAGCAAAAGCTGCCTCCTCACTGGACGATCCGCACATCTGCACGATCTACGAGATCGGTGAGGCCGAGGATGGGCAACTGTTCATCGCGATGGCTTTCTATGATGGCTCGACGCTGCAGGAACTCATGGAGCGTAGGTCGATCAAGATTGACGACGCCGCGTCCATCGCTCGGCAGATGGCGAAGGGACTGGCAACAGCCCATGAAGCTGGCATTGTTCACCGTGATGTGAAGCCTGCGAACGTGATGGTCACCCGAAAGGGGCTCGTCAAGCTGCTGGACTTTGGCGTGGCCAAACTTGGTGAGTCATCCGACCTCACGCGAGAAGGCTCAACGATTGGAACGGCTTCGTACATGAGCCCGGAGCAGGCGCGCGGCGAACAGGTTGATGCGCGCAGCGACATCTGGTCAATCGGCGCTGTACTCTACGAGATGCTGACCGGCGCCCGGCCGTTCGGCGGTGGATATGAGGCCGCCGTGGCCTATTCGGTCATCAACGAAGAGCCCCCGCCGATTTCCAATGCTCGTCCGGACACTCCTGAGCCGTTGATCGAGCTCGTGGGACGCGTCCTCTCCAAAGATGTGAACGCGCGGCCCGCTGACGCCTCCAGCCTGGCCGAAGAACTGGGCGTGTTTTCGGGAGAGACGGTTGTGGAGACTGCTCAACAGCCTGCCTACCCGTCCGCAACGAAACAAGAGATCAACACGCAGCAAATTGCCATCCGATTTGCCGTGATCGGAGCCATCGTGTTAGCAGTGGTTTACGGTGCCATGATGGCCTTTGGCTTGCCGGGGTGGGTTTTCCCAGCCGCTGTGCTCCTGACGCTGGCCGGGCTACCAATCACGCTTTACGCGGCCAACGTGGAGCGGAAGCGAGCCTCGCTCGACTCGGCCGAGCGAAAGAAACTGACGGGACTGAAAGCGACACTCAGCACCCGCTTGGCCCTTCGCGGAGGCATGTTTGCTGCAGCAGGTTTGCTCATCGCAGTGCTCGCCTACTCGGGATTACGTGCCGCGGGGATCGGGCCGTTTGCTTCCCTGATTACGTCGGGTGAACTGGACCGGGAAGACACTATTGTGCTGACGGACTTCGAAAATCGCACAGACATCCCTGAGCTCGGGTCAACGGTGTCCGAGGCGCTTCGCATCGACTTGTCCCAGTCCACGGTCCTCAACATCATGGACCGATCGCTCATGAGCGATGCTCTTCAGCGCGGCGGATTCAATCCAGACACGCTCGTTTCGGCTTCGCTGGGGCTGGATATCTCGAGACGGGAAGGTGTGAAAGCCATCATCGAAGGAGAGATTGCACCGGTAGGCTCTGCGTTCCAAATCGCCGCTCGTGTAGTCGCCTCAGACGATGAGCAACTGTTGGCAGGATTCCGGGAAACAGCTGCATCAGAAGCCGACATCGTTTCTGCCATTGATCGATTGTCAGCACGACTTCGTTCTGAAATCGGAGAATCGCTCGTCGATATCCGAAGCAGCCCACCTCTGGATCAGGTGTCAACTTCATCGCTGGCGGCGCTGCGCCACTACACCAAAGCCAATATCTATCAGGATCAGAATCTGGAAGGAGCAGCCATTCGGGAGATTGAGCAAGCCATTGAATTGGACAGCTTGTTCGGCATGGCTTATCGCAAGCTGGCCGTCCTGTATCGCAACAACAACTACCGCTTCCAGACTCAGGATACACTGCGACAAAAGGCCTACGACTTGCGGGACCGCATGACAGAACGCGAGCGATTGACCACCGAGGGCACCATCTATGCCTTTGGAGCACTAAATATCGAAGAAGACCGCGGTCGCTCCATCCGTGCTTACGAGGAGCTGCTTGAGAAATGGCCAGAAGACCTGACAGCGCTCAACAACCTGGCAGCGCAATACAATATGGAGGGTCGTTACCTGGATGCCGAAACGCTATTCCGGAGAGCCGCAAGAAGTGAAGACGGCTTGATGCGCCGAGCCAACATCGCGTTGACCATCTTGAGACAGGGGCGCTACGAGGACCACGAGGCATTTGTGGATTCGATTGCGATGGACTTCCCAGGTAGCGCTGAAGAAATGGAGAATCGAGCTTCCCTTGCCTATACCAAAGACGACATCGACGGCGCATTGAGATGGGTTGAGAAGCGCGATTCCATTCTGGCGTCGGATGATGATCCCTTCACTCGGTCTACTCCAGAAAACTATATGTCCTTGCTGGCCAGCCAAGGCAAAGTCCAGGTGATGAAAACAGGAGCCCGAGCCTGGCTCGCTTCAGCCGAAGGACGGGAGGTCATGACATTCGAGGAAGTCCCCGATTCGGTTCTTCAGCAGTTCAATGACTATGTCGACGTGGAAGCCGAATGGGCGCAAGCTCTGGCTACAGACAACTACGAGCAATACCGATCAGCTAATCTGAAACAATTCGCCTTCTCACGTTTGGAGGCGGATGAGTTCTTCGACGACGATGGCGATCTGAACTGGGTCTGGGCATGGTCATTGCAGACGGCCATCGAGTTCATGGAAGCGGACCGCATTGACTCACTTCTTGCGGTGTCCGATTCGGTGCTGGAAACGGAATTAGATGAGGACAGGCGGGAGCTTGTCATCCAAGCCAGAGCCGTCTCCGATGTGTTTCGAGGCATCCAGCCAGCATCAGCCATCGAGAGATATCGAGCGCTGATTGCCCCTAACGCGCTTCGGCATCCGTTTCATATCGTGGGACGTCTTGAAGAGGAAATCGGCAATGTTCAAGCAGCGATCGATGCCTACACCCGATTCGTTTCGCATCCATCGACTGGATACGGTGGCGAAGACAAAGGCAGGACAGGACGTATCCACTTCCGCCTCGGTGAGCTATACGAAGAGCAAGGCGATCTCGACCAGGCCATTTTCCACTACCAGAAGGTTGTCGATCGATGGAAGGACGGCGATGCGTATGTTCAGCCGACCGTGACGGAAGCCCGCCGCCGCATCGATCAACTTCTTGACCGTAAAGCCCAAGAGCCCAGCTGATACATGATCGGCAAGACGATACAGCAGTACGAAATCCTTGAGCAGCTCGGACAGGGCGGCATGGGTGTGGTCTATAAGGCCCGCGACACGAAGCTTGACCGCATCGTCGCGCTCAAATTCCTGCCGGCTGCTGTCAGCTCAGACCCCAAGACCAAAGAACGCTTCATCCAGGAGGCACGCGCTGCTTCAGCCCTGGACGACCCATACATCTGCACGATCCACGATATCGCAGAGGCCGAAGACGGGCAGTTGTTCATCGTCATGGCCTTCTACGATGGGGATACGCTCAAGTACGTCATCGACGAAGGCGGCCTGGACATCGAGAATGCGGCGTCGATCGCCCGGCAGATGGCCCTTGGACTGGCTGCGGCCCACGAGGCTGGTATTGTCCACCGGGACGTGAAGCCGGCAAACGTGATGGTCACGTCGAAAGGTCGGGTGAAGCTGCTCGATTTCGGGGTAGCCAAACTGGGCGAAAATTCGGATCTGACCCGAGAAGGGTCGACCATAGGCACGGCCGCCTACATGAGCCCCGAACAGGCGCGTGGCGAGTCCGTCGACAGCCGTTCGGACATCTGGTCCATCGGCGCTGTCCTGTATGAGATGCTTTCCGGTAATCGTCCGTTTGGCGGCGGTTACGAAGCTGCGGTCGCCTACTCGATTCTGAACGAGGATCCGGCCCCGCTCACAGAAGTCCCGGACGAACTGGTAGTGCTCGTCAACAAGGCGCTCAGCAAGAGTACGTCCGAGCGTTTTGCAACAGGAGCTGATCTCGCGAATGCGCTGGCACCGTTTTGCGGAGCCTCAGCCGTCCAGACGGCGACCCGACCAGCGTTCCAGGCCGCGGCGCCAGTACCTACTGCGCCCAGCACACAGACTGTGGTCACCAAGTTCGTCATGGGTGCTGCCATCATCCTGACGGTCCTCTATGGAGCGATGCTTGGATTCGGCCTGCCTGGCTGGGTCTTCCCGGCTGGTGTCTTGCTGACACTCGCCGGCCTGCCCATTGTGCTCTACGCGTCTTCCTTGGACCGGCAACGCGCGCGTATGGATTCGGGAGAACGGAAGACGCTCTCCGGCCTTTCGGCCTGGTTGACCACAAAGCGTGCCTGGCAAGGGGGCATGCTTGCAGGAGCCGGTTTGATCGCAACCGTGCTGCTCTTTGTGGTGCTGCGCTCCGCCGGGATCGGGCCATTTGCGACACTCATCAGTGGCGGTGCACTCGACAAACAGGATGCCGTGATTGTGGCGGACTTCGTCAATCAAACCAACGACGCAACGCTTGGGACGACGGTCACTGAGGCCTTCAAGATTGACCTCTCCCAGTCGAGCGCAATCCGGATGCTGGATCGCTCGCAGGTGATTTCCGGGCTGCAGCGGATGCAGGTCAACCCGGACACGGCGCTGAGCACGAATCTCGCTCGCCAGCTCGCAGAACGCGAAGGTGTCAAAGCGATCATTGAGGGCGATATCAATGCGGCAGGCGCGTCCCTCATCCTGAACGCACGCATTGTCGATGCTTCGAATGGGGCTCAGTTGGCCGCTTTCCGACAGAACGCTCGCACGGATGCAGACATCCTGGATGCGATTGATCAGTTATCGGCTGATCTGCGTGAAGAAATCGGCGAATCGCTCGTCGACATTCGCGCATCGGAGCCATTGGAGCAGGTGACCACGAGCAATACAGAGGCGCTGCGGCTCTACACCGAGGCCGAACGAGCCAGTATTCGGGGTGATCTCGGGACGACCGTCGACCTCCTCGAGCGCATCGTCGAGATCGATTCTACGTTCGGCATGGCGTACCGGAAGCTGGCCGTAACCTACCAGAATCTGGGAGAGCCCGGCGAAAAAGTCGAAGCGATCATCACGAAAGGATATCGGCATCGGGAGAATTTACCTCAGCGTGAACGCCTGCTTCTGGAAGCATTTTATCTATCCGAGGTGGAGGAAGACCCGGAAGAAGAAAGTCGTCGATATGAAGAGGTGCTTCGGAAATACCCGTATGACCTGGCAGCCCTCAACAACCTGGCCATCAATTACCAGGATGATAATCGGCTTGAAGAGGCTGAAGAGCTGATTCGCCGTGCCCTTGAGATTGAGGACGGCTGGACACTTCACTCCAACCTGGTCATCATCTTGGCCATGCAGCAGCGTCAGGAAGATGCCCTTCGGGCCTGGCAAAACTTTGAAGACTCCCAGACCGGTGCCTTCAGAGCGGCCCAGTTTCGGGTTTACCTCGAGTTTGAGAACAACGACCTTGAGGAAGCTTGGGTGTGGGTTGACTCCATGAAGGCCAGGCACCGCGGGCTCGTGAGTGACGATATCCAGGTCGCACTGACAAGTGAGCGCCTCTACATGGCAGAAGGCCGATTCCAAGAGTCCAACGCGCCACGTCTTGACTGGCAGGTTGCCCAGCGCAATCGTCGAGACTGGAGTGAATTCGAGCAAAACAACGCTTTGACACGCGAAATCGACTCGCTCAGCACCCGATATGAAGCCGCATGGGATGCATCTCTCATTACGGGAGACGTAGAGTCCCTTCGTAGCGCTTACGATGATTGGATGGGAGCTGTTGAGGCACGGGGAGGCATTCCTGATTCGCTTCATGGGCCGTCATCATGGCTGGCATTGACGTCGGCAACCATGAATGAGATGGACAAAGCTCGCTTCTGGCGGGATGAGCATTTGGCCTACCATGAGCGACATCCCGATGAAGACAATACCGAGTTTGGCGCTTTGTCCGACGCTTACGTAGGGGTCAAACTTGGAGTGGTCGATCCTGATGAGGGCTTGGCTACCATTCTGGCAGCCACTGAAGAGATGGGCTGTGCACCCGCTGGTTGCTGGCGTAACCTGATGGGCGAGATTGAAGAAAATCGCGGCAACATCGAAGCGGCTATCAAACACTACGAGGAATGGATTGACGGCTTTGGGCTGTTAACTCTCAATTTCGACGAGGGTACATGGGCCGCAGGCAACTTCAGACTCGGCGTTTTGAATGAACAGCTGGGCAATCTGGACGAAGCTATCCGGCGCTACGAAGCCATGGCCGAGCGATTCAAGAATGCCGACGCGGTCCTGCAGCCTCAGGTCGCCGAAGCCAAGCGTCGGATCAATACGCTGCTCGACCGGAAAGCGCAGGAGAACTGAGTCCAGACCTGACGGATTCGTTGCGGAGCGAGCAGGCTCGAGGCGACACGCCGTAACCCAGTAACGCACAGGGCCTTGCGGATACTACGTGTTACAACACGTTATTTTTCCCGCATACTCTACGTACATGAAATCGATTCTCATTACCGGTTCAAGCACCGGTTTCGGCTTTGAAGCAGCCAGGCATTTCGCTGACCAAGGCCACACGGTTTTCGCAACAATGCGTAACTCAGCCAGCAAGAACGCTGAAGCTGCACAGGCCTTGCGCGACTACTCAGACCACATCAAAGTCGTCGACCTGGATGTCACCTCTGACGAAAGTGTCAATGCTGCGGCTGCAGAAATCGGTGCTGTCGATGTTCTGATCAACAACGCTGGCTACGGTCTC
This sequence comes from Rhodothermales bacterium, assembly GCA_028284865.1. Classification (GTDB taxonomy): domain Bacteria; phylum Bacteroidota; class Rhodothermia; order Rhodothermales; family UBA10348; genus JAAZVD01. Next base: position 83,544 of record JANQQV010000013.1, on the reverse strand, counting down.
GGCGGCGCGCTTGAGACGCTGACCACGGACCAGTTCGAATTCCAGTTCGACGTCAACGTCACCGGCGTTTTCCGAGTGACGAAGGCGTTCCTCCCAGCCATGCGCCAGAAAGGCTCAGGCCTGATCATCATGGTCAGCTCGATCGCAGGTCGTCTTTCCGGCCCTGGATTCGGAGCCTACTACGCTTCCAAGTGGGCCCTGGAAGGCCTCAGCGAAAGCCTTCGCCTTGAGCTTGCTCCGCTGGGCATCGACGTATCCATCGTTCAGCCTGGACCGTTCGCGACCAACTTCCTGCCCAACGTTGTCCCTCCACAGGACCTCGAAGTGGCTGACGCATACGGTCATGTTGCCGAAGCGCAGCAGCAGTTCATGGAGACAGTCACCACGCTGCTCGCTGATCCTGAAGCCCCGACCGATCCGTCTGTCGTTGTTGATGACTTCAACAAACTGGTCAACATGCCTGGCGGCGAACGTCCGGTACGCGTCGTATCCGGCCTCGACTTCGGCGTTCGCGCGATCAACGACGCTGTGGTTCAGGCCATGAGCAACTGATCCTCTGAGGGTCTGGTACGCGTCACACCGCGCCTCAACAACGGAATCATCCCGCGAAAGGCGGCCTTCGGGCCGCCTTTTTGCGTTCTGGGATCGCGAAGCTTATTCCACTCTCACCGGATTAATCTCCTCGAAGAAGATGTCCTCGTTCGGTACGCTGAACGTCAAGCCCGTCACCTCTCGCTCGTTGTTCACGTCGAACTGAACGGTCCCGAAATCGAACCAGGCGTGGGTCTCATCCCAGTTGATTTGCCAGGTGTCGTAGTGCCAGTGCATGAGCGTCGCGCCCAGTCGGGGCGCCCGCGGGAATTCCATGCGCAGCTCGCCATCGCGCTGAACAATGTCGATGTTTCCGTACAGCGGATCGTGATATCGGCCGGTCATTTGACCTGCGGAGAGCGACGCCTCTGTCCCTTCCACGCGTGAGGCTTTATGAGCATCGAGTCGCGCGTCAAAGGCCGCTTTCGACCGGCGGTCCCGCTCGAGACCATACCCACTCCAATCACGAACCGAAGAGCCCAAGTAGGCATCCACGATATCGTAGACGACCCAGGAACCGATACCTTTCATGGTGTTGGTCAGGACAACGATGCCGAGCTCTTCACCCGGCACCATGGCCACGCGCGAATACATCCCATCGTAGGCTCCGGAGTGTGCCGCCATGAAGTGACCGCGGTATTCGGAAACACCGAACGCCAATCCATACGCATTGAAGTTGCGACCCGGATAGGTCTCGCGAGTGGCAGGTGTAACTGTGTAGTTGTAGTGCGGGTGCCACATGACCTGCTGCGCCCCCTCAGAGAAGAGCTGTGTATCGCCCACCTCCCCTTCATTGAGATGCAGCTTCACCCATTGCGCCATGTCATGTGCAGTGGAAATGATACCTGCCGCCGCGCCTGATCCGCCTGCTGTCCAACTGGCCCACGGCACCGGCGCGTTCTCACCATAGTGCACCTTGTGAGGCGTTGCCACGTTGTCCAACTCCAGCGCGGCCTCAACTCCGGTCTGCGATCGTGTCATTCCGAGCGGCCCAAAGAAATGGTCTTCGATGTAGTCATCCCAAGGCTTGCCGGCCACGGCTCCTACCACCTCGCCCGTCGTTATGTACATCACATTGGAGTAGGCATAGCCATTGCGGAATTCGAAGGCCGGATCAAGGTGAGCAATGTGACGCACGATCTCTTCGGACGACTTGTCCGTCTTGAACCAGATCACATCGCCGCTGTAGGTCCCCAGACCAACCGCGTGACTCAGTGCGTCGCGGACCGTGGCCCGCTGACCAGCCACCTCGTCGACCAACCGGAAGTAGGGCAGGTGATCTACAATGCGATCATCCCACGACAACTTTCCTTCGTCCACCAACGACGCGACGGAGGAGGCGAGGAACGCCTTGGAATTCGATGCGATGGCAAACAGCGTGTGCTCGTCAACCGGTTCGTCAGACCCGACTTCCAGGACACCGTAACCCTTCATATGGACGATTTCACCATCCTTGATGATGGCCACGGCCATTCCGGGGACGTCCCAATCGACACGGGCTGATTCGAAATAGTCGTCGAGACGACTGAGGTCGGCCTGTGCGGACGCTTGAAGCGGTACCCAGACGAAGGAAAGGATCAGGAGGAGGCGGGAGATTCTCATGGGAGCGGGGTCAGAAGACAAGTGGTTTTTCAATGTAACGAATCGATCATTTCCAGAGCGTTGCAACCTTTTCCCTACAAATGCGATAATATGTCCGAAACCCGCCCCATTCGCTCGCTGAATCATGTCCATTCGCCTCGGAACGCTCGAAGAACTGGTCCTGCTGGCCGTGGCCAACCTGGGCCGCGAGTCTTATGCCGTTTCTGTGCAGCAACGGATCGAACAGTCTGGTATGAGCGCGCCGACAATGGGTGCCATCTACACGACGCTTGAGCGCCTGGAAAAGAAAGGCATGTTGCGCTCACGCCTGGGTGATGTCACTCCCCGACCCGGAGGACGACGAAAGCGATTCTACGAACTGACAGGAACGGGATCGGCAGCTTTGGTGGATATGCGATCGGCACGGGATCGACTGTGGGAAGGCCTGAAACTCGACAAGCAGGCTGGATCATGAGTGACCCTACCATTAAACGAGGCCGTCGCATCCTGCGATTCTTCCTCTCGGAAGAACGCTTCGAGGAAATTGCGCCCGATATGGATGACCTGCTGTTCGCACGGCGGGAATCGGGCGAATCACATCCGGAAAGACGCTACTTCATCGACATCCTGAGCATCGTCTCGCGTTCTTCGTTGCGCCGTCCCCGCGACACCTGGGCGCAGCGAGGACTTGAAACTACCCGGAGCCCCATCATGCTGAAGAATCACCTCATCGTTGCCCTCCGCCGCTTGCGCAAACAGAAGGGATTCGCCTTCATCAATGCAGCCGGGCTTGGCCTGGGTCTGGCCTGCTGTCTGTTCATTTACCTGTTTGTCCAGCATGAGGTGAGCTACGACCGACAGGTCCCTTCGCCCGAGAGCACATTCCGATTGACGGTCGATCTGACCAATGCGCAAGGCAGCCACTGGGCTCCGATTGGCCCGGCGGTCGGTCCGGCCGTTCAAGCCGGATTTCCTGAGGTGGCTGAGATGACCCGCTTCTTCCCTTCGGAAGGAAGTATCGTGGCTACACGAGATGGGAATTCGCTTCAGATCATCAACGGAGGGTTTGCCGACTCGACGTTCATCGACTTCATGGGACTTGAATTGGCCGAAGGCGACCCGTTGACGGCGCTCACCCGACCAGGCCAGCTTGTCCTTTCCCGATCGGCCGCCACACAGCTGTTTGGAACCGGCTCTCCTCTCGGTCAGAACTTGTTGATAGACGGCCAATGGACCGTGGAAGTCAGCGGAATTCTGGCCGATCCAGCCTATCCGACCCACCTGCCGGTGAACTACCTGATTCCCATGGCCACGTTCTACAGCGGCAATGAGGAATGGCTGGAATCGTCCTGGACGTGGTCGGCTTTCCACACGTACGTGCGGCTCCACAATCCGATGGGCAGAACGTCCTTCGAAGCGAAGATGCCTGCCTTCCTGGACGAAACGGTGGGTGAACTTGGAGGTCAGCCGGCATCATCACTGGTGACGGTGGTTCCACAGCCAATTCGCGACATCCACCTTCATTCACAGCTTGAGAAGGAGTACCAAGCCAACGGCAACGTGTCGTATGTCGTCATCTTCTCGATGGTCGCTTTGCTGATCCTGCTGATCGCTTGCGTCAATTTCGTCAACCTGGCGACTGCAAAGGCCGCATCTCGGATGTCCGAGGTGGGAATCCGGAAGACCTTCGGCGCAGCTCGCAGCCAATTGATCCGGCAGTATTTGAGCGAATCGATCTTGTTGGCTGTTGCTGGATTGGGCATAGCTGCCGTCGTGATCGGAAGCTTTCTGCCGGTTTTCAATGGACTCACCGGCCTCGATTGGACGTTTGTATCCATGGTGACCTCGCCAGCAGGCCTCGCCCTGCTCGGGATGAGCCTGGTTGCGGGAGCTATTGCTGGTTTCTATCCAGCTATCGTGCTCTCCGGGTTCAAGCCCATTGATGCCATGCGCTCCAAATCTGGACTGGAACGGCGACGCGGGATTTTGCGAAAGGGACTCGTCGTGTTCCAGTTCGCCATCTCGATCTTCCTGATATCCGCATCGCTCATCATCTGGCGACAAGTACAGTTCCTGAAAACAACTGATCTGGGATTCGATCAGGAACGGGTGATCAGTGTCTCACTCTCGGATGAGTTGATCGGAGTGGTAACCGAGAATCCGTCGACCATCAAATCATCATTGCTCGCCAACTCCTCGATTCTGGCTGTGTCCAACGCATCCGATCTACCTGGCGAACGATACAGCATCGAGAGTATGACGGTTGATGGCCTCGTGGAAGAATCCGTCAGCATGCGGATTGCCTGGCGAACAGATCACGACTATGTCTCTGCTCTCGGCTTGACTGTCGTTGAAGGGCGCGACTTCTCAGAGTTCGCTCCAGCCGATACGGCGGGCTGGCTATTGAATGAAGCAGCTGTCGCTCAGCTTGGCCTTCAAGAACCGATTGGACAGACGATGCGCTGGGGAACGACCTATTCGGGCCCGATTCTCGGGGTCGTGAAGGACTTCAACTTTGCCTCACTGCATTCGGACATTGAACCGCTGGTTATACCTCTTCGCCCCGGTTTTGGCGGCAAGCTCTTGGTTCGATTCCAAGGCCGAAATGAGGCCGAAGTGCTTGATCACATTCGCGCATCCGTCGACGCATTGTCTCCTGGATCGGTCTTCACGATTGCCTTTCTGGATGACTCTTTCCAGATGCTCTATGCAGAGGAATTCAGGCTCCAGGAAGTCCTGGGATACTTCACCCTCATGGCCATCCTGATTGCAGGACTGGGTCTTTTCGGGCTGTCAGCCTTCATGGCCGAGCAGCGCACCCGTGAGATCGGCCTGCGAAAGGTTCTCGGAGCAACCACAGGCAGCATTCTGAATCTGATGAGCCGGGATTTCCTGATTCTGATTGGCATCGCGTTTGTCGTGTCTGTGCCCCTCGGCTGGATGGCCGCCGATGCCTGGCTAGGCAACTTTGCGTTCCGCGTTTCGCTTGAGCCCCTTTCCTTTGCTGCCGCCGGAGTGATGGCCACCCTCATAGCGCTATTGAGTGTTGGGTATCAGGCTATCGGAGCTTCTCTGGCAAACCCAATCGATGCCATCCGGCACGAATAGGCGAACGGGGCCGCGCCAAAGGCGCGGCCCCGTCGCAACTACGACGCATCTAGGAGGCAAACTGCCGCAGAATATGCACAGGCTTGCGGCTGGCGCCACGATAGGCCCCGGCTGTCGTGGAAGCCCACGCGGCAAAGAGCATGATGACAACGGGTGTCAGCAGGTGCCACCATTCAAGGATGAATGCTTCCGTTCCTGCTACGTTGGCATTGAGCAAGCTGAAGAGGGCGTCCAGCGCGAACCAACTGACCGGTATCCCCAAAAACAGGGCAACCAAGCTTACTACAGCCGTTTCTCGCTGCATCACCCGAACAATGCTCCAGCTCGACGCGCCGAGAGCCTTGCGAACACCGATCTCGCGACTGCGATTGGTCACACCGATCAATACCAAGCCGAAAAGCCCCATTAGAGAGATCACCAGCGCGACCAGCGAAATGAACAGCAAGATTCTGGCGCTACCGTCGATGAATTCGAAATAGCTATCCATCATCAGGTCCTGACTGAATCCTTTGTAGGGCCTGAAAGGCGCCAATTCCCGCCAAGTCGATTCAAGCAGGGTTTCAATGGACTCTGCTTGACCAGCGGCATATTCGACAATGAGATAGCGATGTGCCTCGGGCTGAGCAATCTGCATGACCAATGGGTCAATCCCGAAGATCAGGTCATCGTGAAGGAAGTCAGTGGTCACTCCAATGATTTCCATCTCGGCGCCATCGATTTGAATCATCTGACCCAGGGCAGCACCTTCCTCATCGCCCATCAGACGATCAGCAAACGTTTGGTTGACCACAACAGCGTTCGTCGCATCCATGCCGCGCGATTCATCGAAAAACCGACCCGCTGCAAGCTCAACACCCATCGCCTCGAGATACCCGAATCCAATGCCCATACCGTTGGCATCCTGGTCCTCACCGTCCACAGTGTAAACCAACGGCTGTTCGCCTTGACCGATGTGCTCCAGCGTGGAGGCCGTCTGTACGACGGAAGCATCACGCTCGATCTCCGATTTGAACCGCGTCAGAGAGTCGAAGTCGGAGAAGGGAACGACAAATCGCCGATCCTGCTCATACCCCCAATCCAGGGAGCGTTGGTGCGCCGCGTTCTTCAACATGGCTGCCCCGGTCGTCAGAAGAATGAATGAGAAGGTCAGCTGCGTGACCAACATGAAGCGCGACATGCGCTTTTTACGAACGGCAGAGATGGCCCCTCGCAATACACGAGAAGGTTGGAAACGAGACACGAACAAAGCTGGATACAGGCCGGCTCCGAGACCCGTCACGGCGAGTACTCCTGCCAGAAATACCCACAACAGCGCATTGCTCAGGTAGTGGAGCTCGAAGATCGGCCCCTCCTGCAACGAGTTGATCCACGGAATGAACAGGAATTCAGCGAGGACAATTCCGCCGATCAACGCACCCAAGCTGAGCAGTACGTTTTCACCCAGAAACTGGGCGATCAATTGCGTTCGATAGCTACCCACTGCTTTGCGGATTCCGATTTCGCGAGAACGCTGCATGGCCGAAGCGATGGCGATGTTCACGTAGTTGAAGCAGGCGAGCAGCAGAACCAATACCGAAATGGTCGCAAAGATCACGGCCGAGAACGGCATCACCGTGGATACAGGACTTTGCCTGAGGGACGGGGTGCGTGTCGGTACACTCTTCAAGTTCTCAAGGTTGAGCGCGACAATCCCTCGGTCTGCATTGGCCGCCTGAGCCTGTGGCAACATGCTCGCCAAGCGGGCCTCTACCGCGGGGACGTCCGCCCCAGGCATGAGCTGTAAAAAGGTACCTCGGGCAAATGAGCCCCAGTTATTGAAGTCGACCCCAACCTCTTCAAGCAGGTCAATCGGGGCGATGACATTCCAGCGGAAGCTGGCGTTGGTTGGCACTCGGGCAGCGACTGCCGAGACCCCAACACCCACGACCGTACCGTCAGAAAGGGTCATGAACAGGTCTTGACCCACGGCCGGCTCATCCCCGAAGAACTTTGTAGCCACCGTTTCGCTGATCACGAGGCCATTTCCATCGCGAAACATGGACTGCGTACCGCTGATCAGCGGGAAGGTGAAAGAGTCGAAGAAGTCCCGATCCACGAACAGAATCCGTTCGTCAAAAATGACGTCGTTCCATCGCAGCGCGGCATTCGCACGCGACATGCGAACAGCATTGACCACATCGACATCGAGCTCTTCCGCCATGGGTCCAAGTGGTAGCGGCGAATTTCCCCACGTCTGCATGCTCTCCCCTACCTGCGCATCGTACGTCACCAGGTACAGGTCGTCGAGGTGCTCATGGAATTCATCCATGTTCACCTGCAGATCGATGAAGACGAACATTACGATGGCCGTACCCACGGCGGCTGAGAGTCCAGCCAGGTTCAGCGCGGTGGACACGGAATTCCGCTTGAAATTCCGGAGTGCTGCCAACGAGTAGTGCTTGACCATGAGCACGCCCCAGTAGAGCGTATTGCGAACGGCAGAAGGGATGGAGCGAACGATTTGGCCCAGCATCCAGCGATTGGCCTTGTACGGCCCATCGGCTTCCGCAATGGACTCGTAGACGTCATGGATTTCGCCTTCGAGACTGCCATACGGGTCAAAGGGCAGAAGATGCTTCATCATCCACGCCATCCATCGAGGTACGGAGTGCTGGCTCATGAGGACACCTCCAGTGCAGCTTCAGATATCCCTTTCCACATGGCCCGCTCCACTTTTCGGATCTCGCACAACGCCACGCGACCTTTATCGGTCAGCTCGTACATCTTGCGCTTGCGGCCTCCGCGCACCGGAAGTGGGTCGGACATCGAAGACTTCAGATGTCCTTTTCGAATCAACCGGTCGAGCGAAACGAACAGCGCCCCAAAGGAGAGCTTCTTTCCCGTAACGTCAGCAACCTGGTCGCGAATGGTCACTCCGTAGGCCTCATCCTGCAGCCGCCAAACGGCCAAAAGCAGGATTTCCTCGGATCGAGTGAGCAGTTTCATGGAGCGGTAGAGCTATTACATACATTGTAGGTTTAATCGCCCTACGTACCGCGTTGACGATTTGTTATACGTTGTAGGAAAAATATTTGGGCACGTGGCTCGCGACGCTCGGTCCCTGGTCTCCCCTTGTGTGTAGCCTAACCGGAGGTTGGTAGCTCAATCACAAAGCACGCGCCGCCACCCGGAGCGTCTTCAGCGCGCATCGCGCCACCGTGCCCATTTGTGATGATGTCGTGGCTGAGACTGAGGCCCAGTCCGGTGCCTTCACCCGTCGGTTTCGTCGTGAAGAACGGCTCGAAGATCTTGTCCCGAACGTCTGCCGGGATACCCGGACCATTGTCCGCAACGCGGATCTCGATTCGGTTGGGAGCGAGTCGTTTGGTACTGACTGTGACGGTCGGCTTGGCACCAGCGCCCGGCATCATGACGGCGTAGTAGGCATTGTTGAACAGGTTGAGCAACACGCGGCCCAGCTCCTGCGGGAGCACTTCAGTCGAACCGACATCATCGCCCAGTTCGCGCTTTACCTCGGCCTGGAAGCCGTGTTCGCGAGCGCGCATCCCGTGCCAAGCCAGGTTGGAGTACTCCTCTACGTATTCGTTGATATCGACGTTCTCGCGCTGTGATACCCCACCTTTGGCGTGCTGCATCATCGAGCGAACGATCGAGTCGGCCCGCTTTCCGTGCTTGGCAATCTGCTGGGCGTTGGTCGTCATCTCAGTCAAGATGGCCTTCGCGCCATCGGCGTCACCACTGGCCACGGCTTCCGCCAACTCTTCAGCCAGCTCCGCGCCGACTTCAGCAAAGTTGTTGACAAAGTTGAGCGGATTCTTGATCTCATGGGCAATACCGGCCGTCAGCGAGCCGAGCGATGCCAGCTTCTCCTGCTCAACCAACTGCTCTTTCGTTCGCTTGAGCTGCTCGTACGCCTTTTCGACCTCACGGGCCTGCTCCAACTCCCGCTCACGCGTGGCTTCACGCTCCATGGCCAAGACCCGGGCTCGCTGGATCCGATCCACCGCGAACACCCCGCCCACAAGCAGGATGAGGTACATCAGGTAGGCTGCCCAGGTATTCCACCACGGCTTTCCGATGACCAGACGAACCGAGGCGCCATCGCCGTTCCAGACGCCGTCGCTGTTGGCCGCAATCACTCGGAACGTGTACTCGCCTGGCGAAAGGTTGGTGTACGATGCTTCGTTGCGTCCTTCGGCATCAATCCATTCTGTTTGCTCCGGCTCCAGACGATAGCGAATCCGGTTGGCTTCAGGGCGCTTGTAGTGCAGGGCGGCGAACTGGAAAGAGGGTGCGTCCTGATCGTGCTTCAGGAGAATCTCGTCGGTGTCGATGATCGACTTTTCCAGTGGGGAATCTGGACCTGGAATGACCTTGGTGTTGAAAAGCAGAAACTCCGTGATGGCCACGTCAGGGGCCACATTGTTCGTGCGAAGCTGCGTCGGAAAGAAGGCATTGAAGCCTTGCACGCCTCCGAAGAAGAGCTCGTTTGACTCCGTGCGGGCCAGGGCACCCTCGTTGAATTCCAGCGACTGCAGCCCGTACTCCATTCCGAAGCGGCGGAACGTCTCCGTCACCGGGTCGAACCGATAGAGGCCCGAATTGGTCGGCGCCCAGAGCGTCATGTCGGCATCCCAGATACCGGTGTACACGGCCGGATCCATCAGGCCGTCGTCCGCATCGTAGTGGGTGAAGATGCCCGTCGACACGTCCAGCTTGCTCATCCCGGCTCCGTAGGAGTTGAAGAACACCTGATTCGGATCTTCCGGATGCGGGTGGATGCCCGAGATGTTGCCGCCACTCCAGGACGTGCGATCGTCGGGATCAAAGGAATAGTACGTTGCTTCGTCCGATTCGGGGTCGTAGCGCAGCATGACGCTCTTGGCTCCATTTTCCGTCAGACCGATCCACATGACGCCATCGGCATCTTCGGTCATGAATCGGGGCAAGAATCGATGCGGATCAGTGGGGGCATCATCGCGCTCCCAGAAATCGACCGGAGTGATTTCGCCGTTCGGGAAATAAACCAGATTCCCGAACATGGAAGCCCATACGGTTTCCCGACTGTCGAGAAAGAGTTTCCAGATAACGTAGTTGTCGTACTCAATTCCTCTTGGCTGTTCAGCTGACCAATGGTCGCTCCGACCCGTGCGAGGATTGATTCTGGCAACGCCACCTCGGGTCGAGATATACAACGTACCATTGTTCAGCTCTCGAATGTCCCGAACGCGGTCATCTGGAAGCATGCCGTTTTCGACCGTATACCTAGGCACCAACGTCCGACGACGCTCATCGTGGCGGACCACGCCGCCCGTACCGGGGACGTCACGATTGGGATTCGTTCCGAAGAGAAGCTCACCACCTTGGGTGCGCATGAGAGCTGGCTGAAGAGGCGCCTGTGTTCTCCAGAACTGCACCTGCCCGGTATTTCGATCGATCCGGTTCAGATACCAACCTGGTTGCGAAGACTCCGAGCCGAAAGCCGCCACCCAGAGAATCCCATCGGGCTCTGGATAAATGGCCCAAACGACTTCTCCTCGCATGGAATTAGGATTGTCTGGCGACGCTTCACCTTTGACGAATCCCATGGCTGTCGGATCGAATCGAGTCACCCCGAATCCGCCCGTGCTGGCCCACAGGATCCCGGACCGATCGGTATACATCGTGCTGATGGCGTTCGACAGCAGTTCGCCAGAACGCGCAGAGGTGCCGGTTCCAGAACGATAGGTCTGGTAGGCGCCCGTAGTGGCATTCAGGCGAACAACCCCTTCTTGCGTACCCACCCAGACGATGTCAGGGAGGTTGGGATCAGGCTGCGCTTTGATCGCCTCGTCCGTATCGGTCTCTGTGACATCAAATTGTTGCCAGGTATCATCGGCAGTATCCAGCCTGTACACTCCTTCGTCCGTCGTGCCGATCCAGAATACACCCGGGTAGTGGGGATCGGGGGACGTGCGTGTCGCAAAGCTGCGTGTTTCGATAAGCTGGGTCAGCGTGCCTTCGCTCAAATCGAATCGATGAACGCCCGATCCAGAAGTAACGATGTAGGTATCCCCATCGCCTTCCTGGTGAACGCCCGTGGTGAATCCCAACGCACCGCCATTGTCGACATGGCTACCAAAGCGAGTGACTTTTCCGGTCTCCTGATCGAGCAACTGAAAGCCGTCGTTCGATGAAGCCCAGATGCGTCCTTCGGAGTCGATGGTCACGGATACTGTTCGCCCTGATCGCAAGCGCGTCGAGTCGGTTTCCGATGAGAAATAATTCCGTGACTTGCCCGTGTTGGGATCGAAGCGACCAATGGTGCCGTCTTCAAAGCTCATCCACAGATAGCCCTCATCATCCTCCTGAATCTCCCAAATGTTCGTTTCGTGGATAGAGGTGGAGTCGAATGGATCGGGCATGAAGCGCTCGATGCGCGTGCCATCGTAGCGGTTGAGGCCGATCTCCGTACCAAACCACATGAACCCCTTGCTGTCCTGTGCGATCGAGTACACCGTCGACTGACTCAAGCCATCCTCAAGCGTCAGGTTTTCGAAGCGGATCGGCAGGTCGGTTGCCGCTCCCTCGAAATTCACTTCGGGGTTGTCAGCCTGGTTCTGGGCAAGTGCCGCGTGGGATAGCCCGCCGATGAGCAGGGCGATCAGGAAAGTGCGTCTCATTTCCATGTGGGTGTGTCAGGCAGGCAGGGTGATAGTGAATCGGGCCCCGCCGCCCGGTGCGTCATCGGCGGTCAATTGACCGCCATGTCCTTTCGTGATGATATCGTAGCTGAGAGAGAGGCCCAAACCGGTGCCTTCTCCTGTGGCCTTCGTCGTGAAAAAAGGCTCGAAGATCTTCTGGCGAATGTCGTCTGGAATGCCGGGTCCGTTGTCCGCCACCGAGATCGACACTTCGTCTGCCGCTCTCATGCTTGTGACCGTGATGCGCGCGCCATTCGTCTTGGCGACTGCGTCAAATGCATTGTTTAGCAGGTTGAGTACCACGCGTCCGAGCTCTTGTGGCATCACTTTGATGGAGCCAGCATCGGAGTCGAACTGGCGGATTATCTCGGCCTGAAAGCCGTGGTCGCGCGCGCGGCGGCCATGCCACGCGAGGTTGGCGTATTCTTCGAGGAAGTCATTGACGACGACGGTTTCCATATCGGAAGCCCCGCCGCGCGCGTGCTGCATCATGCCCTGCACAATGGAATCAGCGCGCTTGCCATGCTTGGCGATTTGCGTCGCGTTCGCCTTCAGCTCTTCCAGGATCTGCTGCGTTTCCTCGGCATTGCCTTCTGCAATGGCCTCCGCCAGCTCGTCCGCCAGTTCGCCCCCCACCTCGGCAAAGTTGTTGACGAAGTTGAGGGGGTTCTTGATCTCGTGTGCGATCCCTGCAGTCAATGAACCGAGCGACGCGAGTTTCTCCTGCTCGACGAGCTGCGCCTGAGTCGCCCTCAAATCTTCCAGCGATGCTTCGAGTTTGGCATTGACCTCTTCGACAGCCGCCCGCTTCTGCTCCAGCTCAGCGACCGATTCATCCAGGAAGATGGCCGTGGTGCGCTTGATCTTTTCCATCCGCTTGAGACGGAATTCGAGCATCTCGATGTCTTCCTGCAGAGCGCCCACAGCCTGAAGAATGGCCTCCTGCTGATCCTCCTCGAGATCGGCGATCAACGTTTTGATATGGTCAATCGACGAACTCACTTCTCTTTCAGCACGACACAGCAGGAGGTGACGTTGTTGAGCTCGTTGCGGCCTCCAGTGGCCCGAGCAATTTCACCCGTCGAGAAGAACCCGGCCAGCGGAGCATCCCAGAGCTTCTGCACGGAGGTGATCTCGCGTTTCATCAAGGGCCCCAACGACAGAATTCTCCCTGCGCACGAGAAATAGAGAACCGCATCGGCCTCTGGTGCCTGAGACTCTTTGAGATCCCGACAGGCATCAATGACCGCATCGATGACATCATCATCCGGAGGAAGCGAGAACCTGAACTTGGATCCTTCCGGCACGCGCCCATTGCACATCACGGAATTGGATTCGAGATCGTAGACGAGGGACGGCCGCATCACGTTCGCCCCTTCGCTTCGGATCAGCTGCGGAGGCAAGGACATGGCAAATTCGTGCATCCACATCTCCGGGGTCAGCTCTTCTCGGGTACAGACCCCAGAATACTTGAGCATCAAATCGAGAGCGGGTTGGTCATCGATTTCGCGCACCCACATGCCGTCGCTCTTGGTGACGGTCTTGATCGACCCAACCGGTTTCCAACCGCACGTCGCCACGCCTTTCACGTCTACTCGGTCCCCATCGAGGATCATGGCCACAACGCCTCTCGGGAGTACAGCATAATTGGTGAACACGTCGTGCTCGGGGGCAACGATGTCGAATCCGGCCATCGCTCCGAAGATGTCGATCTCGGGACCTGCGACAGACTCAATTCCAGCGATCAAGTCTTCTGGAATCGTCTCAATATGACTGCTCGCCAAAATGAAAACGGGGTTGGCGAACCGATCCAACGCCTGACGTGCAATGCCTACGGCGGCATCGTGCTCGGACCCCTTGTGTAGTTGCTCGTGCGTGATGAAAAAGGCACGTTCATCGAGGTCCATCAGCATGACGGCAACGGTCCCGCTCTGCGGTCCCTCTTCGGTGAACTCACCAAAGGTGTTGGAACCAAAAATCTGAATCTCGCGGTCCTCAAAAGGAGCCATCAAGGGCTGTAGTGCCTTGCCCGTTGCAGAGAACAGGAAGGCAACCGTAGGCTCGAATCCATCAGCCATCGAATCGTCAAGCGCTTTGGCAATGGCCGACGCATCGTCAACTTGAAATGACTTGGCTCTCATCCTTCGACCTCCTTGAGTAGTACGCAGCAGGATGTCAGTGCGTTGAACTCCAGACTGCCTCCCGTTGCACGGGCCATCTCACCGCTGGAAAGCAGTCCAGCCATGGGCACGCCGAACAGCGTTCCCGCCTCGCGAATTTCTCGGTTCATCATGGGGCCCAGAGCATTATATCGACCCCAGCAGGAGAAGTACACGACCGCATCGACCTCCCCAACGCCTTCCTTGGCAGTCTTGAAATCATCAAGGACAACATCAATCACGCCATCGTCCGGTTCGATCGAGAATCGGACCTGTGCACCCTCCTGCATTTTGCCGGTGCACATGACGGCGCGCGACTCCTTGTCATAAAGCAGAGCAGGCCGCATGATAGGATCTCCTTCCGGCCGTTGTAGCTGTAGCGGGAGCGTATTCACCTCGACCTCCCAGTTGACCGGATCGTCAAGGTCCATATCCTCCTTCCCGATGTACTTCAGGATGGCATCCAGAGCTGGTGTGCCATCGATTTCATACACCCATTCCCCTTCGCTGCGCGTGATGGTTTTCGGCGTGCCGACTGCCTGCCAGCCGCATGCCGCGCGCGTAGCCATCTGGATGCGGCTGCCATCAATGACGAGCATCAGCATGCCCCGTGCCGACCGCGTATCAGCCGTGAACACGTGACTGGGTTCTGTGATGGAGGTATTTCCAGCACCGGCTCCGGCCACTTGGGCTTCTGGTCCCAGCTGTTGCTCGAGCGTCTGCAGGATCGCCTCACCACGGGTGCGCAGATCGGAAATCAGCAGCATCATGACTGGGTTGTCATAGCGGTCCAGCGCCTCTCGGGCCACGGCTTGAGATACCAATTCCTCATCGCCACCCACCAGGTGATCCATTCGCAGGTAGAAGGACTCCCTTGGAATGTCCAGCAGGAGTACAGAGATCGAATCAAGCTCGATACCGTTTCGCGTGAACTCGCCCCAGGAACTGGCGCCGAATACGGCTATATCCCGCTCATCACAAATCTGCCCGATCTCTGCCAGCTGATCGTGCAGCGACGTGAATACGATGGCCAGTGTCGGACTGAAATCGTCCCCCATCGTCACATCGAGCCACGCCCGCAGGTCGTCGACGCTCTTGGTCTGATAGTCGCGTGCTTTCATGCTTGAACGGGCAACGAAAGGGTGAACAGGGCGCCTCCGTCCAGGCTTTCCCCAACGGTCATGGTGCCCCCATGACCTTTTGTGATGATATCGTAGCTGAGCGAGAGGCCCAAACCGGTGCCTTCTCCTGTGGCTTTGGTCGTGAAGAAGGGCTCGAAGATCTTCTGGCGAATGCCTTCGGGAATGCCGGGGCCGTTGTCGGCCACTGAGATCACGACGCCTACTTCCGTCCGCCGGCTTTTGAGCGCAATGCGCGCGCCTTCTGTCTCAGCGACCGCGTCGAAGGCGTTGTTCAGCAAATTGAGCACCACGCGACCCAGTTCTTGAGGCATCGCCTTGATGGCACCAGCATCGGAATCAAAGTCCCGAATGATTTCAGTCTGGAAACCGTGGTCGCGCGCGCGGCGGCCGTGCCACGCGAGGTTGGCGTACTCTTCGAGGAAGTCATTCACGACGACGGTTTCCATGTCGGAAGCCCCGCCGCGCGCATGCTGCATCATGCCCTGCACGATGGAATCAGCACGCTTGCCGTGCTTGGCGATCTGGGTGGCGTTCGCTTTGAGTTCGTTGAGGATCTGTCCCGCCTCTTCCGTTTCCCCGGCGGCAATGGCCTCCGCCAGCTCATCAGCCAGTTCGCCTCCCACCTCGGCAAAGTTGTTGACGAAGTTGAGCGGGTTCTTGATCTCGTGGGCAATGCCGGCCGTCAATGAACCCAGCGACGCGAGTTTTTCTTGTTCGACCAACTGCGCCTGCGTCGCCTTCAGCTCAGCCGTGCGTTCTTCGACCAGGTCCTCCATTTCGTGCGTGTAGGTACGCAAAGAGGCAGTCATCGCATTGAAGGAAGTGGAAAGCTGACCCACTTCGTCGTTGTAGACCACCGGTACTTCATGGTCCAGGTCTCCGGAATTCGTCCGTTGTAGGCCGGCAAGCAATCCGCCCAGGCGACGGCGGATACTCAGTCGGAACCATACCGGGACGATGAGAAGAACAAAAAGGAAACCCAGGAAGGCGTTGCTGAGGATGCGGATTGTCTCCGTGCGAGCCCAAGCGTAGTACAGGTGGCCATTTCGCTCGCCAAACAGCAATGCTTCATTCGGACCGGCTGAAACCGGCAGCCATGACGACTTCATGGTGCCGTGGATCTCTTGGGATAAGTCAGGTGTGGTACCGTTTTCCTCAAGGACAGGCAAACCGGGCGAAATGCCATATCGCCATGCGCTCGGACGAAAAACCGATTCCCCCCGCGTGACGGTCATCGAGCCGTCACGGCGCAGGATGAGTTGGGCATTCCGGCTGCGCTGCTCGATGGGGATCTGCCCGGCCAGCCTGACATCCTCCGCACTCCTGAACTCCGGTACGTTGTGCCACGTCACCATCAGGCTGTCGTCGGTTGACCAAGCCCGGACGCTCCCACCTTCGGACGGGTCGAGATCCATGTCCAACGGTGCAACATGGGGCACGTCGATTCGGGTCAAAAAGCGACGGCCGACCTCAATCTCGCCGATGGGACCGAAGGCTAATTTCCCGTTCGGAGTGACATAAACGGAGTCGACCTCCGCACCGTAAACCAGGACGGGAAACTCCGGCTTGATGGCTGCATGGAATTCGTCCGCGGTGCCCACGGTGTCCCCGACGGGTTCATGGAACACAAAAGGGCGCCCCTCAGCCCGATAGCCCCCCTCTTCCTGGGGCAGGAGTGTCACGCTTGCCGGTTCCAGGTTGGGTGCATACCGGAGGCGCAACTCATGATTCGAATTTACAGGGATCGCATTCAGGTGCGTCACGATCAACACCGCCAGGAATCCAACGGCCACGAATTTCGCCTCCAGCGACGTTGTTTCGGGCACGAATTGGAGAAACACCAGGCTCGTTACTATGGGCATGGTGGCCCCGATCATCTCGGTCACCAATTCGCTGGCAAATGGAAGGTCGAGTAGCACCGTCAACAAGAACACGGTCGCAACGACAAACAGATAGGCAACGAACGCAGCCAGCGCCTTGTAGGTGGCCCGGGATCTCAGGTCCGCTTGATCGGTGATGCGCCATTTCCTGACCAGAACTCCCAACAACCACGAGAACATCAACAGATACACGAGCACGAAGGCCCACTGAATCGACTTTTCCGGAGGAAGGACGTTCTGGTTGACCAGGACGAGTATGCTGAGGAAACCGACGATACCGGCCGCCCACTTTGCTTCCCGTTGAAATGCAACGTGCCCGATTCGATAGATGACAAGCACAAGCAGTACCAGCACAATGGTTCCTGCCAAACCGCCTGTCCACAACAGCGAGCTGACCAGGATTGGAGGTTCCCAGTTGGAATTGCTTCCGATGATCCAGAGCGTGCCGCTGAAATCTCCTATGGCCAGCATGCAAACCATGGCGATGATGAGTTTGGTCGTGGTGCTCTTTCCCTTGATCGTTAACAGGTAGAGTGCCAGAACCAACATGACGAATCCATTGACGAATCCGGGCACATTCCAGGGGTAAATAATCCAGTTGCTCAAGCCGCACCTCCCGGAAGCGTGATCGTGAACTGCGCGCCGCCTTCGTCAGAAGACCCGACCATCATCGTCCCACCATGTCCCTTGGTCACGATGTCATAGCTGAGACTCAGCCCAAGTCCAGTCCCTTCACCTGTCGCCTTCGTCGTGAAGAAGGGCTCGAAGATCTTCTGGCGGATGTCCTCGGGAATACCCGGACCGTTGTCCGACACGGTGATGGTCACGCCCTCGTCCGAACGCTGCGAGCCTACGGTCACTGCGGCTCCTTCCAGGGCCTTGATCGCATCGAAGGCGTTGTTCAGCAGGTTCAAGACTACACGACCCAGCTCCTGCGGCATTACTTGCAATGAGCCCGCCGAAGGGTCGAACTCCCGTTTGATCTCGGCCTGGAAGCCGTGATCACGGGCGCGCATCCCATGCCAGGCCAGGTTGGCGTATTCCTCCAGGAAGTCGTTAACCACAATGGTCTCCTGCTCGGAGGCTCCTCCGCGTGCGTGCTGCATCATGCCCTGCACGATGGAATCTGCCCGCTTGCCGTGCTTGGCGATTTGGGTGGCGTTCGCTTTCAGCTCGTCCAAAATCTGCTGTGCTTCCTCGGTATTTCCGGCCGCGATGGCCTGCGCAAGCTCATCTGCCAGTTCGCCCCCCACCTCGGCAAAGTTGTTGACGAAGTTGAGCGGGTTCTTGATCTCGTGGGCGATGCCCGCGGTCAACGAACCGAGCGACGCTAGTTTTTCTTGCTCGACCAGTTGGGCTTGGGACGCTTTCAATTCAGCGGTCCGCGCCTCAACCGTGCGCTCCAACTCTTCCTTCTGACCTTCAACTAGCTGCTGTTTCTCCAAAATCAGTCGGTTGTTTTCTTCGAGACGATCCTGGGACTCCTGGACCGAAGCGGAAAATCGGACACCGAAGTAGTAGCTGACGGCCAGGGGAAACGCTATAAATGACAACGTGAGGAAATCGCTGCTGGGATCAATTCGGTTTATCACGATTCCAGAAACGCTGAATACAAATCCAGCGCAGAGCACCCATGCCCCTCGCTGATTCTGGAGGGCTGCTTGTATAAGCAATATCAAGGCGGCAATCAGAAAAGCGACGTAACAGGCCAAGGTGGGAAGCCAGATCCACGGAGTCATGAACGCGCTGGATAGCACCATCGTACCCATGGAGAAGGCCGCCGCACGCAACATGAGTGACTTCCACCGAACCGCGTATGCCTCAACGATGGCCACTCCCATTGAAATGAAGCTGCCAAACAGCAGTGGGGAAACCGCAAATGAGAACAGAACAGCACCAAAAAGCCCCCACATTCCCTTGGCTAAGAGTGCTGCCACGATCATGGCGGCTCCGAGAAGCAACGGCTGAAGACTCAAATGCAATAATTCCCTTCCTCCGCCGCTCAAAAACCTCAGGATCAACCCAAAAAGCCCGATGGCCAGCAGCGCACCTCCGAGGAGTCCAATAATCCATGGGACAGGCCCGTCGCTATCGTTTTTCTCGACCACCCAAGCTGATTCCAACTGCAGGCTGGCATTGGGCCCAGGGTGAATGATCTCATTCATCATCATCGACGTGCCGAAGAGAAGCCTCAGCCAAGGCTTCACGGCGTGACTCGAGTACCGAACCGACAGCACGTGCTCTCCGGGTTCCAAGTCAATGGGGATTCCTTCATCAAGTGTTGAGCTCCATTCTTCATCTTCGTGACTTGCGGCCCACTTCCCTCGAGAACCGACCAACCCGCCGTCCAAATAGAATTCAGCGGCACCGTGCACGTTTACGCGGAGGATCCAGTCCGTTGCTTGCAGGGAGTCGACGACAAACGTGGTTCGATACCAGCCCATTCCATTCCATTCGGAATACAACGAATCCGCGGGTCGAATTCTGGATCTCTCTGCTCGCGTCCAACCTGAGTCGTCATACTCCGGGCTCGACCAGTCAAGCGAATCGCCGAGTTGAATTCGCCAGTCAAATCGGTTCAGGTAGATTCGATCATCACGATCCAACATTTCGCTGGATACACGATTGGCCGGCGGATCTCTTTCTTCTTGACCAAAAGAAGGAGCGGTCAAAACCAATGCCCAGACAAGGCAGCCCAAGCCGGCACCTGATATGAACCTGCGAGAAATCATGTCGGCAGCTGAATCGTGAATCTCGCGCCACCGGCTTCGCTCTTGTCCACCGTCATCGTCCCACCGTGACCCTTGGTTACGATGTCATAGCTGAGACTGAGCCCAAGCCCCGTCCCTTCGCCTGTCGCCTTCGTCGTGAAAAAGGGCTCGAAAATCTTCTGTCGAATGTCTTCGGGAATACCCGGACCGTTGTCTGCCACGGTGATTGTCACGCCCTCGTCAGAACGCCGCGACCCGACGGTTACCGCGGCTCCTTCCTGCGTTTTGATCGCATCGAAGGCATTGTTCAGCAGGTTCAAGACTACGCGTCCCAGCTCCTGAGGCATGACCTGCAATGATCCCGCTGAAGGATCGAAATCCCGTTTGATCTCGGCCTGGAAGCCATGATCGCGGGCTCGCATACCGTGCCAGGCCAAATTGGCGTACTCCTCCAGGAAGTCATTGACCACAATGGCCTCTTGCTCCGAGGCGCCGCCGCGTGCATGCTGCATCATCGACCGGACGATCGAATCGGCCCGCTTGCCATGCTTGGCAATCTGCGTGGCATTGTCGCGCAGATCGTCGAGGATCATGGCGGCCTCTTCCGTCTCACCGCTGGCAACAGCCTCGGCCAACTCCTCCATCAACTCGGTGCTCACTTCTGCAAAATTGTTGACGAAGTTGAGCGGGTTCTTGATTTCGTGAGCAATCCCGGCAGTGAGCGAACCCAATGATGCCAACTTCTCCTGCTCGACCAGCTGTTTCTGCGTTGCCTGCAGATCGGAGAGGGCCTTTTCTGTGCGGGACTTCTCATCAAGAAGTGCCTCGTAGTCTTTTTCGGCCTTCTTGAGGTCGCTATAGCGCTGAAACGCAAGTCCGAATACCCGCGCAAACCGCTCAATGACATCAAAGGCGACCTCACTGATGGGGCCGTCAGTGATGGCTCCAACCATTCCCTGGGGATGATTCGCAGAGTGGACCACGAAAGAGCGAGGAATCCGCATATCTCCCTCATACTCCCAACCAGCTTCCTTGAATGCTCGCAGGAATCGAACGAGCGATTCGCCCTCAAATTCAATGACGTACCGCCTGAGGCCAGCTGATTCCGTGCCTTGCACTTCCCGAAACGACTCGTGCGCATCAAATGGCACACGAAGTCCCTGAAATCCACTGTCCCCGGAAAACGGCGATCCGTACATCCACCAATACTCCGGATCCTCGTCAACCACGGTAACCATGCTTCGCTGCAGACCCGGGAATCCGAGGTCACGCATCTGCTCCCACATGACCTCGGCCACCTGGGAAATTTCGTCCGACGAATGCATTGACATCGCCGATGCGCGAACGCGTTCCAGCGCTGCTTCAATTTGCGACTCAAGTGCCTGGGCTTCTGCTTTCTGTATGTCCCGGAATCGGGTATGAGCCACTCGGAACTCACTCGCAAACCGACTCAGGATGTCACATTCCTCTTCGCTGAATTCTACGGTGCCTCCCATGCCGATCACACCGCTACCCATGGAGGCATCCACCTGGATGAATCCATCCGGGAGATGAGACCGGTATTCTTCGGATGTGTAGCCCATGGCCTCGAAGTAAGGAACTAGAGGCTCCGCCCAACCCGGGTATATGTCCGGCGTGACGGGCGTTTTCACCCACGGAGTGTCCGGATCATCGTTGAACAGGAAGGTGGTGTCCGTGAAGATGTTTTCGAATCCCGCCCTTGGCAAACGGATCTGGACCGACTTGCCACGAATCCGCTCGATGGGGTGATGGATAGCCTTCGTGACGTGTAGCTCGACTTCGTCGCTGTTCTCGTCGAATAGGAATACATAGCCGTGGTGAATGTTGAGGCCGAGCTCAACGAGTTGTTCGGTAATCGTCGTGGATACATCGCTCAACTCCTCAGATTTCTGCATGGCCATGGCTCGGGCCCGCACGCGCTCGAGAGCGAGCGCAATCTGGGATTCACGCGCCTGGGCTTCTGCCTTTTTCAGATCAAGGAATCGCGTGTAAGCCATCCCGAACACGGCTGCAAGCCTATCAAGAAGCTGCAATGACTCTTCGCTGACCACACCGGCTGCAGCCATGTTGAGAGTACCGCCATCAAATCCTGATTGGTAATCGTACAAGATCTCGAAGCCGATTGTCGCATCGCTACTTGGGATACTCAGACCGGCTTCCTCGAATACGCGGTAGATTCCCGGAATCATTTCTTTCTTGTACACCACCATCCTGCGATGCGATGGCCATTCGAACGAGTCGATCGCTTCATCTCCCAGAATGTCTCGGTACGAATCAAAACTGAGCCGGACCGGCAGATAGGACGCTTCTCCATCCCTGGTTGAACCATACCAGACGAAGTATCCAGGATCCTCGTCTTTGGTGGAGATCGAGGCTCTCAGCAAGTGCTCTACTCCTAATTCGTGCAACTGCTGGCAGACGGTTTGAGCGACACCTGACAGTTGATGTGACTCGTGCATCGCCATAGCGGCAGCTCGAACGCGTTCAAGCGATGCCTCGATCTGCGCCTCCCGTGCTGCCGCCTCAGCTTCTCTCAGATCTTCGAATCGTCGATGAGCCAGATCGAACACACGGGCGAACCGGACCAGGATCTCTTCTGCTTCAGGCTCTGGTACAGATTCACCCCACAGCGAGTAGCCGATCTCACCGCTGCTGGTGCGGGCCTGCACGAACGTGATGCCCTCGTGGTCACGAACAACATCCGGAGTCACTGCATTTGGATCCACCTCCAGGAAGCGCCCTTTGGAGATCATGTGCTCCATGTACTGACCACCTTGCACGGCGTCGAACTGGAACACGCCGAACGGCTCAGTTCCTCGCTCCCACTTTGCAAGAGCAGGCACCGCTGAGAAGTCCCGGGGCAGGATCATGGTCGTCGAGACTTTCGATCCATCGATAGCGGTCAACGCTTTTTCGTAGTGGTCCTCGTGATAGCGAGCGTGCCAAAACACACCACATGCCATTCCCAGGCCCGAGTACTCGCGGTGAATGGTGGCCACGACATCCAACAGCTCGTCAGAATCCCGCATTCCCATGGCCTGGGAGCGAACGCGCTCCAGAGCGGCTTCGATCTGGGCCTCGCGGGCCATTTCCTTGGCTAGTTGGAGCTCTTGCGCTCTTCGTTGCGCTTCACTCAAAACTGCGGCGAACCGGGGCTGAACGGAAGACATCTCCTTGGGAGGCTTGGCACCCCAAATCAAGAACATCCGTCCTTTGTTGATGGCTGTCACTGTGTGCCAAGACTCTGCCAGGCTCCCCGAATCCAAAATTGCCTTTACCAATTCAGCTTCTTCTGGCAGATAAGCCGCCAGAGAAGCATGCACCTGCCAAGCCTCTTCAAGAGTGTTTCTGAACTCAGCAAATGTGCCTTTCAGATTCCACCATCTGTCCACCATTGGGTGAGGTGGATCGGGTTGCTTGGGAAACAGGACTCCGAACTGTTCCAGCGTGTCAGGTATCACATTGGCATCCTGGATACTCCAAAACCGGAAATTCTTCTCGTCCGCCTCCATCATGAGGGTGAACTCCCACACATCACCCCCATAAAGGTCATCGAGCTCCTGCTTGATCTGTTTGACCACCTGGGTCAAGTCAGACGGCTCAGACATATCGCTTGACGCGCGTCGAATGCGCTCCAGAGATGCTTCGATCTGAGCCTCGCGAGCCATTTCCTTGGCAAGCTGGAGCTCTTGCGCCCTTCGTTGAGCCTCACTCAAGACTGCGGCGAACCGCGGCTGCACCGATGCCAGTTCTTCAGGCGGCTCTGCCATCCATCCGAAATACAGCTGGCCAACCTGGACTTCAGATACAGTCGACCATCCGCCTTGCATACCGCCTTCCAGGGCGGCCTTGAGCATCTCGGCTTCGGGAGGATTGTAGTGAGCCAATGAGGTGTGAACCTGCCACATGGCTTCCAAGTCGAAATGCAGGACGGAATAGGGGCCCTCCGACTTCTGAAGCTGCTCCACCAGGGGGTGTGCAGGGTCTGGATTCTTTGGGTACAGGAGCCCGAATTGCGCCAGGTCATCCGGGACTTCATCAGGGTCGAAGATGCTCCAGAATTGGACCCGATCTTCGTCTGCTTCTTGCATGAGTCCGACTTCGGCCACGCTGTTCTCATACAGCCAATCCAGCTCAATCTTGATCCGCTTAACGACCTCGATCAGATCCGAAGGGTCCTTCATTTCCCCGGTCACGCGGCGAATGCGTTCCAGGGCGGTCTGGATCTTCGCTTCCCGCGTCTGGGCCTCCGCCCGCTCAAGGTCCTTGAACCGCCGGTAGGCGACATCGAAT
This sequence comes from Rhodothermales bacterium, assembly GCA_028284865.1. Classification (GTDB taxonomy): domain Bacteria; phylum Bacteroidota; class Rhodothermia; order Rhodothermales; family UBA10348; genus JAAZVD01. Next base: position 59,375 of record JANQQV010000013.1, on the reverse strand, counting down.
GCAGCGGCCATGCGACGAACGATGCGGCATTCGCCAGCATCGGGCTCATGATCAAAGTCAATGGCCAGACGATGGGACTGGGCTGGACAAACGCCTATCCACAGTTCCGAGATATCATGCTGTTCAATCGTCTCTTCGAGTTCATCCACATACTCATCATCATACTGCCGGGAGTCCTCTATCAACAGATCGAGTTGCGCCTTATCGACATGAAGCACCACGAAGTCTTCAGCAGCCAGCAACCGATGGACATGCACGTCGGGATGCAAGTCAGCCGGATCGAAGTCCCAGTCGAGGGAAAGTTCGCCCGTCTCTTCTCCGAACTGCGCCATTTCGGTGACGCGATGACCGCCGTCATCCCTGCGGGTATAGATTGTGCACGCTTTGACGCCTAGTACCCCAAGCGCCGCCATTTCAGATCTCATCAAAGCTGCCACGTCCACGAGATCTCCTGACCGCTCCATCGACAAGGCGCGGCTCCTTACCCGCTCGACGGACGACTCTATTTCAAGGTCTCGTCGAGCAGCCTCAAGCTGAGCAAGCAATTCGGCAGCCGAAGGGGCGTTTTCCTTGTCTGAAAGGGCCATGTGTCGCAATGGAATGGGGGCACTTTCCAACAATACGACATTCCGAACAGGACTGGCTCACCGGTCCAACCGGAAATCACCCCAATCGTAACCCACTGGCATCGGCATCCGTGAACGAGCTACATTGAGTGATCCTCCCATCTACCTGTCCCAAGGCCATGACTTCCCGCCTATTCCTGGCAGCCGCAATGCTGCTCGTCGCCCTCCCCGCTTCTGCCCAACAGCATCTCAAACCGGGTGACCGGATCAGCGGCTCACTGACGGCTGAGTCGAAGGATATCTACACGTTTGACGCCGAAGAGGATTACTACCTCTACGGCTATGCCGATCAGCTCACGGTGGATGTGGTTGTGACCATTTTCGACCCGGCGGGCGAAGAGGTTCAGGAGTTTGATAGCCCGGCTCGCGGACCTGAGCCGTTCCAGTTCTCACCTGAAATGGACGGGCGATTCCGCATCGAGGTAACCTCTTTTGAAGGGGCTGAAGGTGACTACGAGATGGTCCTCATCGCTGCCGAGCCTCGGGAAACGAACCCGCGGAAGCTGGTCGACCAGATGATGACCCCATTCTCGGCCGATGACGTTCCGGGCGCGGTTATTTCGATTGTCGAAAACGGCAAAGTCGCCTTTGCAAAGGGCTACGGGATGGCGAACCTGACTCATGACATCCCCATGACGGATGAGACCGGCATGAGTATCGCTTCAGTTTCGAAGCAGTTCACGGCGATGGCCGTGATGCTCATGGTCAACGAAGGCAAAATGGACCTCGATGCGGATATCCGGACCTATCTCACCGACCTGAAGGGGCCTGACGGCACGATCACCCTTCGCCAGATGCTAAACCACACAACCGGGATGCGGGAGATCCTGAACTTCCTGCCCATGGCCGGCAAGACGTTCGCAGATGCGATGCGCAACGAAGAGCCGCAGGAGGTTTTCAATCGTCAGATCCAGCTGCAGAATGAGCCCGGCGCGGAATACAACTACAACAACACGACGTTCATGCTGCTCGCGCGCGCCGTTGAAGAGGTATCGGGCGAGGACTGGAAGACCTTCATGGAAACGCGTGTCTTCCAACCGTTGGGCATGAAGGACACGACGGTCAAAACAGAGATTGGCCAAGTGATTCCGAATGCGAGCCAGGGCTACGCGCCAAGTGAACACGGTGGGTACCGAGCAGTCATCGACTTTGCTGAGGCATACGGAGCTTCCAGCGTGAACACAACGGCTCAGGACATCACCAAATGGATGCTCAATTACCGCGACATGACAGTCGGTGGTCAGGCGGCCATCGACGCCATGACCACTCGCGGCATCCTCGCCAGTGGCGATACGACGGGTTACGCCCTTGGACTGGGCGTCACCGAATGGCGCGGTCAACGCTTGTGGACCCATACGGGCGGCGAAACGGCTCACCGGACCTGGTTCGGCTATTTCCCGGACATCGAGAGCGGCATGTTCATTTCAAGCGCCAACCCCGGCTATTCGAACGGCATGTGGACGGACATCGCGGAAGCGTGGTTCGAAGAGCACCTTGAGCAGGACGAAAGTGATGCTGAGGAAGAGGTCGTCGCGGATTCAGCGGCTACCATGCCGACCGCGGAGCAGCTGGAAGCAATCACCGGATTGTACCAGTTCATCGGCGCTCCTCTCCAGATTGAATACACGGTCGAAGACGGAACGCTATACGCACAGGCGACCAATCAGCCACGGTTTGAGGTTCGGCCCACATCGGATTCAACGTTCCAGTTCATCGGAGTACCGAATGCTTCGGTGACCTTCCACTACGAGGAAGACGGCTCGGTCAAGCGGGGTACTCACCACCAGGGACCCAACTCTCCGATGGAGAAGATCGAAGTGCCAGAAGAAGGGCCGGATCTGACCCAGTACGAGGGACGCTACTGGTCGGCGGAGCTGGAGACCTTGTACACGCTCAAGGTGGACGACGAAGGGACGCTGCGCGCGCATCATCGCTGGATCGATGCGTTCCCGATCACCCATACGACTGAAGAACAGTTTGCAGGCGGTCAGTGGTTCGTCGGACAGATTGAGTTTGAACGCGCTCCGGACGGTACGGTGACCGGATTTGCAGCCGGCAATGGCCGCACGCGCGGCGTCTGGTTCAAGCGCGTGGACTGGTAGTCGGCCCGAGATACATCTGAGATGTGCCGTTGCGGGGACCCGCGACCAACAAGACATGGATGGCGCGACTCGGGGACCGGGGGTCCTGTGAACAGAATTGACGCGCGGGCCTCTCGAACGATTCACGCGAAGCGTGCTTAGTGAGAGAGGGCTGAGCGTCAAAGAGCCCACGTGACAAGCTCCGGCCACAGGATGATCACGAGCAGACCGATGGCCTGGATCGCGATGAAGGGTATCGCTCCCCGATAGATCTCGCTCGTCTTGATTTCGGGCGGCGCCACACCGCGCAGATAGAACAACGCGAATCCAAAGGGCGGCGTGAGGAACGACATCTGCAGGTTCATGCCCAGCATCACGCCGAACCAGACCAGATCTACGCCGAGCAGCGATGCGGCCGGGACCAAGAGCGGGATCACGATGAATGCGATCTCGAAGAAGTCGATGAAAAAGCCCAGGATGAAGACGGCCAGGTTGGCCACGATCAACAGTCCAATCACGCCGCCAGGCAGGTTCGTCAGTAGATGCTCAATCCAGAGGTCCCCATTGAGTCCGCGGAAGACGAGGGCGAAGGCCGTGGACCCGATGAGCAGGAACAGCACCATCGCCGTCAGTTTCGTGGTGTTGTCCATCGTCTCACGGAGAGCCTTCCACGTAAGCCGGCGATTGGCTGCCGCCAATCCGATTGCCCCCAGAGCACCCAGCGCGCCCGCTTCGGTTGGCGTCGCCAAACCCGAGAAAATGGATCCGAGAACAAGCAGGATCAGTACGAGCGGTGGCATCAAGACCAGGAGAACACGCTTGACCAGTTCGCGGCGCTCGATGTCCAGCGTCTCCTCGGGCAATGCAGGTGCTTTCCACGGCTGAAAGAACGCGACCCCGCCCGCATACAGCGCATACATCCCGGCCAGCATCACACCCGGGACCAGGGCGCCCATGAACAGATCGCCGACGGATATACCCATCTGATCGGCCAGGACAATCAGGACCACTGAGGGGGGAATGATCTGACCGAGCGTGCCTGAGGCAGTGATCACCCCTACCGACAGCTCCTTCGAATACCCGTATCGCATCATGACGGGCAGCGAAATCAAACCCATGGCAACGACGCTAGCGCCAACAACTCCGGTCGCCGCAGCGAGCAATGCACCCACGAATACCACGGCCAGCGCCAGTCCACCCCTCACCGGTCCGAATACCTGACCCACGGTCGTGAGCAGATCTTCCGCCAATCGGGATTTTTCCAGCATCGTTCCCATGAAAATGAAGAACGGGACGGCTAGCAGGACGAAGTTCGACATGATGCCGAACGTGCGATCCGGCATCGCCAGAAGGAGATGCCAGTCGAACATGCCCAATTCGACACCAACAAAAGCAAAGACCAGCGCCGTTCCGCCGAGAGCCAGCGCCACGGGGTATCCTGTGAAAATCAGGATCAAAGCCCCGACGAACATCAACGGTGCGAGCCACTCAGCGTCCATCAGCCCCCCTCCGTCGTGTCAGACGCATCTGCATTCGGCATATCACCCAACGCAGGGGGCGCAATGGGCTCCATTTCGAAGCCCTTCAGCGTCGCAACTGCACGAATGGTCATCGAAATCCCTTGCACCATCACCAGCAAGAAAGCGATCGGGATGACGGTCTTGATGGGGTAGCGCGGCAGTCCGCCCGGGTCGGGCGACATCTCCATGACGGCCCAGGAGTTGGCCACGGCAGGCCAGGAAACCCAGAGCATGAGGATGCAGAAGGGAAACAGGAAGAGGACCGTACCCAGCAGATTGATCCAGGCCTTGCCCTTCTCTCCAAGGCGGGTGTACAAAATGTCGACGCGCACGTGGGCGTCATGCTTCAATGTGTACGCCGCGCCGACCAGAAAGAGGATCGCGAACAAGTACCACTGCATTTCTAGGTACGTGTTCGAGCTCAGCGTCATCCCGGTGTACTTGTCCAGGTAGCGGACGATGGCGTTGTAGGCCCCGATCACGACCATCACCAGTGTCAGCCAGTACAGCCAGCTCCCGATCCGATCCTGGATCCGGTCGATGACATCAGCGATGTGAAGCAGGCGTTGCATGCGGGGCGGGAGTGTCGTCAGTGAGCCGGGCGAATTTAGGCATCTTCGGAAGAAGTGCTTCCCTCTTCGCCCTTCTCGTCATCCGCGTATCGTTCGAGACGCCGCTTGAGGTCGGTTTCCTCGTCGCGACTTCGCCAGTAATCGAGCCTTTCCTTGATCGTGCGCTCGTACCCGACGTCGCTGGGCTCGTAGAAGTAGACGCCTTGCATCTCGTCCGGCAGGTATTGCTGCGGGATGTAGTGATTGTGGTAGGCGTGCGGATAGAGATACCCTTTGCCGTGTCCCAATCCCTCGGCATCCCGATTGCCGTCCTTCAGGTGATTCGGGACTTCGCCGCTCTGCTCTTGCTCGACATACTTGAGCGCGTCGAAAAACGTGTAGGTCGTGTTGCTCTTGGGCGCCGTGGCCAGGTAGAGGCAGCACTGCGCCAGATGGAATCGCCCCTCGGGAAGGCCAACCCATTCGAAAGCCTGAGCACACGATGTGGCGACCTGCAGGGCCCGCGGGTCGGCAAGCCCGATGTCCTCAGCCGCGAAAATCAGCATGCGACGGATGATGAAGCGGGGGTCCTCGCCCGCGTAGAGCATCCTTCCCATCCAGTACATCGACGCATCCGGATCCGAGCCGCGCAGGCTCTTGATGAAGGCGCTGATCGTGTCGTAGTGCGCATCGCCCTCCTTGTCGTAGAGCACGGCGCGTTTCTGGATGCTCTCTTCGGCGACTTCGAGCGAAATCGTCTCCCCTTCCGGGGTCGTTTCGACGGCAAGTTCGAGTGCATTCAGAAGTGAACGCGCATCCCCGTTGGCCGTGGACACCAGGTGATTCAAGGCGTCGCGATCGACCGATACCGAACGCCGGCCGTAGCCGCGCTCTTCATTGGCCAGCGCGAATTCGGCGACCCGGCGCAAGTCATCCTCTGTCAGGCTTTTCAGCTCGAAGATCCGCGAGCGGGACACAAGCGCCTTGATGACCTCGAAGTACGGATTCTCAGTCGTGGCTCCGATGAACGTCACCGTGCCATTCTCGACATGCGGCAGCAACGCGTCCTGCTGTGCCTTGTTGAATCGGTGGACCTCATCGATGAAGAGGATCGTGCGCTGCTGGTGCAGCTTCAGACGGGACTCGGCGTCCGCGATGGCGGCCCGGATGTCCTTGACACCCGCCAGTACCGCATTCAAGGTCCGGAAATGGGACCGGGTAGTATTCGCGATGATGCGGGCGAGCGTCGTTTTGCCCGTACCCGGCGGCCCATAAAAGATGACGGAAGTCAGCCGGTCGGCTTCGATCGAGCGACGCAGCAGTCGCCCCGGACCCAGGATGTGATCCTGACCGATGTACTCATCCAGCGTGCGCGGACGCATCCGATCGGCCAGCGGGGCGCGGGACGAGCGGAAGGCATCAGCAGAAGCGTCAAACAGGTCGGAATCAGACATCGCACAAAGGCGGCACGTCAGTGGACAATCAATCCGAAGGGGTCAGACCCATATCGGCAATGATGGTACGCATGCCTTCCTCAAACAACAATGCTCCTCCCTGGGAAGGGTGGCGAACATACGTGCACTCACGCCCGATGAGCCCCAGCACCTTCTCCGCCTTGCGCCCGATGGCCGCAATGCGCTTGGGATCGAGAATGGTCATCATCTCGTCCAGCAACGGAGCGAAACGCTTGATCTCCGAAACCCGTGGCGTCCGGATGGTCATCGGCTTGCCTGGCTTGAATGGATGGAACGGCACTGTATTCCACGTGAGCAGGTCTTGCGTGTACGGCGCCAGGACCCGCCAGTAGATAGAGGCACTGTACTCCTTGTGCGGTACGTCGCGATTGCTGGCCTGCTTGCCGGCGTGCGGAAACGAGGGGTCCACCAACTGCTCCTCGCTCGTGATCGGTACACCCGTGAATCGGCATCCCCAGGGGCCAGGTGCCTCAGCCAACACGAATAACCGGGGCATGCGGTCTCGTTCGGTCAGGTAACGTCGCAGGTTTTCCTGGCGAATGGACGCGGCGCCTTTCCGGTCGAATTCCGGATTTTCGGTCGAATACGGATTGAACAGCTCGTCCGAAGAGGGCTCATCGAACAGGAAATTCGCAATCGTGTCGTTGAGGCGAAGGAGCGATTCGGGTGTATTCATGGTGCGGTAGACGACGCTTTGAGGGGCCATACAATGTCCCATTCGGGTCGGGGAGGCATCACTGCAGGATGCTGAGGCTCCGGCAAGAACGGGAACGACCATGCCTCTGTCGGCGAATTTTCGTTGCAGATCGGTCTGAAAAGGCTCAAAACACCTTTTCAAGCGTCTATATCTACTACTTTTGATTTATTGCTCCATCTGCGTCCGCTCGAGCCTTCCCACCCCGCTCCATCGCCCGTCCGAACGCTGCTCAAAACCACCACAGCCATGGATAACGCTCTCCTCTCGATCAACGATCAGGAAGTCGAATTCCCCGTTACCGAGGGCACTGAGAACGAAGTCGGATTTGATATCCGGAAACTGCGCGGTTCGACCGGTACCATCACGATCGATCCCGGCTTCGCCAACACCGGCTCTTGCAAGAGCGGGATCACCTTCATCAATGGTGAGGAAGGCATCCTCCGCTACCGCGGCTACGCCATCGAGGATCTGGCCGAACACTCTTCTTTCCTCGATGTCGCGTATTTGCTGATTTACGGCGAACTCCCGACTCGTGACGAGCTGGACGCATTCCATGTCGAGATCACGCGGCACAGCCTGTTGCACGAGGACATGAAGAAATTCTTCGAAGGCTACCCGGCAACGGCGCCTCCGATGAGTGTTCTTTCGACCATCGTTTCCTCCCTATCAGCCTACTACCCGAGCGGCGATTCCGACGAAGAGATCAATCTCAATGTCGTCCGCCTTCTGGCCAAGCTGAACACGATCGCTGCCTTCTCCTACAAGAAGTCGATCGGCCAGCCGTACATCTACCCGCGCAACGATCTGAGCTACGCAGCAGACTTCATGCACATGATGTTTGCCGTACCCAGCGAGAACTACGAGCTCGATGAGCTGCTCGTCAAGACGCTGGACATGCTACTGATCCTCCATGCAGATCACGAGCAGAATTGCTCGACGTCAACCGTTCGCATGGTCGGCTCTTCGGGTGCAGACTTGTTCTCCGCAATTTCCGCCGGAATTTCGGCGCTTTCGGGCCCGCTGCATGGTGGTGCCAACACAGCTGTGATCGATATGCTGGAGATGATCCGGCAGGATGGCAGCAATTTCCAGAAGTATGTCGAGAAGGCGAAAGACAAGAACGATCCGTTCCGCCTGATGGGCTTCGGTCACCGCGTCTACAAGAACTTCGACCCACGCGCACGTGTGATCAAGAAGATTGCCGACGAAGTCCTTGGACAGCTCGGTATCGACGATCCGCTTCTGGATCTGGCCAAGCAGCTTGAGCGTATCGCGCTCGAAGATGAGTACTTCGTTGCTCGCGGCCTGTATCCGAACGTGGATTTCTACTCCGGAATCCTGTACCGGGCGATGGGCATCCCGACCAACATGTTCACCGTGATGTTCGCACTCGGTCGCCTGCCGGGCTGGATCGCACAGTGGTTGGAGATGAAAAACGACCCCGACACGCGCATCTATCGCCCCCGTCAGATTTACACGGGCCACAACGCCCGCGAGTACGTCCAGATTGGACGTCGAGCCAACTAGAATTCAAACCCGCCGCTACTGGATAACTAATCGGCGATTTTGTACCGTTTATCCAAGACGTAACCGTCTCAAAGAGGACCCAAATGAAGAAACTCGTACTGCTTTTCCTGTTCACCGCGCTGACGTTTGCGGGCTTTACCGCTCAGCAGGCCGCGGCACAGGTTGACCGTGGCGCCGAAACGGTGTACATCCGGCCCCATGTAGGGATTTCCTACTACATGGGTGACAACGAGCGTTCGCCATTCAACTTCGATGGCGACATGTTCGACGAATTCCCGTACAACCTGGGAGCGGAAATCGGATACCAGTTCTCGCCTACCTACAGTCTTGGTCTGGCTTTCAGAACCGGTAACTACACGCAGATTACCGACTTTGAAGTGCCGACGGACACGCGTGACCACCCGACGACGCGTAACGCCATTCAGCTGATTGGTCGCAAATTGCTCACAGAAGGCAAGATTGCTCCGTACTGGATGGCCGGTGTCAACGTTGGCTGGGGTGAGACATATGTCTTCTCCAACGCTTGTGCCAACAACATCACTTGTGAAACCGACTCCGACAACATGGCCTTCGGAGCCACGGTTGGTTTCGGTCTCGACTTCTACGTCAATCCAAGCACCTCCTTCTTCCTGCAGACTGAGCTTGATGCTCAGGCTCCGGATGGCCACCCTGATGGTAGCGTCAACGACAACTTCGGTGTTGACTGGTTGGGCTCCCATACGATGGGTATCAAATTCAACTTCAAGCGCGTCAAAGCCGTCGAACTCACCGACATGATCTGCCCTGCAGAAGTTGTGGACGCCGGCAGCCCGGTTACGTTCACCGCATCCCACAATGCTGATGCCACCACGCCGGTCCTCTACTCCTGGACGTTCGGTGATGGCTCTTCGGCACAGGGAATGACGGCTACGCACACGTTCGATCGCGCTGGCGACTACACAGTTGGTGTTCGCGCAACGAATGGCAACGGCAAATTCGAGTCCACGATGACGTGTACGGTGTCGGTCAAGGATCCATGCATCCCGGCTGCCATCACGTCGATGCGTGCCTCGAACATGAATCCTGACACGCAGACGTCTGTCACGTTCTCTGCCAACGTAACGGGTACTGACGGAGAATGGCGTTGGGACTTCGGCGATGGCAACACGGGAACGGGCATGAACCCGAGCCACACCTACGAGGAAGCCGGTACCTACACCGTCACGCTCGAAGTTGAGAACTGCGCCGGTGTAACCCGCCGCACGATGACGATCACCGTCGATCCGTACGAAGCTGCCATCTGCCGTGAGATCACGGAAATGAACTCGGCATTCTTCGATCGCAACTCTTCGGCCATCACGGACGAAGGTCGCGCTGCTCTCCAGGAAAACCTCGACATCCTGCTCGAGTGCCCGAACCTCAACGTTCGCGTTGAAGGCTGGGCATCCCCAGGCGAGCGTCGTCCTCAGGAACTGTCTGAAGACCGTGCACGCGCTGTCGAACAGTTCTACATCGACGCCGGTGTTCCTGCAAGCCGCATCATGTCATCTGGCATGGGCCGCTCACAGGAAGGCAGCAAGAAAGAAGGTCTGGCCCAGTTCCGCCGCGTAGACACCATCCCGGTGCGCTAAGCGAGGAATTCGGCTGACACAGCCTTTCCAACCGCATCAGCGGTAAGGGGGGCGGCCCGCAGGGCCGCCCCCCTTTTTGTTGGCCCTACGCCGACAGGCTGCTCAGCCAGAAGCAGTACCCAATGCCATTAATCGCCCTTTTTACATTCTGTGAGCGAGCAGTTGTCCACTTTTTTGGTCGAATCGTGTTACCTGTTCGTGACTCGGTCCGGCTATGCCTGTAGACACACCCATCGGCCACACTGCCTTGCTCACAAACAGCCTACCATCATGAAATCCAGATTCTTCCTCCCCCTAGCAGCGCTCGTATTGCTGGCCGGCTGCGTCCAGACGCAGGCAACGTTGCTCGACGGTACGACCTATCCACCCGTTCACGAAGACGACGTCGTCATCTACCTGAATGAGGATGACATTCCGGGCGAATGGAAAGCCGTCGCAATCATCCATGCCCAGGGTGACGCTCAGCTCACTCGCGAAAGCAAGATGCTCCGCAAAGCCCGCGAGCGTGCCTCCGAATTGGGTGCGAATGGTCTCCTGATCGAAGACATCAATGAACCCAGTGCCGTCGCCCAGGTGGCTGGAGAAGTGCTGGGTACGGGCTCGACGCGACGTGGTCGACTTATCGCCATCCGCGTGTTTGACTAGAGGGTCAGGAAGGCGCAAACAGGTACCGCCTGTGACGACCCTACTCGACAGCCATCCGCGTTATTGATGACGGACCCCCGGATGGCTTCTGCGGCCCGGGATGGCTTGCTCCGCAAGCTGATCCCGGGCCGTGGTTCGTTTTGGAGTCAGACGTTTCGAGAATGCCAGAGCCTTGAGGCGAATGGCAGGATCAGGATGCTGGTTGTTGCCAGACTAGCGACTCACGCATCGACGACCAGGGTGCCCTGGCTGTAGAGATCATCCAGGAGATCATCGAGCTCGACATCTTGACCAAGGTCGTCTGCACGCAGCCCGTCGCCCGCAATCAGTTTCTCGAATACCGGAATGAAGGCAGCGTCGAGCTCCACCAATTCCCCAGCCGCAAACAGATGCAGTGAGCCCTCAACTTCTTCCATCAACAATTGGGAGGACGAGCCGGGACGAACGCGACCGCCATCCTCAAGCGCTTCAACCAGTGTGTCTTCCGGCAAGGCGGACTCATCCACCCAGCGCCGTGGCTGGGACAGGATCGTTCCCATCATTTCTCTGAGCGCAGCCCGATCCGAGGTCAACTGACCCAGCATCTTCGACACCCAGTCCAGCACATCGTCGCCGATGGCAGCAACCGGCACGCCACGTCGCAAGTCAGGGTCGGCATAGCGCGCGTCCGGGTCCACGTTCGTGAGCGCCTGCTCGAGCACAGCACCCAGAATCTCCTGTTCGGACGGGGCTCGACAACCGATGGAAAACGTCATGCATTCTCCTTCAGCAACCCCATAGTGGGCGATGCGAGGCGGCAGGTAGAGCATATCGCCGGGCTCAAGCATCCAGTCACGATCAGCTTCGAAATCAGCCAGAATGGAGACGTCAATGTCCTCAATCAGCACCTCCTCCTCAACGGGTGTGGTGTTGATCTGCCAGCGTCGACGTCCATGTCCCTGCAGCAGGAAGACGTCGTAGTTGTCGATGTGTGCACCGACGCCCCCTCCATTGGCAGCATAGCTGATCATCACATCGTCCAGGCGCCACTTCGGCAGGAAGTCCACGACTCCCAGCATGTCCCGCACCTCCGGCACCAGGCGATCGACTTCCTGAATGAGCAGTGTCCAGTGCGAATCGGGCATGGACGAAAAGGTGTCTGGGTCGAAGGGCCCTTCATCCAGCTCCCAGTTGTGTTCGCCCTCGTGCTGGACCATCAACCGACTAAGCGCATCCTCGCGTTCACTCAGTTTCAGGAATGCAGCGGGGGGCAACGGATTCTGGAATCCAGGCCATGCATTACGTACGAGCAGCGGCTTCTTCTGCCAATACTCGGACAGGAACTGTTCGACGCTCAGCTGGCCAAAGAAAGATTCGGGGAGAGTCATGAGCCTTGGAGGTCTACCAGAATAGGATCTTGAGCAATCGGGCGACGGGCCAGATCAACAAAAGGACAGCGAACAACCACGCCGCCCACGAAATACCCTTGGCCTGTTCGGGGAATTCGTAGCCGCAGTAAGGGCAAACGTCCTCGGTGTCATCCGACTCCAAGGCGCAGGAAGGGCATTCGCGAAGGGCCATATCAGTTCACCCGAACGCTGTCAATGCGAACAGGGTTGACGAGGATCTGGGCATTCACTTCGCCGGACTGGATGACTCTGACAACATCCATGCCAGCGGTTACCCTGCCAAACGCGGCGAATCCCTGACCATCGGGATTGCGCATCCCTCCGAAGTCGAGCGCGTGCTGATCGCCGATCGTGAAAAAGAAAGAATCCGTTGCCGTATTGGGACCTCCTCTTGCCATCGATATGGTGCCATCGAAATGCATGAGTCCGGTATCTGTCGTGCGTTCCAATTCGATGGGGTTGAAAAAGCGATCCTCAAGGTCACGGTTGGCCCCGCCCTGGATGACTTCAATTCGAATGGAATCCGTGGGCTGGTTGTCCATGCGAACCACACGGAAAAACGAACCCCCGTCGTAGAGGCCTTGACGCACGTACCGCAGAAAGTTGGCGGAGGTTATCGGCGCTGCGACCGAGTCAATTGCGACATCAATCTCGCCACTGGTCGTGTAGATGGTCACGGGAACGGTGGTTTCCGGTTCGCAGCCAGTCGCCAGGACGGCGCCGAATACAGTCAGGATGAATAGCCGTTTCATGCGGGATCTGCTAGTGGTCTGTATCACGATCCGGGGAGGCGACTTCGTCCAGGAAGAGCTGCATCACTTGGCGTCCAATGGAGAGATCGGCTCGTGACAGGTTGATTGCCATGGCTACGATCACACCCGACTCAGGGTTCATGGTCATGAGCGTCGTTCCACCGACACTACCGCCCGTATGTCCCACGAGACGACGACCCGCACTGTCCTCATCATCCGACCACCCGATTCCGTATCCCGTGTCACTGCCATCATTGAGTTGCTGGGTGCGCTGCAGGAATTCGAGAGCTTCCTCCGTCAAGAATCCCGGTGTGCGATGCGCCTCCGCAAAGCGAATCATGTCCTCAGGGGTCGACAAGAAGCCTCCCCCAGCCCATTTGTAGCTGTTGTCCACGTAAGGAGCTACCTGCGGCATACCATCATCTCCGCGAACGTAAAACGAGACCCGGCCCTCGATGTCCTCGTCAGCCCAATCGGCTTCGGAGTATGTCATATTGAGCGGTCCAAAGACGTGTTCGTCCATGTAGTCCAGGAATGGCTTGCCCGAGGCGCCTTCCACGACAGCTGAGACCAGATTCCAACCGTAGGAGGAGTAGGAATAGTCCGTGCCGGGTTCGAACAGGAGCGGCGAATCCTTGAAGATGTCCAGGCCCGCGTCTACCGTTTCGTAGCGAACATCCGAGAAGTTCTCGTTGCCGAGATAGTGGCGGATGCCAGCGATGTGGCCGCCAACCTGACGCGTGGAGATCGCCCACTGCTTCTCGGGAAAAGTAGGCACGTAGTCCTGAATAGGTGCATCTACATCGAGGCGGCCATCGACCATCAACTGCGCGATGGCCGTCGCTGTGTATGGCTTGGACACGCTCCCGACCCGGAATTTGGACGCCGTTGTCACCGGCACCTGAGCTTCCACATCAGCAAAGCCGATTCCTTCCGACCATACGACCTCGCCTTCGACAGCGACGGCAATCGACATCCCGGGATAGTTCTGCTCCTCAAACTCAGTCATGACCAGCGTCCGGGCCGAATCCACCACAGCTTGGACATCCGAATGCGCCTGATCCGACTGGGATTGGTCTGATTGGGGTGTTGCCGAGCAACCCGTGATGGCCACGACCAAAAGGACGAGCGTTGCGGACAGGGAAGCCAGTTGACGTTGGAATGGGGGCATGGCATCAATCGTTCAGGCGAAACTCACTGCGACTCAATGTAGGGGTTCAAGGCCTTTGATTGGAGAGTGGGATCGGATCCCCCAATTCCCACTCACGTATGCCGCCCCCATGACGCCTCCTCGCACTCACCAGCTCGATTCGGCTCCCGCAATGGAAGCTCCGCAGGTTCACGCTATCCTGCGGCAAGACGAATGGGAGCTGGCGATGAAGGAGCATGAGGAGCGGTTTGATCGCCTCGTGGGGCCACACGTAGCCCGGCGATCCCGTCATGAAAAGGATCCCGTCGCGGACTTCCTGTTCGAATACTACCGATTCCGCCCTGCGCATCTGCGCCGCTGGCACCCTGGAACCGGAGTGCTCCTTCTGGGCGCCGACGCGAAGTCGTTTCCGGAGCGAGATGGGTATGTGGCACACTCCGAGGGAAGGCTGCAGTGGCCTACGGAGGGCAACCTCGGCCCCCATCCAGACCGGTTCATCACAGGAACGCAATGGATGCAGGATCTATTGATCGCTACGCAAAGCCGACCCGCACGATTCGGCTGCTTCGGGCTGCACGAATGGGCCATGCTCTATCGAACGTCCGACCAGCGACATGACGCCGTTCCGCTGCGTGTCTCGGACGAAGAACTCGCCCAGGTCGTTGAATCGTCGGGTTTGCGATGCACCCACTTCGACGCCTTCCGCTTCTTTACCGAGCCGGCGCGTCCGTTGAATCCGATCCAGCTGACGCGCGGGCAGATGCATGATCACGAACAGCCCGGGTGTCTGCACGCCAACATGGACGTGTATCGATGGGCGTTCAAGCGGGCACCGTGGATCCCCTCTTCCCTCATCCTGGACGCCTTTCTTCTGGCTCTGGAAATCCGCTCGCTCGACATGGCTGCAAGTCCGTACGATCTGAGCGATCACGGACTGAAGCCGGTGCGTATCGAGACACGAGAAGGCCGGGAATCCTACACGCTGAAGCAACGCGCGTTTTCAGAGCGCGCAAGCGTGTTGAGGATGGCTCTCATTCAGGAGTACGAAAAGCTCTCGGACGCGCTAGCCCCCCTTCACGGGACCTTTGCAATTCCACGTCACACTTCGTAACGTGAAATCCCCCGTTTTGGCCGATTGAGGCCATTTTCCACCCACATTTCTGCAATCATGCGAACTCATCCGATGCGTTGGCTCGGTATGGTCATACTCGTGTTCGGGTTGACGTACCCCGCCGCTGCGCAAAACGACGGATCTCGAGGCAGCCGCAACATGGAGCTGGTCGGGCATTTGCCCCTTGGCGGCATGCAATCCCGCGAGTCGCCTTCGGCAGGCTTTGAAGCGCTGGGACGCGGGACCGGTCACCTGGTCATCGATCAGGAAGAAGGTCGCCCCTTTGTGTTCGTGGCTCGTGAGGATGCTGAGGGCGCGGAAATCGTTGCCATCACCATCAATCAGACCAATCATCCCCGCGTACTGGACACCTGGCGTCCCGATAGTCCTTCCGTTGGCGACCTGACGTTATTCCGGCATGGCAGCCGCCACTATCTCGCGGTCTCGCATGCAAGTGGACTCAGCATTCGTGAAGTCACTGATCCGGAAGAGGGTCAGTTCGATGCCGCTGCCGATGTATCCCGTCAGGGCGGCTACCATCACGTGTTTGCGTATCGCCATTCCAACGGACGCAGCTATCTGATGGCCGCCGGTGGTGGCCCGATTGATGTCTTCGACATCGATGGTCTTCTGGACGGCGATTCGGATCCGATGGCCTCCTACGCACTCCCAGAGCAGGTGACCAACGTCGACTACGGATACCACGCCATGATGGCCCAGTGGCATTCTGATTCCGAGACCGACCGCCTCTATGCGGCAGGTGCCGGCGGCTACTACGTCTTCAACATCACCGACCCGGGCAATCCCGAGTTGATCACTGAAGTCAATTCAGCCGCCGTACAGATCGGACACGCCGTCTCTCCGACCCCTGACGGCACGCACCTGGTGACGGCCGCCGGATACCGGACGGCTCCCATGCGCATTTTCGATTTGCGTCCGGTCTTCGAAGGGACCGTGCCACGTATTCGTGTGGCTGCGGGCGCCTGGACTGCGGACTGGCGAAACCTGGCCGAGAATCATGAGGTGCGCTGGCCCTTCGTGTTCACAGCGGCCATGGATGATGGATTGCAGGTATTCAACATGATGAATCCGTTCGAGCCCTACACCGTCGGCTTCTACGACACGTGGGATGGACCTCGCGCCCGACTGGCAGACGAGCGCACCCATCGCAACGGAGCCTGGGACGTGGATGTTCGCAATGCGGACGGCTTGATCGCCGTCACGGATGTCAACACCGGCCTGTGGCTCATCCGCATGGAAGGATTCGAGAACTGGGACGGTCGAGGCTGGGGATTCGCGAACGTAGGCTCGGTCCAGGACTGGGACAACGGACCCATCGGGTCGGAGAGGTGGTAACATGAAACGACTTTCCCTGTTGGTTGCCGCCTTCCTGGTAACCCTTCCCGCCACCGCCCAGATGGGCATAGAGCAGCCTTCGCATCCACCGCCTCCCGGACAGCGCGGATCGGCCAATATGGAGGTGATGTCCCACATTCCGCTCGGGGCAGCGGGCACCATATCGGATATCGAGATCGAACAAGAGCTGGAACGTCCTTTCGCTTATGTGGCACGTCGCAACGGCGTGATCGGATTCGACGTGATCGACCTGAGTGATCCGGATCATGCGAAAGTGATCCATCGCTGGCGCATCGAGAACGAAGACCTCCACACCGGCGGCGCCATGGACGGGCGCTATTTCAAGCATGATGGCCGCTACTACTACGTGCAGTCCATGCAGCTGGGCCAGTCCGGACCGAATTCGGAAGTCGGCGCGGTCGTCTTCGACGTGACGGATCTACCGGAGTCGTACAGCGAAGTCGGTCGGGTTCGTCAGTCCGAATCACCCGGTGGCTTCCACAACATTTTTATGTATAACCACAGCTCGGGCAAACCCCTGCTGTTCGCCACCTCAGCCGGATACGCCAAGGTGTTCGACATGGCCATGTTCGTCGATGGCGAACAGACCGAGATGGACCCGGTGCTTCGCGACGACAATCGTGAGCTGATTGCCCGTGTGCCCGTTCACCAGACCGAGGGCATGTGGTCGCGCGGCTACCACGACTTCATGGTCCAATACCACCCGGAAACAGGTCAGGATCGTTTCTATGGAGGCGGGGGCAGTGGCTACTACGTCTACAACGTCACAGACCTCGGCAACCCCGAACTGCTGGCCACCATGGTGGGCGTACCCGGGGTGGCCTGGGGCCATACGTTCACGCCGACGCCGGATGGCAACTTTGCCGTGGGCGAAACAGAGTTCCAGTACCAGCCTCTCCGCATCTTTGATCTGCGACCCGCCCTCAATGGCCAACTGCCAGACAAGAACATCGACCACGCCGTCGGTGCCTGGCATGCCGATTGGAAGAGCATCGCCCACAACCACGAGGTTCGCTGGCCCTATGTCTTTGTGAGTGGCTACCAGACCGGCCTGGGCGTTTTCAACATGGTGGACCCTGAAAATCCGTACACCGTCGCCTACTACGACACGTTCAACGGAATCCATAACGACCGTGGCGCTGCCATGGAGCGCATGGGTAGTCCGTACACATGGCAGGTCTACGACGGCGCCTGGGGCGTCGATGTCCGCAATGCCGATGGCCTCATCGTCATCAGCGACATGACGACCGGTTTCTGGGCCTTCAAGATGGAAGGCTTCGATCGTTGGAACGGCGAAGACTGGGGCATGCCCAATGTGTCCAGCGCTCAGAACTGGGAAGGCATGTTCGACGAATGATCATCCGCTTGGAAGGCCGCAACAACCTGAATATCTCTCGCAACCCGCAATCCTCACCCGCAACATGACATTCTCATCCACATTCCGACTGATCGCGCTTCTGCTGGTCGCTGGCCTCATCGTCCCAGCTGCCTGGGGCCAGGCGACGCCGCTCAAACCTGGCTCTGACAACATGGAAGTCGTGGGTCACATCCCGCTCGGCAAGCATTCCAGTGTCACTGACATTGAGCTGGAGCAGGAGCTGAATCGCCCGTATGCCTACGTGGGACGCGCATCCATCGTGGATGGCGGCCCGAAAGGCATGGATGTCATTGACATCTCGGATCCGTCCAGCCCGGAAGTCATCCACCGTTTCCGGTTGGAATTCCAGGACCTGCTTCCGAATCGGGGCGGCATGGACGTCAAGTATTTCAAAACGGGTGGCCGCTACTACGTGGTACAGTCCTTTGAATTCAGCAGCGGGCCGCACTACGAGCTGGGAGCCGTACTGTTTGACGTGACTGATCTGCCCGAAACGCTGACAGAAGTCGGGCGATGGGTGCTTCCTGACAACCCGGGTGGCATGCATAACATCTTTATCTACAAGCACTCGGACGGTAACATCTACCTGCTGTCCACCGTGCGGGGCGACATGGTTCAGGTGTTCGACCTGAACAAGGCGGTCTCGGGCGATATCGATAACTCCTACGTGGCCACGATCCCTACCGCTGAGCCGGAGTCGGTCAGGCGTTCCTATCACGACCACTACGTTGCCTACCATCCGGACTCGGGCGAAGACCGCTTCTACGGAGGTGGTTCGGGCGGATACTATGTCTACGACATCACCGACATCCACAATCCTGAAATCCGGGTCACGCTGCAGAACATTTCCGGTGTGACGTGGGGGCACACGTTCACCCCTTCACCCGATGGTCGATATGTCGTCGCGGAGGCTGAGTATCAGTATGCACCGCTTCGCATTTTCGATCTCCAGCCGGCCCTGGACGGAGAGCGTCTGAACATCAACCAGCCCATTTCAGCCTGGACGGCCAATTGGGAGAACCTGAGCCACAACCACGAAGTGCGCTGGCCCTACGTGTTTGTGAGCGCCTATCTGGACGGTTTGCAGGTGTTCTCGCTGGAAGACCCGCACAATCCGCAGACCGTTGGCTATTATGACACCTATCTTGGCTCGAATCACAACGGATTCAACCCGGTCATCAACGGCGCATTTGGCGTCGACGTCCGGAATGAAGACGGCCTGATCGTCATTTCCGATATGTCCACCGGCTTCTGGACCTTCCGTATGGACGGCTTCAACGGCTGGAACGGAGAAGACTGGGGAATGCCCAACATCTCCTCGGTCCAGAACTGGGACGAAGAATCCAAAGAAGGAACGCGCTGATTGTGCGTGTTCACCCGCCAAATCCTGAGTAATCAACCTACCAGCCAATCTCATGAAACGACTGATCCCGCTGTTGACCCTGGCCATCCTGCTTGTGGTACCAGCTTCGGCACAGGACGAAACGCCCTGGACCACACTCAAGCCTGGTTCAGACAACATCACCGTGGAAGGACACATCCCGCTGGGCGGCATCCTGAACACGATGGACATGGAAGTCGAACAGGAACTGTCTCGTCCATATGCCTACGTGGCCCGTGGTACGGTCGGCCCGAACACCGAACGCGGAACGGACATCATCGACATCGGAGACCCTGCCAATCCGAAAGTGCTGCTGCGCTGGCGCATGGAGAACCCGGATCTGCACACCGGACTCGGCGGCATGGACATCAAGTACTTCAAATATGACGGTCGCTACTATGTCGTGCAGTCGACGCAGTTTGGCCAAGGACCGAACCAGGACCTCGGCGCCTACATCCTGGACGTGACCGGACTTCCGGACGCGACGAAGGTCTTTGAAGTGGCTCGCATCCATGAGCCCGACCTGCCGGGTGGTTTCCACAACATCTTTATCTACAAGCACTCGGACGGCCGCGTGCTGCTGCTGACGACCATCAATGGTCCCGGCGCCAACGTCTACGACCTGGGTAAAGCAGTCAGTGGCGATGTGGAAGATTCCTACGTCGGCACCGTGCCGATTGCCGTCGACGAGTTCGGCTTCTACCATGACCTCTACGCTGCGTGGAATCCGGATCTGGAGAAAGACCTGTTCTACGGTGGCGGTCAGGGCGGCTATTATGTCTACGACATCAGCGATCCGGCCGACGCCCAGCTCGAGTTCACCATGACGGGCATCACCGGCGTTGATTGGGGCCACACATTCACGCCTTCCCCGGACGGTCGTTACGCCATCACGGAGACGGAATACCAGTACGCCCCGCTGCGCATGTTCGACATGAAGCCAGCCATGGATGGTGAAACGGAGAACATCCGCCGGCCTATCTCAGCCTGGACGGCCAACTGGAAGAATCTGGTCCACAACCACGAAGTACGCTGGCCCTACGTCTTTGTCAGTGGTTACCACGATGGCCTGCAGATCTTCTCGATGATGGATCCCGAGAACCCGGTCACGGTGGGCTACTACGACACCTACACAGGTCCCCGTGATGTGGGTGCCATGGGTGGAGCTGTGGGCAATGGCGCCTTCGGTGTCGATGTCCGCAACGAAGATGGTCTGATTGTGATTTCGGATATGTCCACCGGCTTCTGGACCTTCCGCATGGAAGGATTCAATGGCTGGAATGGAGAAGATTGGGGCATGCCCAACATCTCCTCGGTGCAGCAGTGGGACGACGAGTCCAAAGAAGGCACCAAGTAAGTCCTGTTTGATGACATTCGGCGGGCGGGATCTGCGATCCCGCCCGCCGTTTTTCGTCGTACCCAACCCGCCAAATCCCATGAGACTGTTTTTCGCACTCCTGATCGCCGCCATCGCCTCTCCCGCGCTGGCACAAACGGCTACCAACCCTGGCAGCGACAACATCCACGTGCAGGGTCACCTGCCGCTCGGCGCCCCGGAATCGGTCGCCGACATCGAGTTGGAGCAAGAACTCGATCGCCCTTATGCCTACGTGGCCAAAGCCCGCTACCGCGCGAACTATGACCGCGGCATGGACATCATCGATATCTCCGATCCTTCCAAACCGCGTTTGCTCAAGCGCTGGATCAACAGCAATGATGACATCAATGCGGGTGTCGGTGCGTTGGACATCAAGCAGTTCAAGCACGACGGCCGCTACTATGTTGTCTTGTCCACGCAGTTCAGCCAGGGACCGGACCATGATCTGGGCGCAGTTGTGTTCGATGTGACGGGTCTGCCTGATCCCGACGCTGTCGTCGAAGTAGCGCGCATCCGGGAAGCCGACATGCCAGGGGGCTTCCACAACATCTTTATCTACAAGCATTCCAACGGGACACCGTACCTGATCACCACCGTGCGCGGCCCAGGCGCGAATGTCTATGACCTGACGAAAGTGGTCTCCGGTGACGTGGAAGACGCCTTGACCAGCAACATTCCGATCCCGGGCGAAACGGGTGGCCGCCGCGGGTACCACGATTTCTACGCGGCCTGGCATCCGGATACCGAGGAGGACCGCTTTTACGGTGGGGGCTTCGGTGGGTACTACGTCTATGACATCTCGGATATCGAAAATCCCGAGCTGCGCATCACCCTCAATGGCATTCCGGGCGTCAGCTACGGTCACACGTTCACTCCAGGTCCCAATGGGCGCTACGTGATCGCCGAGACGGAATACCAGTATGCACCGCTGCGCATCTTTGACCTCCAACCCGCCCTTGACGGCGAGCGGACGAACATCAATTACCCGATCTCTGCATGGACCGCCAACTGGGAGAACCTCGTCCACAACCATGAGGTGCGCTGGCCCTATGTCTTCGTGAGCGGGTATCTCGATGGCCTGCAGGTCTTCTCGCTGGCCGACCCAGAAAACCCGCAAACAATCGGTTTCTACGACACCATCACGAATGACAACGGTGGCGTGATGGACGGCGCCTTTGGCGTCGACGTGCGCAATGCGGATGGCCTGATTGTCATTTCAGACGGTTCGACCGGATTCTGGTCGTTCCGCATGGACGGCTTCAACGGCTGGAATGGCGAAGATTGGGGCGTACCCAACATCTCTTCCGTCCAGGAATGGGACGAAGAGTCCAAAGAAGGCACCCGATAGCCCATGATCACCGCCCTCCGATCACCATCCAAAACAGCCTCCCCATGAAGTACGGACTTTCCCTTATCGCCACGCTTGTTCTTTTTCTGACACTTCCTTCGGAGAGCTTCGGCCAACAGGACACCCCATGGACAGCCCTGAAGCCCGGATCCGACAACATCGAGGTCGTCGGACATATCCCGTTGGGCGGCATATTGAATGTCACCGATATGGAGCTGGAGCAGGAATTGTCGCGACCCTACGCCTACGTATCGCGAGGCACCGTAGGCGAATACACCGAACGAGGTACGGACATCATTGACATCTCCGATCCCTCGAACCCCAGGGTGCTTCTTCGGTGGCGGATGGAGAACCCGGATCTGCACACAGGTCCTGGTGGCATGGACATCAAGTACTTCAAGTATGACGGCCGCTACTATGTGGTGCAGTCAACCCAGTTCGGTCAGGGACCAAACAATGATCTGGGCGCCTACATCCTGGACGTGACCGGCCTCCCGGACCCGGATTCCGTATTCGAGGTCGCTCGCATCCGCGAACCCGACCTGCCATTCGGCTTCCACAACATCTTTATCTACAAGCATTCCGACGGACGCGTGCTGCTACTGACCACCGTGAGTGGCCCTGGTGCCAACGTCTATGACTTGGGCAAGATTGTCAGTGGCGATATGGAGGGAGCACTGGTTGGGAACGTCCCAGTGCCCGGCGAAGGCGGCGGCTACCATGACTTGTATGCCGCGTGGAATCCTGACAAGGAAGCTGACCTGTTCTACGGTGGCGGCTCCGGCGGCTATTACGTGTACAACATCTCGGATCCAGCCAATCCGGCATTGGAGTTCTCATTGACCGGCATCACCGGGGTCCGATACGGGCACACGTTCACGCCCAGCCCCGACGGCCGCTACGCCGTCACGGAAACCGAGTATCAATATGCGCCCCTGCGCATGTTCGACATGAAACCCGCCATGGACGGGGAGACAGAGAACATCCGCTCTCCCATCTCGGCCTGGACGGCGCACTGGGAAAACCTTGTGCACAACCATGAAGTCCGCTGGCCCTACGTGTTTGTGAGCGGCTACCACGACGGCCTGCAGGTGTTTTCGATGATGGATCCGGAGAATCCAGTGACCGTCGGCTACTACGACACCTACACTGGCCCGCGTGATGTGGGTGTCATGGGCGGCGCTGTCGGGAATGGAGCCTTTGGCGTGGACGTCAGAAATGCGGACGGACTGATCACCATCTCCGACATTTCCACTGGCTTCTGGACCTTCCGCATGGAGGGCTTCAATGGGTGGAATGGCGAAGACTGGGGCATGCCCAACATTTCCTCGGTGCAGAAATGGGATGAGGAGTCCAAAGAAGGGACGCACTGATCCACTTACCGCTTTTTCCTATGTTGGACGCCATCGGAACGCGTCCCATCGCTCTCTCAGACCTGACTTCAACCATGAAACGAACGACTTTCCTGCTGCTTGGCCTGTTCATCACGGCCTTTGCGTTCAACCCGTCGCATGCCCAGGACACTCCGTGGACCCCCACCAATCCCGGTAGCGAAAACGTCGAGGTGCTGGGGCACATCCCATTGGGCCCGCGGCTCAGTGTTGCCGACATGGATCTCGAACAGGAGGTCAGTCGCCCGTTCGCCTACGTATCCCGGATGCACTATGCAGAGGCCGGCGAGAAGGGAACGGATATCATCGATCTGTCCGACCCGTCGAATCCCAAGGTGATCTACAAGTGGCGGATCGAGAATCAGGACCTGCACATGCGCACGGGCGGCATGGACGTGAAGTACTTCAAGTGGGATGGTCGCTACTATGTGGTGCAGTCCCTGCAGTTCGGTGCGGGTGGTCCCAATCATGACCTCGGCGCCGTGGTATTGGATGTGACCGGACTGCCGGATCCGTCCACTGTAAATGAGGTGGCCCGAATCCACGAACCGGATACACCGGGAGGCTTCCACAACATCTTTATCTACAAGCACTCGTCCGGCCGTGTGCTGCTGCTCTCCACCGTTTCCGGTGCGTTTGCCAACGTCTACGATCTGGGCAAAGTGGTCGAAGGCGACCTGGAGAACGCCCGCATCGGTCGCATTCCGACACCTGCCGAGCAGACCCGTCGCGGCTACCACGACTTTTATGCCGGGTACCACGTTGATACCGGCACGGATCGCTTCTACGGAGGCGGCACGGGTGGCTACTACGTCTACGACTTCACGGATATCGACAACCCCGAACTGCTCGTCACCTTGACCGGCATCCCGGGTGTTCGCTCCGGTCACACATTCACGCCGGGTCCGAACGGCCGCTATGTGGTTGCGGAGACCGAGTACAAGTATGCCCCGCTGCGCATCTTCGACTTGCAGCCGGCTCTCGATGGCGAGCGCTCCAACATCAACTACCCGATCTCGGCCTGGACGCCACATTGGGAAGGCTTGGTGCACAACCATGAAGTTCGTTGGCCCTATGTCTTCGTCAGCGGCTATCACGACGGCCTGCAGGTCTTCTCGATGAAAGACCCTGAGAACCCGCGTACGGTGGCTTACTTCGATACATTCACCGGTTCGCGCAATAATGGTGGAATGGCAGGCAACGTGGCCAATGGCGCCTTTGGCGTGGATGTCCGCAATGAAGACGGCCTGATTGTGATCTCTGACATGACGACCGGCTTCTGGACCTTCCGCATGGAGGGCTTCAATGGCTGGAATGGCGAGGACTGGGGCGTGCCGAATGTGTCTTCGGCCCAGGAGTGGGATGATGAGTCCCGTGAGGGCACGCGCTAGTCGCGAGGCGAACCTGACCCTCGGTTTTGATTGAATCAGGAGTTTGTGGGCGGGGCGCCATTCGGCGCCCCGCCCGCTGCCGTTTCAGACCGTGTGCAAAGATTGAGGTCGTGCGCTACGGTTTCGCTTCTCGCGGCAGCTAACACCTTCCGCCGCAGATCGCTGAATTCGCGGATCCCGGCCTGAATTGGTGCATTCACATGGTCTATCACCGGATGTTCTCACCGACCTTCCCGACCCATGTCCGAGAAATTCCTCGCCCGGGCAGGCTTCCTGGTTCTGGTTGCTGTTTCCCTGATGGTCTTCCCGGGCCAGCAGGCAGAAAGCGCCCCCGATTCGCTCGACCCTGTCTGTGAGTTGGCCGCCTCGAACGACTACTACGAAATCGACCTGGTCACCACACGCAAAGTCTCCGGAGCCCGATTGGCCAAAGGAGTGGGCGAAGTGTCTTATGCCCAGTCGCCGTTCGGGATTTCGCTCTCAGAAGACGGCTCCTATCTCGTCAACATTGATGTGTCGATGAGCAACGTCAAACTGGCGGACGACAAGGCCCTGGTGGCCTGGGTGACGACCCCACAACTCGACCAGATCATCAGACTGGGTCAGTTGGATGAAAACCTGAAAGTGAGCGGCCAGACCGACTTCAACAAGTTTCTCCTGGTCATCACGCTTGAGCCACGCGACATGGAACCCGGCGCCATGTGGACCGGACCGGTTGTCTCTCGCGGCATGTCCCGCAGTGGGCTCATGCACACCATGGCAGGCCACGGCCCGTTTGAGACCGAGCCCTGCGCCGTCTACGGCTACTAATCCCCGCTTCCGAATCCGACCAACCCACCTCTGAAGGATGAGCTTTCTGAAGCCTCGCATACTCGTTGCCACCCTGTCACTACTGCTCGCATTACCCGTCGCAGCGCAGGACGGCATGGATCACTCCATGCACATGCATCACAACCACGACATGCCGATGGGCGACAGTCTGGTTTGGCGCATGGCCCCCATGGATGGGATGACCATGCCCATGATGCCGGAAATGATGGATGATGTCCCCGAAACCGGCGCGTTCCTGCCTGGATTCGGAATGGATGTGTCCATGTACCCTGAAGCCCGGCCGTCCGAAATCATCGACATGGCCGATGGCGATACGCTTCACATGGACGCTTCGCTCGTTCGCCGGACGATCAATGGGCAGGAACTCGTCATGATGGCCTACGGTGGCATGTACCCGGGGCCGCTGATCCGCGCGGACCGCGGCTCAAGGGTGATTGTCGAGTTCACCAACAACATCGACATGCCCACCACAGTGCACTGGCACGGGTTGCGACTCGAGAATGCGTTCGACGGGATTCCGGGCATGACGCAGCCACCGGTCGAGACGGGCGAAACGTTCACCTACGAGCTCGACTTCCCGGACACGGGCATGTACTGGTACCATCCGCACATGCGTGAAGACGTACAGCAGGACCTCGGACTGTATGGCAACATGCTGGTCGACCCCACGGAGGATGGCTATTACGGGCCTGCCAACCGCGAAGTCCCGCTGATCCTGGATGACATCCTGATGGATGGAAACGGCCTGTATCCGTACGGCGAAACGACGCCGACCCATGCGCTCATGGGCCGCTTCGGCAACGTGATGCTGCTCAATGGCATCACCGACTACAACCTGGACATCGAAGCGGGCGAAGTCGTCCGATTCTATCTGACCAATGTGGCCAATACACGCACGTTCAACGTCAATTTCGGCGGGGCGCGCATCAAGGTAATTGCCGACGATGTCAGCAAGTTCGAGCGTGAGCAGTTCGTCAGCAGCGTCGTCATCGGCCCTGCGGAGCGCTACATCGTGGATGTGCACTTCGACGAAGAAGGCACGTTCGAGATCACGAATGCCATTCAAGGCATCGATCACTTCCGGGGCACATTCGTGCCGGAAACGCATGTTCTGGGAACAGTCACGGCGTCCGGCGCGGTTGCCGACGATCACGGTGAGGCCTTTGCCGAGGCGCGCGCCAACGAAGACACGATTGCCGATATCGACAACTTCCGTCGCTACTTCGACAAGGCGCCCGATCACAATCTTCGCCTGACGATCGAAACGAACGACCTGCATCCCATGACGATGCGGATGATGGAAGTCGACACGCTTTACTTCCCTCCCATCGAGTGGAATGAAGGCATGCCGATGATGAACTGGCTGTCGACGGGCGATGAGGCCAAGTGGACGCTCCTCGACGAGGACACGGGCCAGAAGAGCATGGAGATCAACTGGCAGTGGGAAGTCGGCGATGTCGTCAAGATTCGCGTCTTCAACGACCCGTCCTCATTCCACCCGATGAATCACCCCTTCCACGTGCATGGTCAGCGATTCGTGGTGACCCACATCGACGGCGTGCCAAATCGCAACATGGGATGGAAAGACACGGTGATTATTCCGGTTGGATCGACGATCGACATCCTGGTGGATGTAACGAATCCCGGTAAATGGATGGCGCACTGTCACATCGCTGAGCACCTGCACGCTGGCATGATGCTTGGATTCGAAGTGCGAGATCCGAGCCCCGACTCAGCTGGTCGATAGGCAGATCGTTCGATAGGCTCCGGGCGCTGGTTCGTCGTCACCGCCTCGGTTCGCCTTATGCCAGGGCGCGGGTTCGCACAGCGCAGCCTACTGGCTGTCGGCTTCGATTTGCGCCTCGAGGTAGGTGATCATGGCGACCCCGTTCTCATTGCCGGGGTCCAGCCGTACGGAGGTCTCGTAGTTTTCGAGCGCCTCCTCGAGGTTACCCGCAGCCAGAAGCGCTTCCCCTAGAGAGTCGTATGGGTTGCCAGACTCGGGATACAGCTCCACGTTGAAGCGGAAGATGCCCACTGCTTCTTCGATCATCCCTTGCCGCAGGAGGCGATACCCCAGGGCGTTGAGCGCTTCTTCCACGAAGGCCTCCGCTGGCAGCTCGGACTTGGCCGCTTCGTAGTCAGCTCTGACGGCCTCCAAGCCTCCGGAGAGCATACGATAGTGCAGTCGCCGGCCCAGCTGGTAGACGACGTCATCGTATTGCTCGTAATTGAGCCAGCGCACAGCCGTTTGAGGCCCGCTGATCACCTCCTCGAACACTTCGTGCAGGATGAGCATGCCATTGGCGCTGTTGGAAAGCATCACGAAACCGGATTCTGCGTCCGGTTCGATGTACGCGAAGCTCTTGTAGCCGGCATTATCTCCCCACTCCCAAAGGGCGGAGCCGTCCATCGTCGGCTGAATGCCGAATCCGAGACCCCAGAACACACCGTCCAGCGCGTCGACTTGTGCCAGTGCCAATTCCCTGGTCAGACGCCGGCCCAGATCATCCGCTTGCGAGACGCCGATCATGAATCGGGCGTAGTCACTGGCTGTCGTATGCAGCCCGATCGCAGCGTTGGCCGTCTGGGGTACGAACTTGTCCAGCGCGACATTCATATCCGTGTGCCCGACCGCGATGCGTGAACCGTAGTCGCTTTGCCAGATGAAACTGGACGACGTCATCCCGAAAGGTTCGAACACGTACTTGAAAGCCAGCTCTTCAAGCGAAGAGAACGTGACAGCTTCCAAGACGTGCTGAAGGAATAGAAACCCTTCACCCGAATAGGTGAAAAACGTACCGGGCTCGTACAGAATGGGAAGCGCTTGTCCAGGCGCGCGGAAGTTGGGAAACCCGGAGGTATGGGAAAGGACCATCCTCGGCGTGATGCGCTGGTAGCGGACATCGTGCTGCGCATCGCTCCACGCTGCCAGCTCAGACAGCGGTTGATCGAGATCGAGCGTGCCCTCTTCCATCAGACGAAGGGCGATCCAGGCAACGACGGGTTTACTAAGGGATTCAGCTTCGAACACGGTCTCTGCCGTCATGGGCAGATTCGTTTCCGTCGTCCGGATGCCTGCAGCCCTTACCTCGCTGACCTCGCCATTATCAATGATGGCCAGGGTGACGCCCGTGATCTCGGCATCGGCAATCAAGCGCTCCAGATCCTGGGCTTGCGTCGGAAACGCGGTGAGGAGGATGAATACCGACATGATCAGCCCGGCGGCAAACCGGCTGAATCGAATGTCGAGTGGCCTCTTCCGGGTGTCAATATGCGTGAAAGTGCAATCCATGGCCCCCATTAAGCATCGAACCCGAATGCGGTTCCTCGGGTATGACGAATCGACCCTCGCGCCTACAGTGATTCCCGGCGCCTTACTACTGATCATCGCTGACCACCCATCACCTTGACGCATCCCATGAAACGCCGCACTTTTCTCTCGTCGGCTGGCACCGTAGCTGGATTGGGGCTGCTCGCCAGCTCCACGCCGCTTCCTCTGTCGGCCTTCGCCCGCACCAACGGACTGTTCACCCCAATCCGACGCGGAGTGGGTCGGTTCGAAGCACGTGGCGGCACGATCGGGTGGTTGATCAATGATGATGCCGTGGTTGCCGTGGACTCCCAGTTCCCGGAATCGGCTGCCGAATGCCGCGACGGATTGATGGAGCGCTCAGACCGCACGGTCGACCTGCTCATCAACTCCCACCATCATGGCGATCATACCGCCGGAAATGGCGTGTTGGGGGCGGATGCCGACCAAATCGTGGCCCACGACAACGTCCCCATGCTCCAGCGCATGCAGGCCGAACGCCGTGGCACGCTGGATGACCAGACCTTCGCTAATGAGACCTTTGCCGAGTCGTGGTCCAAAGACGTGGGCGACGAGACCATCCGCCTGCATCACTATGGACCCGCACACACGGCTGGCGATGCGATCATCCACTTTGAGCACGCCGACGTCGTCCACATGGGTGACCTGGTTTTCCACTACCGCCACGCCTACATCGATTTGGGAGCCGGAGCGGATACCGCCAATTGGATGGTCACTTTGGAACGGGCCCATGACCTGTTCACCGACAATACCGTGTTCATCTTCGGTCACGCCAACCCCGTCAATGGTATCCTGGGCCGTCGCGAGGATCTTCTTGTCATGCGCGACTACCTGGGCGCGCTGCGCGACGCAGTCGAGGCAGGAATCGACGCTGGAATGTCACGCGAAGAAGTCGCTGCCAAAGGCCTTGAGGGCTTCGACGCCCACATGATCGGTGGTAATCCTGACGGCATTGCCGGCAATATTGCTGCGGTACACGAAGAAATGACCTCCGTGCAGGAGTAGTGCCTCGTATACTTGTCCCTCCACCCAACCACTCATCCCTTTCCCGCCATGAAGCTCACCAATCTACTCCCACTGCTGTTTGCAGCCGTGCTGATCACCGGTTGTGCACCCGCCGACGAAGAAGCGCAAGCCGATGCCACTGAAGACGCGATGATGTCCCAACGTCCGGATGCCCAGAGTCCCGTTCCAGCCGACTTTGCCATGCCGACTGACTGGGAAATCCGCTTTGATCGTCCTTCCGATGACTACGTAGTCACGGGAGATACAGCTACTGTTGATCCGGACATCTTCTTTACCAACATGACACCCGGCTGGCACGTCACCTCGGGACCGGCGGCCATCTACTGGCATCCGGCCAGCACGGCAGAAGGCGACTACAGCGTATCGTCCAACATCTTCCTGTTCGATCCCGGCCAGCGCAATGAGGCCTTCGGTCTCTTTGTCGGCGGCTCCGACCTGGCTGGCCCGGATCAAGCCTACCTGTACTTCCTGATTCGCAAAACGGGCGAATACCTGGTCAAGCAGCGCATGGGAGATGAGACAGCGGATGTGGTCAGTTGGACGGCCAGCGATGCCATCGCGCCGTGGTCTGCAGACAACGACCCAACGGCCAACGTGCTGGGCATCCAGACCGAGGGCGACATGATCTCCTTCATGGTGAATGATCAGGTCGTGCATTCCCAGGCCAAAGGCGATCTGCCCACGGATGGAGTTACCGGTTTCCGGGTGAACCACGCCCTGAACCTGCACATCTCGACGTTTGACGTGACGATGGCAGACGCCTCGGACATGTAGATCCGGGCTGACACTCTACTGGAAAGCGCGCGGGCCGCGACGGGAAGTCTCCCGTCGCGGCCCGCGTCATTTCTGAGCTGTATGCTACGCCTACTGCCTCGGGATCAGCAGAATGCGCTCCTGCCTGGGATCAATGTAGGTCACGTCCTCGCCGTCAAAAATGGCATCTTCTTCGAGCATGATGCGAACCGTCTGGCCACCCCATTCGGCAATCTGCACGGCGGCATTGAGCTCGATGGAGTGAGCCGTCATCGGGTAAAGGGGGTAGTCACCGCGACCGGGTACGCCACCCTGCTGATCCCACAGACCAATCGTGGGACCGGCCCCGTGGCCGTGATACCCGATCGGGTGCGTGTAGATGGTCGCATTGATGCCTTCAGCTTTCGCCTGGTCGAGCGCCGAAAGCAGGATCTCGTTCCCAGAGCGACCGGTTGCGAACTGATCAGTCAGGATATCCTGCAAGCGATTGCCCACGGCCATGGCGTCATGGAGGTACTGAGGAGCATCCGATTCACCATGCTTGAGAACGTACGCCAGCATCTGCGTATCGGTATTCAATCGCAGGTAGGTGATTCCAAAATCGATGTGCAGCAGATCACCCATGTGGATGACGCCGCCTTCCTCACGTGCCGAGAAGTCATTGTCACGCTCGGTAGCTGCGGGACGCTGGAAGTCGACCGAGGGATGGAACCAGGTCACCAGATTCAGATCACGAATGCGCTCGCGGTACCACCATTCCACATCGTCGGTTGTCGTCACTCCCGGTTGTATGACGCGTTCGGAAAGACCCTCTGAAATGATGTCGCGCGCGATCCGCATGATCATCGGGTAGAGCTCCATTTCGCTCTGAGTCCGCGTTTCCAACCATCCCACCGAGAGGTTCTCCGCGCCGGCGATGCGATCGATGTATTTCTGCGGCCATGCGGCCAGCATGCCATCCTTCTCGCTCGCCGTCAGGCCATCTGCTGTCGCGAACATCTCCGACATGTTCAGGCCAATGCGCTGTGGATCACGCTCTTCGACGATTTCAGCGAGTCGAGCCCATTGATCCGGCTGTTCTTCGGGATTCCAGGCGCTCGGGAAGGCGTCGCCCATCGCGTAGCGCGCAACGGCAAGCCGCTCGACGCCTTGCTCGTTCCCCCGATCGTAGAACACGAGGACGGTTCGGCGACGCGCGTTCAGCCAGGTGGCCGGAAGCATCGTTCGCATGACCGGATCTTCGTTGTACTCGCGGGCAGCGATGATCCACATGTCGAATCCTTCCCGCCGCATCAGTTCGGGTACCACAGTCTCGAAACGCTCTTCGAGCAGCCGGTCGATTACCTCTGCGCGCTCTTCCATGGAAAGGATGACCGGGTCATCCCACTGACGGGCCTCTGCCAATCCCGTGAACAGCAGCAAAACGGCGAGGAAAGAAATCGTACGGGTCATGCGTCGTCTCCCGATTCGGGTGTGTTGATGGAAAGCTCGTCGGGAATATCGTTACGCTGAGGCTGAGGATTCATCAGGCCACCCACCAGCGGCGTTTCAAAGGCCGTGACAAAATGGGCGATGGTCGCAAACCAGAATTCCTGCTGGAATTCGAAGAAGTCAGAATCGTAGCCTTTTTGCTCTCCCTTGTGGCCTTCGATTTCGAGGTAGAATACCCGTGGCCAGTCTGGATACTGCCGCTGTGCCTCCCGAATCAAGCGAAAGGCTTCCCGTGCCGCCTGATCAAACGTGTCTTCTGGACCCACCCGCTGGAGCAGCGAGACCGTGTTGTCGAAGTTCATCGCCACGCCGGGCTCGTCAGGCTTCTGATACTGGGGGATGAATGATGGCTCCATCGCGTTGAATTGCTTGGTTTGGTCAGACCTTGTCGGTCAAATCAGGTGGTTTGGCTGGATGCTTCTGAGGACCCTTCGTCCTCTTCCGGTTCGTCCTCGATGACCTCGTCGTCATCGTCCGCCTCGTCCGAGGCAAGTGCGTCCAGATCCAGTTCTTCGTCTTCCTCGTCAATCTCTGCTACACGCTCGAACTCCTCGGCCAGGAACGTACCGGTGGGCGTGTTGGCCTTCGCCAGGTCTTCAGGCGTACCTGAGAACAGAATTTGCCCGCCCCCTTCGCCGCCGTCGGGTCCCAGGTCAATGACGTGATCGGCCACTTTGACGACATCCAGGTTGTGCTCGATGACCAGGACCGTATTCCCCTTGCGGACCAGTGCTTGAAGCACGGCCAGCAGGTGGCGGATATCCTCGAAGTGCAGCCCGGTCGTTGGTTCGTCCAGGATATACAGCGTGCGACCGGTCCCTGGACGGGACAATTCCTTGGCCAGCTTGACTCGCTGCGCTTCGCCTCCGGACAGGGTGGTGGCTTGCTGTCCCAGGCGGATATAGCCCAGACCCACCGAGTGGAGCGTGCGGAGCTTGCGTTCAATGCGCGGGACGTTCTCGAAGAAGGACAGTGCCTCTTCGACCGTCATCTCCAGGACGTCGGCGATGCTCTTGCCCTTGAATCGTACTTCCAGCGTCTCCTGGTTGTAGCGCCGGGAGGCGCACGTCTCGCACTCCACGTAAACGTTGGGCAGGAAGTTCATTTCGAGCTTCACGATGCCTGCTCCCTTGCACGTTTCGCACCGCCCACCTTTCACATTGAACGAGAATCGGCCGGGCTTGTAGCCACGGATTTTCGACTCGGGAAGCTGCGCAAACAGATCCCGAATGTGTCCGAACAGACCCGCATAGGTGGCCGGATTCGAGCGAGGTGTTCGCCCGATCGGACTCTGGTCGATATCGATGACCTTGTCTACGTGCTCCAGCCCCTCGATGGAGCTGTACTTCAGCGGGACCGTCTTCGCCTTGTGGAAGTGGGCGGCCAGGATCGGATAGAGGGTCTGATTGACCAAGCTCGACTTGCCGGATCCCGACACACCGGTCACACACGTGAACGTACCCAGTGGCAGCTCCAGCGTATCGCCTTTCAGATTGTGTCCTCGCGCGCCTTCCAGCGTGATGTGCATTCCGTTGCCGGGGCGACGACTTGCGGGCACGGTGATCGAGCGTTTGCCTCGCAGATAAGCCGTCGTCAGCGACGTCGTCCCATTCGATCCGAGGGGCAGTGCTTCCGGTACGGAGGCTCCGACGACCATGCCTCCCAGTTCGCCGGCACCCGGTCCGAGATCGATGACAAAATCGGCGGCTTCGATCATGTCCCGATCGTGTTCAACGACCAGAACCGAGTTCTCCAGATCGCGAAGCTGCTTCAGGGACTCAATCAGGCGACTGTTGTCGCGCGCATGCAATCCGATCGAAGGCTCGTCCAGAACATAGAGGACTCCGGTGAGCTGCGTTCCGATCTGTGTTGCCAGCCGGATACGCTGACTTTCGCCACCGGAAAGGGTGCGTGCTGATCGGTCCAGATTCAGATATCCGACACCGACGTTGATCAGGAAGTCGAGGCGCTCCGAAATTTCCTTGACGATCGGTCCGGCAATGACCTGCTGCCTTTCGGTCAGCTCCACACCCTGAAAGAAGGTGCGAAGCTGCATCAGGTCCATGCCGGTCAGTGTGGCAATCGATTCCCCGCCGAACCGGAAAGAGAGGCTCTCGGGTTTCAATCGCCCGCCTTTGCATGAGGCACACGCCATGTGACGCATGAATGCCTCGGCCCACTTCCGGGATGTGTTCGAAGAGGTGTTCTCGTACGTGTGCCAGACGTGCTGGTAGACGCCGCTGTAGCGGTGTTTGTACGTGACCTCGCGATCCTTGTACTGATAGACGATGTCGAACTGATCGTCGCCCGCACCCTCAAGAAGGATGGTCAGCTGGTCTTCAGTCAACTCTCCCAGCGGCGTGTCAAAGTCGAACCCTTCCCGATCAGCCACGGCGCGGACCTGACTGAATATCCAGATGTCGCGGGGCTTTCCGAGCGGGGTAATGCCGCCGTCGTTGATCGACTTCGAGCGATCCGGAATGATCAGCTCGGGGTCCAGCTCCCGTTTGGAGCCCAGTCCATTGCACTCCGGACACGCTCCGTACGGGGAGTTGAACGAGAATGTATTCGGTGAGGGATCGTCGTAGGAAACGCCGTCCTCCGGGCAGAACAAATGGCGCGAAAAGAGCCGATCGCCGTTCTCCTCGGGGCCGGCGACGATTTGGGCAATCAAGGTGCCGCTTCCCATTCCTAGCGCCGTCTCGACGGACTGGCTGATGCGCGAGCGGATTCCGGGTTTGATCACAAGCCGGTCGACCACCACTTCAATGTCGTGCGTCTTGTAGCGATCGACTTTCATCCCCTTCTCGATCTCCTGCACCACACCATCGACCCGAACGCGCTGGAATCCCTGCTTCCCGATTTGATCGAACAGCTCCCGATAGTGTCCCTTGCGACCCTTGACCAGCGGAGCCAGCAGCAAGACACGGGTGCCCTCCTCCAGTCCCAGGATCCCGTCGATGATCTCATCATCACTCTGCTTGCGCATCAGGCCACCCGACACGTGCGAGTAGGCCGTCGACGCCCGCGCGTAGAGCAGGCGCAAGAAGTCGTAAATCTCGGTGACCGTGCCGACCGTTGAACGCGGATTCCGGCTGACCGTCTTCTGTTCGATGGCGATGACCGGGGACAGGCCGTCGATGAAATCGACATCGGGCCGCTCCATCATCCCGAGGAACTGCCGCGCGTAGGCCGAAAGGCTCTCCATGTAGCGACGCTGACCCTCGGCATAGATGGTGTCGAACGCGAGGGAGCTCTTTCCCGAACCGGACAGACCGGTGATGACGACGAGCTGATTGCGGGGAATGTCCAGATCGATATTCCGCAGGTTGTGCTCACGCGCACCGCGTATGACGATCTGCTCGTTCATTCAGGCAATCCGATGTGGGAGATGGAGTCGGGATCGGCGCGTTCCGTTGGGGTAGCTGCTCACATGCAGCGCCCGCAAATGGCGACCGAATCAAAGGATACCCGACCAGAATCCAATCGTTTCCGGTCTGCCCGTCAAGATTCAACGAGGGGGACTGCCCAACGGAAAACGCGGCGCTACAGGATGCGCAGCCACGGGGCGTTGCGGTGCTTCTTGTCCACGAGCCCGCTGCAGCGCCCGGACGAGCCAGAAGGCGACGAAAGCCAGCAACGCCCACTTCAGGATTTCACCGCCTGGAAGTCCGAAGTTGTCCATCGACGCGGGGGCGGCATACCAATAGTAGACGCCTACGGCCAGGGCACCGAGGAAAGGCATCAAGCGGAACGTCGAGATGCGAAGGATGGCGGCCAGCAGTGCAAATCCTGCAAGGCTCCCCAATGCCCATGCCAGGATGGTGCCATACACGGTCATCCATTCAGTGATAGGCACATCCGCGACCTGGAAGTAGCCGAATACGAATCCAGGAAACGCAGCGGCAAAGACACCGAATGGTGTTCGGATCCATTCCCGGACACCACTTCCGTTCCCGACAGCCGTCCGGACAGAAATGCTCGGATCGAGATCGAGGCATCCGCGTGAAGTGCACAATGTGCATGGGACACATCTCGGATTGCGCACGGCGACCAACGGCGACTGACCGTAGAGCTTCTCCACAGGCAACACCGGGCAGATGGAATTGCAGAATCCGCCTTTTTCGCGAACGAAGAAGCCCATCACGAAAGCCAATACGGCCACGGCCGCAATGACGATGGCCAGCCAGAATCCGCTCGTATTGAACAGCAGGTGGCGGGCAGGCACGAGAATGAACAACAAGGCGATACCGATGGCTGCGGACCACGTAATCCAGGCACGCGATAGCGTTGCGCCACGTTCATTTGGGGCCAGCGTATTCAACGTTGCCAGCGGGCAGATCCCGCGCCAAAGCCCGGCATTCATCAGGAACGTGGCGGGAAGCACGGGAATCAGCACAAACCACAGGATATCCAGGGTGCGGTCGGGCTGCATGAACAGACCAACGATCAACGCCACCGTCGCCAGCAAGACCAGCCACTGCGCACCGGTCCACATCCAGCGGGATGCGGGTGAGAGCGGGACCGAAGATGTCTGTGTCCTGGGATTCACAGCTCGAGCGAACGGGGTTGACGGGGCGTCATGGTAGGAATCGACCTCTCACGATGAAAGGGACTACGGCCCTTCTGCTTGCGGGATACATCGGAAACTCCTCGCGGTACCATCGGTGGTGTGCCAGAGCTCGAGGTAAGAGATTGGCGATCGTCCAGACAGCAAACGCTATGGCAGCGGGAGTCAGAGCCATCAGCGCAAATCCGATCCACTCCATCATCTCACCCAGGTAGTTCGGGCAGGAGACCCATCGATACAGTCCGCGTTCGGGAATCCGGTATCCGGTCTCCCCGGGTTTGCGCAAGGATCGCAGGATGGCATCGGCGTGCACATTTATGGCCAGACCAAGGAGGAAAAGCGATCCTCCGAGAAGCACCAAGGGAGATGTCAGTTCCAGTGCAGGCCGTGCAGCAAGATGGGATCCGTTCAGCCCTCCGTTGATGAGATTGAACGTGATGGCACTGAACATGATGACCAACGGCATCCGACGATTTTCCCAACGCATCAAGAAGGGATACCAGAAGGCACGATAGAGATAGTGAGCAATCCAGGCGCCGAATAGAAGCAGATGCCAGGGCGTCCATTGCATCCCGTTTCCGGAGGCCACCAGCAAGCCGACCAGAATCAACATGAGCGGGGAGACCGCTTCCATGATGATCCAGCCCACGCGATGAGGAATGTCAGGACCCCAACCAGCGGCTTTGTGGCGACCGTATGGGGCCGTGCGCACCAGGAGCACCACGAAGGTCAGGAAGGCTAAAGCCGTCCACGAATACGTCCATATGGTCCAGTCCGGGGCCATTTCTCGGGGGTTGAACAAGAGAAGGCACGAATCTGGGCGAAGGCGATCGTTCCGTCAAGGGGGAATTCCCGTACAAAGCGTGTGACGGTTTTCCGAACCCGGTCTTTTCGCATGAGGTTGCCGCAGATCAGGACGACCGTCATCTCACCCATAAAAAAACGGGGCGGCTGCTGCGCAGCCGCCCCGTCGGGACGTCGAACCAAGTTCGAAGCGTAAAATACTGTTGATCACCCTAGAAGAGGATCTGGTCGTCTTCCTCGGAAGGGCGACGGAAGTAGACATCGCCTTCGAGCATTTCGTCGATGGCCATCTCAGTAGGCTCAGGCTTGACCTCGTATTCGATTGAGACCTTGGCCTGCTCCTCCTGGAAGCGAGGATCTTCGAGCTCCTGCTCAAATCCTTCGAAATAGGCCAGCTTGTCGTCCAGCTCGTTCTTGACGTTGGTGGAGACCTGGCGGGAGCGCTTGGAGAGCACGGCAACGGACTCGTAGAGGTTGCCAGTAAGCGCCGCGAGGCGGTTCATATCGATCGTTTTGATCGCCATGGGACGTAGGAAGTTCTGTGAGACCCTTCTGAAATGCAGCGAGAAAAGTGGGTTTCATCGCTGCGCCGGGCCGTAAAAAGTCGGGACCTGCTTATTTGCTCGGGAGGACGGTTCAGTTTCCTGTTCACGGAATCTTAATAGTCTCCACAAAGACGCCCTCCTCTGCGGATGGTGGCTCGACAAACGGTCCCCAGGAGAGGTTTAAGGTGGACTGGTGACCGTCGATACCCCCGATAAGCCTGAAATCGCATTCTGGAGCTACCCATGCCATTTTTTCGCACTACAGGGGTTTATTCGACCTCACGGGCGCTTTTCGTCCTGCTGCTCGCCGCTGTCACGCTGACGGGCTGCGACGCTTTCTCTTCTGACAGCGATGACCAGAGTGGACTGGTTACGTTGACCGGACAGATTCTCAATGAGCGCACCAACAATCCGATCACGAACGCTTTCGTTCGGGTTCTCCCCTACGATCTGCTCTTCGAAGCGGATTCTTCCGGTGCGTACACCTTCGACGTCGAAATCGATTCGACCATGGATCTGCAGGTCATCGCCAACGCTGACGGTTTTCAATCCAATGCCCTGCCGGTTCTGGCCATTGCCGGCCGCACGCTCCAGGTACCCACTTTCACCCTGATTCCGATCGCCGCGCAGGCAGCCGAGTCCGGTCAGGCATCAAACATCATCCTGCTCGAGCAAAGCGCGCTTTCCATGGGCGTTCGCGAATCCGGATCAGAAGAGCAGGCCAGCCTCACGTTCCAGATCGCCGATTCCCTGGGTCGTCCTGTGATTCTTGATCAGGCCGCTCAGGTGCGATTCAGTTTCGGAGCCCACCCAGGAGGTGGCGAATACATCAGTCCTGCCGTTGCCGAATCGGACAACAACGGGATCGTGAACATGGTCATTTCGTCCGGAACGCGTGCTGGCGTTGTCCAGATCGTCGCTGAAGCCACGATCGAGGGCCGCACCATTCGATCGCAGCCCATTGCGGTGACCATTCACGGTGGTCTCCCCAATCAGGATCATTTCAGCTTGGGACCCGCCGTTCGCAACTACCCTGGCTTGCTTGCTTTCGGTCTGTCAAATTCAATGAGCGTAATCGTCGGTGACAAGTATTCGAACCCCGTTCGTGCGGGAACGTCTGTGTACTTTTCGACGACTCATGGCGTAGTGGGTGGCTCCACCCTGACAGACGATAATGGTCAGGGATCCGTAAACCTGTTGTCTGCCAACCCCCTTCCCGCTGATGGCATCGTGCATGTCACGGCCCGAACGGCAGACGATCAACAGAATGATGTGGTCGCCGTGACTCCGGTCATCTTCTCAGGATCACCGGTACTGAACGTGTCGCCTGGTGTGGCACGAGTTAATCAGGTCTACAATGTGACCGTCACCGACTATAACGGCAACCCGCTTGCGCCCGGAACCAGTTTTTCGGTATTCGTAACCGGAACGGCCATCCAGGTGGGTGGCACAACATCTGCCCGTATTGAGGACTCCGCATTCGTTGGAGGTATCAACTACGAGCATGTGGTCCGCGGGCCGGGTGTGACTGAGTTCAGCTTTGTGGTCAGCGAGGATATCGATCCAACAGATCCGGAGGTCCCGGTGGTCAATGCCATCGAGATCGCCGTGAGCGGTCCAAATGGTCAGATCATCATCGTACTCGGCCCTGCCGGCGAACCTGCCGTTCAGACCGACGGTGCGAGAGTGATTCAGAACGCTGATGGCAGCTGGGAAATCGCCCTCGATCCGACAGTCGTCGAAACGCGATAACCGCTCTCGGTTGAAACGGGATTGACTTCCATCCGTCTCAAAGGCAAACAAATGCCTGATGAGACGTCCCGAAGCCAAACACCTCCTGCTGATCCTGCTCCTTTGTGCAACCGCTCTCCCGGTGGTCGCTCAGC
Source organism: Rhodothermales bacterium (assembly GCA_028284865.1). Lineage (GTDB taxonomy): Bacteria > Bacteroidota > Rhodothermia > Rhodothermales > UBA10348 > JAAZVD01. The sequence continues at coordinate 19,358 of JANQQV010000013.1, read as the reverse complement.
AGCAGGCCCGTGCGCGCCTTGAAGGTACGGTGCGAGAAGCGGGTACCGGTACACCACTTGATGGTGTCCACATTTTCGTTTCGCGTTCAGGCATCGGCGCCATCAGTGACTCGACGGGCCGTTATGTGTTTACCCTTCCGTTGGGAGCACACCGCTTGGTCGTCTCACGTGTGGGTCACAAGACCCAGACCCACGATGTCATGATTCGCGCTCCTAGATCGTACCTCCTCAATTACGATCTGGCCGAAGATGTCATGGTACTGGGCGAGATCTCGGTGACGGACGAGCGCGATCCGGACTGGGACGAACACCTTGAATCGTTTACCGAGTTCTTCCTCGGAGCAACCCGGAACGCCGAGTCGGTGAGGATGCTCAACCCGGAGGTGTTGGACTTCGATATCCACGAAGGTGCCCTGTTCGCCACCTCCTCGGAGCCGCTCGTCATCGAAAACAAGGCCCTGGGCTATCGTCTGGAGCATCACCTGCACCAGTTCATTGTCGACGGAGACGAGACCTGGCAGGATGGCGAATCCTATTTCACCGAACTGCTGCCAGCCAATGCCGAAGAAGCCGAACGCTGGAAAGAGAATCGCGAGAAGGCGTGGCTCGGAAGTGGCCAGCACTTTTTCCAGAGTGTGATGGAAGACCGAACGCGGCAGGAAGGCTTCCTCGTCTATCAGGTAGACAACCCCGGTGAAGTAGGCCGGCAGAGTGAGTTCGAACGCAATAGCGCGGCACCTTTCCGCAAACCGCAGTTCGCCGTAAACCCGGTGATCTATCTGGGGGATGGCGAAAGTGTGCAAGATCGCTCGTTCGCTTTCCCGGGATACCTCCAGGTCGTGTACACGCGCGAGCGGGAAGACCGGGCGTATGCACGCTGGCAACGGCTCGAGCACTCAGGCGATCCACGGGATATGCAGTACTCCTGGGTACGGCTCCGAGGCGGTCCTTCTACCCTCGATTTGCAGGGTAATGTCTTGGACCCGTATTCGATCATGTACTACGGATACATGTCGTTCGAGCGGATCGCGGATCTACTCCCAAAGGAATATCGACCAGAGAACGAGTGAAGGGCACGCGAATAGGCCCTGAAAGCGCTTCTGGGGCCTATTCCTTCACGAATCGGTAATGCTGTATTCCCGCGTCGTTCACAATCGAGATATCCACAGTTGGTACCATTGCTTGACTGTCAACTCCCGGCGGTATTACCGTTGGGAATCGCCCATTTCTCTACCTACCAACTCCTTGGTTATGAACGCTATGCTACGTATCCGCAGCCTGGCTTTGGTCGTCATGTTCCTGTTCGCAGGAACGGCCTATGCCCAGGTCACCGTATCAGGTGTTGTCTCTGACTCTGAAACCGGTGATGCCCTGCCTGGTGCCAACGTTGTTGTCGAGGGAACGACCCTCGGTACGGCTACGGACCAGAATGGACGCTACACCCTCAGCGTACCAAGCGGCACCCACACGTTCACGGCTACCTTCATCGGCTATGACGATGCTACGGAAGTCGTAACGGTCCGCGATGCAGACGTTACGCTCAACTTCTCCCTTGACTTCACCAGCCAGCAGCTGGAAGCCCTGGAAGTCTTCGCTTCCCGTGCTGTCGAGCGCAAAACTCCTGTTGCCTTCACGAACGTCGACAAGGTTCAGGTTCAGCGCGAGCTGGCCTCCCGTGACGTTCCGATGGTTCTGAACACGACGCCTTCGGTCTACGCTACCCAGCAGGGTGGTGGCGCCGGTGATGCCCGTGTCAACGTTCGTGGTTTCAACCAGCGCAACGTGGCCATCATGATCAACGGTGTTCCGGTCAACGACATGGAAAACGGCTGGGTCTACTGGTCGAACTGGGATGGTGTCGGCGATGCCACCTCTTCGATCCAGATGCAGCGCGGTCTTTCCGCTGTCAACCTGGCCACGCCTTCCATCGGTGGTACGATGAACATCATCACCGATCCAACGGCTAACACCCGTCAGGTCCTGGCCAAGCAGGAAGTCGGAAACGACGGCTTCCTGAAGTCCACGGTTTCCCTCTCCACGGGCCTCATCAATGGCAAGTACGCCTTCACGGTATCCGGCGTCCGCAAGACGGGTGATGGCTACTACGATGGTACCTGGACCGATGCATGGGCCTACTACGGCGCCGCTGCATGGAACATCAGCGACAAACAGCGTCTCGACTTCTACGCTGTAGGTGCTCCTCAGCGTCACGGACAGAACCTCTACCGTCAGAACCTCGCTGCATACGATCATGAGTATGCTCGCGAAGTCTTCGAAGAAGATGGTCTGACCGACGGCGAAATCGATGCCATCCTGGCTGACTTCCCGGAAGGCGGCCGTCGCTGGAACCAGAATGCTTCTGTTGTTCCTGGTGGTCTCAGCTTCCCGAGCGAGCAGCAGAACAACGGTTTCGGCAATGTTGATCGCGGTTCGGATGAGTACCTCAACGAGCGTGAGAACTTCTTCCACAAGCCGCAGCTGAACCTGAATCACTACTACCAGATCAACGACCGCTCCCTGTGGTCAACGGTCCTCTACTACTCCGGTGGTAAAGGTGGTGGTACCGGTACGCACGGCTCCATGGGCTGGAATTACGATGGTCCTTCCCGCGTCATCGACGTTGCTTCAACGATCGATCGCAACCAGGCCAACGGCGCTTCCCGCGGTATCCTCCGCAACAGCCACAACGTTCAGTACACGATCGGCGCGATCTCCAAGTTCAAGCGCACGATCAACGAAAACCTGACGGCTGAAGTTGGTGTCGACTGGCGTACGGCTGAAATCCAGCACTACCGCACGGTTCGCGACCTCCTCGGTGGCACCGGCTACCTCCGCTCCGACTCCGATTTCTGGGGTGGTGAGCGTTCCCTGCAGCCAGGTGATCGTTTCAACTACGACAACACCAACACGGTTGACTGGATTGGTGGTTTTGCCCAGGCTGAGTACAGCAAAGACGCTCTCTCTGCTTACGGTATGGTTGGCTACTCCGCCATCAGCTACTCCTTCGAGGATTTCTTCCGCGATGGCGGTGACGGCAACCCATTCACGATTGACTCCGGTACCCTCGGTGGTGGCCAGGTCAAAGGTGGTGCTTCCCTCGAGCTGAACGACAACGTATCGATCTTCGGTAATGCCGGCTTCGTTTCCAAAGTGCCGATCTTTGACGGTGTCATCGACGACTTTACCGGTGCTCGCCTTGAAGATCCTCAGAACGAAACGTTCGTGGCCTTCGAAGCTGGTGCTGACTTCCGTTCCACGGATCGCAAGTTTGCCGGTAAATTCAATGTCTACCACACCACGTGGAATGACCGCACCATCACGCGTACGGTTCAGGAAATCAGCGGTGACGACGGTCTCGTCAACATCACCGGTCTGAACGCGCTGCACCAGGGTGTTGAGCTCGAGCTGGCTTACCAGCCGCTGGATCTCGTCCGCTTCGATGTTGCCAGCTCCTTCGGTGACTGGTACTACACGGACGACGTGACGGCTCGTTACACGCCGGATCAGGGCAACCCTGCTTCCCAGGAAGAAATCAACATCTATGTGAAAGACCTCAAAGTGGGTGATGCACCTCAGACGCAGGTTGCTTACTCGATTACGGTCTTCCCGGTTGACGGTCTCTACGCCAAGTTCATTGGCCGTAGCTACTCGAACTTCTACGCAGACTTCGACCCGACCAGCCGTACGGACATCGATACCGCCGGCCGTCAGGTTTGGGAGACGCCTTCGTACAATGTGTTCGACCTGAACGTGGGTTACGACATTCCCCGCGACATGCTTGGAACGTCCCGTTTCGACATCCGCATCTTCGGAAACGTCTTCAACCTGTTCGACAGCTTCTACATCCAGGACGCTACGGACAACTCGCGTTTCAACGCATACCGCGACAACGGCGTAGTCAGCATGGCTGACGATGCTGAGGTATTCCTCGGCCTCCCACGCACGTTCAACTTCGGTACGCGCATCACCTTCAAATAAGGTGACCAAGTTGTAGATTGTGTCTGAGGGGGCATTCCCCTCGTGTAAGACACTTTCAAACTGCTTGCAGGATTCGGCCCGGTCAGCGAAAGCTGGCCGGGCCGTTTTCTTTCAGGATAGTCTCCACTCCCATCGCCCAGCAGGGCGAGACTTCACGATAGGTCCGGGCCTAAGAACGGCCCGAGCGTGGCCTGTGCAGTCGTCGATCGCCCTACGCGGGCACGGCGCGGAATCCAGGGTCCTGCTTTCGGAAGGGCAGATACATGCCGAACATGATGGTCAGCAGCAGTGCCTGCAGGATGAAGAAGTACCAGGGCCACTCGGGGAAGAAGTCCATCAGCGACGCGGTCTCGGGCTTTTTGCCCAGATAGAGATACCCGGCGTCGATCGTGATGTTGATCAGGTACACGGGAAGCGCAAACACATGCACGGCGATGAAGCAGTTGCGTAAATCTCGCAGCGTCGGCCGATAGCCCTCCACGAAGAAGACCCAGAATCCGGCTGTCACCAGCAAGCTGTGTGAGAACCAGGTATTCATGAATCGGAAATGGGGGAAGGCATAGATCGCATCCGGGGTGATGATGGCCTGAATCGCCCCAGCAATACCAAAGAAGTACATCAGGGCCATCACAAATTTCTTCCTGGTGTACAGCCCCCAGATGGATACCCAGATCATGATGCTGCACATCTGAAGCGGCAGATTCTTCTGAAGCGTCCACGTATCAGTGATGATGTGCCAGGCCTGCCACTCGACTTCCCAGATCAGAAACAGGATGATCAGGAACCAGCGTAGCTGCTGGCGTCGCTTTTCGTCTGCACGCATTCCGGCGCGCACAAGCACATAACCGAATAGGCACACCCACAGGAAAAGCAGTCCGTGTGCCAGCCCGAACAGGATGAAAGGATGCTCGGGATTTGCAGAGGTAGAAAAGAAGTACTCCACGCTCGGATCCGTTGATTCAAGGCCCGAGAATGTACAAAAAAGCAAAAATGAGGCAAGAGGAAGGCCCCAAACAGATCCCTAGCGCACTTCGTGCTTCGCAAACAACTCGATGTCGTCCTGTTCGAAGAAGAATTTCGCCTCGCCTCGCGCCTCTCCATACGGGATGACAAAGCCCCGGGTATTCTCCGGCAGATCGGCCATCGCCTCCCTGAAAGATTCTGAAAGTGGCTTGGGCGAAAAGACGCTCCAATCATGCCCCATCTGAGCCTGCTCGGGAAAGACGAGTGTACACTTTCGATCGAGCAGCCCGGCGATCGCTTGCCAAGATGGGCTTCCGTCGCGGTCTGGCTTCAATGCATCGACCAGCTCGTCTGAGGGATCCACACCCAGCATCATCACGGACTCACTACCCATCGTCGTCAACGCCCTCACAATATCTCGGTGATTGGTCAGGAGCGAAAGGGACACGTCCTCCTGACCAGTCACGCGATTCGAGAACCAGATGGGACCCTCGAGTACACGGGCCAGCATCTTGGCGGCCAGGGCGTCATCCAGAATGGATCCACCCGTGACGCCACCTTCCAGATCTGAGGCGGCCAGGTGCCCACGATAATGAAGGCGAGAGCGCTGGTCCGCACTCGACTGATCACCAAGGCGGGTGGGCTCTTCAAAAAAGTACTTGATGATGCGCATGTAATCGGAGCGAGGACGGTGGCAATCGGATGGATGCTGCTTTCCTCGTACCCTCATCGCACGATTAGGATCGAAGGCCGTCCAAATTCATCCGGGAAACGGACCCGATGTCTTCCCCTCCGAAGCCGGAATCTAGAGCAGCTTCAAAAGCACGAAGGGCGGCTTGGATCTGATCATTGCTGCCCCCCTGTCGCTCGACCGTCTTTGCGGCATAGTCCAGATCTTTGGCCACCAACTCGACGGGAAAGTTCGGATCTCGAACTCCCGCCGTGATCCTGCCTGCGATGAAGTTGGCAGCCGGGCTGGCCGTTGCCATGGAAGAGAGCACATCTGCGGATTTCTCAAGGGAGATCCCGGAGCGACCCATCATTCCCAGCACATCGGACAGCGCCGCCACCTGAATGGCGAACATGCTGTTCACAGCGAGCTTCGTCACGGCAGCGGACCCGACATCACCCATGAAATGCGTGGTGGAAGAGAATGCACTGAATATCGACTCCAATCCTTCAACCACCTCCTGTCCACCCGCTGCCAGAACGGTCAGAGCCCCATTTTCGGCGTGTGGACGCGTTCCTACGACCGGAGCTTCCACGAATGAAATGCCCACCGCATGGCAGGCAACATTCAATTCCCTTGTCCACTCCGGCGTCAACGTGCTCATGTCTACTGCGATGGCACTGCGGTTCATCGTTGACAAGGCACCGTGATCGGAATTCGTCCATATCGACCTGGACGCCTCGTCGTCCCGCACCATGGCGATGACAACGTCGGCGTCACGTGCGGCTTCTGCTGGTGAAGAGGCGATCGATGCCCCAAGTTGAGAGAGCGGTTCTGCTGCGGTAAGCGTGCGATTTGTGACGGTGACTTGGTGGCCGGCTTGCAAGAGGCGGGTGGCCATGCGGCTACCCATGGCACCGAGGCCAATGAAAGCGATACGACTCATGATTCAGGTCAAGGGGAAGGTTGAATAGGCAATCACTGAGCCCAATATCTCCTGCTCGGTCCCCCTCAATCATTAACATCGGTTAAGATGCTGTATCTGCCGTCAGTGGCTTTCCTGGCGACGAAGCCGCGACAGATGCACTTCCGAAATGCCGAGCAGACTGGCGATATGGTATTGAGGGACGCGCTGAACGAGATCAGGGTGATCGTGCACGAACGAAGCATACCGTTCGGACGCTGAGTGTAGCAGCATGGAGCGCGTGCGTAGCTCTTTTCGCATCAGAATCAATTCTGCCAACTTTCGGCCCAGTCGCTCGAAAACGGGATCGGCAGCCATCAGTTGCTCGAAATCATCATAGGTGGCCACCAAAAGATGGGTCTGCTCGAGAGCTTCGACGCCGTACAGAACGGGCAAGCCAAGATTGGCTGCGGCCAGCGCACCTGCGAATTCCTCCTCGGCGACAAACGCCTTGTTCGACTCTTTTCCCCCCTCACCCGGGTAATAAAAACGAAGCAATCCCTCTGCCACGAACAGGATTTCATGACGCTTGCTTCCCGGTAGGAGAACATGCTCGCCGGCTCCATACGAGGAGGGCCTGAATGCAGCGCACAGACGCTCACTTTGCGTGGGCGATAGGGGCGTCCAGTGTGCGGCCTGCTGAACCAGCGACGTATAAGCGGTATCCATTCAAAGCACGAGATAAAGGGCGGTCGTCAGGCCGGCCACGACCAATGCATATGGTAACTGCGTGATGATGTGGTCCATGTGATCGCTTCCCGCGCCGGCAGACGCCAGCACGCTGGTATCCGATACGGGTGACGTGTGATCACCAAAGATTCCGCCACCCGTCACGGCAGCGATGGTCTCCAGAACTATCGGATCTGTGGGCGAATCAGCAAAGGCCATGGCGATGGGCAAGGCCAGCGGCATGATGAGGGCAAACGTCCCCCAGGATGTCCCGGTTGAAAACGAAACCACGGCGGCAAGTACGAACGTCACCGCAACCAGTAGTCCGGGAGTCAGGAATGAATCTGCCAGGGAAACGAGCCATGTTGCGGCGCCGAGTTCATCCGTGACCGTGTTCAATGCATACGCCAGCGCGATGATGATGAGGGCTGGCAGGACATTCTTGATACCCGAAAGGGCTATTTCGACCAGGTTTTGGATCGATGGAATCGTGCGCGTCACCCGTAGCGTGATGGCGAGATAGGCGGTCGCCAGCAGAAAGGCCTCTGCAATCAGGATGTTGCCCGTGACCAGAAAGCTCCCCATCGCCAGTCCCAGCACGATCCCGATCGGGGTGAACAAGAAGGCAATCAGCTCCCCCCATCTTTCAACCGCTTCGTCAGGAAGCCCCGAATCGGTGATGAGTGGCGCGCTACCTTCACGAATGAGTCCGCCACCGTCTCGCACGCGCTGCTCCGCTGCACGCATCGGTCCGAAATCAGGAATCCATTTCAGTGCGACACCAAGCGCCATCCCGACGGTCAGCAATGAATAGAAGTTGAAAGGAATCGACTTGATCAAAAAGGTCGTGCCCTCAGAAGGAGCGATGTTCATCTCCACCGCCACCAGGCCGGCCAGATAGGCGCCATAGGCCAGGAAGGGCATGAGGACGCAAACGGGCGATGTCAATGCATCCAACAGGTAGGCGAACTTCTCACGGGACAGTCTGGCCTTGTCGCTCAGAGGCCGCATGATCGTGCCCACTAAAAGCGGGCTGAAGTAGTCGTCGATGATGGCCAGCCCCAGCCCCCATGTTGTGAGTCCGACGCGCTTTGGTGAGTCCGCCACGCCGGACAGACGATTGGCAAACCCGGTGATGGCCCCTGACTTCTTGAACAGTTCAGTCAGAATGCCAATGGACATCACGATCTGACAGATCCAGATGAAATTGCCGGTCCCAAGTGACGTCTGCAGCGTCTCGTTGAATGCTACCAGCGGATTGCCGTCCATCATGAATGCTCCGACGATGACCCCAGCCAAAAGGGCGGGGATCGCAGAACGGGTGGCGAAGGCAAAAGCCAACGCCACAACCAGTGGGAGCAATGACCAGAATCCGGACTCCATGAATCAGCGCGATTGGACGGGTTGATCGGATGATACGGCTTGATGTCGCGGAATGGCGACCGATAAAAACTCCGCAAAGACCACGGCCACTATGGTCCAAGAGGAACCGCAGCGTGGACAACGGCATTGACCGGCCGTATTTTGCGCCCCGCTGCGTGATGCAGCCTCGCATGATGCCCTATAGCTCAATTGGCAGAGCGCCTGACTCTGGATCAGGAGGTTCCAGGTTCGAATCCTGGTAGGGCAACTCAGGAATCCCTCAGTGGCTTCAGCCGCTGGGGGATTCATGCATTTGGCCCATCGTGATACTTCGATCCTGGTAGCACGCGAAGCGGCAACCAACGGTGACGTGCCCGATCCGAAAGAGTGGAAGGTGGAGTTCAGCTGGCAGGACGTTCGACCACGGTCCTGGTCTAGCGATTGAACATGTAATCTTCCATGGCGGCGAAGACGTTCTTCCCTTTCATGGGGAAATTCCAGTATTCAGTCTCCAGCTCGGCGGAAAGCGCATCGACGAGCATTGGAAAGGCCTCTGACGCAACGATGTAGGTGGCTTGGTATTCCTTGCGTCCCCCACCCGTCCGAGGACCCGTATAGTCCTGGATTTCCGGCCAGAACCTTCGTTCACCCACCATCAATCTGACAGAGTCCAGATACTGTTCCACGTCATCGTCCATGTTTCCCTGAGCGACGACGGCCATGATCATGAGGAAACTGGACCTGCTGCGAGGACTCCTGCCCTTGTAGGCCAGGGTTACCATGATGGATACGCTGATACCTTCCTGGGAAGCTCGACTGCCGTGGAGGCCGATCAATTGACTGTAAACAGCACGAACATCCGTCTCCGAATCATAACTGACAGTATATGGCTGTCCGCTCGCCGGTGCGACAACGAGCAACAACAGGAAAATGGACGCTATTCTCATGATGAGCTGAGTCAGGTGCGCGGACAAAGTACGCACCAGGCGTGCTGCAATTGAAAATCGTAGAACAGCAGGCTTGAAGGCACTTGCTTTGGCATTTTGACGGTTCTCTAAAGGGAATATCCTGATGGATCTCCCGTCAATCCTTGTCCACCGACCTCCCCGCTCATCGTGGATCCTGCTTTCGGCCTCTGGGCCGTGCTGTTCAGCTTCTGCGCGCTGCAGGGGCTATTCCTGTCCGGCGTCCTGTTTTTCCTTCGGAAGGGACGACCGACCGCCAACCGGTTCCTGGCCATTCTGGCATTGCTGATCGCCATGATTACGGGGGGCTATGTGGTGTCTACATCGGGCCTGGCCTCTACCTACCCCTATCTGGCGTTTTTGATGGGACCCTTCTGGCTCCTGCTCGGGCCGGCACTTTTCGGATACATGTGGCTGTTGACAGGTCACACCATCCGTTTGTCATGGACGACCGTGCTTCAGCTGGTGCCGTTTCTGATTTACTTCGTCCCGACGTATCACAGCGTCTTCTTTCCTGCCCATTTCCAGGCTGCAGGCTACGGGCAATACATCTATCTCCCCCCTGACGGCAGTATGAAGCTATTACCGCTGCTGTATACCTACCTGTTCACCGGGCAGATGCTGACCTACGCCGTTTCGAGTATCCGCCTGCTTCGACGATACGAAGTGGCATACAACGAGAATACGGCCGACGACAAAGCGGGCCATTTGGTGTGGCTTCGGCGGCTGGTCACGGTATTCGTCGGATACATGGTGTATGAGACGGTATTCTCCGTGTTGCTTCTGATAAACCAGGCTGTTGAGCTGCACTACTATTACATCTCCGCGCTACTCATTTCGACATTCCTGCTGGTCATCATCTACACGGCATTGAGGGATCCTCACGTATTCCAACCTCTTGCCCTCAAGCCGCAGAAGTACGACCGATCATCGTTGTCAGAGTCGTACGTCGAGAAGAACCTGGCGAATCTGCTGGCCCTGATGGAGGAACAGCAGCCATTCCTGCAAAGCGACTTGAAGCTTCCCGACCTGGCGGACATGCTCGGGATCAGCCGGCACCACGTTTCCCAGCTGCTGAATCAGGAGGTGGGCAAGACCTTCCATGCGTTCGTCAACACGTATCGTGTCGAGGAAGCGTGCCGCAGACTGAGCGACCCGAACTATCAAGGCTACTCGTTGCTCGCCATTGCGCACGATGTGGGATTCAACAGCAAGACGACGTTCAATCGCATCTTCAAGCAGCACACCCGGATGACCCCATCCCAGTTCGCCAGAAAGCACGCGGCGTAGGGCATTAACGCATGCACACCCGTTCCATCCGCTCGGATGAAACGATGTCCAAGGCCCAAAAAGCTAGGATTCCAGCCATCAACTGGACCGGCGCCAATCACCGTCGATCCGAGACTCGAATCCAACCTGAAGGCCAACCTGCATGCAGACGAAACAGCTACTGCTCCCTTTTTTCTTCCTGTTTCTTTTCACCGTGACCCACATGCCCCTCATGGCCCAGTGGAACGTCAGCACGCCCATCCCGACAGCCACGGGACTCGAGGACGGGATGGCGTTCGATTCAGAAGGCAATCTGTATATCTCCCAATACCAGGGCTCGGCTGTGCACAAATTCGGCGTTGATGGTACAGTCTCGGTTTTTGCTGACGGATTCAACACTCCCAACGGGCTTGCTGTCGATGCCACCGGGCACCTCTACGTGGCCAATGTATTTGGAGGCAGAATCAGTCGGGTGACCTCAGGCGGGGCTGTCACGCAGGATTTCATCTCGATCGCGAATCCCAGCAACGTGATCCTGAATCCCAGCGGAGACACGCTGTATGTAGCCCATTATCGAGGATCACGCATCAGCCGAGTCGCCATCGCCGACCCAACGAACATCGAAGTCTGGGTGTCGGGCGCTCCCTTGAATGGCCCCATCGGAATGGACTTCGATGACGATGGCAATCTGTATGTAGGCAACTACAACAACGGAAACATCTTTCGAATCTCACCGGGAGGAGAGGTCACCCAGTTGGCGACTATTCAGTCATTTCTCGGGTTTCTCGTCCTTTCCAACGGATGGCTGTACGCCACGAGCTACAATCGCAACGAGGTGTACCGCTTGCGGCCTGATGGATCGGCCCTGGAGGTCATTGCCGGATCCGGTTCGGCAGGCCAGGCGGACGGCCAGGGAACGGCAGCCTCGTTCAACGGGCCCAACGGAATCATCGCCTCTACGACTGGGGACACGCTGTACGTCAGTGAATTCAACACCGGCAAGCTTCGCATGATGGTCTCTGCAGTGCCCACAGACATCGAGCACAATACCGCGTCCGATGTCCTTCCTTCGAAGCCCCTACTGGATGCACAGACTTATCCGAATCCGTTCCACGCCTCTACTACCATTTCGTGGACGCTCACCCGACCCGGCCCAGTTTCAGTCGACATCTTCAACCTGCTTGGCCAGCGGGTCCGGACACTGACACCGGACTCCCGCGTGATCGGAACGCATTCCATCATCTGGGACGGTCGCGACGAAGCAGGGCTGGCGGTGCCGACAGCGGCATACATCGTGGCGATTCGCACTGAAAACAGCGTTGTGAGCCGAACGGTGTTCCGTCGCTGATCCCGACGTCAGCCTAGGCAGTCGAATCGATCAGAATGCCAGGCGGGTCCAGATCCAGGCCTTCGTGACATCGGCACCGGTTTCATCCGCCATGTAGTAGGCCAACTTGATTCCCAATTGCTGTCCGCCTGGCAGCGGATGACCAACTACCAGATCGATTTCCCGACCATGATGACGATCGCCATCTGTGGCCGAAAAGTCGTGCCCAATCAATGTGACGCTGGTTTCTTTGAACCTGTGAGCGAGGGACACCTGCAGATCCACCAAACCGTCAGATGGAGTGGCCAGGAAGACATCCGCCCATCCATTGAACTTGTGCAGCGTCGCCAGCGGTGTGACAAAGGCGCCGTCCTCGGGAGAGCCGCTGAGTGATTCGAATCGAACGCCGACTTTTGACACACCTTTACCGATTCCAAGACCTGCCATCATATAGCTGGCATCGATCGCGTTAGGATTGTCGAATGCATCCTGCTGCATCGCGTAGCTGATCTCAGCCGTCGCATTCAGATCGTCGTTCAACGCCCGGTTGACATCCAGTCGCGCGCCGAATGTGGATCGCGACGCCGCGGGAGCGTTCGGATAGTCGAGCAGGAAGGCAAACGCGGTCAGTCGACCAATATCACCGAGTTCAGCACGACCTTCAGCAATGTGCGAGCCCATGGTCACATCCTGACCGGTGATGCGGTGTGCCTCACGGATGTAGGCATACGTTGCGGAAATCCCGTCGGACGGCATGACGTCCACACGCGCCGCATCGTAGCTCTGATGATTCTGGCGCCAGCCCACATTACCGACAAACCGTGAGTCAGTCAGTACGATTTCCTGACGACCTATGGTAGCCCGAACCTTGTCCTGCTCGTATCGCAACCATCCCTGGTTGATCTCCGCACCCTGCGGGTCTGCAATGACCGGCCGATCACGCACCCCATTGTTCAGATCACCGGCGCCCGCGTTGTTGTACGAATCATCGCCAAGCACGGCCGAAACCGCCTCGAACTCTGAATAGAGCGACCACCCATTGAAGGACGCCGTGCGATACCCGAGCTGAGTGCGAAGCGTCAGGGCGAGACCCGGGTCGTCGACCGTCTCTGCGTCCACGCCTTCGCCGCGCAGCAAGAAGTTGCCTGAGGCCGAGCCCGAAGTGAGTGCACTGAGTACGGACTCTGATTCCTGCGCCGTGGCTGTGGGAGCATAACCCGCCACAAGAACGGCGAGAACGAGGAGGAGTCGTTTCATGATGGTCCTCTCCTATTGAAACGTTCTAAAGTTGAAACGTCCGGACGAATCGAATCGTCGGGCCTGAATCAGCGCTTGGCCAACACGAGCTGACCCTGACGAGAAGCGTCAATCGACTCGGCCAGAATGCGGGCTGCTTCCTGATCCGCATGGAATCCGGTCGAGTTTTCCGCTTCAACGAAGTCGACATAGAATGACGCTTTCCGCTGCCACTGACGTGCTTCGTCGAGCGTGGCTTCGTCAGCGCCTGCCTCGATGGCACCTTTCAGGTCGTCGATCAGATCCACCAGTGACGTGAGGGCCATGTCGCGAAGCCTCGCGTGGCGATCCTGGATGTTCTCAGCGCGCGCCAGGAGCGCGGTTTCATCTTCACGGTGACACGTCTGACAGGAGGCGGCTACGTCAAGCAATGGGCTGCGCACATGATGGTCCGAGACCTTCTGAGCACCTACCCGCTTGTATGGCATGTGGCAATCCGCACACGAAACGCCCGCGGAGAAGTGCGTGCCCTGCGAGAAGAGCTCGAACTCAGGGTGCTGCGCCTTGATCATCGGGGCGCCGGTTTCAGCGTGCGTCCAATCCTTGAATCCAGCCTCGTTGTAGTAGGCATACATGGAATCGACCGTGACACCCTTGTCCCATGGGAAGGTCAGTCGCTTCTCTTCGCCCTTGAAGTAGTACTCGACGTGGCATTGACCGCATACGTAAGAGCGCATCTCCAGATGGGTGGCATCGCGATTGACCTCAAAGTCCAACTCTCCCTGACTGGCCTTGAGCACCTTGATCCCTTCCATGAATCCAGGACGGGTGACCTGAAGCTCCATCGTTTCTGGATTGTGACAATCGATACACGAAATCGGATGCTCTACTTCCGAAGCAGCCTCTGCGTACGGCATGGGGTTGAGTGCTTCATATCCGGCAACGAGATCGCCGTCGCCGGCTTTCATCCACGGCACCACCATGCTGGCGTGACAGTTCAGGCATGTACCCGGCTGTGGCACGTCCTGCCGTCCGGTGAACAGCTGATCCTCCAGCATGAATGCATGGCCGCGATCTTCCCGGAAGTCCTTGGAGAATGCGTATCCCAACCACATGCGACGGAGAGCTGGCATGTGGTCCAGTTTGGTCGGTGAGGTGAACTCGCGCGGGTCGTCTTCTGTCGGCTCTCGGTATTCAGCCTCACTTCCACCATGCTTGGTGCGCTCCATGTCGACCGTCCGCAGGTAGCTGTCGTACTGGTACGGGAAGTTCTGACCCCAGATGGCCGGATCGTCAGTCATATCCGTTATCTCGGTCACGCGGAAAAACGGATTCTGAGCTTCCTGTTTCTTCTCGACGATGTTCACGAGAAGAAGCGCACCGGCGAAGGCAATGGCGACGCCAACCAGAATGAGAGGGAGTTGCTTACGCATAGGTCAGTTTCGGGTATTGTGTCCGACACCGTCGTGACAATGGACACAGCTGGTTTCCGATGAGGCCAGGGTCGGTGTTGAGTGAATCAGGGGTTCGTGACAGGAGCGACACGCGGCTTCCGTCACTTTCTGATTCATCTCACGGGACCGAATAGGCTCCGGAAACCGATTGGTCGTGAAGGCAAGTGAATGATTGAAGCCATTGATTCCCTTCACAGCCAGCTTGCCGAGGATATTCCCATGAGGCGCGTGGCAATCGTTGCAGGTGGCCACGGTCGAATGGGATCCCTTGATCCACGCATCGTACTGCGGCTTCATGACATGGCAATTCACGCAGGAAACCGGATCGTTGGACAGATAGGATCCGCCATCTGCGTAAGAGAAAGTGAAAAGACTTATCCCAATGACAAGTCCCACCACGAGGCCGAGAAAGGAAGTCTGCTTTTTCATCGGCGGCAAATCTAGAACCACCCGACGACCGCTTTTGTGGGGGAATCCCTGAATGGCCCGCAGGCCCTGTTTAAGCAGGTTTTGTCCTTAATTCGAATCGAAAGGCGTATCCGAGGCAGGCTGAAGGAGCAACAATCAGCACCGCTGAAATGAAAACCAACTGAGCGTCTCTAACTAGCGGATGGCCCCTACTTTCGAGCCTTCTCGAAGACCGGGATTCACCCAAGAATCGTTCCAGAGAGCGAACTGATCGGGTTCTTGGGTCGTTGATGCTCCTCCCAAACCAATCACCCCACCACATTCATCCCGCAAGACGCCATGCGCTATCTAACCTCATTCCTTTTTGTTGGCCTCCTTTCGATCGGCCTGCTGACCCTCGACGCTCAGGCCCAGGACCGTCCCGCTTCTCCGCGCGGCGAAGCCTCCACCCATGTCGGTGACAACTGGATCGTCGTTGATTACGGCCGTCCCATTCTTCGTGGTCGCACGGCCATCTTTGGCTCTGGCGATTCGTACGGCGAAAGTGTTCTGGCCAACGCCGAAGTATGGCGCGCTGGTGCCAACAAGTCGACGCGTCTCATGACGGAGACCGACCTCATGTTCGGCAACAACCACCTGCCTGCTGGCGAATATTCCCTGTTCGTTGATCTGGCCGAAGATGGCTGGACGCTGATCGTTTCGAGCCACGAAGCCAAAAACAGCGGTCGCGAAGACGGTCCTGGTATTTGGGGCTCATACAACTACGACAGCGACATGGACCTTTTCCGTGTCCCGATGACCATGACCGATCATCCGATCAGCATCGACCAGTTCACCATCCTCTTCTCGGACGTGAAGGACGGAATGGGAACGCTGAACCTGATGTGGGAAAACACGCGTGCAAGCGTGAGCTTCATGGTTCACTAGATCGAACCCACTCCTGCGCGTCAAGCGCAACTCAGATCGTAGTGTCTGATAAACGACCGGCTCGCCCAAGGTGGCGGGCCGGTCGTTTTCGTTCAGGGCGTCTCGCGTGACCGGGCTCTACATCTCCCGGGAATCATAGGCCCAGTGCAGAAGGGCTTGGCGTTGACGAGGGCGGCATTTCCAGTCGCCCGAAACGCAATTCTTTCTTAGCTGGGCGATGTGACGCGTCATGGCTTTCCACCGTTTGATCTGGCGCGCGTCGTCCTCGGTCCGGCGACCCATCCAGTAACGGCAATACCACTGGAACCAGCCTCGTGGATCCTGTTCGTTGATCCAGCCTTTTTCCACCCAATACGAAAGCGGTTTCGAAGCGTCGACCCCAAAGAAGTTCAGGGAGTTGTCCCGCTTGCCGGGGCTCAGTCGCGCATCAACAAACCAGTCTTCCGGAAACTCATCGCGACAATCCGTCATGTACTTGCCGCCGAATATGCCCATCTCCAGCATCTGGATAGGACTCAGGTCGGGTTTGAACTCAGGATGGAAGTTTTCACCTGCGGGTTCAGTCAGGACATAGGAGTATCCCTGCTGCATCCGGTCGTTGACGGTAACGGTGGTTGGTCGTGTGCTCATCGCAGACTCGTAGGAACTCGCTATTGAATATCGATGACGCCGTCACGGACAAGAATGGTGTCCGTTTGGGCAGGAATGAATTGAGGTGGCCAGCTGCCTTCCGATCCGTTCTGATGGGTCATCCGCAGGACGGGCCCCAGGCTCAACGGCGCCGAGCGAGGCTGTTCACCGCTGTCGACCGCGTAAAGATGCACCTCGGCCCCTCCCGTAGTCATCACTTGGAACGAATCAGCACGGATGACCAGCGCGGAGCGCTCGTCCAGGCCAATACCCGTGATGCGACCGGTGGGAATGAACTCACGTGTGCGTGCCATGAACCCGAGCAGGCGTCCTTCGCGTTCCCGCTCGGAGAAGTGTGTGTCGACAATCATACCGCGCAACTCCGGCTGACCAATCGGCGAGCGGGAAATCGTCACGCTGCTTGCTGTGGGATTCTGTAAGACGGTTTCGGAAGTGACGCTGGCAAGCCTGGCATCGAACAGGACTTCCCCCATGACCATGGCGCCCGCGCTCGTCCCGCCGATGACGACCACAGCGTCATTGCCTGACAGTCGGCGGTGGACCTCTTCGCTCCACCCGAATACATAGTCGGCCTGATTACCTCCCGCCATCCAGACGGCCTCTGAACGGTCGAGTTGGCAGTGAACGCCTGTATCTGTGGACGCAGAAGGATCGTCTGTTCGAATGGTCGCCACGGAGGCGGCCGCTGGAGCAGGCGCGAGTTCATTGGTGAAGTACGAGGGGTAGCTTGTGACCGAACCTGTTGCCCTGAGGATTCGGATGTCGCCTCCTTCAGCCGCTTCAACGAAAAGGCGTGACGCTTCATCCACTTCCGGGCCACCGCCCATTAATACCAGGGTCCGTTTGGGATCAGACTGAACATCATCGCCGAACATGTCGTCGCCGCCCCACGTGATCCCTGCTCCCGGAGGTGAACACGGTGCGGCCGGGAGAACCACTTCATCAGTCTCGTGCCTGGAATCTGAAGGTGTGGATCCGCAGCTGCTCAACAGCAACGAAACCGCTAAGAGCGCGATGCAGTGTCGGGGGTACCGCATCTCAGCGCTCGCTCCGCCGGACGGTCCCGCCCACAACCAGGGCTGCAGAGATGATCATGAGATTCTTGATGATGTACTGCCCTTCCATTGTGGGCGCAAACGGGATCAGCCCGTCTTGAAACGTGACCGAAGGAAGAATGACCAGGGGCATGAAGGTCCCGACCATCTGCAGCAAGAGCAGCGCAATGGCGATACGAAGCGTGGAGCGAAACAGGAAGAAGACTCCGATAGCAACCTCCCACCACCCAATCACAGCCAACCACTGCGTGGCTTCCAACAAGGGCATCCAGTCCACTGTCGCCAACACCAACGGGGCCGCCTCTGAGTAGCCCAGCGGCTTCAGGATGCCGAACCAGATGAAAATGACGGCGAACGAAAACCGGATGGCCGGGACGCCCCAGCGCGCCATGGTCGCTGCGATGCGTTGGTCGAGTTCAGCGAAGTTCTGCATGTACATTAGCCGTTCGGCTCGCAATTACCGTTCTCTGACGAAAGGAAGCGTGAATCCGTTACCCGCACCATCGGAGACCTGGACGTTGAGCGCTTGGTCGCCATCCCATGTGTATTCGAGCCTCCGGGGGAAGTCATGCTCCATATTCTCGAAGGTAGCTGACGTCGCATCGCAAGCCACAAGGGCGAACGGTACCGGGAATGGATTCGACGCAATCTTCGCCAGGTAGAAGACCTCGCCTCCCATCACAACCAGTCGCAGCGTCTCCGAGCCGGTTTGCTCGCCGGTTGATATCCGGGTGACCCGCCCTTCGCCTTCCACGGTGTCGTCGCTGACGAATGCCCAGGTCTCGGTGGTCCTTCGGCCATTCGATTCAGTGACCCATGTCCCTTCCAACCAGGACACAGTATCCAGGGACGTGCAATCGGACTCTTGAGCTAACGCGTTTTGAGCGGCCAGCGTAAGGGCTACTACGGCGATGATTCCCGTGATGCTTCTCATGATGCTTCTCCTCCTTCGGGTCCGTAAAAAAACACCCACGTGGCGAAGTCCTCAGTGAAGTCGACGAAGCGGTGGTCGACTCCTGCGGGCACGAACAGCACATCACCGGGAGCAAAGGCGTGGCGCTCTGGCCCGTTGATGAACTCACCTGTCCCGGAGATCACGACGTATAGCTCGTCACGCGTGTGGGGCGTCTGAAGGTCCACCTTTTCGGGTTGGTAGATCTCTACCTGCAACGAGCCGTGTTCGAACAGCACCTTGAAAGGACCGTCGTGTTGCGAGAGGGCCTTCAAGGCCTCGGTAGGAGTCTGGTGCATGTGCGTCGCGATCTGGGGGGTTGGGGCGTTCAATCTACGGTGTGGACCTAGGTGCGGGTGCAGAGGAAGCGAGCATTTGTCATCCAATCGCACCAGGTCTGTTTCGCTGCCGAAACACTTTTCGTGTTGGCACGGATGACTGATCGTTGATTGCAGGCTGTTTGGAGGGTTTTGGGGGGCGTGCCAGGTTTTTGGCGCGTGGCTTGCAA
>JANQQV010000004.1 GCA_028284865.1 Rhodothermales bacterium | reverse complement strand
GCACATGGGACATCGAAGCCTCCAAACCCGGGTTGCTGATGGCCTTCTTGGCACGTTGAGACACATGCGGGTGCACTGGACATTCCAGGCGCCAAACGGAGGAAACTGGCGCTCCCATCCTGATACAGGACGCTGGTGGGCGCTGGCGGCGAACGGAACGCACTGCCTGGACCTGATTCGCTGGTTCATGCTGCCCACGGAGGGCGAGATTTCGGACGTACGCTGCCTGATCAGTCGCTCCAAGTTCGATTCGCCGCACGACGAAACGTCCATGGTTCTCCTACGATTCGAGTCCGGAGCGACGGCAGAAATCTGCGTTTCGGTCCAATTCGCCTCTGATCCCCGAGTCGAGATCTATGGCGATAATGGGTGGATCCGGATGGAAAACACTCTTGGACGACACGGCGCGGGGTCCATCATCCACAATGGGGAGCCCGTTTCCTTCCAGGTGGCGAATCCGTTCCTGGGTCAGCTCGACGACTGGATCATAGCCTCTCGAGAGCAGCGTGCTCCTGAGGTGTCCGGCGAGGAAGGCTTCCGCAATGTGTCCTGGTTGCTGCAGGCGATCGAAGCCTCGAAAGAAGACCGCTACGCGTGAGCAACCCGCCAATCACCGTCAGACGGCGTTCACTGCCCGAATACGACGCCAAATATCCACAACCTGATCAACACACTGCGTTCTTTTGAGTACTCTATTCAGCACTCCAACCATTCCGAGAGAAACGATGAGATTTTCCGTACTGCTTCTTCTGATCGCCTTTTTCGTGGCTCTGCCGGCACAAGCCCAGGATGCCATGTCCACAGATCGCCCTGACTTTACGGAAGCTCCGGTCACAGTCGGTCAAGGCACGCTTCAAATCGAAGCCGGAGCCACTCATCAGACCGTCGGAGACGCCAGTCTGTTCACGGCAGGAGAAGGGCTGGTGCGCTATGGCCTCAAACCTCGATTCGAGCTTCGTTTCGGTCTCCCTTCCCTGATTTCCGGTGACGGCGTGGACAGCGGATTGAGCGATCTCAGCCTCGGATTCAAATGGAATATGCTGAGCAAGGACAATGGCGTCGAAGCTGGAATCATCGGGTCAGTTACACTTCCAACCGGAGATGAGGACTTCACTTCAGACGACCCGAATCCATCCGTGATCTTCGTTGTGGGCAAGCCTATCAATGAGCGTGTATCGCTTGCGGCCCAGATCTCAGGCGCCCTGATCAAAGCCGGCGGCGATTGGGATGCTGACTGGATGGCAACGGCTGTTCTGGCTGCCGGAATCACCGACGCTGTGGGTGGATTCGCGGAAATCATGGTGACTGCCCCTCCCGTTGGAGATACCGGGTACGTCGTCCATACCGGACTGACCTACGGCGTGTCAGACGATCTTCAGTTCGACCTGCACCTGGGAACGGGACTCAATGATGCAGCCGGCGACGAGTTCATCGGTTTTGGAGTGGCATTCCGCCGCTGAATCCATCTCGATCAACGTCTGAATTCGTCAGCAACGTGACGGGAAAACAGGCACCGGATTTGTCGGTGCGAATTGGCGGAATCTCGCGTACTTTCCGGACTGTCGCTGGTTGTTTCGAGGCTCCATGATTGGGGCCCGAAGCGGTCTCTCTTTTTCGCTGACCCGCACTGGAATCCATGACTGTACGTCGCCTGATTGCTGCTGGCACTCTCCTGCTGTTCCTTCCCGTCCTGCCATCATCTGCACAGCAGACTATTCCGCTGTGGGATTACGTAGAGACGCTGCCCAACTCCGCGTCCTCGCGTTACGATGACATGACCTGGCTTGACCCGGATCGTGGGTGGGTCGTTAACCTGGCGGGAGAGATTTGGCACACGGATGATGCCGCCCAGACATGGACGCGACAAGCTGAGGAGCCCAACGCCAGATTCCGCAGTGTCGCGTGTCGGGACTACCCGTCCACAGCTACTGGAAAAGAAGTCTGCTGGGCAGGAACGGTGGTTTCGTCCGGTGCGGGCAACACATCCGGGATGCTCTGGGAAACTCGTGATGGCGGCGAACACTGGATAGACATCACCCATCGCATTTCAGGTACTGTTCCTTACGGCATCTGCGGGATTTTCTCCATCGGTGACAAGGCCTGGGCCGTTGGCGCCTACTACGGTGAACCGACGATCGTGCGTTCCGACAATGGAGGTCAAACCTGGGTAGGGACGCCTGTTGGCGGACTCGCCGAAAACCTCGTCGATGTCTACTTCAAGAATGACATGGAAGGCTACGTGACCGGTGGCACGGAAGGTCTCGGATCTGGAACAGCCGTGGTACTTCGTACGCTCGATGGCGGCGAGACCTGGGAGGAAGTATTCACATCTTCCCTTACGGACGGCGCTCAAGCCGAGTGGGGTTGGAAGATCTCTTTCCCCTCCGACGATGTCGGCTACATCTCCGTCGAATACAACAGCTCAGGAGCCCCGACGGCCAAGGTCCTCAAGACCGAAGATGGCGGCGCGACCTGGCGTGAAGTCTATATCCCGGGCAGCAACTCGAGCGCCGGCATGCAAGGCGTTGGCTTCATTACACCGGACCTGGGGTGGGTATCCGGACGTGGAGTAACCTCCGTTACTACCGATGGTGGTGACACATGGACCCAGTTGGCTTCCTACAACCCCGGTACGGGAGTGGGTCAGATGGACGGACGGATGAACCGCTTCTTCGTCGTGAATGACACATTGGCCTATGGTGTCGGTCTTCGACTCTACAAGCTGACCACCCAGTCGGCCACCGGAACATCCCTTGAAGCCAATCCTCTTCCAGAGGCATTCACGCTCGACAATCCGTATCCCAATCCGTTCAACGAAGAAGCGCGTCTCCCCTACACCCTGGACAAAGCATCCATGGTCAACGTAGCGGTCATTGACATGCTCGGACGCAAACATCGCACGTTTGCGAGTCGATATCTTCAGCCTGGCTCCTACGAATTGGTTTGGGATGGAAAGGACCAAGCCGGCGTACGCGTCCCGGCAGGAGGCTATATATTCCTCGTTGACATCGGGGACTCGATCGAGACCAAGCGTGTCGTTTTCGTCAAGTAGCCCGAATCGATCGCCCCGCTTGATGATCGCTCGAATCCGGTAACACACCCTCCTCTGCAATGGGAAACCCCATCATCCACTTCGAAGTCGCGGGTACCAACGGTCCCGAACTGGAATACTTCTACTCCGGATTGTTCGAGTGGGAGATCGACCATCAGGGCGAAGGAGACATGCAGTATGGATTCGTAGCCAACGGGTCCGCTGGACCTGTCGGCGGCGGCATCCGCCATGAACCAGGCGGTGAAGCAGAAGTCGTTTTCTACGTCGAGGTAGACGATTTGAGCGAAGCCATGGAGCGGGCGCAAGCCCTCGGAGGAACGGTCCGAATCGAACCGATCGACACTGGGGATATCACGTTCGGCATGATCCGGGATCCTCAGGGAAACTCGATTGGCCTGATCCAGCGGCCGGAAGACGCTCCCTCGGAAAACGGCCTCGCGCCCGACGAATCGTCATCATGATGAGGCGATTGTCATCGCCCACGGGGCCCTTGTGTCTCTTCAGGTCATTGCGCCCCTCGTGGTCGGGTACGCTCGTTGCATTCGTCCTGCTCGCGTTCCTGCTGCCGGTATACGGAGTTGGGCGTCTTGTGCACGCACAGTCCGCGAATGAATTCTCAGAGCGACGAGCTCGGTTGGCCAGCCAGTTGGACAATGGCTTGATCATTCTTCCTGCGGCCATCGAGGAAAAAGGCATGATGGATCCAGGCTGGATTCAAGAACCCTCTTTCCAGTACTTCACGGGACTCCTCAACATCCCGGGAGCCATTCTGGCGATCGACGTCCCGAGCAATACCCACGTCCTCTTTTCAGCCGGCGCACCGAGTTCGTTCCGCATTCCAATCCCGGCGTTGGACTTGCTCGAGCGACCGGATTTGATCGAGGAGTCCGGCATCGATGCCGTTCTTCCGATGGATCGATTCGTGACGTGGGTTTCTCAGCGACTTCAGGATCCGGCCCATTCTGGTGTCATCTATTTGAGCGAGCCAAGAAGCGCCGCCCTACCCACCACTCCCATGGAAATGCCTCCAGTGGCCAATTGGAGTGCGCTTTGGCGCTACAGTCTGACCAGCACGTTTCCCGAAGCCACATTCGGCAGGGTGACACCACTGATCGTGGCGCTTCGCTGGCAAAAGTCGGAGTCAGAAATCCAACACCTTCGCCGTAATGCCCGGGCGAGCGCGGAAGCACTGAAAGCGGGTATGCGAGCCGTGCAGCACGATCGCATGCAGCGTGAGGCTGAATCGGCCGTGGTTGCAACGTGCCTGGAGAATGGTATGGAAGGGCCGTCATTCTGGCCGTGGGTGATGTCCGGTCCCAATGCGCACCTAAGCGCGGTAGTCGGATCCTTTTTCGACTACAGCCACCTGAATCGCCCATTCGAAAAGGGTGACCTGGTGCGTGTTGATGTCGGCTGCATGTCCGGTGGATACGGTGGCGATGTGGGCCGGACGATTCCGGTGTCCGGGACGTTCTCCGAAGAGCAAGGCCGGATCTGGGACCTGATGATTGCGGGGTACACAGCAGGTGTGGAGGCCATGAAACCTGGAGTCACGTTGAGTGACGTCGCCAAGGCAAGCAACGCAGCCATCCGGGCATTCAAAGGCGAATCTGCATCCCTCGATGACCTGATCGATGCGCTGACGTCGGAAACGGGTATCTATTGGCACATCCATGGCGTCGGTATCGAATCCGGCGAAGCACCGGGAAGCCACCTGGTTGAAGGGGCCGTCCTCGCTTTCGAACCCATGGTCTCCAAAGGGGATCAAGCCTACTATCTGGAAGATATGTGGGTGATCACGGACACAGGAGCCGAACTCCTGACGCCCGGGCTACCAACCACCCGGCAAGAAATTGAAGCATTCCTGACTCGTTGATTCCTCTTTTTTATGACCAATCAAAACATTGTGGTACTCGGCTGTGGTCTCGTTGGCAGCGCCATTGTTCGGGACCTAGCGGTGATCGAAGGCCATTCCGTTGTTGCCGTCGACATCTCATCCGACAACCTGAATGCCCTTCCATCACATGAGTTGATAAGTACCGTTGAGGCTGATGTCTCTGAGGACGGCAAGGTTGCCGAACTGGTTCAGGCCGCCGACCTGGTCGTGTGCGCGGTCCCAGGCTTCATGGGATATGAAACCCTGAAGCGGATTCTGGAGGCCGACAAGAACGTGGTGGATATATCGTTCTTTCCCGAGGATGCCCTGGAATTGGACGAGCTGGCGCGCTCCAAAGGGCTCACAGCCGTCGTTGACTGCGGCGTTGCTCCTGGCCTCTGCAATGTGCAGGCCGGGTGGGTGATGGAGCAGATGGACCGGATGGAGTCGTATGTGTGCTACGTGGGCGGACTCCCGACGACGCGCGTCAAACCATTCGAGTATCGGGCCGTCTTCTCGCCGATTGATGTGATTGAGGAATATGTCCGACCAGCCCGCTACGTGGAGCACGGTGGCGTGGTCATCAAGCCTGCATTGACGGATATCGAACCGATTGATCTACCCGGAGTGGGGACGCTTGAGGCCTTCAACACGGACGGCCTTCGTTCCTTGATCCACACGCTGGATGCGCCATTCAAAAAGGAAAAAACGCTCCGCTATCCTGGTCATGCAGAACTGATGAGGACCTTCCGGGACAGCGGCCTCTTTTCTGAAGAACCGGTCGAAACCGCATCAGGTAATGTTCGCCCCATCGACGTAACCAGTCGATTGCTGTTCGACTCCTGGAAAATGAGCGAAGAGGATCGCGACCTGACGGTCATGAGAGTGGAGATGGAGGGCGAAGAGGAAGGTGCCACGGTTCGATATACGTTTGACCTTCTGGACCACTTCGATGAGGCAACAGGCATCCACTCCATGGCTCGCACCACCGGATACACCTGTACGATCGTTTGCGGCATGGTACTCTCGGGGCAGTTCGAACGTCCAGGGATCAATCCACCTGAGTATGTAGGTGCCACGGTGGGTTGCTACGAATCGCTCCTCGAGGGATATGAAAAGCGGGGCATCGAGGTCGACTTCAAGAAAGAGAAGCTTGCCTGATTTCTGCGATTGAAGTGGATCGTACACCGAAGTACGTCTATTTCGGAATCGCTTTGGGAAGACCGTGATTTTTTTGATTGGGGGTATGACATTTCGGTGTCATACCCCTCGTCGTATCCTGCAATCAACGAGTTACCAATGAGTCGAGAAGGGGTCTAGTGAGCACGGATCCGCTTGACTTCCACTCCAGATTTGCAGACCGATATGAATACCCAGACGTCACCACTCCCCGTTGCATCGCCGCAGCCTGTTTCTCGCCGCAAGGCGCTTCCTCCCCGCAACCTGCTCAGCGCACATGTGATGGCGCACCTCAGGCAGGAAGGGTTTTATCTGGACATTTCAGGCTCCACGCCTCAGCTCATTTCATCCGATGAGAAAACCCGTGTCCCCTTGGACGCGCTGAGCTTCTCTCATCTCGAAGCCATCAAGCACATGGCCCATGATCAGTATGTCCGTGCCATGCTCGAGGGCAACATCGAAATGGATACGCACCGTGCAACGCTCAATTTCCTGAGTCGTCAGCTTCAGAAGGCGTCGCAAACGCCTGCAACACACGCTGTTCCTGCATTTCGGGCAACCACGTCCCCCAATCGGCGACCCAACCGTCGCCAGCGGACGACTGCTTCTCCATCGGCCAAGGCCGCTTGATCAGGCATACCCTGGGCGCATCTTGATGTGTACCGGCATGCGATTTGCATTACGCGTCCAGATCCAAACGTAGCTGCTCTGGAGGAAGACCGTCCGCCAACGAACGGAGGTGGGACATCGAAATCCCCAACAGCCGGACCGGTTTTGTCGGGGGCGATGGCGCATGACGAAGCAATAGATCCACGACTTCCAGAATGTCTTCCCGATCGTGAACCAGATGGGACAGGCTGGTCTGTCTGGTCGAAATCTGGAAGTCAGCCGTCTTGATCTTCAGGGTCACCGTCTGAGCGGCCAGCTGCGCATCCTGCATGCGCTGCGCCACGGTGTCAGCGATTCGCTCCAGTCGCTCCATCATGGCATCTGGTTCGGTGAGGTTCGTTTCGAATGTTCGCTCGGCACCGAGCGATTTTCTCCCCCGACGCACGCTTACCGGTCGATCATCCAGCCCGCGTGACACGCGGTGATAGTATCGACCTGCTTTTCCGAACCGAGCGACCAATTCATCCTCGTCAAATTGTCTCAAGTCAGCGCCCGTTCGAATGCCTTGTTCATGCATCCGACGCGCGGTTACCGGACCCACTCCATGGAATTTCTCCACGGGGAGTGCTGCAATGAACGCCAATGCATCGCGAGGCCGGATGACAGTCAATCCGTCGGGTTTTTGGTAGTCGGATCCGACCTTCGCCAGGAATTTGTTGTACGAAACGCCTGCAGAGGCCGTTAGCTGCGTTTCCTCTCGAATCTCGCTGCGGATCCTGCGCGCAATCTCTGTCGCTGAGATTCCCGTCACCAGGGAGTTTGTGACGTCGAGATAGGCCTCATCGAGCGAGAGCGGTTCGATCGCGGCCGTGTATCGCTTGAAGATCTCCCTGATCTGACGCGACACGGTCCGATATACCTCGAATCGAGCAGGGACGAAAATCAGGCCGGGACACTTGCGGGCAGCAACGGCAGACGACATCGCCGAGCGCACACCAAACGCCCGGGCTTCATAGGAAGCAGCCGAAACCACACCTCGTTTCGAGGAGCCTCCAACAGCCACCGGTCGGTCCCGAAGTTCGGGAAAGTCACGCTGCTCGACGGATGCATAGAACGCATCCATGTCAACGTGGATAATCTTTCTCAGCTCGGCCATCGGTTCTCGTCGTGTTTGCCCCCTTAATCGCGTTTCCTTCCTCAGAGGATCCGCTCATTTTCCGTTCAGCCCCAACACATTCGCATGGTTACTCCGACCCCACGCGATGAATGCCGACCGCCTGTACTCCGGCGTCGATGGATGGTTGGTATGGGGCTGGCCGCATTGACCCTGTGGCTTGTCGCTCTCGGATGCACTCCATCCATCGCGCCGTTTTCGGCCAGAGCATATGAACAGGCGGTCGACATCAAGGTCGACATGATGCGAACCATTGAGCGAGCCGAAGAGCCGTTCGGGAATCACCGCACACGCGTCGAAGCGCTCAAACTGCGCATGCAGAAAGCTTCGGAATTTGCGAAGGGTAGGCCCAGGAACGAGATCTCTGCTCGGCAATGGGAGATCATGGTTGATCCCGAAGGCTTCATGGCCGGCGGATTCCTTGCACGATGGGAGTTGGAAGACTCGCTGTCGTGGGGATTCATTCGCGAAGCAAGCATTCAGATTGAAGCAGGATTTGACGCCATCATCGGATTGGAAAGTGGAAAGGTCGGCAGCGACCGGAGGTAGGCCATGGCAGAGTCATTCGCGATCAGTCTGTTTCTCGAGATTCGGCATCAACTGGAATCCACGCTTCCAGAGTTGTCCGAGCGCTTGCTTCCCGCAGGCAAGGCACTGCTGCTGGATCACGCGGAGCAGTTGGAAAACTGGGCATCCCAGGCCGCGTCCGGTCAGCTGTCAGAAAAGGACGTGGAATGGCTGGTTCGGTCCCAAATCGACCTATCGCGGCTCAACGCCCTCAAAGCAGCCGGATTGGCTCAAGTGGAAATAGACCTGTTCCGACAGGCTCTGACCCGTACGATCATCGGGATGCTTGCTGGACGAATCGCATCCTGACAATAGGTTCGCGATCCGTGTCGATCGGGGAGCTCAATTGCGAACAGAGCCCTCCACAAACAGAACCCCAGCGCTGGCTCTGAGTACCTTTTGACCCGGTTGCGAAGCGCGGTTATCGACGCTATGTTGACCGTCCATCTGCTTCGTTCGTTCGTGGTCCCGTGGTGCCCATATGTCTGAGTCGACCTATCTGGTCACAGCGCGCAAATACCGACCTCTCCTGTTCAAGGAGGTGGTGGCGCAGGAGCACGTTACCGAGACGCTGAAGAACGCTATTCGCCTGGATCGGCTGGCCCATGCCTACCTCTTCACGGGCCCCCGAGGCGTTGGTAAAACGACAGCTGCACGCATCCTGGCCAAGACCATCAACTGCACAACCCCGATCGAGGATCGGGATGACCGGTCAGAACCGTGCAGACAGTGCGTGTCCTGTCAGTCGTTCGAGGAAGGGCGCAATCTCAACATCATCGAGATCGACGCTGCCTCAAACAACAAGGTGGATGACATCCGTGAGCTACGGGACACCGTCCGGATTCCGCCCCAGAACAATCGCATGAAGGTCTACATCGTGGACGAGGTCCACATGTTGACAACCCAAGCCTTCAATGCCTTGCTAAAGACGTTGGAGGAACCTCCTCCTCATGCTTTGTTCATTTTCGCGACTACCGAGCCCCACAAAGTGTTGCCGACGATTCAGTCTCGCTGCCAGCGTTTCGACTTCCGCCGGATCGCCGTCCAGGAGACGATCGAACGACTGCGTTTGGTGTGTTCAGAAGAATCCATCCAGGCAGATGACGCTTCGCTCATGCTGGTTGCACGCAAAGGTGATGGCGCGTTGCGGGATGCATTGTCCGTGTTCGATCAGGCTGTGTCACTTTGCGGGACCGACATTCGCCACGACGAGCTGACCAAGGCGTTGGGCGTGGTTGACACGGATCTGTACTTCAACGTGACGGACGCTGTGCTTGCACGCGATGCTTCAGCCATGTTGCACATTGTTGATCGCATCGTCCGGGCGGGTTATGACTTGCAGGAGTTCGTCGACGGGATGGCCGAGCACCTTCGCAACTTCCTCGTGGCAAAAACCACCCAAGACGCCCGACTGATTGAAGCCACGGATGCAGATCGGGCACGCATCGCCGAACACGGCGCAAAGTTCTCCGAATCGGTCCTACTTTCACTCGTCCATATCGTGGGTACGTTGGCGTCTCAGCTACGAAGTGCGAGACAGCCGCGCCTGACGCTTGAGATGGGGCTTCTCCGCATGGCGTCCCTTCCTGATGCGGTCGATGTCAAGGCTGCTTTGGACAAGTTGGACCGTCTGGAACGTATGGCGGCTTCCGGCGAAGTCAAGATTGTGACCGAGAAGGTCGTCCGGCAGGAAGCTCCCATCTCGACTGCACAACCGCAGGCCGCGCCCGTTGCACCGCAGCCTCCAGCCCCCTCTCCGACAGTGCAATCGAAGGCCGCGCCCACTGCACCGCAGCCGCCTGCCCCCTCTGCGCGAGAGCAACCCCCTGCTGCGCCTCAACAAACGGTCGCGCCTCCGCAGCGCGAGACTGACACCGTTGAGGCCGCCGTCGAGTCCCCTGAGCCCCACCCTGCAGAGCTGCGCCACCAGGAGCGTGCTGAAGAGCCGGCCCCCGAAGCTCCTTTCGCCCAGGATCCGGTTCCTGCGCCGCGACCTTCTCCACCAATTTCAGACCCGGCCGATCCGGCACCCGCACCGGCCCCGGAAGAAGCACCACCCATCCCCTCCGGCCCATCCCTTTTCGGGGATGCACCCGCCATCGCCAAGCCACGACCTCGTCGGGATGAACCGTCAAACCTGCTCGAGGCCGAGGATGACGATGTCCTGGTCATGGAGCCGGAGAATTTGATGGACGACGATACCGTGGCACCCGAAGTTCAGCCCCTGCTGAGCTCGTGGAGTGTCATCGTGGAAGACGTGATGGCCAATGAGAAACAATTGGGCTCATTCCTTCGCCATGCCCGACTGACGGGCTTTGAAGGAAAGACCTTGCTGGTCTCTGTCCCGGACGAGTTTCACGCCCGTGCCCTGCGCAATGAGCGCGCCAAGCTGGCTCATCGATTGACCGAGGGAAGTGGCGTGCATGTGGAACGGATAGGTTTCCGTGTCGACGCTCCGTCTGGCGACTCTGTCGAAGCCGCTGATGACGAGGTCAATGCGCGCGAGACCTTGGAAATGTTGTGTGAAGAGAATCCCGCCGTGCGCGCGCTCGTGGAGCGTTTCGGTGGCGAGATCGTATGGTAGAGTTCAAGCGCGCCGCGCAACTCGACCTCCAATTTTTTGTACCCAGTAGCATCATGACAGACGGAATGAACATGGCAGACATGTTTGGCAAGATTGCCGACATGCAGAAAAAGATGGCGCAGACCCAGGAGCAGCTGGGTGCCGTCTCGGTTACCGCGGAAGCGGGCGGCGGAATGGTTAAAGTGACCGCGAATGGTCTGCAACGCGTGACATCGATTTCCATTGAGAAGGAGGTTGTTGATCCTCAAGACGTTGAACTCCTGGAAGACCTGGTGATGGCCGGGATCAACAAAGCCCTCGATGAAGCTTCGAATGTGGCCAAACAGGAAATGGCCAAGGCTGCTGGTGGTCTCATTCCCCCCGGAACGGATCTGAGCCAGTTCGGCCTCTGATGCAGTTTTCCTCCGAATCTGTCGAGACGCTGGTCGAGCAATTCGCCACCCTTCCGGGAATCGGGCGAAAGACGGCTCGCCGACTGGCTGCGTTCGTTTTGAAGCAGCCCCGCTTAGCCGTTGAAGAGATGGCTGCGGCGCTCATTGCCGTCAAGGACAAGGTCATCTTCTGCTCTGTCTGCTTCAACGTGGCGGACCACGACCCATGTCCGATCTGCACCTCGGATCGTCGCAATCAGCAGACCGTCTGCGTGGTGGAAGAGCCCAGCGATCTCATGGCCATCGAACGCACGGGCGGATACTCAGGCGCCTACCATGTTTTGGGCGGAGCGATTTCGCCGCTCGACGGCATCGGCCCTGAAGACCTTCGGATCAAGGAACTCGTTGCCCGTGTGGCCGCGCCGAATCAACCAACCGAGCCCGTCGAGGAGATCATTCTGGCCGTAAACCCCTCTGTCGAGGGCGATACGACGGCGTATTACATCACGCAGCTGCTTGCTCCGTTCGACGTGCGCGTGACACGACTGGCCCGTGGTATCCCGATTGGGAGCGATCTGGAATTCACCGACGAAGCTACGTTGACGCGGGCTCTCGAGGCCCGAGAAAGCGTCTAGCGGCCGTGTGCAAGCCAACCAGGACAGCAAATGAGTAGTCGGCGCACGATATCGTCGAGGAGACTTTGGTCGCGCGCCCTGACGTCCGAAGGTGCAGCAACGACAGGAATCCTGTCACCAAGGACCGGATGGATATTCACGCTCCTTGCAGGCGCCATTCTGATCGGATATGTCGTCTGGCCGATGCTTCGAGTATTCACAACGGGGCTGAACCCTGATGTGCTTCGTGACATTTTCAGTTCGATCAACTCGGCCAACACACGCGCCCTGTTCAACTCGGTCTGGATATCGGTCTGGACGGTCGTCGGCGCAGGATTTCTCGGGACAGCCATGGCCTGGCTGCTTTTCCGCTATGACTTTCCGCTCAAGCGGACCCTTTCGTCACTGGCCGCGCTTCCGCTGGCGCTTCCACCTCTCGTGGGTGTGTTGGCCTTCCTGTTTTTGTACGGAGAGAGTGGCATTCTGCCGCGGGGAATCCAGATGCTCTTTGGTCTCGAGGAGGTCCCCTTCTCTTTCTCGGGACTGTGGGCCGTATGGCTGGTTCACGTCTACTCGATGTACGTGTTCTATTACCTCTTCTGCGCAGCGTCCCTGAAAACGGTGGACCAGAGCCTGTTGGAGGCGGCTTCAGACATGGGCGCGGGGCCCTGGCGGTCCTTCCGGACGGTCATCCTCCCCCACCTGCGCCCTTCAATGGTCAGCGCTTCGCTGTTGGTGTTCATGATCTCCATGGCCTCCTTTACAGCTCCGCTGCTGTTTGCCGGGACGGAGAATTTCCTGACCCTGCAGATTTACAACTACAAGATGAACGGCAACCTGACGTATTCGGCTGCCGTGTCTGTTGTGTTGACCATCATCTGCCTGGTCTTCCTGTTGCTCATTGAATTGGAGCGAAGAAGCGGACGCGTGTCAACGGCTTCCAAGGGTTCGGCTCCGGCTCCCAGCCCGGTGTCTTCGGGCCCAGGTCGCGTGGTTGCCCTGCTGGGAGCCGGCGCAATCATCGTCTTCCTCGCCCTGCCCGTGTTGACGGTCATCCTGATCTCGTTCGTAAAAGAGGGCAGCTGGACCTATCAGGTCCTGCCTCAGGCCTATACGCTGGAGAACTACCTGAACCTGCTGCGTCAGCCAGACGTCGCCCAGCCGATCCTCAATTCGCTGCGCATGGCCGCATTGGCATCGGTGGCGAATATCCTGTTTGGCGTTATGGTCGCGGTTTTGATCGTCAAGGGGCGCATGCGGGGCCGGGGATTGATCCGGCTCCTATCGGTGCTGCCGTTCGCGATTCCAGGAACGGTCATCGCTATCAATCTGATCATCACCTTCAGCGAGCCATCCGCCCTTTCTGGTGGTGCCATTCTGGTGGGAACGTTCTGGCTACTTCCCCTGGCCTACTTCATCCGACACATTCCACTGGTCGTCCGCTCCACGATTGCAGCGCTGGAAACCTATGATGACCGATTGACGGACGCCTCCATCGATCTCGGAGCCTCGCGTTGGCGCACCTTCCGCCAGGTCATGCTCCCCTCCATCCTGCCAGGAATCCTGGCGGGGAGTTTGTTGACGTTTGTCACAGCGTTGGGAGAATTCGTCTCCTCGATCCTGCTCTACGTGTTCGACAACCGGCCCATCTCGGTCGAAATCCTGTCGCAGCTGCGCCTGTACGACTTTGGAGCCGCCGCAGCGTACTCGGTCTTCCTGATGATCCTGATCGGTCTGGCCACATGGCTGACCGGCCGCTACTCGGACGACCGGTCAGGCGCACTCTCGATCTGACGCAATCGCCTAGACGTCTGACGTCATGATGAACGTCGGGCGCTGTGCAAACGAATTATAGAAGGGGCGGAATCGCTCGGCATTGTAGTACTTCGCCACGTCGACCACTTTCTTGGTACCGACCACGACGTCCAGGGGCACATTGTCGTACGTCCCGTTGCGAACGCTGACCAATCGACCGTTCGAGCGATTCAGGATCAGATCGAGCGCCAGGTTGCCGAATGCCATTGGAACGATGGAGTCCAGCGCATCCGGGTCCCCACATCGGACGAGGTAACCCAGTCTCTGATTGACCACGTTGATACGCTTGCCAGCATTGTACTTCGGCGAAAGGCGCTTCAGATCGGCAGCAACCTTGTCCCCGATACCGCCCAGTTTCTTGTGGCCGTACTGATCGGCTTCATCGCCTTCGAATGACATGCCGTCGTGATGCGCCATGGCTGCTCCTTCTGATACCAGCACCACTGCGTACTTGCTCGGGTGCCGGTTGCGGTCGTACGTGAGGATCTCGGTCAAGTGCTCCGGATCGAACGCATGTTCGGGAATCACGCATCGATCTGCCGCGCCGGCCATCGTTGGAAGCAACGCCGAGAAACCGGCATAGCGACCGAATACCTCGATGACCAGGAAGCGCTCGTGCGAGCCCGCAGATGTACGCAGCGTGTGGGCCAGTTCGATCGTCCGGGTCACGCAGGTACCGAAACCGATGCAGTAGTCGGTACCTGGTACATCGTTATCCATCGTTTTTGGAATGGCGATCACCTTCACGCTTTCCTTGTAGAGACGGTGCCCATAGCTGAGCGTGTCGTCACCACCGATGGGAATCAGATAATCCAGCCCGATGAACTCGATGTTCTTCAGGATGTCTGGAGTCATGTCGTTGATTTCGTCGGTGTACGTCTCCTTCAGATGCTCCGGCACCATGGCCTTCGGAAGGTGACTGGGACGCGTCCGCGACGAATGCAGGAATGTCCCCCCGGTTCGACCGGCACGATTCACCACGTCTTCTGTCAAAGTCAGGAAACAGTGACTGTTGTCCGCATCCTCTTCCCGGATGATTTCAACCAAGCCAGCCCAGCCTCTCCGGATACCGATGACACGATAGCCTTCTCGAATGGCTCGAATGGTGACAGCACGGATTGCGGGGTTGAGACCAGGAACGTCGCCGCCGCCAGTCAGGATGCCGATGGTACCTTTGTACGAAGTCATGAGCGTTGTTTTCAGGATGGAAGTGGTGAACACCTGTCGGGTGCTGCCGCTAAAATCGACCCAGATCGCCTCCAAGCCGAACAACGCCGGAAGTAACGGCACGCATTGAGTGGCGTCAATCGGGAAAACCCGTACAGATCGCCAGAGAATCCTAGCCGAAGGCGTGCAGCGTGACCCCGTTCAGGCTGGCGCCTGGGTGAGAGGCCAAGTACAGGCAATGCTGAACCAGATCGTCGGCTGGCACACCGTCGCCCTCGTCCCCATCGAAAAGGATCATGGAAGGCGCCACGGCATGGGCCGTAAGACCCGTTCCCGCATATTCTTCTACGATGGCTTCCACGAGTCGCTTGACGCCGGCTTTCGATGCCGAGTATGCAGCCTGTTGCGCCGCACCCCGCACACTACCCTGCTTCGAAGAAATTCCGATCAGCGAGCCTCCCGACTCGGTCATGACTCTAACCGCTTCCCTGAAAACCAGGAATGTACTGGTCAGGTTGACATCCATCATGGTTGTCCATTCTGACAACTCCGTTTCCGCGAACGGCTTCATCGCCCACATTCCAACGGTATGGACAAGCACAGATGGCGTCCCGTATTCGTTTTGAATACGCTCAAAGACATCGTGAACGGAGCTCTCATCGGTCGCGTCGATCGCCAGAATTGGCGTTTTCGATTCCTCGTCCGCAACGCGATCCAGTCCGACAACCCGGTATCCTGCACGCAAGAACCCCTCCGTGGTGAGCCGGCCCAATCGACCGGAGGCACCGGTGATGATGGCCAATGGTGAGGTGTCAGTCATGATTCAGCTCGTGATGTGTGGTCGTAGAGAACTTTCCAGCCATCGGCTTCCCGGTGCATCAGCAACGTGTACCGTCCTCCTACGTCCTCGTAGTCCCCGTCCCGTTTCAGATGGAAAGCCCCGAATACCAGCGCCCATTCAGCCGAAAGGATGTCAACGGTCAGATCGCTGAACGTGAGTTCTCCCATCGCGCCCCGGTCGGGATACGCCGTGTAGTAGCGCTGCAGCGTCGCATCCCAGCCATACTGGACGGTTGCTCCAGAAGTGAATCGAAGGGTGTCCGACTGGATGTAGTCTGCCATGAATGCTTCGATGTCTCCTGAATTCCAAGCGTCCTGCTGCCCCATCAACACGGCCCGAATGGCCTCGCGCTCTGCAGCGGTATCCATCTGGACGTCTTCCGCGGCGGGAGGCTGCGCTTCGCATCCGCTCAGAACGGCTGCAAACAGCATTGTCAGCAAGGTGGCACGAAAAATGCCCTTCATTTCGTTGGGTACCATGGTAATCTGCATCATATACCATTAAAGGAAGTACAATCGCCCGGACTGGCCGGCGGCCTTCAGCACCGACCTTTCCGGACCTGTCCGGGAGCGTCTCAAGGTAGCAGAAAGCGGATAAATCGGAGAACCTTACGCATTCTGTTGCATACGCCCCTCCCTTGGTCCTTTTTTGGCCTCAAAATCCCGCAAAACCAAGCCCAACACCGTTCTATACGCAGCATCGCTACGCACTCTCAAGTCGATACTGATGACCCGGCTCCCATGAGTCGGTTAATTCGATAACCAACAGAACGGCCCTGTCCACGTTTTGCGTCACGAACAGGAAACGACCAAGCTGACACCTGGCGGCTCCAAACCCGCTTCTTATCTGCGATCCCTCTTTGCCGGGATTGTAGGGTTTTTCGTCATCTCGATGGTTTGGGTCAGCTCTGCGGCCACCGACCCCGAATTCGATGCATGGCGTAGTGCTTCAGGATTCATTGCGTTGGCAGACACGGATTCAGTCGCCATTGATCCGTTTGCAATCGACACCCTTGAAACGGACACCTTGGAGGTCGATTCCCTTTTCGTACCTGATTCTGCCCTGGTCTGGGACATCATCCCTGCGTTCCGCAAAGACCCATGGACCGCAGAGGTCGCTCCGAGAGATCGCCTGGTCATGTCCCCCTCCCTTGGAAGGTGGTGGCAGTACGAGATCGAGTTCGACACACTGGCCCGCGCCTACACGGCTCGCGAGAAAGTAGGCGACTGGGATGCGCGCTACCCCGTTCGGCTGACCTTCGACGAGTACCGGGCAGCTCGATTGAATCAGGACATGGCTGCCAATTGGGATGAGTTGATCATCCAGCGTGAGCGGCAGGCAGCTCAGCGTCGACGTGGTGGCCTCGGGTTCAACATTGTCGTCCCCGGTGGTCGCCAGAGTGCTTTCCGGACCATTTTCGGAGCGAACGAAGTCGACCTCCGCGTAAACGGCACCGCCGATATCCACGCCGGATTTGATTACCGCAAGAGTGATCAACAGGTGTCCATCACCGGAAAGCCGTCCCAGCTCGACCCTGAATTCAAACAGGACCTGAGTCTCGGCATCACCGGGACCATCGGGGACAAGTTGCGCATCAACGTCAATTACGACTCGCGCAACCAGTTCGACTTCCAGAACCAGTTGAAGCTCGAATACACCGGGTACGAGGACGAGATCATCCAGAAGATCGAGGCCGGTAACGTCTTCCTTCAGACGCCGTCATCGCTCATTCGGGGCGGCCAGAGCCTGTTCGGGATCAAGAGCGAATTCCAGCTTGGCGGTGTCCGGTTGACCACTGTCATGAGTCAGCAGGAAGGTCAGTCCAACAGTCTGAACATCGAGGGTGGATCCGAACAAACGGAATTCGATCTGCGCCCGACGGATTACGACGAGGCCACGCACTTCTTCCTCGGCTACTACTTCCGGAATCGGTTTGAAGACGCACTCGCCGATCCTCCGAACATCCGTGTGGCGAATGGCTTCGAGCGCATCACCGAGATCGAGGTCTGGAAACTCATGCCGACCCGGCCGGAAGAAGAAAACGTTCGTCAGGTAGTCGCCATGGTGGACCTTGGCGAGTCGCAGGACATCCTGCTTCAGGCCAACCAGTACACCCAGGAGCGTCTCCCGGGCAACGATATTGACCAGTACGATGACGCCGACGGTGGCGAACTGGACACAGAGCTTCGCGACGGGGATGCCGCTCCCGGGTCCTATCTCGAGTCGGTCAAGAATCTGTCCTCCTCTGACTTCCAGGTTGGTAAGTTCAAACGTCTCGAACGAGGCCGGGACTACGATGTGGACGAGGTGCTGGGGTACATCACCATGCGTCAGCGTGTCCAGGAAAGCGAAGCCCTTGCTGTCGCCTTCCGGTATCGGGCTAATGGTCGAACGTCTCAGGTAGGTGATTTCTCGACAGACACCGGGGGCTCGGACGGTGGGCAGAACGAAGACAAAATCGTCCTCAAACTGATCCGTCCCGTCCAGCTTCGCCAGCCGGCACCCGAAGCCGAATTCAATCCGGCTGCCTGGTACCTGGAGCTGCGCAACATCTATCGTCTGCCTGGACGAAGCATTCAGCCCAACGAATTCGAGCTGCAGGTCTTCTACGAACCTCCAGGAAAGACAGCCTCGAAAACCCTTCCGGGTGTCGGCGGCACGAGTACGATTCTTCAGTTGACTGGACTTGACCGGGTGAACGAGGACCAGGCCCTGGTTGCGGATGACCAGTTCGACTTCCTCGTCAACTACACGATCGTTCCGGGAGAAGGAACACTGATATTCCCGTATCTCGAACCGTTCGGGTCGAGATTGTCAAACGTCATTGGATCCGGCGGCGGTACCCCTGAGGCCCAGGCCGGACTTCGTGAAGTGTACGTATTCGAGACGCTGTACAGCCAGAAAAAGGCGAATGCGCGACGCAACAGCCAGCATGACGTTTATCGCATCCGCGGTTCCTATCGCGGTTCTGCGCAATCGTCCTATGATCTGAATGCCTTCTCCGGTGTCGTTCCGGGGTCTGTTCGAGTGACCTCTGGAGGTACGCCGCTCACCGAAGGCACTGACTTTGTCGTCGAATACTCCGGTACCGGTCTCGTGCAGATCATCAACCCGGCTTTCCTCACGGCAGCACGAGACATCGAGATCGAATTCGAACAGAACTCCTTCTTCAACATCCAGAAGAAGACGCTGGTCGGTATGCGTGCCGACTACACGCTGGATGAACGTCTCTCGCTGGGCGCCACCGTGATGCGGATGAACCAGAAGTCTCCAATCGACAAGTATCGTATCGGCGAAGAGCCCATTTCCAACACCATCTGGGGTGTAGATGGGGCTCTCAAACTCGAACCACGATGGATGACCCGGGCCATCGACTACGTACCGCTTCTGCAGACGCGCGAGCCATCCAGCATTTCCTTGAGTGGGGAGTTTGCTCAACTCCGTCCCGGGAATACTCAGACGATCGCATTCGAGCGAACGCGTCGGGATCTCCAGTCAGCCGGTCGCGACTTTTCGCGTGATGAATTGGGCGGAACGTCCTACATCGATGACTTCGAGGGCTTCGAGAATACGTTCACAATGATGCAGCCCGGATCCTGGGGCCTGGCATCAGCACCTGACTCGATCGCAGCCGTAGACTTCTTTGGCGTGCAGTCCGGTTTCGAGTCCGACTCCCTCCGGACCAATTGGCGAGGGAACTTCGCCTGGTACCGGATCAATGCAAACATGCTGCAGGAAATCCCGACCATCGCCTACAACACCGATGCTATCCGGATTTTCCGCATCGATGAGGTCTTTCCCAACCGGGATACGCGCGCCGAGATCGACCCGACGCTCGAGACCTACGATATCTACTTCAACCCGACGGAACGCGGGCCTTACAACTACACGCGCGATTTGCGCGGATTCCTGGATAACCCGAAGCTGGCCTGGGGCGGGATGACGCAGCGCCTGCCTGAGGGCTTCACGGACTTCAGTCTGAAAAACATTGACTTCGTTGAGTTCGTCTTCCGGCCTTTCCCTGAGAACCCGGCCGGAGATGCAGGAACCGATGCGAAGCTTTATGTCGATCTCGGTTCGATTTCGGAAGACATCCTGCCCGACGAAAAGCTGAACAACGAGGACGGACTCTCCACCGCCACGATCACAGAAGGCGGTATCCTGAACTGGGGCCGTAGTCCTACGGGAGCACAGAACAGCGTGGTCGACATTGACGATGCGTCCCGACGAACAGAAGACCTGGGACTGGATGGCCTGGCCAGTGGATCTTCTGATTATCCCCCATTCGCCACGGAAGAAATCCACTTTGCCGACTTCCTGAACAGTCTCGACCGCAACTCGAACGATCCCAAGTATCGCGCAGAGGTAGCCAAAGCACTGGCAGACCCTTCGGGTGATGACTACCACTACTTCGGTAACAGCCAGTACTACCAGAATTCGGAGTTCTTCCCTGCTTCGGCCACGTTCCAGCAGCATTTCAGCAAGTACTTCGCGGGCCACGAACTCAATGCATTCGAAACCCAGACCAAGCTGGCCAACAACACGTCGGTCAAACGTGGTAATTCGCGTTTTCCAGACTCGGAAGATCGCAACCTGAACTCCACCGTCGATACCGAGAACAGTTATTTCCAGTACGAAATCCCGCTTTCCCAGCGTGCATTGGACTCTCTGGCTGCTCCTCAACGCGTGGACGACTTCATTGTTGGTGAAGTGACGGACGCAGACGGAAATGGTACGGGTTGGTATCAGGTACGCATCCCCGTCCAGCAGTTCTCCCGACGCGTCGGCGACATCCAGGACTTCTCCCTGATCGAGTTCATCCGGGTCTGGACTACAGGACACGAGGTGCCATTCACAGCCCGATTCGCTTCCCTGGAACTGGTCGGTTCCCAGTGGCAGAAGTCCGAAGCCATCACCCTTGAGCGCGAGACCCCGTTCGACACGACCGGGACGGAGACCCGGCTGACCATATCGAGCATCAACAACGAGGAGAATGCTGAGACCTATCAGCCTCCCGTCGCTGCCGTCGTTAGTCAGTCGCGTCTGGCGTCGGGACGCGTCCAGAATGCCCGTGAGCAGTCGCTCGTCATCCGTGCTGAAAATCTCGGTCCGGGTCAGCAGCGAGCCATTTTCAAGACGCAGAATACCGGTCTTGATCTGCTGAAGTACTCCAACTTGCGCATGTTCGTGCACGCGCATGGAATCCTGGCAGACGGAACGGACCTGGCATCCTTCCCGCTGGAAGAAAGCCGCACAAAGGCCACACTATTCGTTCGCCTCGGCTCCAACGAGACAAACGATTATTACGAGTATGAACAGCCGCTGACGCCAAGTTTCGAGACCGCTGGAAGCTCGGACGAGCTGTGGCGAACGGCTGTGGATTTCGAAGGCGAATTCCGGGATCTGGGATCGATGAATATCGAATTGGGCGCGCTTAACCAGTTGAAAGTGGCTCGAGACCGCCTGGCCTTCCCTTCCGATTCCACCTTCTGGAGTACCACGAATGGTGAGCTGACAACTCCCGACTCGCCGGACGCTTCAGTTTTTGCTCCGCCAGGGACCCGTTTGGGAATTCGCGGAACACCATCACTGAGTAAAGTGAACTCGATCGTGATCGGTGTCCGCAATCCTGCCGATTCAACCTTGTTCGGATCCGAGTACGTTCTCGAAGACATCACGGTGTGGGTCAACGAATTGCGCGTCTCCGGCTATGACTCGGAGAACGGATGGGCTGCCCTTTCCAACATGGACATCAAACTTGCCGACGTAGGAAGCATCAAGGCCAGCTTCCAGCGTCAGACGGATGGATTCGGCTCCCTTTCCTCCAGTCTTGGCGAGCGTGAGCAGCTCAACATCAACAACTGGACCGTTACCACCGAGCTGAATGCCGACAAGGTGATTCCCGAGCGGTTCGGGTGGACCATGCCCGTAAACGTTCAGGTGCAGTCTAATACGTCCACTCCACGCTTCTCCCCGACTCGAGGCGATATCCGGTTGGAAGAGATCATCAGTCAGATTGATGACAGGGAAGACCTTACGGATGAGGAAAAAGACATCGCCCGCACCGAGGCCACGGAAGCAGCGCAGACCTACACGCTTTCAAAAAGCCTGTCGACACGGGTAGGCAAGACGGGATCCCGCAGCAAGATTCTTCGCAACACGGTCGACGGCGTCTCCCTGTCGTACTCGCAGGCAGAATCCAACGGACGATCTCCTTCCCAGGAGGTCAATGATTCGTGGCGATGGACCAGTTCATTGGGGTATCGCTTCCAGACTCGAAATCCGAAGACCTTCAGGCCGTTCTTCTTCCTTGACAGTGTTCCGCTGCTGAGAACACTGGGCGGGTTGAACTTCAACTACCTGCCGACCCTGGTTTCGACATCCGGTTCATTCAGGCGTCAGTTCTCCCAGACTCGTGAGCGGCCGATCGTCTCAGCCGGAGATACGACGTCCACACCGCTTGATGTGCGCTTCCCGATGCGAGAAAAGCACACGTTCACGCACGGACGCGACTTCCAATTCCAGTACAATCCGTTCAACTTCCTGAACCTGAGCTTTGATACGAATACGGATCAGAGTTTCAATACGGTCGGTGTCGACACCCTGTACAATGTGGTCACGACCGATACGACGTTCTTCGGATCGCGCCTCGATGAAGCCATCGCAGCTGGTTTGATTCCGGAGGCGCAGTTGGGCAACGCATTCGAACTGCAGCAGCTGGATGTCGTCTCCGGGACGAATGTCCTCGGGCGATTCCTGTCTGGCGGCATTACGCCACGCACGGAACGGCACAACCAGGTATTCCGCGCATCTTTCCGTCCCCAACTGAGAGCCATCGGATTCCTGAACTGGATTCAGATCCAGGACATATCCTACAATTCCACATTCGACTGGCAAAACGGTCCGGTAGGTCGAAACAACGGTGCAGCCATCCGAAACAACGTCGAGCTTCGTGGCGGGGTCTCTCTTCGCATACAGGATCTCTGGCGCAAGTTCGGCTTCTATGAATCCATCGAAGAGGCACAGAAGTCCTATCAGCGAGACAAGGAAGCGGCACGCAGGCGCAAGGAAGCCGCGGCCGAGGC
This sequence comes from Rhodothermales bacterium, assembly GCA_028284865.1. Taxonomy (GTDB): domain Bacteria; phylum Bacteroidota; class Rhodothermia; order Rhodothermales; family UBA10348; genus JAAZVD01. Next base: position 58,802 of record JANQQV010000004.1, on the reverse strand, counting down.
CCGTCAGAAAGCGCGAGAGGCCCGGCGGTTGGCCGAGGAAAGTGGTGTTGAACTCCCGGAAGAATTGCCTGCCGAACGTGCTGCCGCTGAGGACGCCGATCAGGACGATGGAGCCGGTTTCAGTGGACGTCTCAAGTCCTATGCCCGCCAGCTGTTGCTGACGGCCACTGGCATTCGCGATTTCAACCTCACCTATCAGGATTCGAAGACGTCCTCTTCGACCAACGTGGGTACGCCTGTTTTCGATGAGAACGGGCAACTCCTGGATGTTGCCACCTTCTATAGCCTGCGGGACGCACTCAAGGGCAATGGGGCCACCCTGGGATATCGTTTCGGTTTCGATCGTCAATTCGACATCAACGATCGCATTGTCGATCCGTCCCTCCAGGTTTCCGACCTGCTCAATGACAGCAAACGATTCCAGGGACGGACGACGTTGAGCCCCTCACAGGCTCTCAATGTGTCGCTGAATTGGAGCCTTGATCTGTCCGAATCCGAAACCTTCACGTATCGTCCGGTCCTTGACGACTTCGGGATGGTTCTTGGAATTGACTCGACGATCACGCAGAGCGGCAACAACAAGGCGTCGGTATGGGCCTTTGGTGCCGACTATCTCGAATTGTTCCAGAGCCAGCTGGACACTTATGCCTCAGACGTCATCGCAACGGGTGAGGACGATCCGATTCTGGTGCCGGATGCCGATGGAAACGGTCGCTCTCCGCTTACGAACTCATCCGTCGTCGATGACTTCAGGAGTGCATTCGTCCGGGGAGGTCGCACCGTTGACAACCTGGGTATCGCGCCATTCCCCAAACCCACTTGGCAGATCACGTACTCGGGACTTTCTGATTGGCCCCTGATCCGTGCGTTGGCCCAAAACGTGTCCCTGCGACACGCCTATTCGGGTGACTACGCAGCTGACTTCAACACGAACACGGCGTTTGCCAGCGATGACTCTGTTCGCACCGTTGATCTTGGATCACGTCGTATCCAGTTCGCGGTCGAAGAGTACCAGATCAACAACATCCGCATCAACGAGAGTTTCCGCCCGTTGATCGGCGTAGACATCACGTGGAAAGGATCGGTCTCTACATCGGTGACCTGGTCCAAAAGCAACTCCTACTCGCTGAGTACAGCCAACTTCGAGGTCAGTGAAAACAAGACCACCGAGCTTGGTGTCGACATCAGTTATCAGAAGTCCGGTCTCAAGCTACCGTTCTTCCGCAAGCTGAATAACAGGGTGACGCTGGCGCTGAATATCACTCAGAGCGAAACACTCGATCAGCGACTTCGCCTGCGACGTGCACTTGAACAGGCCGTCACGGATCCGGAATTCGAACTCAAGAATGCTCTTGAAGGAGACAACGTTTCCCTGGTCACCGCGCACAAGCGTCTGATCATGACGCCTCGGGTGGCCTACCAGTTCTCGAACCGTGTGCAGGCTGACTTCACGCTGAAGTACGAGAAATTCGACTCGGAAGACTCCCGCCAGCCATCCTCGGTCAACATCAACGGGACGTTCAACATCCGTGTCAGCATCGCGAACTGATGGCTGATTCGCGTCAACAGATCGTGTTCTGTCGGCTGGGAAAGGCCGATTATGTGGAGACCTGGGACCTGCAAAAGCAGTTGCAGCAGCGTCTGGTGGCCAATAAGCGCTCCGACGAACCGAAGGAGTTGCCACATGTGGCTCTGCTTGTCGAGCACCCTCCGGTTTTCACGCTCGGAAAAAGCGGCGATGAGAGCAATTTGCTTGCCTCTGAAGAGGAGCTGACCAAGGCTGGTGCTACGTTCGTCCGGATCGACCGTGGCGGTGATATCACGTATCACGGACCAGGACAGATAGTAGGATATCCCATCCTCGACCTGGATCGGTTTTATACCGACATCCATCGCTACCTGCGCGATCTCGAAGAAGTGATCATCCGGACGTGTGCAGATCACGGCATTGAAGCCGACCGGTTCGGAAAAGGGACTGGTGTCTGGATAACGAAGGAAGCTGGCAATGAACGCAAGGTCTGCGCCATGGGAATCCGGTGTAGTCGATGGGTCACCATGCATGGCTTTGCGCTGAACGTCTCTCCCGAACTGGATCATTTCAACATGATCGTCCCGTGCGGTATTACCGATCGAGGCGTCACATCAATGGAGATGGAGGTCCTTGAGAAACTGGATCGGACAGCCGTCGAAAACAGGATCATCCAGCACTTCGGGGATGTCTTCGACGCCGATACCCGACTGCTCGAAGCCGATGATGCACACGCATGGTTGGAGACGTATCTTGACGGCGTAACCACTCAATGATCGTTCCGGGATGTACTCCTGGAAGGAGTTGTCCCATGGCCGTCTTCGACACTGACCAATTCGTTCTGCGTCTCATTGCAGAAACGCTGTTCTACGACGAGGAATACGAAGCGCTGGGCAACCTGAGCCTGATTGACCCGGAAGAACAGTGTGAGCGGTACGTGGCATCCTTTGCTCCTGAAGATGGCCTTTTCGTGCTGGAAGAAGCCACCGATTGGGAAGACTACGAACCGGGTGAGCCTGATGATATCGGGTATGCGCTCGCTGTCGATTCCCGTGAGGTCGGAACGTACGAATCCCCGGATGAGGTTGCGGAAGCCCTGCTTGGCCTGGCCAGAGAACACGGACTGAGTCCAAGTATCACCCTGCTCTTCGAAGAAGAGGGCGACTGATCCTTCATCGCGAGCCTTGTTGGCCTCAATCTTGTTGGCTCAGGCTTGCTGGTTTCAGCCCGTTGAATGGGGAATCGTCCGAGCCCCCAGGCCGGTCAATACCCATGAGGCAATCAGAAGCATTCCTCCGATCGGAGCTACTGCGCCCAGAAAGGATAGGCCTGTCAACGCCAGCGTCACCAGACTACCGGTAAAGAACAGTACTCCGATCAATCCACATCGTCTGGCCCAGGTGAACATCGCATTGTCGTGGGTGTGGTTCAACCATGCCAGTGCCAGCAAATACACAGCGTGCCATTGCATGTAGGCGACACCGGTCCCGTATGTGGACAGGTCTTTCGGCGAGAGCACATCGGACAGTACGTGGCTGCCGAACGCTCCCGCGGCAACACCCAAGGCACCCATTATTGCAGCCAGAACGAGAACGGTCTTCGGACTTGACATGGAGTTCATTCCGGATTCTGAAACATCCCCTCCCCCTCCCGTAAAGGAAGCGCCGGGGAGGCGGTCCATCAGGAAACGCCCTCAGGTTGAGCGGTTCCCCGGGGTAAGCCGATGCCGAACGAATCGCCCCTCAACGCTTCCACATTGGAATTCGAGAGGGGAGCCGGTATCTTGGCGCGGCTGATCGCCTCACTTACGGATGATACTCCTTTGACCATGCCGTTTTCGTTTTCAGACACCGATATCGAACGTATCGAAACCGTTCTGGGTGTCGTGGCCAAGAAAGACGACTCGATGGCTCGCTTCGAGCTTTCGGATGAAGACAGTGGCCGACGCATCACGCTGGAGATACACCGGAAGGTGTCTTCGCCTGGCCTTTCGGAGGGTTCGTACACCAATCTGGTTTCCGTTTACGCACCAGCCTCGTTCCTGCAGCTGCAAGGCTGTACGGGATTCAAGAGCAGTGAAGATTTGGGCGAAGTTCTATTTGTCGCCCGTAGCGGTGATACAGCGAATGGCCTCGTCGTCGAACGCAACGCTGGATGCTCTCTGTACGCCAACGTGGACACGAATCTGCTTTCGACCGACTTCACCCAGTTGCCTCCCGAGCTGATCATGAGCAGCGTTGCCCTCTCGGTCACCGAGGACCTCTTCGGCGACCTGGGCTGACCCCGGCTAAGCATGGCAGAGCTGTCCATCGTTCAGACCGACGAATCGTGGAGCGTCTGCCCGGATGAAGACCGTCTGACCCGGATCGTCAAGATCATTGCTGAGGGAGAAGATCGTGAGTTCGCATCCCTGAGCGTTGTCTTTGCAGACCATCCGACGGTTCTCGAATTGAATCGGGAGTGGCTCGATCACGACTGGCACACCGACGTCATCTCATTCCTCCTCGAGGATGACCCGATCGAAGGCGAAGTGTATGTCGACGTCGAGACGGCGATGGAGCAGTTCGAGGAATTCGGATCTTCGCTCAAAACCGAGATCGAGCGCTACCTGATCCATGGCATCCTTCACCTGTGCAGCCATGATGATGCCACCGATGATCAACGTGAAGCGATGCGTGTCCTGGAAGATCGCTATCTCGCCCAGCTAGGCGCCTGAAAGGCAACGCATCAGCCAGTGTCAGGCCATTTTCCGGAGCGACTTGACCACTTCCCGAACGTGCTGAGGCGTCTGGATGATGTAGAAATGCAGGTTGTTGAACCCGGCTTCCATCAACCCCTCGCACTGCCTGACCGCCCATCGAATACCGATTTCTGCCACCTCTGCGTCATTCTTGGCCGCCTCACATTCGGCTGCCAATGCTTCAGGAATCTGCAGATGGAAACGCGCAGGCAGGGATTGCAGCTGACGCTTCTTGGTAAGGATCTTGAGCCCCGGAACGATCGGGACGGTAATGCCGACATCGCGACAGCGTTCTACGAAGCCGATGAACGAGTCATTGTCGAAAAACATTTGGGAAGTGATGTAGTCCGCTCCGGCATCAACCTTCCGCTTCAGATTGAGTACGTCCCAGGTGATGTTGGGCGCCTCGAAGTGCTTCTCTGGATAACCGGCAACGCCAACGCAGAAATCAGTGGGTGCGGCATCAATCAGGTCTTCCAGGTAATTACCCTGGTTCATGTCTGAAATCTGCTGCACCAGGTCGATGGCGTATTCATTGCGCGTGCGGTCAACAGAAGCCGGCTTCTGGTACCCCGTGTCGTCGCCTCGCAGCGCCATGACATTATGGATACCGAGGTAGTTCAGCTCAATGAGCGCGTCTTCGCTTTCCTCGCGCGTGAAACCACGACACAGGAGATGAGGAACGGTCTCAACACCAAACTTCCCTTTGATGGCAGCGCACATGCCAAGCGTTCCTGGGCGCTTGCGCTTCACATGGCGTCGCCAACTTCCATCATTCTGCTCCTCATAGTACACCTGGGCACTATGCGAGGTCACGTCGACATAAGGTGGATCGTATTCGCTCAGGCCTTCGACGATCTCAAGGATCTCGGCCAGTGAGCTGCCCCTTTTGGGCGGGACGATCTCGTAGGACACGCTTGGCGAGTCTCCATCACGGAGCAAATCGACAACTTTCATCCTGACGTGCTTGTTCGTTTCTTACGGCTTCTCGGAAGTATCCGTCGGTCGGGCTGCGCAGCCAAACTCCTGGAGAGCAGCCTCTTACACCGATCCCAACCTACTGTTCAATGACGGGAATTGTTTTTTCGACTGTAGAGGAAGCGCAGCCATTTCTGGCTACGTACGAACGAGGCCGCTTTGATGGCCTCAGTGAGGGCGAATCATTCCACGATGATCATTTCCTGGTCTCCATTCTCGGCATTGGCAAGATCAAGGCGGCCTTGCGCACGGAGCGACTACTGAGATCGTACGACGTGACTTCGCTGGTTCATGCCGGCACGTGCACCGCACTTGGCGAGGACCTCAACATTGGCGATCTGGTGAGTGTCGCACAGGTGTTCGAAGGGGATCGCATTGAGCTTTCCGCTCCGACCTACCCCCGCATGCCGCTCAGCGTCCCATTCGAAGACCTGACTCAGGTGACGTTGGTAACGCAGGACCACACGGTTCAGGGAGCCACTGAGCTTTCGTACTGGCAGCGTATTGCGGATATCAGCGACATGTCAGGCTATGCAGTGGCCTACGTGGCTGCTACGCATGGCAAACTGTGTCAGATGGTCAAGATCGTGACCGGCCACATGGGCGTTGAGGACAAGAATCTTCGCAAGACGCTCGCAGCGGGACACAAATCGCTGGCCAAGTTCCTGAATGGTCAGCTGGACGTCCTGAAGACGCTGTAGCTGTATTCCCTGAAGCGCATCCGGCTTCCCCTCTTTGCAACGTCGACCCGCGTGAGGTCTAGTTGCGTCGGAGCGTCAGGTCGTCTGTCCACTCTTCCGGCCACCCCACGGAATACCCATCGTCATAGAGATAATCGACATCTCCGGGAATGGTCGCCATGCGTTCGGCTTCACGCAGTCGGATGTCGCTGAAGCGGACCGCGCGTTCGCCGTGAAGCATGGTCTCTTCGCGCATCCACTGGGCTCGCCAGCGCTGTTTCGCCGAGCGGTCTTCTTTAAGGATGCGACTGGCCGCCCAGAACATCCACGCCATCAGAGCACCGAGCGAAAGCAATCCTGTTATGAGGATGATGGTCTGCATGGGGGGAAAACGTCCGAGCGCACCAGGTTGTTACGGGTTCGCTGATCGAATTCTGAGAAATGACTGAAAAGACTGCGGGGCGGGCGATCTTCGATCGCCCGCCCCGCAAAAGGTCTCAGTCAGCAGCAAGCGGAATCGAGTCCGCTACCCATTCGCATTACTGGCGATTGAACTGGATATCTGCGCGCTCGGGCTCACGGCCTTCCATGGCCTGATCGGCACGCTGCTGGTCCATGATCGTGCCCTCGGTCGTGTTGCTCAGGTCACCGCGATACTCTGTATCCAGCAGAATGAATGTGATGAATACGACCACGAACAGACCACCCACGGCCAGGATGGTCGCGTTCACGCGGTTGTCCCATTTCAGCGCCATGAAGATCATGACGACAAATCCCGCTTTGGTCAGCGCGATTGCCAGGGCAACGGGTACCTCAAATACACCCAGCTCCACCTGGGCAAGAGCAACCGTGAGAACAGTCAGGAAGACCAGAATCCCGATAACTGCATAAAGCATTTTGACGGGAATGATGTGGTGTCCGGAATCGTGTGACATCGTGGAATTCGGAATTGAGAACGAGCGGGTTACGATGGGCGCCCAGCCGGGACGCTATCGAGATGAATTATATCAGGTAGAGCAGCGGGAAGAGGAAGATCCAGATGATATCCACCAGGTGCCAGTAGAGACCGCAGTTCTCGACGGGCGTGTAGTAGTCAGCGGAAAACGCGCCATTCTTGGCTTTCCAGGTAATCCAGGCGAACAGTCCCATCCCCACCAACACGTGGAATCCGTGGATCCCGGTCATCACGAAATAGATCGAGAAGAACTGGGGACCGTAAGGCACATTGTACGTGGCGTAGTCAAACCCGTGGGAAATACCGTGCGGATCGAACGCAGCGCCTGGAAGAAGGCCGTGCTCAATCTTGGCGGCGTACTCGAAGTACTTGACCACGAGGAAGACCCCGGCAAAGACAAAAGTCAGAATCAGATTGATCAACAACCCTTTCTGATTGCCTCGCTGGATCTGGTTGATGCCCATGGCCACCGTAAACGAGGACGCGAGCAGGACCAACGTGTTCAGGCCTCCAAGCTTCCAGTCAAGCGCTGTAGAAAGCGCCATCCAGGTTTCAGGATGCCACGAGCGGTAGATCGTGTAGGCCACGAACATGCCCGAGAAGAGCAGGATTTCCGTGACCAGGAACAGCCACATGCCCATTTTTGCGGCGTCAAACTGCTGCTCCGATGACACGAAGTAGTGCTTGACGTGGGCTGGCTGATTTGTTTGCGGGTTCGCCATGATGCTGTGTTCAGTTCAGAGCCGTAGGGCCCGTTCAGGCTACAGGTTCTTGGGGTACAGGAGTTGCCTCGTGCGATGGCGCAGCACCATCCCCACCAAGGTCCAATTCGCTCACTTCACCACCGTTCTCAAAGAGGTGGCGGGCGAGGTGGAAGTCATACGCACCGCGTGTGACGACCGGCGTGTCGTGGAAGTTGTGATGATCCGGAGGCGTGGTCGTGTGCGTCCACTCCAGCGTCAGAGCACCCCACGGATTGAGACCAGCTTTCTTGCCGTTGATCAACGAAGCGATCAAGTAGAACATGATCAGGAACAGACCGGCGGCCAGAATCCAGGAGCCGTACGTCGAGAGCTCATGCAGCGACTCGTACTGGGGCAGGTAGTCGTAGTAGCGACGCGGCATGCCCTGGGTTCCCAGGATGAATTGTGGGAAGAAGGTCACATTGAAGCCGATGAATACGAGCAGTGCGGCAATCTTGGCCAGGAACTCGTTGTACATCTTGCCAAACATCTTCGGCCACCAGTAGTGCAGGCCACCGAGGGCAGCAATCACGTTTCCACCCATCATCACGTAGTGGAAGTGAGCGACCACGAAGTACGTGTCGTGCAGGTGAACGTCGATGGCGAGAACGCCGAGCATGATCCCAGTGAACCCACCGATCGAAAAGGTGAACAGGAACATGATGGCGTAGAGCATCGGGCTCTTGAGCTGCACCGACCCTTTGTACATGGTCTGTACCCAGTTGATCACCTTGACACCGGTCGGAATACCGATGAGGTAGGTAATCAGGGAGAACACGATGGAGCTGACAGCCGACTGTCCGGAAACGAACATGTGGTGTCCCCAGACCAGGAAGCCCAAGAAAGCGATGGCCACCGAAGAGAGCGCCACGAACTTGTAGCCTGACACCTGGTGACGGGAAAACGTACCCATCAGATCAGAGATCACACCGAAGGCCGGCAGGATCATGATGTACACTGCCGGATGCGAGTAGAACCAGAAGAAGTGCTGGAACAGGACCGGGTCTCCACCGAGAGCTGGATCGAAAATTCCGATCGAGAAGGCTTTTTCCAGGAAGAGAAGGAGTACCGTGATACCGATGACCGGCGTAGCCAGTACCTGAACGATCGAGGTTGCGTAAATCGACCAGATGAACAGCGGAAGGCGATTCCAGGTCAGTCCTGGCGCGCGCATCTTGTGGACGGTCACGATGAAGTTCAGTCCGGTCAGGATGGACGAGAAGCCCATCACGAAGACCCCGGCCGTCACGAACAATATCCCGTTCCCGATGCTGGTGGAGTAGGGCGCGTAGAACGTCCACCCCCCATCAATGCGGCCATTTACAAGGGCCAGCATCACGATGACAGCACCGATCAGGTAGATGTACAGGGACGCGAGGTTCAATCGCGGAAACGCCACATCCTTCGCCCCAAGCTGAATGGGGAGAACAAAGTTGCCCATCACCGCAGGGATGGCCGGAATGATGAACGCGAAGATCATCAAAACGGCATGCAGGGTGAAGGACTGGTTGTAGGCGTCCGGCCCCATGATGGTCTCGCCCGGGCCAAGAAGCTCGAGGCGAACCAGGATGGCCAGGATACCGCCCGCCAGGAAAGCGAGGGATACGGCCACCATGTACATGATGCCAATACGTTTGTGATCCAGCGTCAGGGCCCAGGACTTGAAGCCTTTCGCGTGGTTCAGATAATTAAGCCCAGGTGCAGAATGACTCATGGGGATGTGCGCTTGTCGATTCCTTTAAACTGTTCCGGGATTGGATTACTCGAGCGTCTTGATGTACGCGATGAGGCCATCCAGCTGCTTCTGCGAGAGCGCAGAAAATCCGGCGGGCATTACGGGAGGATATCCTTGGGCAATCTTCGCCATCGGATTCAAAATGGACTCCAGCAGGTAATCATCATCAGCGATGACGGTTGAGCCGTCTTCCAGTGCTCGCTCCGTGTTGTAGAGTCCTGCCATCGTGGGGCCGATGCCGGAGGATCCATCAATGGAGTGGCAGGCCTGGCATTGGGCGAACACCTGCTCGCCCAGAATGGCTGGAGGAAGATCCTGACTTTGCTCCGTGATCCACGCGGCAAAATCCTCTTCGGAGACCGCTACGACCTTTGCATTCATTCCGGAGTGCTGCGTACCGCAGTACTCGGTGCAATGGATCATGTACTCGCCAGCTTCTTCAGCCTGAAACCAGACCGCTGTGTAGCGATTCGGAATGATATCGTGTTTCACTCGGAAGGCAGGCACGTAGAACGAGTGCAATACATCCGAGGAGGTCATGTTGAGCTTCACCGGGCGTCCAACAGGAACGTAGAGTTCGGTGTACGCTGTGGCGCCTTCCTCATAGGAAAATTCCCAGGACCATTGCATGGCGCGTACGTTGATCTCGTATGCATCGGGCGGGGCGTTATTGAGCTTGACGAATACGTCAAAACCCCACGTGAATACAATCAGCACGAGAATGGTTGGAACCACGATCCAAACCGCTTCGAGAGCCTTGCTCTCCTCTACCGGCTCCGGGACATCCGATTCACTATTCCGCTTGTACTTCGCCATGAAGTACAACTTGGCCGCAATCACCATCGCAAACATGATGGTGCTGGTCCAGAACACGAACCAGAAAAGGGTGTCAACCTCGCCTGCGAGAGCCGTTCCGGGGTCCGGTAGCCAGACCGATCCGTTATCGCCCATTGTGGCTTCTTCCTCTTTAGTGAGTAATCAAGCTGATGTTGGGCGGGGGATGCGGTAGGTCCGGTCGTCGCGCTCTTTCCGTCTCAGGACGAGCAGGCCGATACCGATGACCAACAGCGTGAAGAGTCCACCCAGTTTCATCAGATTTGTTGCGTGTAGAACGTAGGAATTTGAATTGGGGTCGTACTGGAAGCAATACATCAGAATCTGATCGATTGCTGTTCCGACTTCCCCTCTCGAGGCCTCGACCAATGCCTTGCGAACATCCGTCGCTGGCAGATCGAGTCCGTGCAAATACCGGGTGACGGTTCCGTCTTGACCGGCAAATACCATTGTTGCGGGATGCGCGTATTCCCGTGTCTGCTCCACCCATTTGAAGGAGTAGCCGACCCTATCGGTGAGTAGCGCGATGTTGGTGGAATCTCCAACCAGGAAGTGCCATCCGTCCGCTGCTCCTTTCCTGTCCAACTTCGAGATCATGCGCTCTTTGGCGCGGGCCGCCATTTCCGGCGTCTCTCCGGCACCAAAGCTGACCGAAATCACATCGAACTCTGTTCCCGGGGTCCACTCCATATCGGACAGCGTCATTCCCAACGCTTCCAGAGTGATACCACAGATCATCGGGCAATTGTGGTAGATGAAGTTGATCAGGAGAGGACGATCGTTCTGCAAGAAGTCTCCGATCGTCACCTGACGTCCTTCCGAGTCAAGGAACGTGGCTTCGGCTGGCAGCATGGATCCCAGCTTCTCGTCCACGCCGACACCGCGCAATGCGCCCGGCAGGTTCGGGTCAATGTCCTCTTGATCCGCCTGGGCCATAACCGGCAACTGACCGAGTCCGGTCAGCAGCAGGAGAAAAATGCTATATCTGATTATCCGTCCGATGAGTCTACAAGCTGTGGTCTGCGCCTACTGTGCGTCCTGCGCTTCCATTTCCATGGCGCGCTCGATCGGAATGCGATACGTGCCATCATCGTTGGCTTCGTACCGGTTCATCTTAGCCGTCCCCATCATCTCTGTCTCATGCAGCATGGGGTAGCCTGTCATTTCAGCTGCTTCCAACTGAACCGTTTTGAACTTCTGCATCGAGATGTTGAATCCGATGGCAACGAGGATCACGACGATGATGGAAGACACCGCAATGACAGCGAACAGAGAGTTCGTGTTGATGTCCTCTGGCTCAACGCCAGGATGGTGAGGTACAGCTCCCATGGGGTTATCCGGGTCAGGAGTTGGTAAATGTCAGGGACTTGTGCAGGCGGGGATCACGCTGGGGCACGAGCGGGTGGCGACTCAGGCGGTACATGAATGCCGCTGTGAACACGCCAAACAGGCCAAGCCAGGCGGCGATGTCGTACAGGCTCATGGCAGCCTTGTAGTTGTGCAAGACGGGAGCAGCAACCCAGAAGTAGTCAAACCAGTGCATGACCAGCATCCAGACGCACATGAAGGCAAGCAGTGGGAGGAGGCGCTTCGCCCATCGTCCGATCAGGACAACAAACGGAATGATGAAGTGCCCCGCGAGCAGGATGGCGGAGTATGTGCCCCATCCATTCTCCATGCGGTATCGGTAAAACAGCGTCTCTTCCGGGATGTTGCCGTACCAGATCAGCATGTACTGGCTGAAAGCGATGTACGCCCAGAATACCGTGAATCCGAACAGGAATTTGCCCAGATCTTGATAGTGATCCACCTTGATCACACCCTGAAGCATGCCGAAGCGCTGCAGGGTCATACCCGTCAGAGCCATCACGGCCATGATGATCATGAAGGAGCCGGCAAAGAAGTAGATGCCGAAGATCGTGGAGAACCAGTGCGGATCGAGGGACATCAGGATGTCCATACCTGCGAAGGCCGTGCAGATCGCGCCGAGAACCAGACCGGCAGCGCTGTACTTGCGAAGCGTCTGTGGGATGGAAGCATCAGGATCCACGTCCTGACGGACGCTCAGCGCATACAGTTTGTGCGAAATGAACGTCCATACAATGAAGTAGAAGGCCAGACGGGCCAGGAAGAAAGGCGTATTCAGATACGGCACCTTGCTGGCGATGAGCGCATCATAGGTCGGGCTTGCGGGGTCGAGCAGGTCGCCATGCGTCCAGTGGTAAAGGTCGTGCATGCCCAGGATGATCGGGATGCTGAGTACCGCCAGAAGCGGGAAAGACCAAATGAGTGCTTCCGGAATACGTCGGATGACCACGCTCCAGCGTGCTTTGGTCAGATGCTGGATCACCACAAAGAAGTAGGCTCCCAGCGCGATGGACAGACAGAAGGTCCATCCGATCAGGTAGGAGAAGTAGAACTGATGGGAATCCGTGGCCCATCCAATGGCGCTGACGACCAGGCCTACAACGCCGATGGCCAGTGGCAGCAGCCAGGCGGCTTTTGACCACGAAAAGCGGTAGGCGGGGTCAGCTTGGCCGGCGGTCGACTCCATGGGGTCGATCAGCCATACCAGCGGATTACTACGTTTGACGGTCTCAGACATTCGCTTTCGCTTCTTGGTTACCCGAAATCCGGGTCACATGTTGGCAGTGGGGCCTTGGATGAGGGCGCTGGGGGTCTATCGTTCGCTTTCCGGTACGTCGGACATCGGGGCAGCCTGGCTGCGTTGGAGAGCGCGGACGTAGGCAACAATGGCCCAACGATCTTCGACTTTGATCTGCGTTCCGTATCCGGGCATACTCCGGACCCCCCAGGTCAGGGCGTCGTAGAGGTAGCCGTCCGGCTGAGCGCGGACCATGTCGCTGTGGTACGTTGGCGCCGGCACATAGCCGTACCCACCGGTCATGATGATGCCTTGTCCGTCACCGGCCAGGCCATGGCACATGGAGCAGAAGATTTCGTACTGCTCACGGCCGCGCTCAAGCAGCGCCATGTCGACGGTCAGCGGGTTGTCCGAGACGAAATTCCCGGAGGCATCCCGGCCCGTCCAGAACGCAGTGTCCTCTTTCAGATGGCCGCGCGCGACCGTCCCGCGGACGGGAGCGCGCATGGCCCGCCCATCCTCGAAGAAATCATTGGCTTCCTGGGCGTCGTAGCGCTCCTGGAAGTCCATGTTCTGGTTGAAATGAAGCGGGGGATTCTCCGAAAGCGACCCCTGACAGCCTGCAGCGAACAGCACAAAAACGGCCATCAGCAGCAGGGAGGTCGGTTTGTAGGTGGTTTTCATCATGATCCTGATCGTGATGGACAAGGGCCGTTCAGGCGCCGTCCTCAGTCCTTGTCCTCCTCTCCGTGATCGTGAATGGTTTCGACATTGCTTGCTCCCAATTCCTGAAGCATGCTGGCCGTTGCGCTCTGATCAAACTTTTCGTCACTGGCAGCAATGTGGAGGAAAAAGGCATCGTCCGTGACGCGCAAGAAGTTCTTCGAATAGAACAACGGGTTGTACGGGCGCGGAAGGCCGTTGAGAGCGAACATCCCGCCTGCCGTTGCCAGCGACGCCAGAAGGACCGTCAATTCGAACATGATCGGAATCGAAGGTTCGACAGCGAAAAACGGCTTACCTGAAATACTGATCGGGTAGTCCACGGCGCCCATCCACCACTGCATCAGCGTGGCCAACGAGAGACCGGTGATTCCACCGACCAACGTGATCCATCCAACAATGGAGTTGCCTAGGCCCATGGCCTTGTCCATCCCGTGAATCGGGAAGGGGCTGTGCGTGTCGAAGTGACGGAAGCCTGCTTCGTGCACCGCCTCGGCGGCGTGCAGAAGCTCACCCGGATTCGCGAACTCGGCGAGCAGGCCATAGACCTGGTCATCGCCAGCATCGTAGATGCTCATGCTCGCCTTTACGTCACGTGCCAGAGAATTCAGCATGGCTGCGTGTATTGATACTCGTAATGCGGGTTACTGCTGCGTCGAAGGCTCGACCGCATGCTCGGCATGGTGGCCATCGCCTTCGTGGTCATAGAAATGCGGGTCGGCCTCGGGCATGACGCCTTTGACCTCCGCAATGGCCACCATCGGCATGAAGCGCAGGAACAGCAGGAAAAGAGTGAAGAACAGACCGAACGTTCCGACAAAGGTCAGGACGTCCACCATGGTCGGCGTGTAGTAGTCCCAGGAACTGGGGAGGTAATCGCGGTGCAGCGATGTCACCGTGATCACGAAGCGCTCAAACCACATCCCGATGTTGACGAAGATCGAGATGATGAACATGAACGTGATGTTGCGGCGCAGCTTCTTCGACCAGAAGAACTGCGGGAAGAACAGGTTGCACGACATCATCGTCCAGTAAGCCCAGGCATACGGACCAAACATGCGGTTCACGAACGCATACTGCTCATATTGCACGCCGGAATACCAGGCGATGAAGAACTCGGTGATGTACGCAAAACCAACCATCGTCCCTGTGAGCAGGATGATGATGTTCATCTTCTCCAGGTGGTCGACGGTAATGATGTTCTCCAGGCTGTAGATCTTCCGAGCGATGATCAGGAGTGTGACCACCATCGCGAATCCGGAGAAAATGGCTCCGGCAACGAAGTAGGGCGGGAAGATCGTGGTATGCCAGCCGGGTATGATCGACACGGCAAAGTCGAAGGAAACGACCGAGTGGACCGAGAGAACCAGTGGCGTAGCCAGGGCAGCGAGAAGGAGATACGCCTTCTCGTAGTTGCGCCAGTGGCGGTTGGCGCCCGTCCAACCCATCGAGGCCACACCGAGAACCAGGCGGCGAAGCTTGCCTTTCGCGCGATCCCGCATGGTGGCCAGGTCAGGAACGAGACCGATGTACCAGAAAACGAGGGAAACGGTGAAGTAGGTCGAAACAGCGAAGACGTCCCAGAGCAGCGGGCTCTTGAACTGCGGCCACATCTCCATCTGGTTGGGGAGCGGAAGCGTCCAGTAAATGGCCCAAACACGTCCAACGTGGATGGTCGGGAAGACCAACGCACAGATAACAGCGAAGATGGTCATCGCCTCAGCGGAGCGGTTGATCGCCGTTCGCCACTGCTGCCTGAAGAGGAAGAGGATGGCCGAAATCAGCGTTCCGGCGTGACCAATACCCACCCAGAAAACGAAGTTGACGATGGCGTATCCCCAACCGACCGGGTTGTTGAGTCCCCAAACGCCCGTTCCATTCCAGAACAGGTAGGCGATCATGCCCACCAGAAGCATCAGGCCGGCCAGCGCCAGACTGAATGCACCGTACCAGGCCAGTGGGGTCTTCTTCTCCGTATGGGAAGAGACGATCTCGGTGATGTCGTGGAAATTCAGACCCCCGGTGATAAGCGGAGCTTCATCGTGGAAGTCCGCCATCGAGGCGAGTGTCTTATCCGTGCTTGCCGTACTCACAGGCGGTGCGTGTTTCGGTTACGTTTAAAGCGGGTTGATCAGGCCAGATTCGGATTCGGGTTGCTGACCCGACCGAGGTAGCTGACGCGCGGTTTCACGTTGAGCTCAGCCAGGAGCTCGTAGCGACGATCCGACTCACGAAGGCGCGAAACGGCGCTGTCCGGATTCGAAAGGTCTCCGAACGTGATGGCATGCGATGGGCAAACCTGCTGGCATGCCGTGACCACTTCGCCATCTTCGATCGAACGGTTTTCCACGTTGGCCACTTTGTTGGCGCTGCGGATACGCTGGATGCAGAAAGAGCACTTCTCCATCACACCGCGGGACCGGACAGTCACGTTTGGATTCGACGCCATGTGCAGCGTATCCGGAAGTGTTTTCGTCCAGTTGTAGAAGTTGAAGCGACGCACTTTGTACGGGCAGTTGTTTGCACAGTAGCGCGTTCCAATGCATCGGTTGTAGATCATCTGGTTGGTGCCATCCGGTGAGTGCACCGTGGCTGCAACCGGGCATACCTGCTCGCACGGCGCATTCTCGCAGTGCTGGCAAGGCAGGGGCTGGATGACCATCTGTGGATCGTCGTAGGAAGCCCCATCTCCGGAAACGAAGTAGCGATCCAGGCGCAGCCAGTGCATTTCGCGACCGCGGGATACTTCTTCCTTACCGACAACCTGGATGTTGTTCTCAGCCTGGCAGGCTACCACACAAGCGTTGCAACCGGTGCAGGTGTTCAGGTCGATGACCATCCCCCACTGGTTCTCGTGGTAGTTCGAGGACATGATCTCTTCCGATACCTTCGGATGATTGTCCTCCCAGAGCGTGGGGTACTCGTCCCAGTCTTCCTTGAGCGGCTTGGGATCGCCACCGCGGACAAATTCCGGATCGGCGCGATACTCCTCGACCGTTGCCATGCGGAAAAGACCACGGCTCTTGACCTCTTCGCCGACGTGCGGCGCGTCAATGGCACCGTGGTCCTGCGTGGAGGCCACCATGTAGCCCTCTCCAGCTTTGGAGACGGAGACAGCCGCGATGTGACCGCCGAGCGTCAACGGCGCAACGTTGGCACCGACACCTGTGGAGATGGCGCCCTTGCCATACACATCGGTGTAGTCGTCGAGGTCAAAGAAATTGGTGCTGCGGCGCTCGCGTTCGCTGACCATGTCCCGACCGTAGCCGAGAGTCACGTGAACGGAGTCATCCGCTACGCCCGGCTGGATCCAGACAGGCAGTTCGACCGCATTTCCGCCAACATCAAGGCTGACAATGTCTGCATAGTACTTGCCGGCGTTCAGCGTGGCAGAAACGCCCAGCTTTTCGGCCGTGGCAGGGTTCATGCAGGCCACGTTGTCCCAAACCACTTTCGTCGTCGGGTCAGGCAGCTCCTGCAGCCAGGCATTGTTGGCAAATCGACCGTCGAAAACCTTCGAATCAGCCATGACAACAACTTCGACGTCGGAACTCGCTGAAAGGCTGACACCTTCCATCGCGCTCTGGACGCCAGCGGCAGAAAGGCTCAAACGCGCCGCGCTGAAACCGTCGCCAGCGGCAAATCCGTCGTGAACAACCTTGCGCCAGGCATTCTCAAATGAACCGCTGAACTGGGTGCGCCAGGTGGCACGAACCATTTCATAGCCCGGCATCTCAGTTCCGGTCGCAAACAGACCGACTACCTCGATATCCGAGCGAGCATCTTCGTAGAGCGGTGCGATCAAAGGCTGAATGACGCCAGGAACGCCGCTTCTGCTGGTTCCGTCGCCCCACGCCTCGAGATAATGCGTCTGAGGCACAACCCACGAGGCTTTCGTAGCCGTCTCGTCGAGATAGGCTCCGAGGTGGATGCGATGCTCGACATTGGCGTAAGCGTCGGCGAATGCCGGATGGTTGTAAGCAGGGTTCGTACCCAGCGTCAACACGATGTCGACATTGCCTGCCGCCATGTCGGCGACTGCAGCTTCGAGTTCGGCCTGCGAGTCGCCGGCTGGAACGTCGCTGTCGAGGTAGGTGACCGTGGTACCAACGGCTCCCAAACGGTCGTTGATCGCGGCGACCAAGGCATGAACACCGGCTGGCTGCTGCGCTCCGGCAACTACCAGGGCATTTCCACCAGCGGAGCGCAGGTCGTCGGCGACGGCCGATACCCACTCGTGCGAAGCGTGAACGCCGGCATCACCGCTCCAGGTACCGAGCTCAGCGCCGAGGGCTGCTGCGAACGACGCAATCTCGGACGATTTCATGCGAAGACGGTTGTCAGCCATACCGCCTGTGATGGAGTAGCCGCTTTCCACAACGTAAAGGCGGCTCATGCCTTCGATGGCATCGGGGTCGCGACCCGTGGCGAATCCAGCGGCGGCACCGACTGGATCAGCACCGGTCGAACCAAAAAGATCAGCATCCAGGCTGAGGATGACGCGCGCTTTAGACAGATCGTGCTGAACGCGTGCCGAACGGCCGTAAGCGGCCTGAATTCCCTGAGCGGCGTTGTTGCCGACGGCTCCGTGGTAATCGATCCAGCGAACGGAATCGAAGCGCTGCTCAAGTTGGCGGCGAACCACTGCCATCGTCATGGACGATGTGGGCTCGGCGATAACCACAAGGCGGGACGAAGTCGGAAGTCCGGAGACAGTCGAGCGGAACGTGGTCCAATCGGAGACCGTGTCTCCGTTGCGGACCGTTCCAAGACGATCGGGATCGTACAGGGCAAGGATGGAAGCCTGTTCAAACAGGTGCGTTGCGCCGTGGCTGTCCGGATGCTCTGCGTTTCCTTCGACTTTCGTGGGGCGTCCGTCGAAGCTCTCAACGAGAATCGGATGGAGTACGCCGCGGAAAGGCATCGAAGTCGCGTATCGGACCGGCACGCCTTCAACAAAGTCCTCAGGCTGGCGGACGTAAGGGACGATGGTCTCGACCGGCTTACGGCAAGCCGTCAAGCCAGCCATCGCCATGGAGGCGCCCATCAGCTGAATGAACTGACGACGGGTTGCGCCGCTGCCGCCTTCTGAGGCGGGTCCGTTTGATGCACCCGGCAGGAATTCGCCGGCGTTCATCTCTTTGAACTCGCGGTTACCTTCCAGCTGGCTCATGCTTCGCCAGAAACGGGTGCGAGGATGATCAGCCGAATCCGGGCTGTCGTCAAGTACAGGAAGCTCGATCATGGTAATTGCTATTCGGTGCGGGTCCCAGGTGGTCGGTCGCTCCGATCAATAGTGACAGGCTGAGCAGTTCGTGGGTGGCTCGATGCTTTCTGCGTCGATGCGCTGGAGGTTCTGCTGGACGAAATCATCGGGATACTCATATCCCATGGTGGTGATTTCGGAATTGGGGCGGAGGTACTGCTCAGGCGCTCTGTGACACTCGAGGCACCATCCCATGGAGAGGGGCTCGGCCTGGAAGACGACTTCCATCTGGTCGATACGTCCGTGACAGGATTCACAGCCGACACCATTGTTGGTGTGCACCGCGTGGCTGAAGCGGGCGTAGTCAGGAAGCTGGTGAACCTTGACCCATTCAATGGACTTGCCGGTGGCCCAGCTCTCACGCACGGGAAGGAGCTTAAGCGACTCCGTCCGGATCTGGCTGTGGCAGTTCATGCACGTCTGCGTAGCCGGGACGTTCGAGTGCGCTGCATCCTTCACGTTGGTATGGCAGTATTGACAACTGATGCCAAGTTCGCCGGCGTGCAGTCGGTGGCTGTACTCAACGGGCTGCTCTGGTGCATACCCGACATCCGTGTATTCGGGAGAGAAGTAGTACCAGATGAAGAAGATGGCAAAGACGCCGCCAGCCAGAGAACCCGCGAGGGTCAAGTGGGGCAGTACGTTTGCCTTTCGGGGGAATATCTGAGGCATCCCGGGAAGGGTCTGTCAATGGTGTGGAATCACAGAACGCGGCAACCTAATGAACGCTGCCTCGCGATGGTAGCGTGATCCTCTTGAATTTAGAGGGAATAGGCGGGAAAGTTTTCAACGAGTGTTCAGCCCTGCTCAGATTTGTAGAGGTTTTCCCCGTGGAACGGACATTCGCAACATTTCGCGCGCTGGAAAATCAGCTGGAATTCGGCCGACTCAGTCGCACGAATCGAACTGTCAAAAGGACGGCAGCAGTAGCGAGTCCAACCACAAGACCGATCCATAATCCGCGCTCTTCCATCCCGGCTCGAAAGGCCAACAAATACCCCGAGACCAGACCCACTCCCCAATAGGAAAAGACAGACAGAACCATGGGTTGAAAGGTGTCTTTCATTCCGCGGAGAGCGCCCATGACCGCGACCTGAATTCCATCGACTACCTGAAAAGCAGCGGCGAAGAACAACAACTGCACGGCCATGGCAATGACAGCGGCGTTGGCCGGCTCAGAGAGGTCGAGATACAGCGACACGACCTGGCTGGGAAACGTCAAGAACAGGATGGCCGTGGCGGACATGAAGGTGACCGAAAGCGCCACTCCGGTGAATCCGGCACGGCGCGCCCCTTCCAGGTCGCGACGACCGATGCATTGCCCGACCCTTACCGAAGATGCCATTCCGATTCCGAGAGGGACCATGAAGGTAAATGCGGCACACTGAATGGCGACCTGGTGCGCGGCCAGTTGAGTCGTCCCGATCCATCCCATCATCACCACGGTCAGCATGAAGAGCGACGTTTCAATTCCCATGGAGGCCCCAATCGGCCATCCGATGCGGAACAGCTCCTTGAACATGTGGGAATCCGGGCGGGAGAGCCGACTGAAGATGTGGTACTGCTTGAAGTCGTGTGTACGCAGCACCCAGATGGCCAACAGGAGAAAATTGAAGGTGTAGACTCCTGTCGATGCCCAACCAGTACCCACAAGGCCCATCGCCGGAAATCCGAATTTCCCGAACATCAGCACCCAGTTGAGGAAGATGTTCACCCCCACCCCACTCATCACGATGGCCGTGACGGCTTTCGGACGAGAAACCGCTTCGGCGAAGGAGCGCAGGGCCACGAGGCCCAGAAAGGGAAAGATGCCCCAGGAGATGGCGCGCAGGTAGGCTCCGGCAGACAAGACGTTGGCCTCATCCTGGCCCAGCCAGCGCAGAACGGTCTCACCATTATATATGACCGTGAAGGCGACGAGCCCGAGCGAGGCCGCCATCCAGAGCCCCTGGCGAACACTCCTTCCAATGGCTTCGTCATCATGCGCTCCGAATGCCTGGGATACCAACGGACCCACGGCCATCAGAATGCCCATGCAGAAGATGAGGGCATTGAAAAAGATGGTGTTGCCGAGGGCGACGCCAGCCAGCGCCTCCGGCCCCAGTCGACCCACCATCACGGTGTCGACAAAGCCCAGCGAAATGTGGGCTAGCTGCGTGACCACGATGGGTAAAGCAAGCGCCATGGTGGCGCGGGCTTCAATACGATATGGTTGGATCCGGGACAGGTTGCTGGGGCTTAGGTCCGCGAGGGATGGCGGTGCGCATGATAGGGCGACCGGTCCGGGCCGCCAAGCAGTTTTCATGTATCTTTGCGGCCCCGAATCCGACCAGTCCATTCCCCGACAATGCAGCCATCGTCCCGGCAAGATCCCATTGCTGAGTCCGAATCCCGCGATTCGGTAGACGTGAGCGTCGTCATCGTCAATTACAACGTCCGGGATTTCCTCGTACAGGCCATCCGGTCGGTACAGCAAGCCTCCCGCAATCTGGTGACGGACATCTGGGTGGTGGACAACAACTCCGTCGACGATTCCGTCGAAACCGTCCGAAACGATTTTCCAGATGTACACCTCATTGCCAATCAGGAAAATGTGGGATTCGGCGTAGCCAACAATCAGGCCATCCAGGCCTGTCGTGGCGAATTCGTCTTCATCCTCAATCCAGATACCATTGTCCAGGAAGACACGCTGGATCGGATGGTCGCGTTCATGCGACAGCACGAAGACTGCGGGGCGCTGGGCTGCCAGATCCTGAATCCCGACGGCTCTTTTGCACCAGAAAGCCGCCGTGCCTTCCCGACCCCGGAGATTGCCTTTTGGCGCATGACCGGACTGGGCAAGCTCTTTCCGCGCAGCAGACGCTTCGGCGGATACAACATGACCTATCTGCCCGTGGACGAGGCAGCAGAGGTTGATGCATTGAGTGGATCCTGCATGCTGACGCGCCGCGAGGCCCTGTTGGGCCCTCGCGGCGCGGGGCTCTTCGACGAGGACTTCTTCATGTACGGAGAGGACCTCGACCTCTGTTTTCGAATCCAGAAAGCCGGATGGTCCATCTGGTACACGCCGGATACGCGCATCATTCATTACAAAGGGGAAAGCACCAAGAAGGGAGAAACCCGGTACGTCCGCCTCTTCTACGGTGCCATGCTCCTGTTCATCGAAAAGCATCTGGACAGGCAGCACTCCACGATTCTGGCGTCCTTGCTTCGATTCGGGATCATGATGCGCGCCCTGGTGACCTTGCTGGGCAATGCCGTCAAGCGTGCCCTACCCCCATTGCTGGATTTGGCAGGCGTATTCGCAGCTACCTCGATGATGGGATTCTGGCGTTATGAGCAAACAGGCGGAACGTTCACTTCACTTTTCCTGGCCACAGTAGCGCCCGTTTTCGCACTCGTGACCGTACTGGGCATCGCCGGGGCAGGGGGCTATCGCAGGCCGCGCCACTTCCCCATCTTGCCCGTCCTCGTTGGACTGGCGAGTGGCTTCGTCGTTGTGGCTGCCCTCTCCTTCTTCATCCAACAGATTGCGTTTTCCCGATTCGCATTGCTGGCCAGTCTGCCTTTGTCTGCACTGTTGTTGGCAGGATGGCGGTTGGTCTTCGCGCGGAATCGGCTTGCCGGTCGATCCGCGTTGTTGGTTGGTGGTCAGCAAGAAGCCGATCGATTGGCGCGATTGATGGCTGCTCATCCCAAACCGGAGTTTCAACTCGATGGATTCGTGGCGGAGGACGACGCTCCAGGCCCCAAGACCGCAGCGGCGACTGCTCGCGTTGCTCGGGTGGGACGTCCTTCCGGATTGCGGGACCTCGTCCGTTTGCGCGGCTACCAGGACATCGTCTTCTCGGCCAAGGATGTGAGCAATCAGGCCATCATTCACCACATGCAATCCCTGAGGGATCTGAATGTCCAGTTTCGAATCCTGAGCGAGGGCGGCGACCACATCATCGGGAAGGCCTCCATAAATCATCTTTCAGTCGGCTCCCTCGCCGTCGACGCCCCTGTTGTCGTTCACCTGCGATCCCGTGCTTCGCATCGAGCATTCGATATTTCCGTCGGGCTGCTGCTTGTCGTTCTCTTTCCGCTCTTGTGGTTGGTGAGCAAAGTGACACCTGAGGATTCCGGACTCCGGAACGGAGTCGATCGCTTGAGCGGCCTTCCTGCTGTGTTTTCAGGAGCCAAGTCTCTGGTCGGCACGTCACTCGATTCTCATTCACTCATTCCGCCGGTGTGGAACATGCCTGAAGGGCTTTTCCCCGTCACGAACTCACTTTCTCCTGAAGAGTTGGAGGAAGATGATATCTTGAGGACGGCCTGGCATTATCTCACCCACCAAAGCCCGGCCCTGGACGCAGCCATCATCCTGTCCGGTTTCACCACGAAACGTTGATCAAGCATATGCTGATCAAGCACGTGTGATTTCGGTCCGGTGACCCTTCATCGGGTCTGTCTGCTACCCGCCTTTTCACCAACCCACCCCCTGTATGGCGAGCACTACCAACTCCCAACTGCTGGATTTCGAGAAGCCCCTGTTCGAATTGGAGGCTAAGCTCGAAGAGATGCGGTCCATCCGGAATGAAGAGACCGGAAAGGATCTGGAAAGCACGATCCGGGACCTCGAAAAGCGGGTCGATGAGCTGCGGAAGTCCATTTACGAGAATCTCACCCGCTGGCAGCGCGTGCAGATTGCCCGTCATCCGGATCGCCCCTATTCGCTCGATCATATCGAGAACATGACCGAAGGCTTCGTCGAATTGCACGGCGACCGGTTGTTTGGCGATGACCCTGCCATTGTCGGAGGTTTCGCCACATTCAAGGGCTCCCGGTATGGTGGCAAGGATCAGTCGGTCATGATCCTCGGGCATCAAAAGGGCCGAGATACAAAAAGCCGCAAGTATCGTCGCTTCGGCATGCCGAATCCAGAAGGATACCGTAAGGCGCTGCGCCTCATGCAGATGGCGGCCCGGTTCAACAAGCCCATCATCACCCTTCTGGATACACCTGGCGCCTTTCCAGGCCAGGAAGCCGAAGAACGGGGTCAGGCCGAAGCCATCGCCCGGAATCTCCTGGAAATGGCCCGCCTTCCGGTTCCGATTCTCGTTGTCGTGATCGGTGAAGGTGCCTCAGGCGGTGCACTGGGCATCGGCGTTGGCGATCGCCTGTTGATGCTTGAGAACGCATGGTACTCTGTCATATCGCCAGAGAACTGCTCTGCCATCCTTTGGCGCTCCTGGGATTTCAAGGAAGAGGCGGCTCGCGCCTTGAAATTGACGGCTCCCGACCTTGTTGAGCAGAATGTCGTGGACGATGTGATTTCTGAACCGATGGGCGGCGCTCATCACGACGCAAAAACAACTTCAGATGCCATGGGCAAAGCCATCGTCAAGCATCTGAAGCAGCTCCAGAAGCTGTCTCCTGAAGAGTTGATCGATCAGCGCATCGCCAAGTACGACGCCATTGGACCATTCGCGACGGTCTAGGCCCCACGCTTCGACTCGGACCCACCGTTTGCTGCACGCTCCATGACTGGAACTCCCCATCGTTTCCTCTACCGGGTCCGCTTCCGGGAATGCGATCCCATGGGAATCGCCTACCACGTCCACTATCTCGACTGGTTCGAATACGCACGCACCGAAGCTCTTCGCGACGCGGGCATGCCGTACAAGGCCATCGAAGATGGAGGGCTGACGCTTCCCGTCACCCACCTGGAAATCGACTACAAGGAATCGGCCAGGTACGATGAGGAAATCATCGTCGAAACCACACCTGAGCTTTCCGCCTCCACGGTCAGGATCAGTTGCCATTATCGCGTGCTGAAAGCGGAAAACGAACAGCTGTTGGCTACGGGTCGCGTGGACCTGTGCTTCTTCGATCCGAAGCGAGGCAGACCCGTCCGTGCACCAGAAAAGGTGGTGAAGGTCCTCTCTTCCCCATCCTGACGCGGAACCTTCCCCCCGGTCATTCTTCCCATTCCTTTTTCACGTACCCTCGCCGGCCCCCCGAATACGGTTACCGTTTTCAGCCCACTTATCGTAACCCGCCATGCTGCAGGAGCAGAGCCGGCTCTTCCAACGACTTCTCTTTTTTGCTGACGCCCTGATCGTGGTCGTCAGCTGGGTACTGGCCTATTATACCCGCTTCGAGCTCTTCCCCTGGCTGGGAGTATTCCCCCTTCCCGAGTGGCTGCCGCTTTCGATGTACACCCGGTTCGTACCGTGGGTGCTGATCCTTTCCATGCTGGTTTTCTGGGCCTCCGGACTGTATGTCCCCGACCGGGCTCAGCGTATGTCCACGCTGATCTACACGATCACGAAGGCGATCGTCATCGGAATCATCTTTGCCGCCGCCGCGACGTCGTTCTACCGAGCTTTCTACTTCTCCCGACTGCACATGCTGCTGTTCGGGATGTACCTGCCCCTCCTCCTTGTACTCTTGCGGTTGGCCATCCTGACCTATCTGAAGCGGGGTCGTGCGCAAGGGCGATTTCTTCGTC
Organism: Rhodothermales bacterium; assembly: GCA_028284865.1. Taxonomy (GTDB): domain Bacteria; phylum Bacteroidota; class Rhodothermia; order Rhodothermales; family UBA10348; genus JAAZVD01. The sequence continues at coordinate 33,519 of JANQQV010000004.1, read as the reverse complement.
GGGTCCTGATCGTCGGTGCAGGTCGGACCGGCCGGCGACTGGAGGATGCATTCCACCAGTATCCGTGGATGGGATTCGAAACAGTGGGATTTCTGGACGATGCCAAGCAGGACGAAGGAGACGTTGTTGGTACCATTGACGACCTGGGGGCGGTGCTTGATCGTCATGAGGCCAACGGATCCCCCATCCAATATGTCTATGTGACCCTGCCTATCTCGGCGACAGACCGGATCACCCAGATCACCAACGAAATGTCGTCGCGACTGGCGCACGTCTGCCTGGTGCCTGACCTGTTCCAACTGGATCTCCTCAACAGCCGGATCACTGATATCGGTGGACTCCCGGTCATCCATATCATCGACGAGGCCCCTTTGGACTTCCGCAGAGGAGTCAAGCGATTCATCGATATCGCGTTTTCAGCGCTATTCCTGTTGGTGATATCGCCCATTCTGTTGCTTATAGCCATCGCCGTCAAATTGTCGTCACCGGGACCGGTGTTTTACAGACAGGAACGCATGGGACTGAATGGACTGACCTTCGACATGCTGAAGTTCCGTTCGATGCCTGTGGATGCCGAGCAGAAATCCGGTGCGGTCTGGGCGAAAGCGGGTGAGTCGAGAGCCACACGGGTGGGCGCATTCCTTCGAAAGACTTCCCTGGACGAACTGCCGCAGTTCTTCAATGTGCTCAAAGGCGATATGTCCGTCGTTGGTCCGAGACCCGAACGTCCCGTTTTCATTGAGGAATTCCGGGGGCAGATCCCGAAGTACATGCTTCGTCACAAGATGAAAGCAGGTATCACCGGGTGGGCGCAGGTGAACGGCTGGCGCGGCAATACGTCGATCGAAAAGCGCATTGAATTCGACCTCTATTACATCCAGAATTGGTCTCTTCGCCTGGATCTGAAGATCATGCTGATGACCGTCTGGAAGGGTTTCGTACACGAGAACGCTTACTAGTTGCTAAAGCGAACATCCCCGCGGAACGCACCATCATTCAGATCCAGAATATATCCCTTGCTTTCGGCTCCCAGGTAATCCTGGATCGGGCTTCCTGGGCGCTGCGCATCGGGAAACGCTTCGGGTTGGTCGGACCCAATGGAGCAGGAAAGACGACCCTGCTCAAGTTGATTTCGGGCGAAATCACGCCTGACGGAGGCGACATCGTTCGTGCCAGCCAAACCGTTGGCTATTTGCGTCAGGAGACCGAAGAAGTGTCTCCTGGCACGACGGTTCTCGGGGAGGCGATGACGGCCTTTCAGGAGACATTGGATCTGGAAGCGGAAGAGCAGCGGATCATCGCGGCGATGGATGCGCACGAGGATCACACGTCCACGGAGTATCAGCAGTTGATGGCGGCTTTCGACCGGACCCACCAGCAGTTGTTGGCCAAAGAGATCCACATGATCAAGCCGCGGACGCAGTCGGTGTTAGGTGGCCTCGGCTTCGAAACAGACGATTTTGATCGTGAACTGGCTACGTTTTCGGGAGGATGGCGCATGCGCGTCGCCCTGGCGAAACTTCTCTTGCGCCAACCGGACGTTTTGCTGCTTGATGAGCCGACCAACCACCTTGATATCGATTCCATTGACTGGCTCGAGGAGTACCTGAAAACCTATCCAGGGACGGTCATCCTGGTATCCCACGATCGCTACTTCCTCGATCGGATGGTCGACACTACGGTCGAATTGATCCAGGGACGACTGACCGAGTATGCCGGTAATTACAGCTTCTACCTGAAGGATCGCGTCGAACGGCGTGAGCTGCAGCGGGCCGCGTGGGTGAATCAGCAAAAGATGATCGCCGACAACGAGCGATTCATCGAGCGTTTCCGCTACAAGAACACCAAGGCGACCCAGGTCCAGTCACGAGTGAAGATGCTCGAGAAACTGGAGCGGGTTCCAGAGCCTCCCTCCGACGAGGCCACCATCTCGTTCCGCTTCCCAGAGCCTCCGCGCTCTGGGAAGGTGGTCATGGAGTTGGGGCAGTTTTCGAAGACTTACCCCTCCGATCACGGTCCGGACATCCCGGTATTCGACAACGCGGGTCCGGTCCACATAGAGCGCGGCGACAAGATTGCGCTCATCGGAAGGAACGGGGCCGGAAAATCGACGCTGGCTCGGATGCTCCTGGGCACGGAAGACTTCGACGGGCTCCGAAAGATGGGTCACAATGTGGAGATCACGTTCTTCGCCCAGCACCAGGCCGCTTCTTTGGATCGCAACCAGACGGCTCTGGATGCATTGCGCGAATCTGCCCCGAATCGCTCGGAAACAGAGCTTCGCACGCTGCTTGGAGCATTCCTCTTCCGGGGAGACGATGTGTTCAAGAAGGTGAAATTGTTGTCGGGGGGAGAGCGAAGCCGCGTCGCGCTGGCCCGCACACTGGCCTCTCCCGCCAACCTGCTCATCCTCGATGAGCCCACCAACCACCTGGATATCCAATCCATTGCCGTGTTGGCTGAGGCGCTTCGTCAGTACACGGGCACATTCGTCGTCGTCTCGCACAACCGTCACTTCCTCGACGAGATTGTGGGCAAGGTTTGGCGCGTCGGCGCGGGCGGCATCCAGCAGTTCGAAGGCAACTACAGTGACTATCTCTGGCAGGTCGAGCACGGCACTGCCCGCGCCGACGCGCTCCCCGAACCCACCCGTGACGCTCCCCGGCCTGAAATCGCCTCCAAAGCCGACTCGCAAGCTGATTCTGGCTCAGCAACGGCGTCTAGCGGCCCCAAGAGCAAAGAGCAAAAACGGCGGGAAGCGGAAGAACGTGCTCGCAAACGGAAGCAGAAGATCGCCGCAAGCGGCTCGAAGGCGGCAGGCTTGAATGATTACAAACTCAAGAAAGAGTTCGAACAGGTTTCAGAGGAAGTCGAGACGCTGGAGTCATCGATCAGCGAAATGGAACAACAGTTGGCCGACCCGGAGCTGTTTGCGGACCCGGTCAAAGGCAAGAAGCTGATGAATCGGTATGAGCAGGCGAAGGCCAAACACGAGAAGCAGATGACCTGGTGGGAAGAGTTGGCCGAGGCGATGATGGAGCGGGATCTCAGCGTCTGAGATCCGAGGACGAGTTGATGGACCCGGGTTCTGATTCCGGTCACTCGGAAGTGCGCAGTGACCGTTCGCTTCGTCAATGCGGCAAACCGGATGGAATCCATCGCTGGCAGGCAACCGCTCCAAGGCTGAGTGGTTTTATCGCGTGTGACAAGTCGCCTACTCATATCCCTCTTCCTCTTGGGCCTCACGGGCATGCAGACCGTTGATGCGCAGCTTACCAAACTGGCGCGTCCGGACTCGTTGGAATCCGTCTTCTTTGGAGGATCTGTCGCGATCGACGGGGATTGGGCCGTCGTGGGGGCCACAGGTGATGATCAGTGCGGCCCGAATACAGGGTCGGCCTGGGTCTATCACCGGGACGGAAAAGAGTGGCAGTTGGCCCAGCGTCTGGATCAATCCGTGTGCGAGGAGGGCGCTTTCTTCGGCAGCTCCGTAGCTCTGGATGGAGACCGCATCGTGGTCTCCGCGTTCCGGACGTTCATTGGTCGAGCCGTATCCAACCACGTGTACGTGTTCGAGTTGGACGACGGCATCTGGCAACAGACCGCGCGTATTTCCAGCCCGGACCGTGACGCTTCTGGTCCGTTCGCTGCCGCCGTGGACCTGGACGGAAACCGGCTTTTGGTCACCTCTGCCGGGGATGCTTCCGGCAGCGGATCCAACGGGAAAGGGTTCGTCTTTTACCAGCGTGACGGAGAGTGGTCACTGGAAGACACCGTAACCAGTCCCCTGCCACTGCAAGCGGGCACCTTGGGCACGTCTGCTGCTTTGGATGGCCGCTGGCTGGCCATTTCCGGGTCCACCTATTCGAGGGAGGAAGCGGGATTTGTCGCCATCTATCACCGTGAGGGGGATGAGTGGGTCCACAACGAGACTGTTCGCGGGGTCAAAGGCTTCTTCATCGACGTGGATCTCAGGGGAAATCAGCTCCTGATCGGCGAATCGCGTGGCGGCCTGAATCAGTCCGGAAGCGCCCGCTTGTTGCGCCTGCGAGGAGGAGAATGGAATGTGGTCACCACCCTCAAGCCAAAGACGCCCTACTCCGCAGGTGCATTTGGAACGCGGGTTGCCCTCGGCGACGATGTCGTGCTGGTCTCTGGATACGACGAGCAGCTTGAGCTGGACTTCAACGTCGATCAGGTGGTCTACGTCTTCGAGTCGCGCAAAGGCGAATGGCAGCAGCGTCGCGTCTTTGACGTCGGCGAGTCGGCATTTGGCGCCGCCATCGCGTTTGACGATGGCCATGCGTTGATTGGTCAGGCGGCCGATGGAGTCGACGGGCAAGCGTACATCGCTACGATCAAGCGACGCTGATCAGTTGCGGCTTCCCTCGTAGCCCGGCGGTCAGCGCAGGCTGAGCGCATCGACGATCGAAGTGATCGAAGCGAACGGAGCGATTCATGAGGGCTGGCACCCGTCAGTCCTGATCCGTGAAGCGCTTGATGTAGGTGTGGCAGTACGGTGATCCGCCTGTCTTGGCATAGTAGTCCTGGTGGTACTCCTCGGCCTCATAGACCGGACCAGCAGCCGTGACCTCGGTGGCGATACTCAACCCTTGAGCCTCCAGCATACCGATCAGCTTCTCTGCGGTGGCTTTTTGCTCTTCGTTCAAATAGAACACCGCGGATCGATACTGGGTACCCACATCCGGCCCCTGCCGATTCACTTGTGTCGGATCATGCGTCTCGAAAAAGAGACGTGCCAGGGTTTCGTAGTCGGTAATCGCAGGATCCCACGTCAACTCAACCACCTCGGCGTGGCCCGTCGTTCCTCGACACACTTCCCGGTAGGGCGGATTCTTTACGTGACCGCCCGAATACCCCACACGGATGGACAGGACTCCCGGCGCTTGTTTCATGAAGTGCTCCGTTCCCCAGAAGCAGCCCGATGCGAAGATGGCTCTGTTTTCAGCGTTGCTCATGATCAGTCAAATCAGTTCAGACAGAAGCTAGTCGTTGGTTGGGGTGGCATCCGGCTTGAATACCATCGAGATGGAGTTCACGCAGTGGCGGGTGTTCTTGGAGGTAAACCGCTCACCGATAAAGACGTGGCCCAAATGGCCGTCGCAGTTGGCACAAACGATCTCCGTTCGACGCCCGTCCGCATCCGGTACGCGACGAACTGCACCCGGGATCTCATCGTCGAAGCTCGGCCATCCACATCCCGATGAGAACTTGTCCGCGCTGCGATAGAGGGCTGCATCGCACTGTCGGCAGTGATACGTGCCGGCCTCATAGAAGTCATCGTACTCGCCGGAGTATGGTCGCTCCGTTCCTTTGTGGAGGATGACGCGGGCTTCTTCTGGCGTCAGGTCTCGCATGGTCTTTCCGGGGGTCACCCTTGGCTACTTGGAATGCGCTGAGTTGTCCGAACCCTTCCTGCGTTTCGCAGTTTCCAATGTTTACCTGCACGGCGCGTGTCATTGGGTCCATTTCAGGATGAGATTGGACCGATTATTGCCCCAGTCAAGGCCATTACACTCCCGTTCATCCGATAAGTCGTGATTTTGGTGGCTCGTCGGCGTATTTCGCTGACGCCCACCTCAATCTGGTTTCCATTGCTCCATGTCCATTCCCCGGAATCTGGCTTCTACATTCATTCTGAGTCTCGTCCTGTCTCTGTCGGCCATCCCGACTGCCATCGCGCAGCAAGCCGAATTGCAGAAAGCACCACAAGGCGTTCGGGTCGTGCAAGGTCACGATTTGTTGCCGGGTGAAAAGGTGATTCACCGTACTCCGCAACTGGTCCGGTCGGCAGAAAGCCAGGCAGCATTGGCGGAATACAAGCGAATGAAAACTGCAGGCGTGCTGCCAAAATCAGGTTCGCAAGCCGTGACTCCGGGATCAGAGAAGAGCTTTCAGCTACTCGACTTCACTACATGTAACGGACCGGGAGGGTGCCAGCCTTACAACGAGACGTTCACGTTGGCCGCTACCGGTACGCTGTTCAACATCTGGATTGCCAACACCGACCTGGCTGCCAATGGCGGACAGATCGTGGAGTCGGATTGGCAGGAATTCGCCATCGCACTCGGAGACGAGACTCCATCGGACTCCTGGAATGCCAACCTTGGCATCATCGAGATCGACAACATGGTTTTCGGCCCTCCTTCCGATATTGATCAGAATGGCAAGATCGAGGTCCTGATCCATGATATCCGGGACGGGTATGATGGTGTCAACAATCTCGGATTCACGGTTGGGTACTATTCGCCTTCCGATCTGAATGCACCCAACCGGGCAGATATCATTCACCTGGACAGCAGCCCGGCAATCTACCGTCTGGACGGATCCCGGAGATCCTCCTCCCTCACGCTGGCCACGCTGGCGCACGAATACCAGCACTTGATTTTTGCTGTACAGCACGGCAGCAATGATCTCACGTTCATTGACGAAGGTCTTGCAGAATGGGCGGAGGTCGTCAACGGATATTCGCCGCGGACCGTCTCCTACCTTGGCGAAACATCAGAAATCGCGCGGCCCATGCTGGACTGGCGAAGCGATCCGTACGGAGGAGCCCGCAACCAGGATTATCAGCGCGCTGGCCTCTTTCACCACTATCTGGCAGAGCGACTGTCCACTGAGATCGTGGGCGAAATTGCCCGAGGCAGCGGCATCGGCGTTGGTAATTACACCAAGATGCTGACGGACAACTTCTTGGATGCCTCCTTCCTTGAAGAGTTGGTTCAAGGATTCCACGTGGCGAATGTCATCAATGACCAATCGCTGAACCCCGCATTCGGATATGCCAGCCCCTTCAGATCCGGAATCAAGGCTTCTGCCGTGCAGACGATTGACGGTACCCAGTCGAACTCTTCAGCGGTTTCCGTGACTGCGCTTCCATCTGGGGCCGTCCGGTACCTTCGCTGGACGCAAGTGGGCGATTTCAACTTGGATATTTCTGCTACTTCGGGAGCAAACCGATTATCGCCGGTTCTGGTCATGAAACCAGCTGGCGGTCAGTTGCAGCGCGCCGAGCCCGAAGTGGGCGGGGAGCCTCTCTCTATCTCGGGAGAGTTCGACGAGATCCATCTCATCGTGCCTCACGTCGACCTGACCACAAGCAGTACGGCCTCATTTGTAGTGAACGCGAATTGGGAAGACTTCGCCGGCAACTCGCAATTGGAAGTTCTCACGTACGATTCTGGAACAGCGGCCACGGATGATGGTGGCCTGTTGGTCGCATACGCGTTGGGCGGTAGCCAAGGATATTCGATCACTCCGGAATCGGAATTCGCTAACCAGTTTGTGATTCCGACCGGTGCAGCATTGACCTCTGTCGATGTGGCCGTTCTATTCATGAGCGATGTTGGCGTAGATACAGCCACCAACACGAGGGACCTGGTCGTCAAGGTTTACGCCGACCTTGACGGAGATCCCGGTGAGTTACTCGTCTCCAAGGAAGTGCTGTGGACATCCGGATCGTCGACAGGTGATCTCACCTACCAAACCGTTGATTTCAGTGACGAAATCGGCATCCTGGAGAACGCGCAGGGACCGATCTATGTCAGTATCGCCGACCTGGGTAGCGATGACAATCACGTAATCGTCCCCATGGCAAACTCAGCCACGTCGGATCTACCCAGTTACCTGTTCACGACATTCGGGAATTCAGGATTGGGCTGGGCACCGTTCGACGACATCACGTCCGGTGGTCAATCCGTGTTTGATGGACAGGTGGCGCCCATCCGGGCGACGATTGACCTGATGGCAGGATCGACTGACACGGAGGACGCGGATGTACTGCCCCGGACATTGACGCTGGAGCAGAACTACCCGAATCCGTTCAATCCTTCGACTCAGATCCGATTCAGCCTGCCGCAAACGGAAGACGTTCAGCTTCAGGTTTTCGATCTGCTTGGTCGGAACGTGGCCACACTGGTGAACAGCACCTTGCCCGCGGGCCAGCACGAAGTGTCTTTCGACGCTTCCGACCTGACGTCCGGGTTGTACCTGTACACGATTGCGACTCCGTCACGCCGGATTTCCCGGACCATGACGCTCATCAAGTAGTCTGCCAGGCTGGGATCGCTTCAGCGTGACTCCTCTGATTGATCGGGGTCTTACTGGGCCAGAATGATCTCGCGGACCGTCATGCGCGTGAATGCTCGGCCATTCCACTCCCCAAGTCGAATGGCACCCGTCACCTCGGCCCTCGCAGGTGTCAGCAGCGTGTCCCGCTGATCGTCAGTCAGATCCAGGATATACCAGTTGTTGTCATCCGTGATGAGAATGACCTCGTTGAAGGGCACGTTTCCGCGCACGGTGATGTCACCGGTGACCGTGATGACATCACCTTCCATCTGGGATGATGAGGCACACCCGGTAACTCCCATAGCGACAATGGACAGGGTGATGACCATCGCCGACATCGCCTGAAGGCGATGCGTAAGAAGACGAGTCCGCGATATCAGTGGCTGAACGGAGAAACCCATGATGGTGCCTCTAGGTTAGGAGATCGAACTCATCGGATGCATACACGAAGTGTGCCGAATTTCCGGCTGCGTATGAAATCGCTCGCAAAGACGCCTTTCTTGCTGCTTCTGGCCCTGATGGTCTCCCCGGTGGCGACCTCGACCGCACAGGATTCCGACGGCTCCAATGTAGCAGAGACGGGACGCAGTGTCCACGATACGCGGACAGTGCTGACACCATCGGCACTTGGATCCGTGCTGCATCCGAACTCTCACGCGGGACACGATCACGGGCCTGGCGAACACTGGTGCGGAACGGACTTTTCGGACCCTTCCGCCAAGGCAGCCATCGCACAATTCATGGCCGACCGAGAAGCCGGAGTCTATCCGATTGCTCGTAAAGGCCACGCTGATCCCGACGTTGGAGACCGACAAGTGTTCAATGTGAACGAAGACAACTGGATGCCGCTCGAGTTCGAACTCGTCGACAAGACGAGTCTCTACTATTTGTGGGTTGAGGTTGAGGAGCTGAACAACGGCAACGTGACGCCGACCAAGATTGCTCAGCTTCAGGCATCCATTCATGATGCAACTCCCTCCCGGTCTGTCAACCCGGCACAAGGCACATTTGCGAACATCCATGATGTTTTCGGTCTGCCGCCGAATGTCGATGGAGACGGCCTCGTCGATATTCTCATGTACGATATCCGCACCAGTGGAGTACTGGGATATGTTCACCCGGCTGACCTGGTCCAGAATCCCCCGGACGGCGTTGGCAACCAGCGCGATGTGCTTTATCTGGACTCCAACGAGGGTACCCGCAACGTCTCCACGCTTTCCGTCATCGCTGCGCACGAATACACGCATCTCGTTCACCAGGCGTTTGGCTCTGACCAAACCTTCCTTTCAGAAGGCTATGCCGAGTACGCCATGGTGATGAATGGTTTCTACTGGCGCGGCGTAGGATTCGTAGCCAGTCCGGCTGAAGTGTCCCTTCCTTTGTTTACCTGGAGGCCAGACCAGGTATCGGTAGGCGCCCGTGGGTACGAACGTGGCGGATTGTTTATTACGTACATCGGCGAGCAGCACGGACCCAATGTGGTCGGTCAAATGCTCCGGGATACACAAAAGAAAGGCGCGGCAGGGATGGATTCCGTCCTGGCCCTGCACGGGTCCAGCCTTTCGGATGTCATCCTGGATTATCACACAGCCAACCGATTGAATGACAAGTCGATCGATCCGCGCTTCGGGTACAACGAACCTGAACGCTCGTCGCACCAGGCGTTCTTGACCTCACCTCCCATCAACGGTGAGCTTCCATCCACAAGTGGAGAAGGAGGCTTCACGTTCGAGTTTGAGGAGAACATCAATTCTGGTGCTGTTCACTATCTGCAGCTCAGCCAAGTGTCCAACGTCAGCCTGGTATATGACACGCCGGATCCGACTGGTATCTTTTACGAGACCAAGACGGAGCGGAATAGAGCGCGTCTGATTCTTGAGTCGACGGATGGATCGATGTCCTTCAGAGATATCGAACCCTCTCAGGATCAGATCACGGTCGATGGCGAGTTTGAAACCATCACGTTCGTCCTGGTCCACGAGCGCCCCGAAGTTGCGATCGGAGATCGCAGCTCATTGAGCGCGGGATGGACGCCGCTTTCCCTGGCAACCGATGTAGCAGATGAGCCAGCCATCCCAGCCCCTTTCGGGCTCCAGTCGGTTTATCCCAATCCATTTTCGCACGCAGCGACTGTAAACTTGGAGCTGGACCAATCAGGTCCGGTCATGCTGGAGATGCTCGACATGCTGGGTCGCGTCGTTGATCGGGCCGATCACGGAATCCTTCCAGCCGGTTCGCACTCCGTTTCCCTGGATGCAGGAAATCTCTCCAGCGGGACGTATCTGGTGCGCCTGGTCAGTGGCTCAAACAGCGCAACACGGCTGGTCTCGCTCGTCCGCTGATCATCTCGGTCGGACAGGGTCGACCAACTTAGCGTCGAAAATGCGCCTAGTCGGTTCGACTGATCCGGAAGATGCGGCTTCCAAAGTCATCGGAGACCAGCAGGCTTCCATCCGGGAGATACTCCAGATCCACCGGGCGACCCCACGCCTCTTCCCCCTGTAGCCAACCGTCTGCGAACGGCTCGTATGAAACGGCAGCGCCCGTGGAATCAAGGTGGACCATGGTCACCCGGTATCCGATCTTTTCGGAGCGATTCCAGGATCCGTGCTCGGCAATCAACACTCGGTCGCCCGTTTCGCCTTCCTCATGCGGCATGAACTCCATGCCGAGCGGCGCCACATGCGGCCCCAATTCTTGTACGGGAGCCACAAAACTACCCGGATCAGCACCCTCGCCGAATTCCGGATCCAGCACTGATGTACCGTGAACGTGCGGGAATCCGAAATCCATCCCCGCCTCCGGAGCGTGATTGAGTTCACAGGCTGGAACGTCATCACCCATGTTGTCACGACCGTTGTCGGTGAACCAGAGCTCTTCCGTTTCGGGATGCCAGGTGAAACCCACTGTATTACGGACGCCACGAGCATAAACCTCCTGGCCCGAACCATCGGGATTCATGCGGAGGATGGCGGCGTACGGATCTCCCCGATCACACACATTGCAAGGTGCTCCCACGGGTACGTACAGCATGCCATCGGGGCCGAACGCGATGTATTTCCAGCCATGATGGCGGTCCGATGGAAAGTCCTCACTCACGACGACGGGGGCAAGTGGACTGGCTAACCTGTTCTCGATGTCATCATAGCGAAGGATCCGATTGACCTCTGCGACAAACAAGGACCCGTCCTTGAAGGCCACGCCATTCGGCATGGTCAGGCCCTCCGCAATCACGTGGCGTTCGTCAACCGTGCCATCCCCATCCGTATCGATCAATGCATGCACTTTCCCTGCTCGACGCGTACCCACGTACAGCACGCCCGACGGTGACAGATCCATCGAACGCGCATTGTCGACGCTGTCCGCATAGACACTGATGGTGTACCCGTCTGGAAGATTGATTTGCTCCAGGCGAGGATCCGGTGCGGGGGCAGGCTCTGGAAGGCAGCCCGTCACGGTAAGGGAGAAAACCACCGCCAGGATAGCTGCGGATGAATGCATACCAGCGAACCTCGACGTCATGAAATCAGTCTCCGTCTTTCCCTTCTGGAAGTGTAGCAGGAAACGCGCCGTGAATCAGCATGCTCACGTCGAGTGCCTGTTTCTCGTTGTAGCCAGCGGTCAGTGATCGAAAATTGAATACGTCCACGATGGTACCGATCAGGCAAAATCCAGCCGTGAACAAGTACGCCAACCCCATCCCGATCTGTCCCAGATAGAATCGATTGACCCCGGCAATCCCAATGATGGCCAGTAGGGTCGTCAGAAGGACCGTGATTTCATCCTTTCGCCGCTGCCGATACACGCGGGCAAATTGCTCGGCCTGCTCCTCCGTCATTTCAGTCATGAGCTTGGCGATGGTCAGCTGCTCATCTCCCTGCAGCTCGGGCATGTACTTGATGACTTTGGACATGGTAGACGTGGAAACCGTGATGGAAATTACTTGGCGGTGATGGCTTCGCGCATCAAAGAACCAATTCTGGAAAGCAGAACGACCAGGACAAAAGGCGACAACCAATGTGACTGGATGGCCAGGGACCATTCAGCCCTGAACAGGAACCCCATGGCGTGTCCGAGGCCGCAGCCCGGACCACCTGAAAACCCGAGGGCTTTGAATACGCACAGCTCAATCACAGACGGCTGGGTGGGGTCGGCAAGGCCTACTCCCAACAGTCCCACTATCCAGATGGTGGCCTCGAATGCAGCGCGCTGCCGTGGATGACGCCAGTACCGAAATGCATCCGGTATGATGAGACCGGGCGCAAGTACCGAATTCCCTTCGAGGGGCCTGTTGCCTCGGTCTGACCAGAACGTGAGTGGTGTTTTCAATTGTGCGAATCCGGGGTATTGTCAAACCCCTTCATGTACTATCTTGATCGCTGGCGTTGCCAGGATTCAGCAGCGGGAAGGATGCCCTCCCGGATGAATCAACTTACGGAATTGACGAATGCGGGATTCGCCACCCGCCCATTCAAAGAGAGAACCATGCCGTACGTCGTTACAGAGGCCTGCATCAACTGCAAGCACACCGATTGTGTGGAAGTATGTCCGGTGGATTGTTTTTACGAGGGCCCCAACTTCCTCGTCATCCACCCCGATGAGTGTATCGACTGCAACGCCTGCGTGCCTGTCTGCCCGGTGGAGGCCATTTACGCCGACGATGAACTACCGGACGAAATGGCGCATTACGCCGAGTGGAATACCTATCTCGCCAATCAGTGGCAGGCGCTCGGTTACAACATTACCGAGAAGAAAGACCCGCTGCCAGATGCGGAAGCATGGGCCGGCAAGGAAAAGACCGAGCAGGATATCCTTACCTGGGAAACGGACGCCTGAGTTCGTTCAAACAGACCTCTCGCTCGAAATACAGGACGGGCGGGGCGCCGAATGGCGCCCCGCCCGTTTCATATTTGGATGGAAGTCGAGGCGTTGATCTGATATCAAGGCGAGGTCATGCGAAACCCGCCGATCAGCCAGCACACCCGGCATTCATGGGCGGTGCTCAGCGCGCCACACGAACCAGTGTTTGAGTCGCCTGTCTGCCTCCTGATTGGAGACGAACGAAGTAGACGCCTGCGGGCGTGCCCGGCGCGTCCCAGGTCACCGCGTGAGAACCTGCTTCGAAGTTGCCATCCACTACTGTCGCCACACGACGGCCTATGCTGTCATAGATCTCGATGGTAACCGGACCGGCTTCCTCCAACGACCAGGTGAGACGGGACTTCTCGACAAACGGATTGGGGTAGGCGTCTTGAAGCTCGAATTCAGACGCTTGCTCAAACGCAGCATTGTCCGTTTGCGCATTAAACTGGGCAGAGAAAAGTCGCCAGTGGTAGTTGTCCCCAACATGGCCTTCTGACGTCGCCAGGAATCGAACCTGGACCTGCTCGCCTATCCATGGCGACAAGTCAAACACCGATTCCGTACGTGTGTGCGGTCCAACAAACGCTGAACGGCCATCCAAAGGGTTGCCCGGCTCGAGGCGCGCCGTGCCGGGGTATCCGCCTTCGGGCTCCAAGGGTAGCCAAGTCGCACCTTCGTCGATCGTCAATTCCAGCAAACCTGCCGCTCCATCGGTCAGCATGGGTTCATGGTCAACCACCAGGGTCAACGCCTGGGCATTGGTCTCGGTATCTCGAGGGTCGAGCACCAGACCCGACAACGCATTGGCCAATCGCGTGCGGTACACCCATCCTTCCTCCTGCGCTTCCCAGTTGCCGCTGGTCCACACTGACGAGAGCGCATCGTAGGATCCGAACAAACGGAATCGAATGGAGAACGGACCCGTAGTCTGTTCATGACCGGCAACATCCCGAACGCGCAAGTTGAACGCGAGCTCACTTCCAGGCTCAGGTGCCAACAGGAAATCAGTCTCAACCGAGAATCGCTTCAGGTCGTCGGGGTGCTGGCTCATCCGCGCCGTTCCAGACTCCGAAGCACCCGACGAAACCAGCTGCCACTCCATCCAAGCGTCCTGAATCCCGAGATCGTCCGTTGCCACAGTTTCGATTGTAGGCAGTGCTGCTGTGGTGGACAGGAAGCGGAATGCCTCCGGAACGTCTGAAAACGCGGGTTCAGCCTGGTCAATATCACTGCTTGATCCAATACTGACACCATCGATCATCCAACCGGCAAACCGGTCGGCATTCCCTGTATTGCCCTGGTCCGTCGCAAAGACGAAACGTACCTGAACGCCGTCTTCCTGAGGAAGGGCAGCCGAAACGCGGCGCCATCCCTGACTGAAACCACCAAAAGCGGAGAAGCCCTCCAGGGGATTCTGCCCGGATGCCAGTAGAGTGCCCGGGTATCCCCCAACGGGAGCCAAAACACGCCACTCGGGATCCGTGCTTGTTCTGACCTGGAGAACACCTCCATCATGAAAATTGCCTCCCGTACCCACTGGGTCCGGGAATCCATCTGCTTCCGTGTCAAAGAAATGCCAGAACCGCAGATGCACAGGATCCGTTCGGCTCAAGTTCAACGCCGGTAGCTCCGCAACTGATGTCGATGGCTGATCCGAGTAGGAAGCACCCGCTCGCGTGACCAGCACGTCACCGGCTGCAGGCGAAACACGCATTCCGAACTCAGGTGCAGCAGCTGCCCACTCACCGCCCAGTGAGACCTCTTCCTCGGTACCGTCAAACGAGTATGCTCGCAATACGCCGCCGGCTGTGACCTCGAATGTGAACACACCGTTTTCGGGAACACGGGTTACGTTCTTGCGAGTCGATGCATCCGTCGCTGCAATGTAGTATGCCACTTGTGACCCGTTCTCCAAGTCTGAGATCGGTATCGGAAAGTCGAGCGAAAACGATCCATTCTGCTCGGCGAGGGTCGCCGACCCACTGCTGACTGCAGCGCCGTCAGGATTGAACAGCTCCCAGTTCAGCTCAACAGACTCCAGACCAAAGTTGTCTTGTGCACTTCCCTCAACGACTACGGGCCAGTCGAGGAAGGTGGCGGCAGTCAAGGCTTGGTGTCCAACCGTGGGAGCTTCCTCGTCCGTTCCGACGAGGAAAAAGTGCTGCTCCTGAGGAGCACCTGTCGGTTTGAACGTCACATTTCCTATCGCATCCCGAGCTGACAGGTAATAGAACACCGTATCCGGGGTTGCGGGCAATTGCAGCTGACCTTCAAACCTATTGGATCCCGTGGGGGACAAACTCGCCGTCTGGGTCGCAACGTCACGACTGGACCAGGTCACCTCGACAGTGGCGATATCCGAGGAAAAACCCTGAACTTCGGCGACGACCGGAATCGAAATTCCGCTCTGCTCGATACTGAGCAACGGCTCGTGCGCTATGACCGGGCCATACTCGAAAACACTCACCAGACCACGAGCGGCGAATACCTCAATCAGCGTCGAGACGTGGGCCCCATCATAGTAGTCAAAATCGGCTTGAACGACCGCTTGCGCAGCGTCCGCAAAGGTAACCGGTGCCGACAGGTAATAATGGGAAAGCAATACCAGATGGTCGGTGATGGTGCGGCCCAGATCGTCATAGACTTCCATCAAGGTCGTTGCCCACATCGTCCCGTCCTGATGTACGCTGCACCCTGACCCGTTCGTTGAGGCTACACAGACGTCCTGAGGATAGATACCTTGATTATCCAGATACCGGCCCGGCCAGATAGTGCCTTCACCGCTATCCCACAGGAATACCCATCGCCAATCATTACGTCCCGTTTGACCCGTTTCCACCAGATGGCGGTAGTAGGTCCCCTGCCAGTAGTCCGCGAAGCCTTCATGCAGTGCCCTTCCCTCTGTCGAAGCCAACAAGCCTGGCGCAGCCGCATTCAGGACCGCATGACCATACTCATGTAGAATGACCGATGGATCTTCAGCATCATCTACTCCCCCGGAACCATAAATGATCATGTTTCGATCAGGAAAGTAGAAGGACTGATCGCTTGTAAGTCCGTGCGGATTGACCTCCAATCCTGCATCCTGGATATCCAGAATGCCCAGACTCTGGATATAGCGCTGATTCTTGTCGATGTGGTAATACACATTGACCGCCTCGAATCGCTTGTCGGACCGGTCAAAGAAAAAATCGGTCGGCGCATCCATCGCTGGCGGATCATAAACAGTTGCTCTATGCCCGGTGTGACCCACGATCTGGACGAATGGCCCCTGCAAAATCCACTTGCCGTCATCGTCCTGACTGATGTCTCGAAGAGTGACCGTGGTGCGAGCTGCGTCCAGTTCAGCGCTGGTCAAGTCATTGTTGTCCGTGAAAGGAGGACCGTAGGAGGCTCCGGATGCAAACAGCGGGTCCGGATCGAACGCATATCCCGAACCGTCTGTCTGTTTGGACCCGGTTGGATTCTTATCACCGATACGATGGATGTGTCCGTGGTGATGATGATCATGACCACTGTGGTTCTCAAGCGCCTGGTCATCCACAAACAGGATGTCCGACGTGTGGGCATCCACCCATACTCGATACTCGGCCGGCTCATCATCAGGCCATACGGTCAACTCCCATGCAAGCCGCGGTGATTCCGGATTGGCAATGACTAGTCGCGGTTCGCTCGAATGGGCATCACCGCTTGCAAGTATCAACGTGGCTACCCGAGTCGCATCCGCTGCCCTTACGGTCGGCAAGACATCAAAATCGTCCTCGCTAGCCAATACCGCTTCGTATGCGCTGGTCACCATGCTGACCCGTCCCATGCGGTCCAGGTTTACACGCACGGTTCTTCCAGCTACGGGTATGCCCTTAAACGTCTGCTGGAACGTGACATGACGGCTCCGGTCTCGCCGCTCATCTTCGACCACAACGAACTCATCACCCTCTTCCTTCCAGCCGAACTGGTCTGCCTCTTCGCGAATGAAACGCTCTGCATCACGATAAATCTGCTTCTCAGCAACCTCGTACAGCGCCCGCACCTGCCCCGTGCTGACATCCAAACGGGCATCGCCAACACGCTCAGTCTTGAAATTCGGCAGTGGTGACGACGCCTTAGACCCCACACGTTCCTGAGCCCAGGACATGCTGGGAAACAGGAAAAGCGACGACGTCAGGAACGCTCCTGCGAGCGTTAGGAAGGAACGAAGCATGTATTCGTAGACCGTGTCAGTTGATGGGAGAACGGTAGCCTTCCGACCTGCCTAAGCGAGCACTCGCTTGCAGAGTCAGAATAATCAGGCTTTACGCTTCGTATCCGTTCATCATGCCATCATTGAGGCAGCTGACTTCAAGGCATCTACACAATCCAAGGCTTCCCAAGAAAATTCGTTCCGGCCGAAATGACCGTACGCTGCGGTATTCACATAGCCGGGTTTGAGCAGATCCAATCGCTCAATGATGGCCTTGGGACGCAGGTCGAATACCTCCTTCACTACACCCACGAGACGGTCATCACCCAATGCGCCCGTTCCGAACGTGTCGACATGGATTGAAATAGGCTCGGAAACCCCAATAGCATAGGCTACCTGAACGAGCACCTCATCGGCTAGGTCGGCCCCGATCAGGTTCTTGGCAACGTGGCGAGCGGCATACGCCGCACTGCGGTCAACTTTCGACGGATCCTTTCCTGAGAAAGCGCCTCCCCCATGAGCACCTTTTCCTCCGTAGGTGTCTACGATAATTTTGCGTCCTGTCAATCCCGTGTCCCCATGAGGACCGCCAATCACGAACTGGCCAGTCGGGTTCACATGCAGAATAAGATCTTCGTCCATCAGGGGTGACGGGATGACCCTCGGTAGCAGGATGTTGCGAACATCCTGTTTGATGGTCTCGACCTCGACGCCCGGCGTGTGCTGCGTAGAGACTACTACCGTGTGGATACGCTTGATGGTCTTGCCATCCTCTTCGTACTCCACGGTGACCTGCGCTTTCGAATCGGGGCGCAAGTAAGGCATGATCTTCTCGTTCTTCCTGATGGACGCCAATTCGCGCATCAGGCCGTGCGATAGACTCAATGCCATGGGCATGAACTCCGAAGTCTCACGCGTGGCATAGCCAAACATCATCCCCTGATCCCCGGCACCCTGTACGTGATACAGCCCCTTGTCAGCATCTACACCCTGGGCGATGTCTGGGCTCTGCTCATGAATGGAACTGAGCACGCCACAGGAATCCGCATCGAAACGGAGCGTTGGGTCGACATATCCGATCTCACGGATCACGTCGCGGGCAATTTCCTGTACATCCACATATGCCTCTGTGGAAACCTCTCCAGACAGCACAACCAGGCCGGTAGTCACCATCGTCTCGACGGCAACTCGACTGTGAGCATCCTGGGCCAGCATGGCATCTAGGATCGCATCAGAAATCTGATCGGCGACCTTGTCGGGGTGTCCTTCGGAAACGGACTCGGATGAGAAGAGAAAAGACATGGGCTTTCTTGATCACGTGGGCCGGTGCAACGCTGCCATGACGTGGATGATTCGGCCATAATTCGAAGGTTGGATCAAGCGGTCCACACCAAATTGCTTCTGCCTATCCCGAGGCGTAGTTTTCGTGTTTACGTGCCTCATTCAGCCGCTATTTCGCGGTTCAGAGGCGGTTTACGGACCTCGGTCCGTGGTTTATCATCCACATTCAGGAGAACACGTTATGTCCGATATCGCAGCCAAGGTACAGTCGATCATCGTTGAGAAGCTGGGCGTTGACGAAGCAGATATTTCTGATGACGCATCCTTCACCAACGATCTGGGAGCCGACTCCCTTGACACGGTAGAACTCATCATGGAGTTCGAAAAAGAGTTCGACATCACGATTCCAGACGAGGACGCGGAGAAGATTGCCACCGTTGGCGATGCCGTTTCCTACCTGACCGAGAAGTCTGCCTGATTCGGGCAACCTTCCCACTCCTTTCTCCACCCCAGAACCGTACTCCCGCATGAGTAGACCTACTCGCAGGGTTGTTGTTACGGGGATGGGCGCCCTGACTCCGATCGGAAACGACGCGGAATCGTTCTGGTCAGCCATGATGGCTGGCAAGAGCGGTGCGGCCCCCATCACGTACTTCGACACCGAGCACTACGCGACCAAGTTCGCTTGTGAACTCAAGGGATTTGATGCGGTCGAATTGCTCGATCGTAAGACTGCCCGCCGACTGGATCCTTTTTGCCAGTACGCGATGGTTGTTGCCGACCAAGCCCTGGCCGACGCAGGCGTTGATTCATCGACGCTTTCGACGGAGCAACAGGAGCGGATCGGTGTGATCTACGGCTCGGGCATCGGCGGTCTGCAGGTTTTGTTCAGCCAGGCCGGAACGCTGTCTGAGGACGGTCCGAGACGTGTCTCTCCGTTCTTCATCCCGATGATGATTCCGGACATCGCTGCCGGTCAGATTTCCATCCGACATGGTCTGCGCGGCCCCAACTACTCCTGCGTGTCTGCCTGTGCAACGGGCAACAACAATATTGGAGATGCCTTCATGCTGATTCGCCTGGGTCACATGGAAGCGGCTGTGACGGGTGGTAGTGAGGCCAGCATCTCTGAGCTCGGTGTCGGTGGCTTCAATGCGCTCAAGGCGTTGTCGACCCGAAACGATGAGCCGGAAAGAGCATCCCGTCCGTTTGACGCGACCCGTGATGGGTTTGTACTGGGCGAAGGTGCAGGGGCGCTGTTCATCGAAGAACTCGAGCACGCCAAGGCTCGTGGTGCCCGCATCTACGCGGAAATCAAGGGAGTTGGCATGAGCGGTGATGCTCATCACATTACCGCCCCTGATCCGAACGGACTGGGTGCCCGAAACGCCATGCTTGCTGCCCTCCGCGACGGCGATCTGGATCCGGAGCAGGTTGATTACCTCAACATGCACGGCACATCCACTGGACTGGGTGACGTGGCTGAAACAGCGGCCATCAAGGGCGTCTTTGGAGACCACGCCTACAAGATGAACGTGTCATCGACCAAGAGCATGACCGGTCACTTGCTGGGCGCTGCCGGTGCTGTTGAAGCCATTGCCGCCATCGGAGCGATCACGCATCAGACGATCCCGCCAACGATCAACTTCGAGCATCCCGATCCGGACTGCGACCTGAATTACACGTTCAACACGCCGGTCGAGCGCGAAGTGAATGTCACCATGTCGAATGCATTCGGCTTTGGCGGACACAACACCAGCATCGTGTTTGCCAAGTACGAAGAGTAAGCTCGACACGCTCGGTTTGGGATAACGGAGTGAGTCCCATCTGGACAGGAATCGATTGAGGGGCGCGGACGAAAGTCCGCGCCCCTTTTCATTTCACCCAGCATCATCTCATGTCGACCCGGCTTCGTTCGTAGGTTGCGGTCAATCCATCCAGCATTCCGATTCTCTGCCCCTCGTCCGATGTCAAACCGATCTGACTCACACCCTTCCCCACGCAGCGGTCTCGTGTTGGCCCTGCTGATCGGAATGGCGTTTATCTGGTCTGCTTGTGAGAGCACTCTTCCCGCCGCTGATCTTGCCGAAACGCAAAAGGAAACCGGATTCCTGAACCGAACCGTTTCCTTCAATGGAAGCGACCTGCGATACCAGGTCTACCTCCCTGCTGACTACGACGAGAGTGAGGACTGGCCAATGGTCATGTTTTTGCACGGCGCCGGCGAGCGGGGGTACGACGGACTGAGTCAGACCCAAGTAGGTCTTGGCCGCGCCATTCGTTTCAATCCCGAGCGATGGCCAGCCGTTGTCGTCTTCCCGCAGCTGCCTTCTGGACGAAGCTGGACTCCAGAGACGGAATCAATCGGGATGGACGTACTCGACGCGACAATCGCAGAGTTTGCTGTCGATACGTCACGCGTGTACTTGACTGGTTTGTCCATGGGAGGATATGGCTCCCTTTTCCTGGCCAGTACACACCCAGACCGATTTGCGGCGGTCGTACCCATATGCCCAACGATCGGAGGCTTCAGTCGCTACCCATTCGTCTTTGGCTCGACCTATGAGGAAGCCACTGAAGGATTGGCTACGGCATTGGCTTCGACGCCCATCTGGCTCTTCCACGGAGAAGATGACCCGGTCTTTCCTGCCTCCAACTCAAGGGACCTGACCATCGCACTTCAAGAGCGGAACGGCGATGTCCGCTACACAGAATACGTCGACACGGGCCACAACTCATGGGATCCGGCATATGACAACACCGACATGATCACCTGGTTGTTTGAGCAGCGCACCAATTAGAGCGAACCATCATGCCCACTTTCATCCCTTCCCCCACGCTCATCGAAGCCCCGGGGACACCCCCGAAGCTCATCCGAGAACATGTCGGGAGGGTGAACTCGCAAACCGAGTCGATCAGCATTGCCCACATGAAGAGCCCGGCCGGCTGGTCTGAACCCGGTCAACGACCAGAATTCGATGAGTACACGTTGGTTCTGGAGGGCATGCTGCAGGTAGAGACGGAATCCGAAGTCATGCACGTACGCGCCGGAAACGCCATCATCTGTCACGCCGGAGAGTGGATTCGGTATTCATCCCCTGAGCCGGAAGGAGCCTCATACATCGCGGTTTGCCTGCCAGCGTTCTCGCCAGATACGGTGCACCGAGATTCATGATGTTCGTCCGGATAACAGAAGCTGAATAGCGGTTGCTCTTAAGAAGCCTAGTTAGGCTCCGTGGGTTGCTAACCTATTAGCGCTTCTAGGCTGAATCATCGGAACACCAATTCCCGAACCAGCTCGCTCCCAAGCTCTTCATTCAGCCGCTTCCGCCACTCTTCCCTTCGAAGATGAAGCTCTTGCCTCCAGACGGCAGAAGTAACGGTCACGAAGAGCCGATCTCCACGCACCCACGCCTTTCCAACGTGTTGCTTCATCTGGGCGCTCATCATGCCTTCCCACGTCGCGACGATGCGCCCTCTTGCGAGAGGCCCCTGCGCTCCGCTGGAACGGATCCATTGATCCAGGATCTCTTTCAGGGGTTGTGCTCGACGGTTGCGCATGACGCTGTTGGGATCGACCGGGGAGAGTGGGGCGTCAACTTAGCACGCGAAATCCCACAAGTCCATAAAATGGTCAGGGGGCGCCGGCGATCGGCAGAACACTGCCCATTGCTGACACCCCCAGACCACTCATCGGAAGACGCACTGTGCACTACGGCAGCTATTCGCCGTAGTTACAGAAGAGATGCATCTTTTTTGGAAAAGTCGCTGCCGTCGACGGACCTTTCGAAAAACCGCCCGATAATCGACGTTTCCGGCGATTCTGGGACGGGGCACTTAGAACGGCATGGCACAACGAATGACCTGGAATCTCGACACTCACTTGGCGCGCACGGGTACCGAACCGGATCCGCACACGGGGGCTCTGGCCCCTCCCATCCATACGGCTTCGACATACGCCAGAGACTCCGACGGCAATCCTGGGGCATTCGTATACAGTCGGCTCAGCAATCCGACCCGTCAGCAATTTGAAGAGGCCCTTGCGTTGGCTGAAGGTGGACGTCGGGCCATGGGCTTTTCCTCCGGAATGACGGCCGCGATGACCATCTGCCAGGCGCTCGATCCCGGAGATCACGTCATCCTCCCTCATGACATTTACTTCGGCGTCCGTACCCTGATCGCCAATCATTTCGTGCGATGGGGTCTCGAGGTGACCGAGGTTGATCAGAGAGATTTGAATGCGGTTCAGGAGGCGCTAAAGCCAACAACTCGCTTGGTCTGGGTGGAAACCCCCTCCAATCCGCAGTTGAATGTGATCGACATTCGCGCAATGGCGCGTTTGACCCATTCCGCCGGCGCACAGTTGCTGGTCGACAATACATGGTCCACGCCGTTGATAACGCGCCCCATTGAGCTGGGCGCCGACATAGTCCTGCACTCCGTCACCAAGTACCTCGGAGGACACTCCGATGTGCTGGGAGGTGCCCTGGTTTTCGCGAAAGAGGATGAACGGTGCCAGCGCGTTGTCGAGCTCTCCGGTGAAGGTGGAGCGGTACTGGATCCATTCGGTGCCTGGTTGGCCATGCGTGGAATGCGCTCTCTGGGACCGCGGCTCCGGCATCAGTGCGAGTCCGCTTTGCGCATTGCGAAATGGCTCAGCGCACACTCCCAAGTCGAATCGGTCAACTATCCAGGACTTGCATCGCACCCGGGCCACGAGATTGCGCGCTCACAGATGGCCCTTTACGGAGGCATGCTTTCCTTTCTCGTCAAGGGTGGCGCGGCGAATGCACTCAGAGTGGTCAATCGAAGCCATTTGTTCGCCAATGCCACCAGCCTAGGCGGCACGGAAAGCCTGATGGAGCATCGTGCATCAATCGAAGGCAAAGGGTCACCCACACCTGACAACCTGCTTCGGGTTTCGGTCGGATTGGAACACGCTGAGGATTTGATGGCGGACTTGGACCAAGCACTCAGTGCTTGATTCAACTCGCACCCGTCGAGCCAGCCGTCGTGTATCCGCAGGACCTGAGCGCCTTCCATCGAGCCCCGACCTGTCGTACATTCTCCGACCCTGAATCGGGAAGCCCGACCCATCGTCCCCACTTCTGTGATTGCGTCTCGTTTGAACTGATATGAAGCTACCGTTCTTCCTTGCCAGCAAGTTCGTTGCTGCTGAATCGCTGGATGGCGCTCTTCCCATCGTGGAAGGGATCAAGTCGAATGGCCTCAGAACCACGTTCGACAAGCTGGGCGAATACGTATCAGATCGCAGCGTTGCGACAGCGGCAAAGGAAGAATACATCCAGCTCATCCGGACAATCGACGAAGCTGATGGGCGCATCGATCGGAATATCTCGATCAAGGCCTCCATGTTGGGCCAGAAGATCGACGAAGCCTTCTGTATCGATAATCTCCACGAGGTACTGACCGCCGCCAAGGAGACGGGGACGTTCGTTCGATTGGACATGGAAGGCACGGATATCACGGAATCCACCTTGTCCATCTTTGAACGCGTCTATCCGGACTATAGGGACAATGTGGGTGTTGTCCTGCAGGCGTATCTCAAGCGCACGCGGGAAGACATCGATCGGATGTGTGAACTGCAGGCACGCGTGCGACTGTGCAAAGGAGCATACTCAGAGCCGGAATCATTGGCCTGGCAGGATATGTCAACTATCCGCGAGCGCTTCCTGGAGTACATGGAAGTCTTGATTACAAAAGGTCGTTTTCCGGGTATTGCCACGCATGACGATATCCTGATCAATGCGACCAAACAGTTCGTCAAGGAGAACGATATCGATAAGGATCGATTCGAATTCCAGATGCTCTACGGATTGCGAGCCGATACACAACAGGATATCGCGAACGAGGGGTATGGGATGCGCGTGTACGTTCCCTACGGTGATCAGTGGTTCCCCTACTACTCCCGCCGACTTCGTGAGCGCAAGGAAAACGTCTGGTTCATCCTCTCGACCATGTTCAAGCGGTAGTCCCCTGCATGGTATTGCACCGTGACTTCCTGATGCGACAGATCCAGCAACTGATCCAGGTGTTGCTGCAGGTCATGTTCAACAAGCAG
Source organism: Rhodothermales bacterium (assembly GCA_028284865.1). Taxonomy (GTDB): domain Bacteria; phylum Bacteroidota; class Rhodothermia; order Rhodothermales; family UBA10348; genus JAAZVD01. The sequence continues at coordinate 9,022 of JANQQV010000004.1, read as the reverse complement.
CAAGGAAATCACGAGCAGGCCGAGACGATCCTCAACGAAGGCCTCAAGGCTACATTTGACGCCGATTTGGATACCCTGCTGGCATTGGAAGAAGAGGCCTTCATGGCGCTTTGCAGCCCATCAAACGCTTTCCATGCAGAACTCGCTGTCGCCCTTGCAGATCTTCTCCGCGAAGTGGGCTCACCAGCGGCACTCGTTCGCGCACGTTGGCTTTACGAGGCATCCGTAGCGACCGGCGCCCCCATTTCTGTTGAGACGATCGAATGGCTCTCTGGCCCAGGAGGGACCGAAAGGTCTGATCAGGCCTCCTGATCTGCCAACCACCGTTCAGCGTCGATAGCCGCCATACAACCTGTACCTGCTGCTGTAATGGCCTGACGATAAACGTGGTCCTGAGCATCACCACAGGCGAAGACGCCTTCGACATTCGTATACGTCGAATCTGATTTCGTGATGATGTAGCCGGTCTCGTCTTGTTCCAACCAGTCGGAGAAAATGTCCGTGTTGGGCTTGTGACCGATGGCCACGAAAAAGCCAGTCACTGGCAAGGTCCGCGATTCGTCGCTGTTGATGTCACGAATGGTCAGACCTTCGACCAGGTCGTCTCCAAGAACGTCCTCGACCACGGTATTCCAGAGGATCTCGATCTTCTCGTGATTCTTGACGCGATCCTGCATGATCTGCGAGGCACGGAATTCGTCCCGGCGATGGATCACGTAGACCTTGGAAGCAAAGCGGGTCAGGAAGAGGGCTTCTTCCATGGCGGTATCGCCGCCACCAACAATGGCCAGCTCCTGCTCTCGGAAGAACGCGCCGTCACATGTTGCACATGCAGATACGCCTTTTCCGAGGAGTCTGCTCTCGTTTTCGAGACCCAGATACTTCGCTGAAGCACCCGTGGAAATGATCACGGTGTCAGCCAGCACGGGACGTTCTTCGTCCACAACCAGCTTGAACGGTCGCTCACTGAAGTCCACTGATGTGACCATGCCCCATTGCAGATCGGCACCGAAGCGCTCGGCCTGAGCTTCGAACTTCTGCATCATCTCCGGACCCATGATACCATCCGGAAATCCCGGATAGTTCTCTACATCTGTCGTCGTGATGAGCTGCCCACCAGGCTGGGGTCCCTGGATGACTAGTGGCGAAAGATTGGCTCGTGCCGCGTAAATCGCAGCGGTCAATCCGGCCGGTCCGGTTCCTACAATGACTACTTTGTGGCGTTCAGCACTGCTGAAATCAATCCCTTCCATGTTGAGCGGGTTGTGGGCCCCGAGCGGGACCATCAATAGAGGCGGGTCTACCCGTTGTTGCAGATCAGTACGATTGACTGGAACTGCCCGTCAAGGCGGGTAAGGCAAAATAGCGCGGCTGACGGAAGCGTCAAGTCTGGAAATGCGGGCCCGGGCAACGCCCGGGCCCGCACCCAGAATCATACGATTATTCCGTTCGCACTCGCGCGAGTGCGCTTAGGCTGGCTGGCCAGCAAGCCCTTCGAGCTTGGCCGCGAGCACTTTCTTGGGAGCCGTTCCGATCAGCTGATCGACGACCTGGCCGTTCTTGAAGAACAGCAGCGTCGGGATGGAACGAACACCGTATGCCATGGCCGACTGGGGATTGTGATCTACATCCAGCTTGGCCACTTTGGCTTTTCCTTCAAAGTCAGCAGCCAGCTCTTCGATGACGGGAGCGATGATACGGCACGGACCGCACCACGTCGCCCAGAAGTCAACCAAGACAGGCTGATCCGAGTCGATAACTTCCGACTGGAAGTTGGCGTCGGTGAGGGTCACATATTTTGCGTCCTGTGCCATTGATATTCCTCTTTAGAGTTCGTCTGTTAGAATTGTTCGGGGTGCTGAAGGATCCTTGGGTATCACGGATGGAGGGGATGTTACATGCCCCTCTCGAAGCTGCGACCCGATACGCTCAGCTCATTGAATTACAAAGGTTTGGCCATACGATCCGGGATGGCTCGCTCGTACACATCGCTCATCTCTTCTGGGCTCACATCAACGAGTACTTCGTCGCCCGCGCGCACCTTGAACGTCCCCCGAGTCACCGTGCCCAGACGGGTGACAGCAACGTCACTCCCCGCCAGCTCCCGTTCGATCCGTGCAGCGTGATCAGGAGCGGCCGAAAGAATGATGCGGGACTGCGCCTCACTGTAGCATGACGCGTCGAGTCGATCGCCAGCGACGGTGGGTAGCTCGATGTCCGCACCCAGACCTGAAGAAGCCAGCGACATCTCAGCCAGGGCTACCAGCAGACCACCATCAGATACGTCGTGCGCGCTGCGCACCCATCCCTTCCGGATTGCCATCAAGCATGCTTGCTGCACGGCGGCCTCCTCATTGAGGTCGAACAAGGGAGCGTCGCCGGCCGTCGTCCCATGGACGTGCGCAAGATACTCGGAGGCTTCCAATCCACCATGACGACGCGACTGCGGATGCAATTCGAGGATCACGTCACCCTCCTCTTCGAAGGGAAAAGTCGTTGCTTCGGAGGAAACGTGGTCGATGACTCCAAGCATGCCGATCGTTGGCGTTGGAAAAACCGCGCTCTCGGGATTCTCGTTGTAAAAAGAGACATTCCCTCCCGTGACAGGCGTGTCAAAGTGACGGCAGGCATCACCCATTCCACCCACGGCTTCCTTGAATACCCAGTACACTTCCGGCTTGTAGGGATTTCCGAAGTTCAGGCAATTGGTGATGGCGACCGGCTTACCCCCGGCACACACCACGTTGCGAGCGGCTTCGGCTACGGCAATCTGACCTCCCTTGCGGGGGTTCAGGTAGACATAACGTCCGTTGCAATCGGTTTTGACTGCGAGGCCTTTTTCTGAATCCTTCAAGCGGATGACGGCGGCGTCGCTCGGGCCGGGGCCAACTACCGTGTTGGTCCGAACCATGGTATCGTACTGTTCAAACACCCATCTCTTGGAAGCGATATTCGGCGCAGAAAGCATCTCCAGCAATGATGCCTGAACTTCTGTAGGCTTGAGGTCCTCCAGCACGGCGTCATCGAATGCCGCTGTTTCGTCCAGGTAATCGGGACGCTTGGTCTCGCGATAATAGACTGGAGCACCGCCACCCAATGCCAGGTGCTCGGCAGGCACATCTGCAACCAGCTCGCCATGCCAGTACACCTTGACGCGACCATCATCGGTCACTTCGCCAATGTGCTCTGCGTGCAGGTCCCACTTCTCAAAAATGGCTTCAAGGACGTCTTCTTTCCCCTTCTCGCATACGATCAGCATGCGCTCCTGACTCTCGGAGAGCATGATCTCGTACGGCGTCATGCCTTCCTCGCGCGTGGGTACGCGATCGACATGGACAATCATGCCGGAATCACCTTTCTCACTCATCTCGCACGTCGAGCACGTAATCCCGGCCGCTCCCATGTCCTGGATCCCCACCACGGCACCGGAACGGATCACCTCAAGCGTGGCTTCGAGCAGTAGTTTCTCCGTAAACGGATCACCGACCTGAACACTGGGCCGCTTGGCTTCGGACTCTTCCGAAATCTCTTCAGAGGCAAACGTGGCGCCATGGATGCCATCCCGGCCGGTGGACGAGCCCACGATGTAGACAGGGTTACCGACGCCTTCGGCGATGGCCGATGCGGTCTGACCCATGTCCACGATGCCAACGCTCATGGCATTGACGAGAGGGTTGCCTTCGTACGAGGGGTCAAAGTAGACCTCACCGCCAACGGTGGGCACGCCGAATGAATTTCCGTAATCGCCGATTCCGCGAACAACGCCGTCAAAGAGATAGCGGACACGCGGATTCTCGAGCGAGCCGAATCTAAGGGAATTGAGCGACGCAATCGGTCGCGCACCCATGGTGAAGATGTCCCGCTGAATGCCACCGACGCCAGTCGCTGCACCCTGGTACGGTTCAACGGCCGACGGGTGATTGTGCGACTCTATCTTGAATGCGACCGCCTGTCCATCTCCGATATCCACAAGGCCAGCATTCTCCTCACCGGCTCCGACGAGCAATGCTTCTCCGTCCCGAGGCAGTTTCTTGAGTTCGGCGATCGAGTTTTTGTAGGAGCAATGCTCGCTCCACATCACCGAATAGATCCCGAGCTCAACGAAGCTGGGAACGCGTCCCAACTTCTCGACGACCCATCCATACTCCTCCTCTGTCAGTCCGTGATCCAGGGCCAATTCCAGGTTCACTTCGGGCTCATTCAGCAGTTCGGTCGACATGGGCGATCTCGGGGTACAAAGTGCTTCGTGGGAAGTCGCAAAAATACGTCACTTCGTACCGATTGACCGCGAAGATTCCATCCGGTCAGAGGCCGAGTTTTCCACAGCACGATCCTTCTGCGGTCACGATACGACCCGGACGTCATCATCATAATGACGGTTATGGCCTCAAAATCGGCAATTTTCCGTCCCAGCTGAAACAGTTCGACGCACGGTGTAACAAATATCGGTCATCTACATATAGATGGTCTATATATAGTGGACCAACACTTCACCTCAGCTGAGCGATCTCATGGATAAACGAAGCATGACTGCGGCCACCGTTGAGACTATTGTCCTCTCGATACTTGCCCGCCAACCCAGCTATGGCTACGACATCATTCGGCAAGTCAGTGAGATGACCGGTGGCGCCATCGAGTGGGCAGCCGGCAGCCTGTATCCCGTGCTCCATCGCCTGGAGTTGGATGCGCGCGTCGAGTCATACTGGATGCAGCCAGAAGGTGAACGAAAGCGCAAATACTACCGCATCACTGAGCATGGCCTCGCGGCGCTTGAGCGAGAAAAGCAGAACTGGTCGACGGTGCAGAATCTGTTCGATCAATTGTGGAGCCCGTTGCCTTCGACTCGCTGACGGTGTATTCCGCGGGTACCCAGCTCAAACACCCGCCGCTCGATCTCCTTTTCCATCCCCCTTTCAATCTCTCCCATGCACCAATTCGACCTCGACCGGGCCATCGCATCCTGGCGTCAATTCATCCTCTCCCGTCAACCCTACATGGATGATACCCAGCGCGATGAACTCGAAGCACATGTCCGCGATGCATTCGACGACAACGTTGCCACCGGTATGGAGCCCAGGTCAGCCTGGGAAAAAGCCAGGGGCAGTATCGGTGAATACGGTCGTATGGAGTCGGCTTATCACCAGAATTTCTGGCGACACAAAGCAAAAGACGGGAGTCTGAACGGTGAGCTTCGAAACCGCATGTCCATCGTGTGGAATTATTTCCTGCTCGCCTTCCGCTCGGCAAAGAAACGTCCGCTCCCAACTTTCCTCAATGTTTCCGGACTCTCCATTGGCCTGGCAGCCTGTTTGATCATCGGGATATTCGTCTGGCACCAGAGCACGTTCGACCGATTCCATGCGGAATCCGAGCGAATCTACCGGATTGGAACAGACTACCGGATAGACGGCGATGTCATTCAGTCAGCTGCCACTGTAGGGCCCCTGCTTCCAGTCGTGATGGAGTCGGTTGCGGGTATCGAGAAAGCTGTTCGCGTATCCATGCGCGATGCCGAGCTTCAGCGAAACGAGCGTCGACTGGAATCGAATCAGGTACTGTTTGCCGACTCTGCATTCTTCGATGTGTTCACCTTCCCGCTGGCAAGAGGAAATGCCGCCACGGCTCTTGCGGATCCTCTTGGTGTCGTTCTGAGCCATGAGTCAGCGCGTTTCCTTTTCGGAACCGAAGATCCAGTAGGTCAAACCATTCTGGTAGACAACACGATTGAAGTCCGGATCACCGGCGTGCTTGAACCCATCCCGCAACGATCACACGTGCAGTTCGATATGTTGGCGAGCACAGCAGCGCTCCAAATGATGGAGTCCTGGATTTTCGAGAACTGGTTCTCATTCTATTTCTACTCGTATGTGACCCTCACCCCCAACACAGATGCCGTTGAAGTAGCTGGAGCCATCACACAAGTCGCCCGCGACCGTGCCCACCCAGAGCTGATTCGTCGCGATCCGGGCTATTCCTTGGCTTTGGAGCCGCTGGAATCCGTCTATCTTGCATCCACTCGCCTCGACCAACCCGGCGTCACGGGCAACCCGGGATTGCTTCGAATCATGGTGGGAATCGGGCTGTTGATCCTCTTCATCGCCACGGTGAACTATGTGAACATGGCGACGGCTCTTTCCCTGGGGAGGTCACGAGAGATCGGTATTCGAAAGGTAGTCGGGGCCGATCGCGGACAATTGTCGCGGCAATTCCTGACCGAATCCTTCCTCACTGTTTCTGTCGCTCTCGGAGCGGGGTTGCTTATAGCTTCAATTACATTGCCGAAAATTGGGGACGTGATTGGAGTCAACCTGACATTGGGCTCCATCGAACCTCGCGTGCTGGTCTTCCTTTGCCTCGGGCTGATTCTAGTCACCGCATTGATTGCTGGATGGTACCCCGCACGAATGATGTCCCGTATCCCAGCCGCTCCGGTCTTGAGTGGAAGTCTACCCGGTGGGGTCTCGAAAGGGCAGTTCCGCCGGCTGGCAGTAGTGCTGCAATTCAGTATCTCATTCATTCTCATCGCTGCTACACTCATCGTCGACAAACAATTGGGTTTCATCCAGACTTACGACAACGGGTATCGGGAGGACGGGTTGATCGCACTGGACCTTTCGGGGGACCAGCAGCTTGGTTCGAACCCGGAACGGGTTCGCTCTGAAATGCTGGCGATTCCTGGAATCAGAGCTGCAACGTTATCCTCAGCCGTCCCTGGTGATCAACCGCTAGGCGATTGGAACATGAGGTTTGAATCGCCCGGAGGTGACCAGGTCAATACATCCTTCCCGCATTTGCTTGTTGACCAACATTTCCTGGATACCTACGAGATTCCAATTGTCGCAGGGCGTTCATTCCGGCAAGACATCGGAGCAGATGACACTCGAGCACTGATCCTGAATGAAACGGCTGTAAAAGAACTTGGCTTCGAAAATCCGGAAGACGCGATTGGAATCCGGTACGATGCTTTTCCTGATGGCGGGGAAGTGATTGGAGTGGCTGCCGATTTCCACTTCACATCACTGAGAAACAACGTCGGTGGTATCGCCATGCGTTACATGGCTGATCGATTCGGAATGCTCACCGTTCGAGCCGAATCTGCCCAACTGGCTTCGCTCCTTCCACGCATGGAGAGCGTTTGGAACGACTTGCGAGCGGACAAGGTGTTCAATGCTGAGTTGATGGACGAAGTCGTCATGCAGCAGTATGAGCAGGATCGCAGATTTGCCCGTTTCTTCAGCGTCTCAGCCCTCGTAGCAATAGTTATCGCGTTGATGGGGCTATTTGGCCAAATCTCGTATTCCCTGCGCCAGCGTTCCAAGGAAATTGGCATCCGTCGAGTTCTGGGAGCGGAAACCAGCGGACTGACATTCTTGCTGAGTCGGGAAGTCGTGATTCTTACCCTGATGGCAGCGGTTGTTGGTGCACCCTTGACCTGGCTGGCCATGTCGAAATGGCTCGATCAATTTGCCGTCCATACCGTGGTAGGGCCCATGGAGCTCGTCATCGCGACGCTGGTCACCATGGGTGTGGCTTTTTTGACCATTCTGGGGTCAACACTTCGGGCTGCACACTTGAATCCCGTGGATGTCTTGAGGCGAGACTGAGCGGACCTTCCTCGTCCCTTGATCCGGTCACCATCCAGCCATATCCGACGACTTGACAGTCCCCAGCCGACGTGAAGCTCGTGGTTTCCCTGCCGGAGGCCCAATCCGGTCGGTGTTAAACTACTCGTGTCCAGGGCCGGTCTCACGCCATTACATGTCGAATCGACCAACAATGGGTGATTGCCATGAAACACAATCTCTCTCCACTTCTGGGACTGATCGTGGTAGCCTGTTTCGTATTGACGGCCTGCGATTCCACCAGTACTGACAACAATGATGTGGACTTGAACGAGCCTTCCTCATTGGTAGGAACGTGGGATTTGAAATCAGTCACGGACAAGGAAGGGGCGTTCTTCAATCTCAGCGGTCAGACGCTTACTGCAGGAGAAACGTTCACCGTGAACATGGATATTGGCGGAGGTCAAGTAGTCTCAGCCTCATTCCTGGTTGAAGGCGTCCTGACCCTTCAGTCGTCCCGCTATACCATGCAGATGGATATCACCGTTACGGTCACAGGTCAGCCTCCTGAGATTGAAGCCAACTCAGACTATGGCACCTGGAGCGTCGCGGGCAACACTCTTACAGTCATCAGCGAAGCTCCAGATGAGGGCGGAACTCAGGCATTGACGATTTCCACGAGTGGCAACACCATGACGCTCGAAGACGAGGAAATGTTGATGGTATTCGAAAAACGATAGCTCAGACGCTCAATAACACTCGCGCATTCGAGGTCATCCTGCTGAGAATCCTTCTCGTTCCATCAGAGAGGCCACAAATAAAGAAAGGTCCCGGTTCGAATGAACCGGGACCTTTCAATAAAAAGACCTTGGCAACGACCTACTCTCCCACCAACTAGGCAGTACCATCGGCGCTACAGGGCTTAACTTCTCTGTTCGGAATGGGAAGAGGTGGACCCCCTGTGCCAGAATCACCAAGATCAAACTGGTGGTAGCAGACGGGCTAGGGCTCCACGATAAACGTGGACCGTCCACTACCTGATGTAGTGAGTGTTCCGTAGCGCAGGTGCGTGAAAGGCTATTTGCTAGGCGTATCAAGCCAGAAGAGAGTCTGGCACGAGGCAAAACATGTACAAAAGCAGAATGTTAAGCCTCACGGGTAATTAGTACGACTCAGCTGAACGTGTCACCACGCTTACACTTATCGCCTATCAACGTCATATTCTATAACGACCCGTAGGGGAAACCTAGTCTTGCAATGGGCTTCGTGCTTAGATGCTTTCAGCGCTTATCCCTTCCGAACATAGCTACCCTGCGATGCAGCTGGCGCCACAACAGGTACACTAGAGGTTCGTCCATTCCGGTCCTCTCGTACTAGGAACAGATTTGCTCAAGTTTCCAACGCCCGCAGCAGATAGGGACCGAACTGTCTCACGACGTTCTGAACCCAGCTCGCGTGCC
>JANQQV010000028.1 GCA_028284865.1 Rhodothermales bacterium | reverse complement strand
TGGCCAAGGCGGCCGCCGGCAACACCTTGATGGCCACATCGCGGTCCAGCTTCGTATCCCGGGCCTTGTAGACCATGCCCATCCCGCCGCGACCGAGCTCGGCAATGATTTCGTAGTGGGAAAGAGTGGTGCCGATCATGGGAAATTCGGAGGGTCGATCGCCAAATCTCGCTGTGCGTCAAGGAAATACCAAATGTCGGCGCTGTTCTCGAGGCCGGATTTGAACTGGTAGGAGCTTCCGTTATTCTCAAGGTCATCCGGACCCACAATTCCCATGCGCAGACCCCTCCTTTTCCTCCTGGCGCTTTTGATCTGCACGAGCTGCACTCCACCGGCGGATTCGCCTCCGAACATCATCATCATTTTCACTGATGATCAGGGCTACGCAGACGTGGGCGCATACGGCGCTCAGGGGTTTGAAACGCCTCACCTTGATCGGTTGGCCCAGGAAGGGGTTCGCTTCACCAACTTCTACATGCCTGCCGCCGTGTGCACGCCGTCACGGGCAGCGCTTCTAACCGGTTCGTATCCGAAGCGACTCGAGCTGCACGAAGCCGTGATTTTTCCATTTTCAGAGCATGGGCTGAATCCGGCTGAAGAGACCCTGGCCGAGCTCCTGGCACCAGCCGGATATCGAACGGGAATGATTGGCAAGTGGCATCTGGGTCACCGGCCGGAGTGGATGCCGAATGCTCAGGGATTCGAGCACTTCTTCGGCGTGCCCTATTCCAATGACATGGATTCCTACCTCTACAAGAATCCGCCCTTCCAGTCGCCGCCGCTGCCCCTGATGCTGAACATGGACGAGATAGAAAGTGGTCCGGACCAACGCTATCTGACAAGGCGCTATACCGAGGCAGCTGTTGACTTCGTTGAGCAGCACAGCAATGAACCCTTTTTCCTCTACATCGCGCACAACATGCCCCATGTGCCACTATATGCATCCGAGGATTTTGCGGGCTCAAGTGCGCGTGGGCTGTATGGCGATGTGATTCAGGAGATCGACTGGAGCGTCGGCAAAGTCATGCAGGCGTTGGTCGATCAGGGCATTGATGAGCGAACCATCGTCTTGTTCACGTCGGACAATGGCGCGACGGTGGGCGAAAACATCGGCTCGAATGCCCCCTTACGAGGCGGAAAGGCCTCGACCTGGGAGGGCGGGTTCCGGGTACCGATGATCGCGCGCTGGCCAGATCGTATTCCGGCAGGCTCAGTCAGCGACGGCCTTTCATCAGCGATGGACCTCGTTCCCACATTGACGGGCTGGGCCGGAGCCGGTCCGCCATCAGAGGAAATTGACGGAATAGATATCAGCCAGCTGTTTCTGGATCCGTCGACAAATGTATCTCCTCGAGACGAGCTGCTCTACTACGGTCGCAATGGAGGTCTCGAAGCCATTCGCGTGGGCGATTGGAAGCTGCACATGGCAAAAACGCGTGGCTGGCCCGGTGATGAGCCATTTCCAGTTAGCCTATATGATCTGAGTTCAGACGTTGGCGAGTCCTTGAACCGAGCAGCCGAGTTTCCCAATCGGGTAGCCTCAATGTCCGAACGCATGCGGTTTCTGGATAGCTCGCTTACGGCTGAGATGCGAAGCGCAGCACGGTAAACCTCGAATACTACCCTCATTCAGGAGCAAGACCGGACACTGCGAAAGTGGCCATACAGAGCCGCAGTTGATGCCTGAGACCAACAATGCAGTCTACGGGAGGATCGTCGCTGTCGCATCAACTTCGATGCCGGAATTCCCGAACCCGCCAATGGCCTGGCTCAATGTCAATGTCTGGATGATGTCTGCGGTTGTCATGCCCGTGGTGGACGCAACGCCCTCAAGGGCAAGCATGTCATTCACATCGAAGTCGAGAAGGATATCGAGTCCACTGGCGGGCAACAGATCAACCGTCAGCAGAGACAGCGGAGGGTTGGTCATAAAGGCGTTGAATGGGAAGAACACCATGTTGGGCCGGATACTGTCGAAGAAGCTTTCCACCTCTGCGATGCGCGCCGGGTTCGCCGGACGGGTGGATGTGAATGCTCCGGTATTCAGGTCGAACCACTGATATCCCGAGCCGACATCCATCAGCTTGTCCCCTCGCTGCATGCCGTTGTTTGACACCAAGGCAATGCGAGCGGCATGCACCTGGTTGTTCACCTCGAAATCGACATCAACATGTGCAAAGATGAGGGCCATGTGTTCGGATTGACCACCGGGTCGGGAGGTGTCCCACGACGGTGTTGAAACGATGGGAAACGCCAATTGGAAATCAAATGCGAATGTAGTCGCATTGGCCGGAGCGATATCCGGGCGGCCATCACCAAAGATGACGACTCCTTCGTCGGGTACTCCGGCTATGGCAAACAACAAGGACACCGCTTCTCCAGCCACATTGGAGGGAGTTATGAACGTGTCGGAGCCCTTGGTCTTGACTGCCGGTGCAGAACTGCTCGAGGCCAACGTGGAGCTGGTCAGTACGGTCCTTGCTTCAAGTGTCGGTTCGACCCGGTCGTCGGCCGAGTCACACCCAAGTACCAGAATGATGAGGACGACGGGGAGGTAACGATTCATGGCACATCTCGATTGCTGACGATTCTGAATGATACGCTTTCGGGTCGCCTGATGGAATAACGATCCTGCTTCCAGCTGATCATTCGGTCTGTTGATGTCGGAAACTGCGTCCCAAGCGTGTGGTACGGTGCCTCATGGGAATTTCTGAAACACAGCAGAATCAGATCGCTGCGGATACACGTCGATGGGTCGAGACATTCGTCATCGGCTTGAATCTGTGTCCGTTTGCCAAGCGGGAGTTGGTGCAGGAGCGCATCCGGATCGAGGTAACGGATGCCCCTTCAGCCATGGATCTTCTTCCGGTACTCGAGTCCGAACTGGGCAGGATAGTAGCAGACGACACCATCGGTACGTCATTGCTCGTACATCCCGCGGCCTTGACGGAATTCTATGCCTACCTCGATTTCCTGGAGGTAGCCGACCAGGTGCTCGTCGACCTGGATCTGGAAGGCGAGATTCAGATCGCCAGCTTCCATCCCGACTACCAGTTCGCCGGGACGGATCCTGATGATGCCTCGAACTTCACGAACAGATCTCCCTATCCGATGCTTCACCTGATTCGGGAAGTCGATGTCGAACGGGCCGCGGAAGCTCACCCCAATGTGGAAGGCATTCCTGCGCGCAATATCGCCCTGATGAACGAGATGGGGATCGAAAGGCTGAAGAGCTTTACCGGCCGCGACTAAGCTGGACTACATGAGATGCCGTTTGTCGCGCAGATACTTGTAGAGCAGGCCACGTGCGCGGAAGATGTGCGCTTTGACGGTACCAAGAGGTAGGTCCAGTTCGGCAGCGATCTCGTCGTAGGACTTTTCTTGCTGGTGCCGCATCACGATCACGCGATGGTACTTCTCCGGAAGCTGCTCAATGGCTTCCTGAATGAGCGCCTTGCGTTGATCCTCGACGATATGACGGTCGGGGCGATAGGACGTATCCGGCAGCTCATACTCGACTTCGCCGTCTTTCGTCTGGATGGGCCGGTCGATCGACATGGTCTGCAGCTTCTTCTTACGCAGGAAGTCAATCGTGTGGTTGGTCGCAATCTTGTACAACCACGTCGAAAAGGCGTAATCGGTGGAGTAGGACTTCAGCGCTGAAAAAGCCTTGATGAAGCACTCCTGAACCAGGTCATCAACTTCTCCCTGCTTGCGAACCATCCGCTGGACGTGCCGGGACAGTGCGCCTCGGTATTTGTCCATCAACTCCTGATAGGCGCTCTGATCACCCTCGAGCGCACGGGCGACCAGCAGTCGATCCTGTTCGCTCGACTGCGAAGGCGAGTTGTCTTTGGCGCCTTTCGCCATCCGATGAGTTGATACTGGTGGGGGTAGAAGCTTCGGCCGCACAAGATAGCCAACACAGACCTCTGCCGTGCCGGTAGTTTGTGCTGCCTGCCGCTCGTCAAACAAGACGAAGTCGCGGCTGCGGAGTTGCACTGTGGTCGTGCAGGGAAAACCCGACGCATCCAAACGGACCATCGTCGTATACTCGGATGAATCATTCGCCACGGCCATGAAGCTCTACAACGAAAAACAGATTGGCGCCATTCTGAAGCGGGCCGCTGAAATGTCGCTTGACGAATCGGGGCCCAACGCCGCGGGCCTGTCCATCGAAGAGCTTCAGCAGGTAGGCGCCGAGGCCGGTCTCGATCCTGACCTCATCCTGAAGGCGGCCGCAGAACTGCAGCAGTCGGGACCCGAACGAACGAAGAACTTCTGGGGCGGACCGATCAGCTATGCGAATGATTTCGTGTTGGACGGAGAGATCGACAGTGCCACCTGGGAAGAGATGATTGGGGCCATTCGGAGCACGTTCAAGGACCCGGGAGTCGTTTCGACCAGGGAAAACGTGTTCGAATGGACGAGCCAGTCAGAGACGGAGAAGTCTCAGGTCACGGCGCACGTTGCCAACGGGAAGACGAAGGTCACTCTTTTCTGGGCAGAGCCCGTCGTGGCCGTTCCCATGTATATCCCGACCATCATCGGAACGATCATCTCGCTTCCGATTGTGTTCGAATCACTCGAACTATCCGGCTTCCCCGCTGCAGCGGTCATCCTCTCTACGTTTGCGGCCCTATTCTTCCTCGGTCGATTCGCAGTCGACCGGATCATGAATCGCGAAGTCAAGAAGCTTCGCCAGCTTGAAACGAGCCTCGACCTGATCGCTTCCAAGAAAGCCCTCAGAGCTGCTCGCAAGCAGTCTGTTGAGCAAAAGGCCTCAGCATCGATTCAACAGCTGGATCCAGAGGAGCACTCACAGACTCCTTTGATTCCGTTGGAGGAAGACCAGGCGTCCACTGAATCCCCTTCGCAGCGTCATCGCGACCGGGCCTGAACGCTCTATCCGTCATCTGATGGCTCTGCAACGCGCGGACTACGCAGGCAAGATCACTGCAGATCGATGCCTACCAGCGGCCCCATCCAAGCGGCCATGGCTTCGAAATACCCGGTGGCCGGCGCTGAGGGCGTGGGCCTTTCCCACGGACCACCCGTGCGGGATTGTCGAAGCCCGTGATTCGCGTTTTCGATCACTTCCCAAGCAAATGGACGCCCCCACTCTTCCGTGATGCGTTCGAGTTCGCGGATGCTGTGTTGCCACGGCACGCTTTGGTCCTTGTCTCCGTATACCCAGAGCACCGGCATCTTGAGTTCAGCGATGAACGCCGCCGCATCAAGCCCGAGTGATTCTGTCTCACGCAAACGGGCATCAATCTCAGTGGCAGACATTCCGGAGGGTCGCCTGGCCGTCTCGCCGGTAAGCTCTGAATACACGACCTCCTCCCAGATACTCACCGTGGGGCCTGAAACGATGATCGAGAAAGCGACGCGATCCTGTGCCATCGAAGCAGCGATCGGGATCGTCCAACCGGCTTGGCTCATGCCCCAGAAACCAGCGCGTCGAGCATCAACATCCGGCTGCTGCACCACAGCGTCCAGGGCGGCCAGCAGGTCCACCGCATAGATCACCATGGAGCTACTGTAGCTGCCGGCGTATTCACCACCAGAGGCCCCGACCCCCCTCTTGTCGAACATGAAGAAAGCGATGCCCTGTGGCGTGAATCGCTCCACGATTTCACGCTGGTAGGTGTCCGAACGATCGACATGACCCGATCCGTGCCCGCCTACGAGGACGGGATGCGGACCCTGACCGGGAGGCAGAAAAAGCGTTCCCACGAGTGTCGTCCCCCGGCTTTCGAATCGGATCTCGCGCTCTGTAACTCCCTGCGACTGTCCTTGGGATGGTTTGGGCTGCGCGCCACATCCAAGCGCCGCCACAACGACTGCGACCAGCAGCGTCATGCTGCCCGAATTGAACGAGCGGTTCATGGTGCCGTACCGCGAAGAGCCTCGATCAGCACCTCAGGGTCATTGAGCGAAACGACTAGTGCAAAGCCCTTGGTCGTCGGAATCAGGACGTTTTCTCCTCTGGTCTTGGCAGCGAGAACCCGATGTCCTGCCTTTGTGCTGAACCAGCCGACCTGGTATTCCGGTAGCCCGATTCCGTTGGTTCGCCATTTGAATGACCACTCCTCGGCATCTCCATCTGTCAGCAGCCTGACCTCCGACGTCTCGACATCGGCCAACGATACCTGCTTGGCATACCAGGGCACGTCGAGCTTCAAGCTTTCCGTAGTCAATGTCAGCGTGGACCGTCCCTGCTGAATCAGGAACCAGGTGAACATCAGCGCCAGTGGAAGGGTGACGGATACACCGATGATGGCGCCGGCCAGGCTTTCGGAGCGCTTGCTGAACATCCAACCTGCAAACAGTAGCAGCGCCAGCGCGATGACGATCAGCACAACAATGCCGGTCGTGCCTGCACGGGGAATATGGAAGGTCTTGTCCATGACTGGTCAGAGAGATGGCGAATCGGCGTGCCCAAATAGGAAGGGTCAATATCGGTCAAAATACGTGGGGCGCGCGGTGCAATGCACCGCGCGCCCCAACCCATGTCATCAGCTTGATCGGCTTACTTGACGAACAGCATGTCGCGGTATGTCGGGACTGGCCATTCGTCTGCCGGCGTGATCCGCTCGAGGCGGTCACAGGCGTGACGAACCTTGTTCATCGCCGGAATGACGTTGTGCAGCATGTGATGCACTTTCTCATGGATGGTGTCGCCACCGAGATCCTTGTTGGCATCGATCAGCTCGGTCAGCGAATCCTGAAGCTCATCGACATACGCAGCAACATGCTTGGCTGCCTCACGGACACCTTTGACCGAGATGCCAACATCGTCGCCCAATTCGATCGAATCGAGGAGCGTCTTGAGATAGCGCGTGGATGCGGGCATGACCATGGTGCGAGCCATGGACTCCGTCATTTCGGCTTCCGTATTGATCTTGATGAAGTACTGCTCTGACCAGACTTCTTCACGGCTGCGAAGCTCAGGTTCAGTGAGCACTCCGTAGGATTCGAACAGCTTGATGTTCTTCTCCGAAATCAGAGTCTCGAGCGCATCAACAGTCGTCTTCAGATTCAACAGACCGCGACGCTCAGCTTCAGCATGCCATTCATCCGAATAGTTGTCACCACCGAAGATGATGGTCTTGGCTTCACGCACTGTGTCGCGAACCACATCGGCAACGGCTGCTTCGAGCGAGGCACCTCCTTCGAGAGCTGCTTCGAGCTTGCCGGCCATCCCATCGAGGGCTTCAGCGGCGATCGTGTTGAGGACGACGTTGCAGAAGGACACCGACTGGCTCGATCCCACGGCGCGGAATTCGAACTTGTTGCCCGTGAAGGCGAATGGTGACGTACGGTTGCGATCACCCGCGTGGCGAGGAAGATCCGGAATGACCGGAGTACCCAGTCCCATCAGCCCGCTCTGGATGCTCTCAGTGGCCGTGCCTTCCTGGATCTGGTTGAAGACATCCTCGAGCTGTTCGCCCAGGAAGACCGAGATGATGGCAGGGGGTGCTTCGTTTGCACCCAGACGGTGGTCATTAGCAGCAGAAGCAACCGACACCCGCAGCAGGTCCTGGTGCTTGTACACAGCACTGATCACGGCCGTGCAGAAGAACAGGAACTGGATGTTGTCATGTGGATTGTCGCCCGGCTCGAGCAGGTTCAAGCCCGTGTCCGTACCAATCGACCAGTTGTTGTGCTTCCCGCTTCCGTTCAGGCCGCGGAACGGCTTCTCGTGGAGCAGGCACACCAGGCCGTACTTGCGAGCAATTCGCTGCAGCGTGATCATCACCAGCTGCTGATGGTCACAGGCAATGTTGGTGTTTTCGAAGATCGGAGCGATCTCGTACTGGCTCGGGGCGACCTCGTTGTGACGCGTTTTGACCGGAATGCCCAGACGGTACAGTTCTTTCTCCGTCTCCAACATGCAGCTAAGCACGCGATCCGGGATCGACCCGAAGTAGTGATCATCGAGCTCCTGCCCTTTCGGGGGCTTCGCGCCGATGAGCGTACGCCCACTCGTCATCAGATCGGGGCGGCGATAGTAGTACTCCTCATCAATCAGGAAATACTCCTGCTCAACGCCGACCGTGGAGGTAACTTTCTGAACATCGTCGTGCCCGAACAGATTCAGCACGCGACGCGCCTGCTTGTCGATGGCCAGCATCGAGCGGAGCACCGGTGTTTTCATATCCAGCGCTTCACCGGACCAGGACGCGAATGCCGTCGGAATGGCCAGGTAGGATCCGTTCTTGTTCTCGATGATGAAGGCCGGAGACGTCGGATCCCAAACCGTGTATCCACGGGCTTCAAACGTTGCACGCAGGCCTCCCGAAGGGAAGCTTGAGGCATCGGGCTCTCCCTGGATGAGGTCTTTACCGGAGAACTTGGCAACAACACCACCACCTTTGTTCGGTGTGATGAACGAGTCGTGCTTCTCAGCCGTGTTTCCCGTCAGCGGCTGGAACCAGTGCGTGAAGTGGGAGGCGCCTCGTTCGACAGCCCACTCTTTCATCGCCGCAGCGACTTCATCGGCAATGGACGCGTTGATTCGCTCGCCTTTGTCGATGGTTGCCAGCAAGCTGGCGAAGGTTTCCGGGGAGAGACGGCTCTTCATCTCTTCCAATCCGAAGGTGTTCTCGCCGAAGATGGATTCGATATCCATCGGGTTCGGCTTGGAGCCATTGGCGGTGAATTTCGTGGCGGCGAGGACGTTGAAGTCCGATGCGTTGCGACTCATGATGATTTAATACGCGTGGTGTGTCTTGAGAAGGTCAGGAGACGAGTTCGAGGGGTTCGGAGAGCGTCATCGGTTCAACCGGGACAGCCCGGGTGTCCTTGAAGCTCGACAGGACAATGGAGGTCGACGTGCCATGCACGCCGGGCCATGACTGAATGGTGGACAGGATCTGTTCCAGACCCGAGGTATTCCGGATCAAAACGCGGAGAACGTGAGAGCCATCGCCCGTAACAGAATGGACTTCCTGTACGGCGTCCAATTCACATGCACGCTCGACAAACCCATCGTAATTCCGGGAGCCATCCACCATCACTCGAATGAAAGCCAGTATGTCGAATCCGACGCGGCGAGGATTGACCACGGCCTGATAACCGTCGATCACTCCCCTCTCTTCGAGCTTTCGCATCCGTTCACTTACGGATGGAATCGAAAGGGACACATCTTCCGCAATCTCATTGCGCTTGATGCGTCCCCGTTCCTGAAGCAACTCCAGAATGCGTGCGTCTATTTCGTCAATTCGGCCCATTCGTGATGACTTTATTTATTTAGGTCGAAAGATAAAATTGCCTTCATTTCATATCCAAGTACATAGATAGATATTTATCATTTTCACAATTCCCGCCCATTTTCCTGTTATTCGTTTTCGATTCTTTTACGTCCAATCTGGCCAGACGCATGTGCGCCAACGATTTCGCCAGGAACGGGTGATGCGTTTCATCAGCGACGCCCTGATTGCCTGCAGATTCCCATCCCTTTCACGATTTGTCGTGTAAGGCTTCCCCGTCCGACTGCACTGAAGAGGGGCCCGGATTAAGGGCAGGACAAAGAGGGACGATCCAAAGAGTCCCGGGAGAGAGAGGGTTATAGTTTCAGCGCATGGATTCCATCACACAGATTGCCCTTGGGGCAGCATTCGGAGAGGCGACCGTCGGACAGAAGGCGGGTAAGAAGGGAGCGATCTGGGGAGCCGTCCTGGGGACGCTGCCAGACTTGGACGTGGTGGCCAACCTCTTTCTGGATCCGGTTTCCTCACTGGCAGTGCACCGCGGTGCGAGCCACTCGTATCCGGTTATTCTGATAGCCTCACCCATCATCGCCTGGATACTCAGCCGGATTCATCGAAGCGACCGCCTGGCCTGGCGCGACTGGACGCTGATGGTATTCGTGGTGTTGGCATCCCACATTTTCATCGACCTGGTCACGGTCTACGGGACCCAGATATTCTGGCCGTTCACCGATCACCCCTTTGGAATCGACTCTATCTTCATCGTCGACCCGCTGTTCACACTGCCTTTGGTGGTCGGCTTGCTTCTGGCTCTCAGAGCAGAGGTTGGATCCAAAACCCGAATGTGGCGCAACAGCCTCGGCATCCTGATCGCGACGCTGTATTTGACCTGGGGGATGGGTGTCAAAGGGTACATCCACTCGGTCTTCAAGCAGGGGCTGGCAGCCGAGACGCATTTCCCGGAGAAGATCATCTCGTCACCGACAGTGATGAATTCAGTACTCTGGCAAGGTCTCGCCCTCGACGGAGATACCATACGCGTGGGCCTGGTTTCCATCTTTGACAATGCACCACCCCGCTCTTTCATCGATGTCCCTCGCAACTCCCATCTACTGGAAGGTCACGAGGCTGATCGCGCTGTTGAGCGATTGCTGTGGTTCTCCAAAGGCTTTTATTCGGTGGAGGCAGATTCGCTGGGATTGAGGTTCACCGACTATCGGTTCGGTCGAAATGACGCGTGGCTTCACGAGGATGGGACTCCCATTTTCCATTGGCGACTGATCCCGGATTCGACGGGCACCTACACCACGTTCCAACAGATACCTACGCTGCTCTCTTCGCGGGGCAATGTATTCGCAGACGTGTTTGACCGGGCGAAGGGGCGATAGTATCGTTGACCGTCCCAACAGCCAATCATTGTCGCCTCGGAGTCTGTTGATCCTCCCTCGAATCAAGACCGTCGCTTGCGCCGCGGCTACCGTACTCATCTTGTCCGTGGTCCTGATCCGTCCGGCAGCTGGTCAATCTGGCCCGACCCGGTTCGCAGAGTGGATGGTCCAGGATGCTCGGGACTGGGGAACGTCCTGGTCGTGGGAGCGCGGCAAGAAGGTCGGAACTGTAGCCGTTCTCCTCGTGCCGATCAGCTTGCTGGATGAGGACATGTCGGAACAACGTCGAAAGTCCGACTCCCGAATCGGCGATTTCCTCGAGGTAGCCAACTTTCTCGGTGGGCCGGAAGCCAAGTTCATTGCTGCCGGGGCGTTCGGCGCTTCGCTGCTGACCCCGAGCACCAAGCTGCAGGATGCCACGTTCACGTCGCTGCAGTCCATGGTGTATGCCTATGCGATCACGTCCTTGTCCAAGCGAGCGCTGGTGGGACGTAATCGCCCGTACGAGGAGGAAGGCGCATTTACGTTCAGTTTGCTGTCAAACACGAACAGTTCGTTTCCATCCGGCCATGCGACCACCGCATGGGCTTTGGTCATGCCCTACATGGTGTACTATCCCGGGCCGATCACTTTCGTGATGGGCGTCCTTGCCACAGGTACTGCCATCACCCGGCTCCAGCGTCAGCAACACTGGGTAACTGACGTCATGGCGGGTTCCTTCCTGGGTGGCTCCATGGGGTACTGGTTGGCAAGGAAGCATCAAGGCAAACTCGATCGATTCGCGCTGGACATCGGCCCGGCTGGTGCCTCCCTGACTATTGGATTGTAAGCTGACTGGTGACGAACCCCGAAGGCCGATTATCTCGGTTTCTTCAGCGTACCGTCTCGGTGACACCTCGTATCTTGCGCCCCCCAAGGGCCCGTAGCTCAGTGGTTAGAGCTGCCGACTCATAATCGGTAGGTCGTAGGTTCAAGTCCTACCGGGCCCACACGAAAATCCGATTCGCCGTCAGGTGATCGGATTTTTTGTTTTATTGGTGCTGCCTCCCCGTATCGCGCCAATCCATGTCGGACACCCAGATCCAGGTTCTGGCCATCACGTTCATCTTGGCGGCAGCCATCGTGCTGCCGTTGACGGTTATCGCGTTCCGCAAAGAGAAACGGCGTCGGGAGCTGAAGGAGCAACGAGCCCGCCAAACTGAAGCCCGAGAGCGGCAACGGCGAGAGGCTGACGAAGCGGAGCGGCAACGCGCCCAAGCCAATCAGGCCAAAAAGGAGACGGTCATGGCTTTCGAGACCCGGAAAGATCGACTCCGTGAAATCCGCAGTTCAGTGTATACGTCACCTCCTTGCTCGACATGCGGCTCAGCACTGGTCCAAATCACGGCCATGGGCGCTGACACGGGGGTCCTGACAGCGCGGTGCATCAAGTGCGATACTGAACGCAGGATCTATGCGCGCAGCAAGGAAGCTTACTTGCCAAATGCCCGCGAGCTCTCGGAAATCATGAGCGCATACGCCGCTGTACGCGAGATCATTCCGGACTATCCGGGACTGGCCGTTTCTTTTCCCGAACCTACCCGTGACGACCGTGCGTAGTCTGATCTGTTGCTTGTTGATGTGTGCAGCCACCGTCGTAGCGTGTGCACAAGATCCTGAAGAAGCAGCCATCCTAGCTGTAGCCCAACAAATCATGGATGGGATCAATCAGAAGTATGGCAGCCTGATCCGGACAGCCATGATGCCCGAGGGAATCCTCTACTCGACGACCGATCGGGATGGTACGCATCAGGCCTATTTCTCCAGTGCAGAGGAGTTCGCAACGCAGGTTGAAAATGCCACCGATACCTACCACGAGCGCTTGTTTGACGCTACGGTCTTGGTCCAGAAAGGGGTCGCGCTGGTGTGGGCTCCCTACGACTTCCACCTCAACGGTGAGTTCACGCATTGCGGAGTGGATACGGTGTCCCTGGTCAAAACCAATGACGGTTGGAAGGCTGTTTCGCTGACCTACACGGTTGAAACCGAAGGCTGCCCTGAACGACCACCCATCCCATCGCGAGGCGACGGTAATTGAACGGCCTCGATGTAGGCGCATCTTTAGCCCAGGTCTGACCTCGCAGAAGCACGAGCGCTACAGTTGGATGTAGCCAAATACTGCTAGCCAGATCGCAATCAGGGCAAAGACGGCCGCTTGGGCCATCTCGGTCAGGGAGTCGCCTTGCTGAATGCGCTGGATCACGACGATGATCATCAGCAGGCCGATGCCGGAGGCCGCGAGCACGCCAAGGATGGGAATCACGAATCCAACCAGCAGCCCGACGCCCCCCATGATCTCCAGGATGCCGATCAGGATGCGAAGCTTGGGTACCCCAAATCGTTCGAACTCAGCCTTCATGGCCTTCGACGTCAGGCAGGAGATGCCGTAGTAAAGAAAGAATACCCCCGTGAGCGCAGTGAGGGTGATAAACAGGTTGCTCATACCTTGGCAAACCCGTGATAAAGCACCTCGTTTCTCCTATACTGACAGTTCATACATCGGAGAATGCCATGCCTGATTTCAGCCTGCCCGCCCTCTTTCAACTCATCGTTGCCGTAGGCCTTCTCAACGTCTGGCTGCTGCGCTCCAAGTCGGCGACCTCCTATAGAGGTGGTGCTGCCAAGAACCTCAAGGAAGAGTTCAGCGCGTATGGCCTGCCTTCCGCAGCCTTCTTCATTGTAGGCACTTTGAAAGTCGGCGCAGCCGTTGCCTTGATCCTTGGATTCTGGATGCCAGAACTCATCCGGCCTTCTGCTGCCATCGTTGGCGTATTGATGGTCGGCGCTATCGCCATGCACCTCAAGGTGGGGGATCCGATGATGAAATCGGTCCCGGCTCTCCTGATGCTCGCGATGTCTGCGGGAATCCTTTGGCTCTAGGTCTTGAGACGCGGTGACGCGCTCATCGCCCGAAGAAGTGCGCATTGTGTATGAACCCGTGGATGGTAAACGGCTGCTTGGCCTCGTCAAGGTGAGGCGGGAAGACCAACCATGCGGCTACAGCTCCGAGTAGACAGAGGACGCCGGTCACCGTAAAGGCGAGCGGGAAGTTGCCCATGTCGCCCAGCAGACCGCCGAGGATCGGGAATACGATGCCACCCACACCATAGGCCAGGAATATCCAGGGGTAATTCTTGCCCACGGACCGGATACCGAACTCATCTGCCGTGAGGGCGGGAAAAAGCGCGAAGTTGCCACCGAAGTTGAACCCGATCAGTGTTGCCATCAGATAGAGCGTCCAGGCTTCACTGGCTGCCATGGTGAAAAGCAGCAACAGAATGCCCTGGGAGGCAGCCATGATCACGACCGAGCGCTTGCGGCCGAGCTTGTCGCTGATGGTCCCCCATGCGACGCGGCCGATCCCGTTGGCCAGGCTGAAGAACACGGCCATGGCGGTACCAGCTACAGCGCTGGCTTGAGCTGCGGACATGCCGCCCGCGGTCAACGCTTCCACAGGAAAGAGCTTCATCAACCCGATGGCCATCAGGCCCGCTCCTGCACTGACCATGAACGTCAGCGAAATCAGGTGGAACTGGGGGGTTTTCATCATCTCGCCTGGCGTGAAGTCCTCGCCACCCGTGCCCGGAGAGGACGGCGCCACGTAGCCATCAGGTTGCCATCCGTCAGCGGGCATGATCATCCAGATCGCTCCAGTAACGACGAGCGCAGCGAAAACGGCCCCATAGAGGACCCATGTCATGCCGAGGCCCATGCTTTCGAGTAAGCCACCCCAGGCCCCTGCCAGCTTGATCCAACCCATGGCGCCGAATCCGAAACCGGCCACGGCTACGCCCGAAATGACTCCCTTGCGATCCGGAAACCACCGGATTCCGACGGCGATGGGAACGACATAGGCCGTTCCAATTCCGATGCCGCCGATCACTCCCACACCGAGCAACGTCCAGATGAAGGACGTACCTCCCATCAGTCCCGCGAATGCATAGCCGCCGCCCAGCGTCAACCCGCCTATCACGGCCAATCGCCGCGGCCCCCAGGTGGACATCAACCGTCCGGAGACCACCATGGAAAGGGCGAAGAGCGCCAAACCCACGGCAAAGACGATTTGGGTCTGGAGTTTTGACCAGCCGGCCGTGAGCAGATCGGGAGTGAAAACAGACCAGGCGTAGATGGCCCCAAGGCACATCTGGATGAGCAGCGCGCCGAGAACGACTCGCCAGCGATTAGCAGGATTCAGCATGGATCAGAAGTGATAATAGACGGCAAGCAAGGACCGGACGTTCGTCACACGGTCCTGAGCGTTTTGGGTCAGCGGACGGAACGAGGAATCAAATTCAGTCGCGTACCTGGCGCTGGTAATCTCGATTTCAAAGGCGACTCGGAGATTGGATTCGCGGTAGCCTACGCGTGGAGCCAAACGGACCAATGAGGCCATGTCATGAGCACGCATGAATAGCTCGGCGGGAGTCACCGAGTCTTCGCCAACCACTCCCAGATTCTGCAGGTGACCGGCAAACAATCCGGTGTCCAGATGATCGGTCCACTGATGCGTCCATTCGCCCCAGACGGTCCTGACCCGGGTCGGGAGAGCTTCGCCCGTGGTCGTCGAGAAAAAGCCGCCGGTCATTAGATGATCTGACAGGTCGTCACCCAAAACGGCTTTCACGACAAGTGTTGAAGACGAGCCGGCCCAACGCCCGTACATCGTGCCGGCGCTGGATCTGAACGTGGGGCCTTCAAGCTCCAGGAGAATCTTCTTGGTCGTCGCGCCGGCTCCCAGGGTGATCGACCCGCGCGTGGTGGTTGCATGCAGATGGAGAGCGGGTTGTCCCGACTGATGCTGCATCTTGCTGCCACCGATCTCCTCGAAGGCATCGCGCTGCGTGGATGCGGCGAGCAGAAGCGAATTCGCACCGGACGACACGGTGTACCGAACCTGCGGAAAGCGAGCAAAAGGTTGGAACGGGGCTCCGGTTGCAAAACCCACAACTCCTGGATGAAGGCCCGCCGTGAACATGGGCGACCAGGTCTGGCCGGCCAACAGCACATGAGCGCCTTTAGACCACTGCACGTTGGCGTGGCGCAGCCGCAGCATGCTGACAGCCGTGTTGTTCTGGCCAAAGAAGTCAGCCTCCAGGAGACCGGTCACCTGACCGCCTGCAATGGATGCTTCGGTGCCGCGAACGCCAACACGCGACTGAAAAGCGGCCATGAGCAGGTTCGATTGTGCGTTGTCATCTCGTCCGTCTGCATTCGCGTCAAATTCCGAGAGTGGATACAGCAGAAACTGACCCTCACGGACCTGGGCAACCTGACGGGTATCGTGGATCGTCTCGGACTTGACGAACCCGAAGAACGAAACCTGTTGAGCATGTGCAGAGCCAGCGATGAATACGCCGACCAGTGCGAGCAAGATTAAGTGGCGCATGATCTGCGACCGGGCTGATGGATGCGCCCCAAAGATCCGGCGACATGCATCCCGCGCTGGGCAGGCGGCGGCGACCTGCACTGGCAAGGCTTCCCTACGGCCGATGTAGGGCTGCACCCGGCACTTTTGACGCTTGTTCACCAGGGCCTTTCCACGGTCAGGCCGCGCTCAACATGCGGCTAACGGTTGGACCAAGCCTCCAGAATCGCAGCTTCGCGCTGCATCAGGGACGATTCAGCACCGAGCAGGCGTGCTCGGCGGCCGTCATCAATAACGCCTGAATCCCACCATGTCAGGATATCCTGCAGGCTCTGAGCCAGTGGACGATAGGTCAGGCCGCTCTCGATGCCGCGCGTCGGGTTTGCACGCGCTGACCCATAGTTCTCACCGACCGGCATGATCCACGGCACGGCGTCGTGAACGCCATGCTCGATCAGAAAGTCGTGATCATCAACGGAAACGAACTCAGCGGATGACGGCACGGCAGCATGGGCTTCCTGGACGAACTGCATCATGGATGTTGTGCCGGCAGGACCAACGCCATTGAACGTGCCAATAGCCCGCTGCTCGATGAGCCGGATCATCCACTCTGCGATATCCCGAACATCCATGTATTGGACCGGGTCATCCGGACCGGGTACCATCACCTGTCCTCCTTCCCGCAGTCGAAGTGGCCAATAGGTAAAGCGATCCGTCCGGTCACCAGGGCCTATCATGTAGGTAGGGCGGACGACGATGGTGCGATCATCACCAAAGACACGGCGGGCTTCCATTTCCGACAGCGTCTTCATCACGCCGTAGCCATACTCCAGCTGCTGCACGTCTGTAATCCCTTCGGGTACGACCGTGTTCAAGACCGTGTCCTCCGTGATGTCATCCCCGAGGTATGGGTAGTAGACACCGGTCGACGAGGTGTAGACATACAGGTCGACCGTATCCCTCAGCAACTCGGCCGTGGCGGTGGTCCAGGAGACCTGACGGCCTGAGTTGTCGATGACGGCATCCCATTCACGACCCTTGAGGGCTTCAAGGTCATTTTCGCGATCTCCGATCAAGGACTCGACCCGGTCAAACACGTCGGCGTGGGTCGTCGGCCTTGTCTGCCCGCGGGTAAATGTCGTGATGGAATGGCCTCGATCCAGCGCATAGGCGATCTGCTGGGGCCCGAGGAACGAGGTACCCCCGAGAATCAGGATGTTCAACGATTTGGATGATGCTTCAGAGGCGCACCCGGCAAAAGGCAAAGCGGCAGCGGCCAGAGAAGCGGTCTTGAGGAAGGCGCGGCGGGAAGTCACGATTCGAACCGTTGAATGAGCGAAGACAATCGGCTCAATCTATCGATTCATGATGGCAATCAACCACGGCAGCGCCGGTCCAAACAAAAAAAGGCCGGGCTGCATGCGCAGCCCGGCCCGTCGCCGTGGGTTATGATGGTCAACCCGGACGAAAGTGCGACAGACTTAGTTGGTCGGCGGCAGGAGGACGCTATCGATCACGTGGATGACACCGTTCGACGTCATGACGTCTGCGGAGACAACCGTTGCGTCGTTGATCTTGACGGCACCGTCGACAACGGCGATGTCAAGCTCAGCACCCTGTACCGTTGCGGCTTTGGACAGACCAACTACCTGATCGGACGTGACCTGGCCGGCAACTACGTGGTACGTGAGGATGGCGACGAGCTGATCCTTGTTCTCAGGGAGAAGCAGGGACTCTACCGTGCCAGCTGGCAGTGCGGCAAATGCTTCGTCGGTCGGAGCGAAGACCGTGAACGGGCCTGCGCTCGTGAGCGTGTCTACGAGGTCAGCGGCCTGAACTGCTGCTACCAGCGTGTTGAAAGAACCAGCTGCAATCGCCGTCTCGACGATATTGCTTGCAGGTGCTTCCATCTCATCATTGGAATTGCTGTCGCTGTCGCAACCGACGAGGACCAGCATCAGAAAAAGTGCGGTGAGTTTGGAAAAAGCTTTCATGATCCCTCTCGAAAGATTTGGTGGTGCCGGAGGGTCCCGGCGGGGTTACAGTTTGAAAGATCTCCCACTGTGGCCCCTGGCCCTATCAATCGTCGATAAGCGGCACCTGCACGCGACAAGAGGCAGTGGTTTTCAAGAGGTTCACCAAACCACCACAAAACCGGCTCAAGAAGCGATCAGAGCGCGTTTTCGCAGCATGATTGACGCACTGATCCGCCGACCCGATTCGCGCTCCGACGCTATGAAAACACGTCGATTATCACCTTCTTCCGGTGGTCGAAAATGCGGCCGAGCTGAAGCTTGATCAGCGGATAAACCAGATCGCCGAGCGGCGAGAGGGGGAGTGCGTATTCGACCTCGTCAACGATCAACGTTCGATCGCCGTGGTCCTCGAACCGGTGCACATGAATCCACTTGGCGTAAGGACCCTTCAACTGGGTATCCTCGAATTCGTGGGGTGGATTCCAGCCCGTGATCTCGGTTTTCCACTTGAATGGAATACCGGCCAGGCGGATCTGATAGTCGATCAACGCTCCGACCTTCATTTCGATGGGCTGCTCTGACAGAATCTGGAAGCTCAACTCTTCAGGGGTAATGCGCTCCAGGTTGGCAGCATTGGAGAAAAAGGCAAAAACCTCATCGCGAGGTTTGTCGATCCACTGCTCGGATCGGTGATGGTGGGTGATCATGGCGAAATCGGGCTTCCTGAATGAGGTCGGCTTTCAGTATGAACACGGCTCCTTAACGAAAGGCCAACCCAAAAATGTGCGGGCAAAAGAAAAGGGGGCACCCCCCGCCGAGGTGCCCCCTTATGACTGGTGTCTTCCGATGACGTTACGGAAGGATCACCGCGTCAATGACGTGGATGACGCCGTTCTTGGCTGCGATGTCAACCGCGACTACGGTTGCACCGTCGACGAGAACTTTGTCTCCTTTCAGTTTGATGTCGATCGTGGAGCCCTGTACCGTCGTGGCTTCCGTCAGCTTGACAACGTCAGCGGACGTGACTTTTCCTGGAACGACGTGGTAGGTCAGGACAGCAATCAGCTGATCTTTGTTTTCCGGCTTGAGCAGGTTTTCTACCGTGCCTTCCGGAAGGGCAGCAAATGCCTCGTCGGTCGGAGCGAAGACCGTGAAAGGACCGTCGCCCTTGAGGACGTCAACGAGATCGGCGGCCTGAACGGCTGCGACCAGCGTGTTGAACGTGCCGGCTTCGACAGCGATATCAACGATGTCTTTGTCGGTGTCTGCCTGCGCCGTGGCTGCAGGAGCACTCCAGATGGCCAAGATGGCTACGAGTGCGAGCGTGAGGAAATTCTTCATTGTTCTGTGGTGGTGATGTCGGGGTGTGTTCAACTGATCCGATCGATTCGAATCATCATCTGGCCGAAGTCTACGGGGTTTTTCGAGCGACGGACACTCTATTGAGATGGAGTGCGCTCCGTCTCGACAAGCGGCGATGGCCGTCGGCGAACGGCTGGTCACCCTCCGAGGACCTCTTCCACATGCGGCCAGTAGCGCCGGGACAACTTCAGTTCGGTACCGTCTTTCAGGTACACGATGTAGTCACCGTGGAAGTAGGGTTTGATCTCGCGAATCGCATCAATGGCTACGATGGTCGACCGGTGGATCCGGACAAAGCGATCCGAGGGGAGCTTTTTCTCCATCCCGGTCATCGTCTCGCGAATCATGCTCTTGCTCTCACCGTCATGCAGAATGACGTAGTCACCGGCAGCTTCGACCCAATTGATCTCGCCCGCTTCCACAAAGCGGATGGAGCCGCGCTCCTTGATCATGAAGCGGACATCCTGCTTGGGCGCAGCAGGGGTGCGCGTCTCTGCAAGAAGCTGGCGCAGACGGTTCTCGAGATCAGCACGACGGACCTGCTGTACTTGGCTGCGTGCCCGATCGAGTGCCGCCTCAAATCGATCATCTGAAAACGGCTTGACCAGATAGTCGATGGCGCTCGTTTCAAATGCCTTGACCGCATACTCGTCGTACGCCGTCACGAATACTACCGGAGGCATCCGGTCGGCCCCCACTTCGGAGACGACTTCCAATCCCGTCAGACCTGGCATTTGTACATCCAGGAAGACGAGGTCGGGGTCGTGGGCACGAATGGCTTCCACGGCCTGAACGCCGTCCGCTGCTTCAGCGACGACTTCCATATCTGTGACTTCTTCGAGCAGCAGTCGCACGGTGTCTCGTGCGAGCGACTCGTCATCGACAATAACCACGTTCAACGGAGCTTCCATAGCTACTCTACTTCGTTGGGTAATTGCATGATGGGTTGCGTGGTGAACGGCACGCGGATGTTGACTTCCAGTCCACCCAGCTCACCATTCCGGAAGCTGAAGTCCTGCTCAGTTCCGTAAAGGTTTTCAAGGCGCTCCTGGGTGTTTCCGACGCCGACCCCTTTGTTCAGTCGCTCCGGGTTGCGGAGGCCTGGACCGTTGTCGGCCACTGTCATGCTGACAGAGCCGTTTTCAAGGCGAGCTTCAATGCGAATCTTGCCTTCGTCCATCGATGGAGAGATGCCATGATGAATGGCGTTCTCCACGATGGGCTGCAAAATGAGGTTTGGTACGTAAGCGCCATGCGCGGCATCATCCATCTCGATCTCGACGCTCAAGCGATCGCCGAATCGGGTCTGTTCGATGGCCAGGTACCGGCGCAGGAAATCCAATTCCTGCTCGAGCGGAATCTCCTGCTGCCCTTTGTTCTCAAGAGCCAGACGAAGAAACTCTCCCAACTGGCCGAGCATGTTGACCGCCAGCTTGTTTTCCGACTTGCGGACAAGCGCGGCGACCGAATGGAGCGTGTTGAACAGGAAGTGCGGGTGGATCTGCATCTTCAGCGCCCGCAGATTGGCCTGTGCCAGCTGGACCTGCAACGCGGATGTCTGCGCTTCCCGGTTCATGTATCGACGATAGTATTCCCACGCCGAGAAAAGCCCCACGATGGCCATGTAGGTGAAAATGTTGGCATGGATCCGGGTGAAGAAGTGGACTTGATAAAGTCCAAAGGTGACCTCTTCATGCAGCCCTGCTGTGCGGAACAGCATGAGATTGACGGCTGAATGGACCAGCATGCTGGCAATCAGCGCCGGGATGTGGACGGTCAGAATCACCTTTTTCCAACTGTCTTGCTCCAGCGGAAAGGTCTGGGTGATCCGAATGATGGCCGGCGTCAGAAAAGCCCAGATGTACCAGTTGGGAAGCGTAGACACCAACGCGTACGACCAGTTGAGAGGCTGGGCCGTTACCGTCTGATTCAGGTAGTAGAAGCTTAGAGCGGCTACACCAGGAATCGACCACACCAGCAAATAAGCTGGCAGGTTGAACCAGTCCGCCCAGGGGCGGGGTATGGTAGCGGCTTGAACGCGGGCTGCGGTAGACATGGGTCAAGGGGATGCGTTGCGTGGGTGTGGCGCGCGAATAAGCGCGCCGACGAGGACAACGGCACCTTTCGATCGACGAACGGATTCTGGTTGCGCCAAGCGGCAGATTCCGAGGACGGGCGGGATGTCGGAATCAGAGTGGGATCCTGGTTTTCTGGCGATGTAGTCCTATGTGATGATGAGCTTCCCCGCGTTTCTGCAATCCTGCCCGAAATGGATGAAAACCGCTTCACAGTCGAGCTCCCACCCGCGAAACGCTATCTTCTGCCCTTGCTTCCCCGGAGTCCTTGTCCGGGTGATCGCTTCACGTTGCGAACACACGAACCCACCCCGATTCTGCATTCATGAACTCATCCCTGTGCAAAGCCGCCTTGTATGCCGCGCTACTGATCGTGACGGGTTGCAGACCTGCAGCCATGGATTTCCCTCGTGGCGACTTTGCTGATGATTACGGCATCACATATTCGATCACTGACTCGACGTGGCATCAAACGCCAAGGACGCTGTACCGCATCGTAGCCGTTGCCGAGCACCGATTGCTATTGGAATCGCCAGCGACGGATTCCACGAACGCTCGCTTCACGCGGGTCGATTGGTTGACTCTTGAAGACATGGCGCCTTGGGAGTGGGCATACTGCTACGCTGTGTGGGACGTCGATACCGCCTCCGAGGCCCTCGAAGCCGAATCTGCGGACCGATCCTCTCCTCGGGACGGATGTGGAGGCTTTCCATTCTCCAGAATGAAAGTGTCCGAGTGACCAACTAGAGGGCATAGCCCACGAAGCGACAACAGCTGGTCCTGCGTACCTTTCGACTCCTTTATCCAACCCGCCTGAACCATGTTCAACCGAATTCCCTTTTTGGGGGCCATGCTCGTGGCCGTCTTGCTGCTCGCGCCAATGGCACACGCCCAGGAGGCTGACCCGGCCGATGTCGAGAGTATCGATGCCATCATCAAAGCCTACTATGAAGTCGTTTCCGGCCCAGCAGGTGAGCCTGGCGACTATGCTCGCGACAAAACGCTTCATCACCCGGAAGCCTGGGTCGCCATTGCTGGCGAAGACGCCGACGGCAATGCCTTCGTCAATCGGATGACGCTCGAAGGGTTCTATGGCGACAATGCTCCTCGCAGCCAGCCGTTCTGGGAGTGGGAAGTCGATCGCGAAGTTCTCAGACATGGCAATATGGCTCACGTGTGGAGTCGCTATGCGGCGTCGCGCGAGCCTGATGGCGAACCGTACACCGGAGGCGTCAATACGATTACGCTCTGGCACGATGGAGATCGCTGGTGGATCATGGGCTGGATGTTTGACACCTCCGAGGAGTGATCATGGTCCGGAAATGGTCATTCCGCGTCCTGTCGGTCCTTTCCGTGATGATCGCCCTGTATGGGTTCGCCTTCATGTTCCTTCCTGACGATGTCGTTCCGGAGGCCATACGGGATCGCTTCACCACCTACCCTTTTGCAGGCTATGGCCATGTGATCGGGGGCGGGCTGGCATTGCTTCTCGGACCCATCCAGTTCAGTCCCTGGCTACGGCGCAAGCATATGGCATGGCATCGATGGCTCGGGCGCATGTATGCGCTGGCGGTCATCTGGGCGGGGCTTGCCGGGCTCTTTCTTTCCCAGTTGACCTTCGGCGGCTTCGCCGGGCAAACCGGCTTTGCGGCGCTGGCCATTCTTTGGTTGGTCTCCATTGCCTTCGCTTGGATCCGGATCCGGCAAGGCAACAAGGGTTCTCACCGGATGTGGATGATCCGCAACTTCTCATTGACCCTGGCAGCGGTCTCCCTGCGAATCCTCCTACCTGTCCTGACCGGTGCGATGGGCATGGAATTCGAGGCTGCGTACACGGCCATCGCCTGGCTGTGCTGGGTCCCCAATCTGATCATTGCCGAGTGGATGATTCTCACCCGGAAGTAGCTGAATCACGAACACATGTTCATCTCTGCGCTTGATTTGTTCAAGGTGGGCGTCGGTCCATCGAGCTCCCACACCATGGGCCCGATGGTGGCTGCGCTGGCCTTTCGCCGATGCATTCGCCGGCAGGCCGATAGTGGCTCAATGAGTGTCGATGCCAGCGCGATCCGGATCCGTTGCATTCTCAAAGGATCTCTGGCCTGGACAGGACAGGGACACGCTACCGACAGGGCAGTCGTGCTCGGACTGAATGGGTACTCGCCCCGGAGTCTGATCGCGGAGAACGTCAATGATCTCATGGCCGAGCTCTGGCAGGGCGTACGCGTCGAGGGTGATGGATGGAGCGCGGCATTCGCCCCTCCCGATGATGTGATCTTTGATCGCGGCGAACCCCTCCCTGAGCATCCGAATGGCATGATCTTCCAGTTGGTCCGCGACGAGGAGCCCGTTCTGGAACGTCGATACTTCTCGATCGGGGGTGGCTTCATCACGGGCGAAGATGAAATCGATGATATCGAGGCACCGCTGGCCATGGAGGACGCAACGGGGTTTCCGTATCCGTTCGAATCGGGCCGGGACATGCTCACGATGTCGGCAGCTTCCGGTCTGTCCATTGCCGGCATGAAGCGGGAGAACGAACACAAATATCACGGCGACAAAGAGCTCGATCGCGGCCTGGACGAAATCTGGTCCGTGATGAAGGCGTGTGTCGAGAATGGCCTGTCCACGGACGGTACGCTACCTGGCGGATTGAACGTCAAACGGCGCGCGCGACACCTGAAGGAGGAGCTGGCCGCCGGTCGCGGTCGTGTGAGCATGAACGATTGGCTGTGCGCCTACGCCATGGCCGTGAATGAGGAGAATGCCGCGGGCCACATGGTCGTCACCGCACCTACGAATGGCGCGGCGGGCGTCATTCCAGCCGTGCTGTACTACATGGTCGAACACGAGGGGCTGGATCTGGACGGTGTGCACGATTTCCTGTTGACGGCGGCGGCCATTGGCGGCCTGATCAAACACCGTAGCAGTATTTCTGGCGCCGAAGTGGGCTGTCAGGGTGAGGTCGGCTCGGCCTCCGCCATGGCCGCCGCCGGACTCTGCGCTGTGCTCGGTGGCACGGTCGCCCAGGTAGAGAACGCCGCGGAAATCGCGCTTGAGCACCATCTCGGGCTGACATGCGACCCCGTTGCAGGCCTGGTACAGGTCCCCTGTATCGAACGCAATGGATTCGGAGCCATCAAAGCGTTCACGGCGGCCTCGCTGGCATTACGCGGCAGTGGTCACCACATCATGACGCTCGATGCCTGCATTTCGGCGATGAAACAGACGGGGGAGGAAATGTCCCACAAATTCAAGGAAACCTCCCTCGGCGGTCTCGCCGTCAGCATCACCGAGTGCTAGAGTCAATGTGGAATTGCCGAGAGTCGCCGCTGGCGATCAGTCCTTCGAGACGGCTTTCAACCCTTCGAAAGCACTGGCAGCAAGCAGAAGTGCGCACAGCAACTTGAAGCTCTCTTCCACGATCATGCTGGCTACCGTGGCATTGGTCGCCAGGGAGTCAATGGCCGTGTGTGCCGTGTAGGCCAGGAACGCGGCCATCATCAAGAACGGCATCACGGGTAGACGGGCCAGGACGCGCGCCGTTGGAGCGAACAGGAATATTGCGATCACGCCATAACCGATAACGACAATGTCATTCCAATTGCGGAACGGACCGGAGGAGTAGGCATCGTCCATCCACCACCCGATCTGCTCATGGATCATGAACACTTCGTCGATGGCCAGGAACGCGAACCCTGATGCGAGCAGGGTCCAGGTGTATTTCTGCCGAAATGATCCGGAGGGAAACAGCGCCAGCCGCGCTACGCAGAATGCCGACGAGACAGCCAGGAAAAACGCAGAAAGAGCGGTGATGAAGCCGTTCTCATCCGTGAAATGGTAGTCGAGCGCTTCGTCGGCGGGTGTCAGGCCAACGGCCAGGCCAACAAGCACGAGAACAAACACCATGGCCTGACCCAACACGCCCGTGACAGAGGGCATATCCGCATCGGCATGCGAGCGAAGAAGCGAGAATGACTGAACCATGACAGAAACGTTTTGATGGACTCTGTCTTGGTATCGGCGCTCTTGAGTGGGTGATTAACTCCCGGTCAGTACCCGTATATCGAGAAATCGTCCTTCTTGAGATGCAGTGACAGGACGATGGCCAACAAGGCGGTGTTGGCGAGCAGCGCTGATCCGCCGTAGGAGATGAATGGCAGCGGAATCCCGATCACAGGGAGTAGCGAGGTCGCCATCCCGATGTTGATGAAGATGTGGATGAGGTAGATCCCCGCCGCACCTGCGGCGATCAGCACGCCGAACGGGTGCTTCATGTTGGCGCCCAGCTGCAGCAAGCGGATCAACAGCACGGCGAACAGGATCATCACCACCAGGCTTCCAAAGAAGCCCCACTCTTCCCCAATGACGGAAAAGATGAAGTCAGTGCTCTGCTCAAAGACGTAACCGCCCTGCGTCTGGGTGCCCTCCAGGAATCCTTTGCCGAACCAGCCTCCACTCCCGATGGCTGCCATCGAGTTCACCTGGTGGAAGCCCACGTTTTGACGAAACTGCTCGGCCCCAGGATCGGTGAATGACATGATCCGCTGGACCTGATAGTCGCTGAGGACCATGGTGATGGCCACGTTGGCCAGTGCTACCACTCCACCTGTCATGATGGCGGTGACGATGCTGATGCGCGTGTCACGTGTTCGCCAGTACATGAAGCCGATGAACAGCAACACGAAAATGATGGCGGTGGGCATCGATACAATCGCGAAATACCCAGCGATTGCCGGCGCAATCATCATCATCAACAGGTTCATATCCAGGCCGGACCAGAACAGGACGATCGGCACGAGCCCGAAGAAAACCAGCGCCGTTCCCGTGTCATTCTGAAGGACGATCAAGGCCGCCGGCAACATGATTACGCCTACGAGAAGGAAGGCGAAACGCAGATCCATGGTCTTGGGTCGACGCATGCCGACCACCTGAGCGACGGCAAGGATCGTCCCGACCTTCGCCATTTCAGACACCTGAAGGCCGATCGGGCCAAAGTACAGCCACGATTTTGCGCCGTTCACCTCGCGTCCGAAGACCAGCGCTGCCAACAGAAGCAGGATGGTAACGCCGTATATCGGGAAGGCCGCTTGTTGGAAGAAGCGGATGGGCAAAACCAGCGCAATGACCATTCCGACCAGGCAGATGCCCAGCCACATGATCTGGTTGCTGAAATTCTGCCGCGGGTTGAACTGGTAGAATTCGGACGAGGGACCATGCGTAGCCGAATAGATGGCCATGATCCCGATGATGACCAAAGCCGCCCACGCCAGAAGCGCGACAGGGTCGAGATTTGTGTATCGTCTGCGCACGCTAGCCTTATCCCGTCGGTCCTTCTACAGTACCGTACAGAGGCGCGCTGTTCTGCTCCCTGAACATCTGGTCCAGCACCCATTGCCGACTCGGATCGTAATAGCCTTTGAGATACCGCTCAGCCATGAAACTGGCAGTTCGGCCTGCTGCTCCGGATCCGTAGCCCGCATTCTCTACAAACACCGCGATAGCGATTTCGGGGTTTTCGGCGGGTGCTGACATAATGAAGACGGAATCGTCTTCATCGCCGCGACTGTTTTGCGCCGAACCTGTTTTTCCGATCGCTGGTATTCCCGGGATCTCCAGCCACCAACTCGTTTCTTCCATCACTTGCCGCATTCCTTTGCGCAAGAGCTCCAGGTACGTCTCGTTCAGGTCAAGTGTAACCGGTTCCGGGTACTCGGGAATGATTTCCTCACCCGTCTCTGGATCAATCATGCTGCGCACAAAGTGCGGAGTGACCAGGGTGCCCCCATTAGCAATTGCCGCCATATACCTGGCAAGCTGGACAACAGTCACTTCCATCTCTCCCTGACCGACGCCCAGATTCATGACATGTCCCTGACCCCAACCACCGATTCCAGGGAATCGCTCATTGTAGTAGGTTGAATCTGGTACGTTTCCACGTTCGACCTCTCCAGCCGCGATATCCAGATAGGGACGCGAGCCAAACCCCAACGTGGTCGTCAAACGATTCAGCGAGTTGACGTCGATGCGCCGCATCATCTCGAAGAAGAACGTGTTGCAGGAATACCTGATCGCTTCGACAACGTTGATTGATCCGTGCGTTTCCAGGCACTTATACCGCAGGCCTCGACCAAGCGGATGGTACCCTGGACAATGAACCGTGGTGTGCTCATCAATCTCGCCCACCCCCAACGCCAACAGTGCAACCAACGGCTTGAACGTGGAGCCAGGCATGAATTTGCTCTGGGTCACCCGATTGAACATAGGCTTGTCTGGGTGCGCGTTGATGCTGTCCCACACTTGCGGATCAAGACGATGCGTAAACATCTCGAGATCGTAGTCCGGCGCTGATACCATGGCCAGGATCTCTCCATTTCGGGGATCGAGCGCCAGCGCCCCACCGCGCTTGTTTACGAACAGGCTCTCGGCAAAAGCCTGGAGATCCGCATCAATCGTCAGGTTCAGATCGAGACCATTCTTGGCCGGTCTGTCTTGGCTCCCATCGAGGTACTCGGCAACGACCTGACCTTTGATATTGATCATCTTGAAATCCGAGCCGGGTACACCGCGGACTTCGCGCTCATATTGCCGCTCCAGGCCACCCTGCCCGAACGGATCGCCCCAGACATACCCTTCCTCGGAAAACTCCTCCAACGCAGACTCAGAGATCTCGCGCACATACCCCAAGGCATGCGTCATATTCGCGTCGGTGTGATACTGTCGCTTCTGGGTGATCTCGTAGTCGATACCCGGCAAATGGGAACGCTGCTCGAGTACGCGACTGAGCTCCTCGAATGAGATGTCGGCTTGGAGAGGCGCGCGACGGAAGGGATTCTTTGCGGCAGCACGGTAGCGCGATTCGATCAACGAATCCGGCTGCTCGAGCAGGCGGGATACGAGGGGGATCGTCTCCTCATCGAAATACCTTGGCGTGACGAAGAGCGTGAAGCGCGGCTCATTGTCCACCATCAAGACGCCATTGCGGTCGTAGAACCTCCCTCGAGGCGGCTGGACGCGCCACTCGCGCACCGCGTTGTTCACCGACTGTCCCGTGTGGTTCGAGCGCTCGACAATCTGCAGTTTGCCAAGCCTGAGTGTCAGGATTCCCAGGATGACCGTAACGAGGGCAACAAAGATTCGAAGGCGGGAGCGTCCCTCATCCATGGTGATCAGCAAAGTCTACAGGCGAAAAAAGAGGCGTGTCCTCCCTGAAGGACATCCGGACTACTTTCAAATCGCGCGTGCAACCCGTGGGTTCCGTTCATCCGCGCTTTCATCCAGATCACTCTCGAAGGCCCACCGCTGACCGTGAAATGCCCATTTTCGGGCGCAGAAATTGCGTCTATAGACTCGCAGACATTTCTTTCGGTTTGCAACCAGGCTCCGCACCACCCGTTCGTAACCGAACACGTGGCTCCGCCTACGTAGGGATCCCCGATTGCCCGCCGAAAGCTGTTTTTCGCTGACTTCTTCCGGGTTGTCCTCTCCCGCTCGACCGGAAGCCCAACATTCGGAATCTCTATGATCCATCTCAGCATGACACGCCGCCCATCTCCCGTTGCGCGGTTGTCCCGAGCATTCCTGATCGCCATCCTCATCGGAGGGCTGCTACCTGTCGTGGCCAACGCCCAGTATTTCGGGCGCAACAAGGTCCAGTACGATGACTTTGAGTGGGAGTCTTTCCAGACCGACCACTTCGAGTTCTATCTGTATCCGGAAGAGCGCCTTGCTGTCCAGGATGCGTCCCGCATGGCAGAGCGCTGGTACCAGCGTCACAGCCGGACTTTCCTGCGTGAGTTCTACGATCGCAAGCCGATCATCTTCTACGCCAACGACGCAGACTTCCATCAGACAAACGCCATCGGTGGCTCCATCGGAGAGGGTACGGGCGGTGTGACGGAAAGCCTGAAGCAGCGCGTCATCATGCCGCTGACCGGCATCTATGCCGATACCGACCACGTCCTCGGGCACGAGCTGGTTCACTCGTTCCAGTACGACATCGCCCTTTCACGGACGGACTCGGTGCGTTTTGCCTTCCAGCTCGTTCCGCTCTGGTTGACAGAGGGTATGGCCGAATATTTCTCAGTCGGCCGTGTTGATGCGCACACCGCCATGTGGATGCGCGACGCTGCGCTTCGCGATGATCTTCCCACGATCGGGATGATCTCGCGGGACATGAGCTATTTCCCGTACCGATACGGGCAGGCCTATTTGGCCTATGTCGGAGGCAAGTACGGTGATGTCGCCGTGGCCAACCTCTTCAAGATGGCTGGTCGCGTAGGCGTCGATTCAGCGTTCGTCTACACG
The DNA here is from genome assembly GCA_028284865.1 of Rhodothermales bacterium. Lineage (GTDB taxonomy): Bacteria > Bacteroidota > Rhodothermia > Rhodothermales > UBA10348 > JAAZVD01. The sequence goes on along the minus strand of JANQQV010000028.1, from coordinate 22,222 downwards.
CTCGGCATTACAGCGGATTCGCTGTCGACCGAGTGGATCAACACCGTCAAGGATACTTACCTCCCGTTGACTGCCGACCGCGACAGCGTGGCGCAGGCGGGACGCGAGGTACTTTCGAGTGATATCGACTCGGGCAACATGAACGTGGCCCCGGTCGTGAGTCCGGATGGTCAGTACGTGGCCTACCTGTCTGAAAAGGACCTGTTTGAGATCAACCTGTTCATCGCGGATGCCAACACCGGTCAGGTCATTCGTCGACTGAAAGGAGGTAATCGAGATGCGCACTTTGACGCCATCCGATTCATTTCCTCGGCAGGCTCCTGGTCACCGGATGGACGCGAATTCGCCTTCATCACGTTCGTAGAGGGTGACAACGAAATTTCCGTCCTGGACTGGACGAAAGGTGATATCGTTCGCCGATTCAAGGTCGATGGCGTGACGGCTATCACCAATCTGGCCTGGTCACCGGAAGGCGATCAGATTGCATTCTCTGGTATGGACGGCGGCATCTCTGACCTGTACCTGCTCAACATGGAGTCGGGCCAGGTCCGTCAGCTGACCAACGACCGGTTTGCTGATCTGCAGCCGGCATGGCACCCGGATGGTCGCCAGCTTGCGTTCACGACCGATCGTGGTGAGGCCGGATCGAACTTCCGCACGCTGGAATGGGGTGAGCCACGCCTTGCTGTCATCGACACAGAGACTCTGGAGATCGAGGTGCACCGTCCGTTCGAGGGCATGCATCACAATGCGCAGTTCTCGCCGGATGGCAACCAGCTTTACTTCATCTCGGACCACGACGGGTTTAAGGATGCTTACCGGCTGGACCTGAACTCAGACGAGGTCTATCGCTTGACGCATCTGCAGACTGGCGTCTCCGGTATCACGTCCATGAGCCCGGCGATGTCTGTGGCCGCTCAGAACGGGCGGATGATGTTCTCGGTCTTTTCGGGAGGTCAGTACACTGTTTTTGCCAAGGAGAGCGACGAGTTGGAAGGCGAGCCGGTGGACTTCACCACGCTCGAAGCCAATCCGATCGCTGCCATCCTTCCGCCTGCTTCGGCATTGAACGAAGGCCTGGTCAGCAACTATCTGGAAGATCCACTGACGGGACTACCACCGGATGAGGAATACTCTGCCGAGGCATACAACCCTCGTCTCATCCTCGACTATGTAGCTCCACCAACCGTCGGCGTTCAGGCCGGTGGATTGTACGGTGCTGGGGTCTCCGGGGGTGTTGGTTTCTTCTTCTCGGACATGCTGGGGAATCAGAACCTGACCCTCATTGCGCAGGCCAATGGAACGCTCAAGGATGTCGGTGCGCAGGTCGCTTACTTGAATCGCGAAAACCGGCTGAACTGGGGAGCGCAGGCAGGTCATATCCCGATCCTGTTTGGGTCCTCGTTCATCGGCAACGATGGTCAGAGCATCCTCAATCTCAGGCAACGCATCTACATCGATCAGATTGAGGGTATTGCCTCGTATCCATTCACGACCACGCGTCGCATCGAAGCGTCTGGTGGATTCACCCGGTACGGGTTCGACTATGAGCTTGACACGTTCCGTTTCGATCCGTTAACAGGCTTTGTGACACGGGATCGTCGACAGCTCAACGACTCCGAGCCCGACGCCCAGTACTTCGCGACGACTGGATTGGCGTTCGTATCCGACTACTCGTTCTTCGGATTCACATCGCCCGTACGTGGTGGTCGCTCACGCTTTGAGGTCTCGCCCTTCATCGGAACGGAGCGGTTCGTTCGCGTGCAGGCAGACTGGCGGAAATACCTGCAGTTCAGCCCGATTACGCTTGCCGTGCGTGGACTCCACGTAGGCAACTACGGCGCTGAAGAGTCTGGCAATTCCCTGTTCACGCGCGAGTATCTGGGGTACGCCAACAGCATCGGATTCGTAAGGGGGTATTCCTTCTCTTCGTTCGATGACCTGGGAGAGTGCACGCCGACACCTGACGGCATCTGTGCGGAACAGGCTCGCTTGCTGGGAACGCGCATGGCGACGGCTTCGGTTGAGCTGCGTGTCCCTGTGCTGGGTACAGAAGCATTTGGACTCCTGAACTTCCCGTACCTGCCGACCGAAGTCACCTTCTTCGTTGACGGCGGACTGGCGTGGACAGCTGATGAAGCTCCGGAGCTGGGTTCTGTTCGGGACTGGTTCAAGAGCTCCCAGAGCGCAGAACGCATTCCGGTATTCTCAACAGGCGTTTCGACCCGTGTAAACCTCTTCGGGTACACGGTTCTGGAGATCTTCTACGCCAAGCCGTTCCAGCGTCCGATCAAGGGTGCTCACTTCGGCTTCCAGATCATTCCGGGCTGGTAACGCTCGCGGCCCAGCAACGGCTCAAGCCTGTTGGGCCACGACGCAACACTTTCTAGGGTCCCTCTGACGAGGTGATCCGTGCGGGGCGGGCGGTGGGCGCCGCCCGCCCCGCACGCCCCCTTTCAATTTGGGCAGATTGGAGTAAGGAGTGGGTCGCCGCCGGGTTGGTCGCAAGGCCAGACGAAATACTAGACGCGAGGCTGGTACGCTCCCCAGGCCTTGCCGCGTCAGACGTTCATGGTTGCAATGAGCACGGTGACTGCCTGACCGCGCAAGAGAACGCGATCGCCCTTCAGCTCGACATCTACTTCCCCACCACGCTGCGAAATCTGACGCGCACGCATGCGCGTCTTGCCCAACCGCTCAGACCACCAGGGTGCGAGACAACAGTGGGCTGATCCCGTCACCGGGTCTTCGGGAACGCCGCACTGTGGCGCGAAGAAGCGCGAAACGAAATCCAGTTCAGGACTGTCTGCAGGCGCCGTTACGATCAGTCCCCTGATGTCGAGAGCCCCAATGGCCGTCATGTCTGGGCGCAATTCGCGCAAGACGGTTTCACTCTCCACTTCAGCCAAAGCGTCCATGCGATTGGCGGCGTGCTGAATGGCATTGGTGTTGAGGGCATTATCAATAAACTCGTCCGGGAAGCCCTGCGTAGCCGGCTCAGCCGGAAAATCCATCACTAATAGTCCGGTCGATTCTCGCGTCACGACCAACGTGCCGCTGAGTGTTTCAAATTCAATGGGTGACTCCGAATCGGCAAACCCTTTTTCGAACAGAACGTGCGATGTGGCCAGCGTTGCGTGACCACACAAATCCACTTCTGCCAGCGGCGTGAACCACCGCAAATGCCATCGGCCATCCTCTCGCCTCCGCACGAACGCCGTCTCGGAGAGATTCATTTCGTTGGCGATGGACTGCATGAGCGAGTCAGGCAGCGGCTCCTCCACAACACATACTGCTGCCGGATTGCCAGCAAAGGGTTCTGAGGTGAACGCATCGACCTGGTATAGCGTCAATTCCATGGGCTCGGGAATGGCAGAAATCGTCGTGATGGACACGGACGCGGGCTGCCGGATTGATGTATCTTGCTGACCCCGCCTGTCTAGTCAGGACGAGCTCGTCGGTTGCCATCTGAACGCATGTATTCCCGATTCCGATCCGCCCTCTTTGCCCTCGGTCCTGAAACGGCCCACAATGTGGCTTCGCTCTCAGCGCGGTTCGCACAGCAGGTGACTCCGTTCATGCTGGACGCGATGTATGAGTTTGCTCACCCCAGCCTGCATCAGGAGATATTCGGAAAGACATTCGCCAACCCTGTGGGACTGGCTGCCGGGTTCGACAAGAATGCCCGCATGATTCCGTTCTTCCGGAAAGCGGGATGCGGATTCGTCGAGGTTGGGAGTGTTAGCGCTCTTAAGAGCAAGGGCAACAAGAAACCCAGGGCGTTTCGCCTGCCCGAGGATCAAGCTTTGATCAACCGGATGGGTCTCAACAACGTGGGTGCCAAAGCAGTTCAACCGCGACTCAAGCAGCACGCTGGGCAGATCGCTTTTCCGGTCGGGGTGAACATTGCCAAGACGCACAGTCCGTCCATCATGGGCGATGCAGCCATTGAGGACTTCTGCGAGAGCTTCCGCATTCTAGCGCCGCACGCCGATTACGTGGCGCTGAATATCTCCTGCCCGAATACGGAAGAAGGCAAGACGTTTGAGGATCCCAATGCACTGGATCAACTGCTGACAGCCATCATGCGGGAGCGGAGCCAAATGGAGCGTCGCATGCCGGTGCTGGTCAAGGTCTCTCCGCCTCACACAGCCCATTTCGTCCTGGATAGTTTTTTCGACGAAATCTTGCTGGTGTCCCTCGCTCACAAAGTGAATGGATTCATCGCTACCAATACCGCTTCCGATCGGCAGAACCTGATGACTTCCCCTCAGGAAATCGAACGGATCGGCAAAGGCGGGCTGAGTGGTCAGCCCATCCGTGAACGCGCCAATGGATTGGTGAAGTACCTCTATCGCAAGACGAAAGGGAAGATGCCCATCATTGGAGTGGGCGGAATCGCGTCAGCCGAACAAGCCTACGAGCGCATTAAGGCCGGGGCGTCATTGATTCAGGTGTACACGGGATTGGTATACGAAGGCCCGGGATTGATTCGCTCCATCAAGCAGGGACTGGTCAAGTTGATGGAAGAGGACGGACACTCGTCTGTGGCCCACATTGTCGGTATCGAGTCCGAGAAATAGTGCCGTTCAGTACGTCACTCGAACTGACGCAACGCCCAAACATGAGAATGCCGGGCCGCCTTACAGGGCGCCCCGGCATATCCCCACTCACTGGAAATCTTACAGGACTTCCTCCCTCTCAGTGATGAGGATCGGCGCGTGGTGGAAGCGCCTCTCCTTCATTTCATTCAGCCCTGAGCAACTGCCTGGGCTTCGATGGACAGCGTGACTTCCTCGCCTACGAGGACACCACCCGCTTCGAGTGCCTGATTCCAGGTCAGACCGAAGTCTTTGCGATTGATTGTGCCTTCCGCTTGGATTCCGACACGCATGTTGCCCCAAGGATCAATGCCGGTACCCGTCTCGGTGACGTCCAGCGTGATGGACTTGGTGACGTCACGAATCGTCAGTTCACCGTTGACCTGCAGCTGGCCGTCAGCAACGCGAACGACACTGGTACTGGTGAAGGTGATGGTCGGGAAAGCTTCTGCATCAAAGAAGTCGCCCGAGCGAAGGTGACCGTCGCGATCAGCGTTGCCCGTGTCGATGGAGCCTGTCTGGATCGTAGCGGAGAAGGTGCCACCAGCAAGGTCACCATTTTCGCCCTGAACGAGCGATCCTTCGAATTCATTGAATGCACCCCGCACTTTGGCAAACATCATGTGCTTGATCGTGAATCCGACCTGGGTGTGTGCGGGATCAATCTGCCAGGTGGTCGTGGCCTGGGTTTCTGCGGTGGTGTTCATGGGTACCTCGTTCAAGGTTGTGTCAACGGGGGACGTGAAAAAGAGCGTTACGGCGATTAGTGCGTGTCGCAACACATGTGTTACAACACCTATAGTTCCAAAAAAAGTCATGGTCGATTTCGTGCTGCTTTCAGCAAGGTGGTTAGGGTTTGAAGTTCGTCAGACGAAAGGTGGCCGAATTGGGAGCGGTGCATTTCCAGAATGGGTTCATCCAGACTGGAAAGTAGTTCAAGCCCCTTCTCGGTAATCCGTGTGGTGGTATATCGCCGATCGTCAGGATCTTTGTCCTTTTGCGCATAACCGGCACAAATGAGCCGGTCGATCAGTCGAGTCGCATCAGGAACGGGGGCAATCATGCGCGCTCCGACATCGTTTCGGCAGAGACCAGCAGGTCCTGCTCCCCGAAGGATGCGAAGCACGTTGTATTGCGTCATCGTCAAACCGTGCATCTTCAGGCCCTCGGCCAGAAAATGCTCCAAACCCGCGGCCGTCCGAAGAATCTCCAGGGAGACGTCTTCCTCGATGCGAGTACCTCGCCTGGCAGCTGATGATGTGGATGTGGTTTTTGACATAACACTGCGAATTTACGTGTTGTAACACCTATTGTCAAGTCCCTGCGGCAACCCGGAAGCGCTTCGATCGTTCTGATAGTCTATGCTCAACCCGCAGCCCCACCTGTCGTCCACCACTCTGGTTGTTCATCATGTCGAATAACTCGCTCGTTGACTTCAATACTGTACCTCAGCTCTTCAATCGTCTGGTGGATTACCACCAGGGGAAAAACCAGACTGTGCTCAGGTACGTTGACAAGGACTCCTCTGAATGGGTGGACGTAACCTGGCCGGAATTCCGGGACAAGGCGCGCGCCATGGCGGGTTACCTGTATGCCCAGGGCGTTCGTCCTGGTGACCGTGTGGCCATCCTCTCGGAGAACCGGCCTGAATGGGCCTATGCCGACATGGCAACCCAGCTGCTCGGAGCTGTCAATGTTTCGCTCTATACGACGCTGCCGCCGAAGGAAGTCAGCTACATCGTGCACGATTCGGGAGCGTCCGTATTCGTGGTCTCGACGCGCATCCAGCTGCGCAAGGCCCTGCAGATCTATGACCTGTGTCCGGATCTGAAGAAGATCGTCTCGATGGTCGAAGTCCCGGATGATGTCGAGGATGCGGATCACGTCGATGTGTTCGATGAGGCCATGGACAGCGGCTTTGAGTTCTACGAGGAGTATGAGGATGCCATCCGCGCCAACGAACGTGCCGTGAAGCCGGACGACCTTTCCGTGCTGATCTACACGTCCGGCACAACGGGCAATCCAAAGGGCGTCATGCTGTCGCATTCAAACCTTTGTGAGAACCTGAAAGCCTCACTCCAGCGGTTGCGCTTGCGCGAGGGTGGTCGCCATTTGTCCTTCCTTCCGCTTTGTCATTCGTTCGAGCGTCTGGGAGGATACCTGGGCACGCTGGCCAGCGGAATGACCATTTCCTATGCCCGCAGCATTGACACCGTGACGCGGGACATCCTGGACGTCAAGCCCACCGTCCTGCTGTCTGTACCCCGCCTGTACGAGAAAATCTTCAACGCGGTCAGCAAGTCCGTCGAGGAGGGTGGCGGTGCCAAGAAAAAGATCTTTGAATGGGCCCAGAGCGTCGGTTTCAGATATAATCTGAAGAAGGCTCGCGGCGAAAGTATCAATCCCATCCTGGCGGGTCAGTACAAGCTGGCCTTCAAGCTGGTATTCTCGAAGCTCCATGAAAAGCTGGGCGGGCACATTGAATTCGGGGTTTCAGGTGGCGCAGCGCTTCCGAAGGCCATCGGCGAATTCTTCTTCTCGGCAGGTATTCCCATTGTGGAAGGGTACGGCCTGACCGAGACAGCACCCGTGCTTTCGATCTCGCCGTTCGATGACCCGCAGTACGGCAAGGTTGGCCACATCATTCCAGGTGTCCAGGTGGCCATCCAGAATCCGGATTCGGGCGAAATGCTCGGCATCCAGAGCGGGGATGATTATCCCAGCTCACTCACGACCGAAAGCGGGGAGATCCTGGCCAAGGGTCCCAACATCATGAAAGGCTACTGGAATAATCCGGAAGCGACAGCCGATGCCATCGACGCAGACGGATGGTATCACACGGGAGATGTGGGGCGTTTTGACAACGGATTCCTGATGATCACCGACCGCATCAAGCATATGCTGGTCTCTGCCGGTGGAAAGAACATTTACCCAGGCCCGATCGAAGAAGGCTTCAAGCACGAACCATGGATCGATCAGATCATGGTCATTGGCGAAGCGCGCGAGTACTTGACGGCCCTCGTCGTTCCGGACGAAGAAGTGATCCGCAGCTACGCCAAAGAGCAGAACCTTGAGGCTTCCAAGCTGGGAGACATCCTGGCGACAGACGATGTTCAGCGCGTCTTCGACCAGCTGTTCCGTTCCTATTCACGCACGGCAGCAGCCCACGAAAAGATTCGCGGCTTCCGGCTGGTGCTCGAGCCATTCTCGATCGAGAACGGCATGATGACGCCGACGATGAAGCTCAAGCGCAAAGCGATCGAAGCCAACTACGGCGAGCTGATCGAGTCGATGTACGAAGGCGTAGTCTGACGCTGAGAGTTGTTTGCCGGAATCGAGCCCGCTCACTTTGCGGAGTGGAACCTGGTTTTGCAGCATGCATTTGACCCGGCCCTCGGGGTGTAGCGCAGCCCGGTAGCGCGCGTCGTTCGGGACGACGAGGTCGTGGGTTCAAATCCCGCCACCCCGACTGTGAAGCAAAAAAGACAGGCCGTAGGTCTGTCTTTTTTGGTTTACGGAGGGGTCAGGGATTGTCCGTGTGACGAGCGGAGCGAGCCTCCGAGGTGGTCGGAGACCACCGAGAGGAAAATCCCGCCACCCCGACAGACAAACGAGCTGAGCTCGCTCAAGCCAGTTTGGCGGAGGGGAAGGGATTGTGCGAAGCAAAATCCGGCCACCCCGACAAGGATCGGTCAGTCGTTCGGAGCCGAAAGCACTGCTCGGAATCCCTGACTGTTGTTGCCGTATGTCGCCTCATACGCACCGTACGTACGGTTCGTCCGCTCCGACAAACCCTGAAGGCCTTCTGTACCGCCTCTGTATCCAGATCCAAGGGCACGGGGTCCTGGCCAATCAGGATTCGTGAATCCGTATGGGTACCCCAGGTCGTCAACGAAGCCTTGTCCGGGCGATCCTCGAAAGGCGCGACCCTGTGGGGTTCCAACGGAGACGACGCGCTCCCACAGCCCGCCTCGCATGTCGACCACTCCGAGGTCCGACACACGAGCCGAATCATATACGGATTCAGGTAGCTCGCCATCGGCGTAGCGTGATTCGAGAAAGGGCGTACCCGCAGCTGCCTTTTCATACTCGAACTCCGTCATCGGCCTGAGGCCTGCCCACGAAGCCCAACCAATCGCATCCGCCCAACTCAAGAAGTTTGCCGCACGGTCCGGGAAGGTTGCTGAGCAATTCTCGCCGCAATTGATTGAGCCACCTTGCTCTTGATACCCAGCGTTCGTTGTGATGTCTCGGGATGAGCGCGCGCGGGGTCCAATTGCTGAAAGAAAAGCTGCGTACTGACCTTGTGTCAGCGGGTACTTCATCACCCAGAAGGCTTCGTATCCCTTCGGAAAGAGATCGGGGATCGGGCCTCCCATATCGCCACCGATATATGCTTCTCCCTCAGCGACGCTGTATGCCAACTGTCCCGTTGCGTCGCCAACTTCGATTGCCGCCTCGGACGCGATGGTAAACGGTTCGTCGTCGGTTCCACCGGCGCGAAAAGCCTGATAAGTCATGGACGAGCCCTCTGCACCACCAACCGCAAACGCTCCCTCCGGTACTTTCACCATATCGACTCCCCACATCAGGACATCGACACCACTATCAGGCATGTCGAAGAAGCTGGCTTCAAGAGTCCAGGTCGCCTCAACCTGCGCACGGTTGCTTCCGCGAGGACGATGCACAAGCAAACCATGCGCGTATCCCGCTGGGAGCGTAACGGGGATTACTGAAACGGCGACTCTGGAAAGGGGAGCATCAAATCGTATATCGCCCCACACCCCAGCAGCACGTTCAAACTTCCCGAATATCCAAGCTGCCTCCTCGCCCGTGGGTTCAGTCTCGGGCCAGACAACCTCGAAGTTCATCTGGATGGAATTCGCGAGCGTGTCCCGCTCAGTAGGATTCCATTCGATGTCTTGCACAGAAATCTGGGCAGCCGCGGGAAGCGACCAACCAATCAGAAAAAGAACGATGATCAGGAAGCGCTTCATGGGCTGAAGAATGGCAATAGGAGTGGAATGTCGGCGATTGGCACTTTGTACAAGTCCCCCGTACCCCGCCTGAAACTGACAAAAAACAGGGCTTCAGACGCTTCGTCAATCCACGGCCTGTACTCATAGGCGAACGAATTGACCGCCATTCCCAAATTGATCGGGGCTTCCCAGCCACCATCCCCCGACCGGACGCTCAGGTACAAATCGTCCGCACCAAAGGAGTCGTCGCGATCGGTAGAAACCATGATCATGAAGCGCTTCTGAGGGTCCAGATACAGATCTGCCTCGCTGGCTTCGGAATTGATGTCCCTTCCGAGGTTCGATACCGCCCACTGGCCTTCTGAGGGCTCGGCCGCATACAAGTCGGAACGTCCGAATCCGCCTTCGCGATTGAAAGACACGAATATCAAACTCCCGTCGTCAGCCATGGCAGCATGGTAGTCACCAAGTGTATCGACATTGACCGGCGAAGGCAAGGGCCGTGGAATCCCCCAGCCGCCTTCAACGGCATCTACACTCCAGATATTCTGACGAACACGCTGTCCTTCAGGTAGCGGAGCTTCCGGATTTGGACGCCGGGACGTGAACAACATCCGGCTGCCATCCGATGAGAGGTACGGAGCAGAGTCCTGGAATACACCGGAAAACGACACCGTGTCCGGCGCGCCAAATTGCTCGTCGATCCGTGCCGATCTCAGGATGACTCCTTCTCTGGAGAAATACATCACTTGTCCATCGGGAGACAGCGTGGGAAACGTCTCGTCGGCACCTGTGGAAACGACGCCAGGAGAAATCGGAGAAGGGGACGCAAGCTCTTCGAGTCCCGGATCAGGCGGACCAGTGCGCTCGGCCTTCAGGGACGTATCGATTCCGAAGTAGGTGAAGTGTCCCTGCCACCCTGAAGTATCGGACGCCAGAATGAACCGACCGCCGCCAGAAAGCGAGAACACGATGGAATCGGCACTCGCAGACTCGTACCTGAGTGCATAGATCCTTGGTGGCGTTCTGTCGATGACCAATCGACCCAACAAATCGTCAGAATCTCCAGCGATGTCAAGGACGCCTGAATCGGCACCACGGAGACTGTCGAAGGTCACGGCCCATGAACCCTGCGCGTCAAATGATGGCGGCGAAGTGCATGAGGTGAATGCGAACAGCAGAGCCGTACAGGCGACAGGAATGAATGCGCGGACTCTCATGGCAGATCTGGTGGGCTGAATCCCAACATAGCAGGTCTGCATGCAGATCGCCACTTATTCAGGCCTCGATGCGATGAGCGGGATTTGCAGGCGATCGATGGCCTCCCCTGGTAGTTTACCTACCTGAAGTTGAGCAGGGTAAAAAAGGGGAAGCCAACCGGCTCCCCCTTTTCTCGTGCGTCAGCGTCCAGCGCCACCCCGGACCGCGCGGCCCTCGACTTCGTCGTTGCGCTTCGCTCGAAGCACGTAGTCCGATGCGCGGCCGTCGTCATCGAAGTCGAATTCCCAAAGCGTCCAATCGAAGACGAACATGAGCTCACCGTCTTCAAGCACTCCTTCGATGAAGATCCCCTCAGCTTCCCGGATCATGACGAAGGCCACTTCGTCGGGATCATCCCCCCGCAATTCAGCTACCGTCGGGCGATAGCCCAGCAAATGCCCTGTCTCGGCATCATGCACAATGCGAACTTTTAGATCCGCTGAAAACCCTAGAAGCCAGTTTTCGAAATCCTCGATCTGCTCTTCGGGCATGTCCTTCCGCCACTCGACGATGAGGCTGTCTGCCGGACGTGCCATGCTGGTATCCAGCACCCAGTCGCCCACATACCGCTCCGCTTCGTTGGCATCGAAAACCATGTCATAGCCAGGATCGACATCCAGCCGAATCGGAATGAGCGTATTGCCCCAGCGAAATTCGATGTCTGCGCCGTCCACCCGAACATTCTCGATGTCAAAACGAAGGGTCTCTACAAACGAGGGGGCTTCCTCCGGCGTGATCCCGACCGCCACATGGGAGCTGTCCTTTGACGGATAAGGCACGTGGAAAGCAGTCGTATCGGTAAATAGCACCAGACTCCAAGGGTCATTTTCCAGCAGCTCGAACCAAACGCTGTACTTGCCAGCCGCCACTTCGGCACCATTCAGCTTCACGTCTTCCGAGAATTTGAACGTCGTGGATGCGTTAGCTCCAGGCGTCCAAAGAATATCCCACGGTTCAATCCCTCCCCAGATAGGAAGACGACCTCGAACTGACGGGCGAGAGTAGTCGATCACCACATCCACGCCATTGATCTTTTGGTGGATCTGGCTCCGCTCGCTGGCCATCATTTGGGCGGATGACTCAGCGGTGGCAAACCCGGTCGCGAGAACGGCCAGGAACAGCATTTTGGTTAACAGACGAGAGGACATGACAGCGGTGGAGATGATGGTTCGCAATCAGCTAAATGCAAGTGGGTTGCGCTCTACAAACCCGAATGCCTTTGCCGGTTCCTACCAGACGTGTCGTTCCGTCTCAGGTTACGAAACACCCATGCCCTGCTCGATCCGCCGCATGCGTTTGCCGAACTGGTCCATCGCAAACTGCACGAAGTCCTCCTCTTTCAGTCCGAAAGGCATCGGATCGTAGCAGGCGAACAACTCCGTGATGGACGCCATCGCCAGCGGCATCAGTTCTGCCATTCTTGACTGGAAAACGCCCATCAGGGGTGGGTTCTCTTCTATCAATCGTCTGATCAGATGAACACCGAACGCAATGTGACGGGACTCATCACGCTGCAACAAGCGGATTCCTTCTGTTACCCCCGGCATGATGCTGCGCTCCTCGAGCACGGTGTAGAACGCCTGATAGCCCGTCTCCGCAAGCGTACCTTCCACGACCATGTTGTACGTAACGGAGGCCGCGATCAAGGCTTCGGGCGAAGCATCGGTATCCAAGCGATTGAGCGCTTCGGGTAGCTTCTCGTAAAACAGCTCCTTGTACGAGGCCGTGTGGTAGTGTGAAAGATCTTCATCCACCTGAACCACCTCGGAGAAGATGCGCTGGAAGAACTCAACGTGCTTGGCCTCCTCGAACAGGAAAGTGGTCAGGTAAATCTCCTCTTCCAACCTGCCATCGAGCGCGAGAGCGCGCATGAGCGGTAGCAAATCAAGGGTAACCGCCTCTTCACCAGCCTGAAACATGGCCAGCAGACGGGTGAGCACATCACGCTCTTCCGATGCGAGGGCCACCCAGTGCCCGCGATCGCTCGACATGTCCAGATCCCGTGGATCCCAGATACCAAGGCGCTTGGCCTTGTGATATAGCTGCATCGGCAGGGAATCATGATTCAACCCACTGCCAGAAGTCGTCCGGAACGAAACATGATGATCGGATGCCACGGCGCCGTCTCCGCCTGCAGACACCGACGGCGGTGCAGATTCAACCGTTCCGCCTTCTGCGCGGATGGCCGCTTCCAGCATCAGTGTTGCCGACTTCGAGAATCGTCCGAGCGTAAGGATGGACCCCTTTTCCAGGCGAACGGCCCCCTGCATGATGGCTACCATGGGCGACTGGTCACCGTCCAGAATGCGACTCCAAACATCTACCCCTGCTGCCAAAACAAAGTCCGCAGAGCCATTTCCGGAATCCTGAGTAATCGATCGGCATTCGCCTTTGTACAGGTCCAGCAACCACGAGGAGTGATCGTTCACTTTGACGAGTACGCTCCACTTCCAATTGGTTGAGGAAGCAGCCCACTCGGTATCTTGGCTGAGCTCGGTTGCCCAGGCATTCGCCCAGGTCGGTGTGAATCGGTCCATGGTGGTCTCGCTTTGTGGTCGAAAAAGATAGCTGGATCCGGATCAAAAGACAGTTCAATCTCCCCGATTCCTCATGAGGCGACGACATTTCCTGCAGACATCGGCACTGGCTGCGCTGGCAAGCCCGTTGTGGCTTACCGGGTGTTCCAGCGGACACAAAGCGGATGTCGCCATTATCGGAGCGTCTACCGGAGGAGTCGTTGCTGCTCTGGCCGCGGCTGTCCGGGGATTAAACGTGATCCTGACGGAGGAAATGCCCATTCCTGGCGGCCAGCTCACATCGCAAGGTGTCCCTCCGGATGAACACCAGTGGATTGAAGAGCAGGGGGCTCCGTTTTCCTATGGCGACTTCCGGCATCGCGTGCGACAACGCTATGGCCAAGCGTGGCAGTCCGGCTTTACGGCGTTCAATCCGGGCGCGTGTGGCGTTTCCCGCATTTGCCATGCGCCTTCCGTCGCCACCCAGGTACTTCTGGAAATGTTGGGCGAACACGATGGTCGCATCCAGTTCATTCCGAATTGTGTGCCGGAAATAGCAAGCGGCCACCGCGACCACATCGACGCCGTTCAGATGCGCTCACTGCTCGATGGAACGAGCTTCGTCATCGAAGCGCCCGTCTTCATCGATGCCACCGAGCGTGGGGACCTCCTCCCGCTGACAGGTGCGGAGTACGTGACGGGTAGCGAGGGGCAGGCTGCATATGGCGAACCGCATGCTACCGAGGAAGCTGATCCGGCAAACGAGCAGGCGTTCACGTGGTGCGCTGCCATCGGATTTGATCCGGCTTTTTCACCCGACCAGCTGGGCACACCGGGTGGTGTCGACGAAGCGCTTCTCGAACCACCGGACTCCTATACCTACTGGCGCGACTATGTCCCGGCACTGCAGCCGGCTTGGCCGGGTAAATTGCTGGACCTGAGCTATTCCAATCCGATCTCGCTGGAGCCACGCCGGCTCGATTTCGATCCGACGCCTCGTGCCCAGACGGAGCGATTCAATCTGTGGGTCTATCGAAGACTTCAGGAGGCGGGGCGGACTTGGCCGGTCAACGGCGGAGTTACCCTGCTGAACTGGCCTCAGAATGACTACCTGGATGGGCGACTGATCGATGTGACTGAGGCCGAACGGATCACCCACGAAGAAGCTTCCAAAGAGCTGACCCGAAGCCTGATCCATTGGCTCCGAATGGAAGTGGAACGACCGGATGGCGGGCGCGGATGGCCGGGCCTGTTTCCGATGCCGGACATTCTTGGTACAGCGGACGGACTGGCGATGGCGCCCTACATCCGCGAGGCCCGGCGCATCCGCGCCCGCACCACCGTCCATGAACACCACGTCGGCGAGGAAGCGCGTGCCAGTGTGGGCCTGACTCAAGCCGAGCAATTCCCGGACAGCGTGGGCGTTGGCCACTACCGAATTGATCTGCATCCGTCCACGTCAGGCGACAACTACATCGACGTTGCGGCGCTTCCATTCGAGATACCGCTGGGGAGTCTCATTCCCATTCGGATCGACAACCTGATCGCGGCGGCCAAAAACATCGGCACCACCCACGTCACCAACGGATGCTTCCGACTGCACCCGGTGGAATGGAGTATTGGGGAGGCCGCGGGCGCCTTGGCTGCCCAGTGCAAGCTGACGGGAGAATTACCCCCCGCCATTCACGGATCGCCTGATCGCGTCAAAGCGCTGCAGGATGATCTCGTCCGGCTGGGCGCCCAGCTACGATGGAAATTCGATTGAGGTTAAACCATGCGACTTACCACTCTTCTTCTCCTGGCCAGCCTGGCCACCACAGTTTGGGGACAGGATCATCAGCACGAGACCCCCTATGCGGGTCTCGAAACGCGGGAAATCAAGGCCCTGTCCGATGCGGACATCGATGGGCTCTTGAGTGGAGCAGGGATGGGCTATGCACTCGCTGCCGAGCTCAACGGGTACCCGGGACCCAAACACGTCCTGGAATTGGCCGATGAACTCCAACTAACCGCGGAGCAACGTGAGCAAACGGAAGCCTTGTTTGCGGCCATGCAAGAAGAGGCCATCTCACTGGGCAAGCAACTGATCGAAAAAGAAGCCGAACTGGACGCCGCGTTTGCCTCGACTGACATCGATGCTGACCTGATCCAGACCCTGACCGTTCAGATCGGGTCCGTGGAAGGTATGCTTCGCGCTGTGCACTTGAAGACCCATCTTGAGATGACACCCATCCTCTCGATGCATCAGCGGCACATGTACCAGCAGCTTCGTGGCTATGGTGATGGAACGATGGACCATCGCAACATGGACCACAGCCAGATGGATCACTGAACCCTCGGCTGCTATCACACTAGGCCGTTCAGCGCAGTCGCAGCAGGATCAACCCCACCCGAGCGCTTGTCCGCCCTGATAGATCACCAGGGAAAAGAGGTAGGCCAAACCGGTCATGTAGAGCCACATGACAGCGGGCCATTTCCAGGAGTTGGTCTCCCGACGAGCGATGGCCAAGGTGCTCATGCACTGCAGCGCCAATACGAAGAAGACCAGCAAGCTCACGGCCACGAGCGGTGTGTAGACGGGCGAACCGTCCGCATACGTGTCTGCCTTGAGCTGATCGCGCAACAGCGGGCTATCCTCTTCGACATCGCCGACGCTGTAGATCGTGGCCAGCGCCGAAATGATGACCTCGCGCGCGGCAAAAGCCGAGATGATTCCAGCCGAGATCTTCCAGTCGAAGCCCAACGGCTGCATGACCGGCTCGATGAATTTGCCCATGCGACCGATGAACGAACGCTCGACCTGCCACGCCGCAAGACGCGCCTCAATGGCCAGGGCTTCGTCCGTAAACTCGTTCTCGATCAGCGCTTCGGCCTCCGCACGCACAACGCCTCCGTTCACCAGGCCCTCGACACGCTCCGCCTTCTCTTCCGACAAAGCGGCCTGTTCGGCCACAATGGCCTCAGGTGCGTCGGACTGCGGGAATGTGGCCAGCACCCAGAGGATGATGGACATCCCGAAGATGATTTTACCGGCCCGGACGACGAAGGCCTTCGAGCGATCGATCAGTCGCCAGAAAATCTGACGGAATCTCGGCATCCGGTACGGGGGCAATTCCATGGCGAAGAATGACGAATCGCCTTTGGTGAAGACGAATCGACGTAGTACGAAGGCCGCCACGAACGCCATCACCGTGCCGAGCAGATACATCGAGAACATGGCCACGCCTTGCCAGGTGAAAATGCCCAGCACGGCACCAGTCGGCAGAAAGGCGGCGATGAAGAGGGTGTAGACGGGCAATCGCGCCGAGCAGCTCATCAACGGGGCGACCATGATCGTGATGAGGCGATCACGGGGATTGGCCAGCGTGCGAGCCGCCATGATGCCGGGGATGGCGCAGGCGAACGAAGACAGCAGCGGGACCACGGATCCGCCGGAGAGGCCCACTTTGCTCATGATCCGGTCCATGATGAAGGCCGATCGGGCCATGTACCCCGTGTCCTCCATCAAGCCCAGGAAGAAAAACAGGAGCAGGATCTGCGGCAGGAATACCGCCACGTTGCCAACTCCGGCGATCACGCCATCAACCACAAGGTCCGTGAACATGCTCGCCGGCGCGTTCGCGCGGACGAGATCACCCAGATTTCCGACACCGGCTTCGATCAGATCCATGGCGGGCGTCGCCCACGTGAAGACAGCCTGGAAGATCAGGAGCAGCAATAGTCCAAAAAGAACCGGCCCGGCCACGCGATGGGTCAGCACGGCGTCGATGCGATCGGAAAGCGTGGGTTCACTGTCTCCGCGACTGCGGCTGACCACTCGAGCCACAACGGGGGAAATCCAGTTGTAGCGACCCATGATTTCAGACTGCTGGTAGGGCGCTTTCAGACCCTCAAGGCGTGAGCGCTCTTCGAGAATCGCAGCATGGAAAGCGGGCGCCCGGTCTTTCCAGTACGCGAGCATCGCGTCATTCGTCAGACACTGCAGCACTTCAATGCGCCGACCCTCTTCATGAACGTGCTCTGTGAGCAGGTCGACGAGATAGGGCAGCCCTTCATCCACGACAGGCATGATGTCCCACTGCCGCTCGGCTGTTGGCGGAAGCTCTTGCTGGCGCATCCGGTACTTCAGCTTTCCAACGCCTTCATTGCGCGAGGCCACCATCGGAATGACCGGAACGCCAAGCTCTTCCTCGAGCTTCTTTGTGTCGATACTCAGGCCAGCCTCTTCGGCTGCGTCGGTCATGTTCAGCGCCACCAGGGTCGGCAGACCCGTATCCATGACCTGGGAGACGAGGTAGAGATTGCGCTCCAGGTTGGACGCATCCACAACACACACGACGAGATCAGGCACGGCTTCGCCCGGCAGATGACCCATCAGCACGTCGTAGGCGATACGCTCGTCAGCCGACTTGGGGCTCAGACTGTATGATCCCGGGAGGTCGATGATCTCGATCGGCGGATCGCCGTCGAGACGACCCACTTTCCGCTCAACCGTGACACCCGGATAATTTCCCACCTTCTGACGCATACCCGTCAGGAGGTTGAAGAGGGTGGTTTTTCCCACATTCGGGTTGCCGATCAAGGCAACGCGCCGGAGTGTTGTGGTTGCGGAATCTGCCATGGAGATCAGATCACATCGACCTGAACGAGGCTGGCCTCGGACTTTCGAATCGAAAGGTGAAATCCGCGAACCTTGATATCAATCGGATCACCGAGCGGGGCGTAGCGCACGAGCTCGATCTCGGATCCAGGCAGCATGCCCATCTCCAATAAGCGCGCAGGTGGAACGTCCGTGGACCAGGCCACGATGCGGGCCCGATCGCCCGGTTTCAGATCAGTCAGTGTCATGCAGGCTGCAGGACGCCGAACACATTCTGTGCGACTTCCCTCCTGAGCACAACTCGACTGGCTTCCACGCCACAAACCAGGCAGTCATGGTTTCGCAGAATCTGGACGCGACTGCCTTCCCTGATACCGAGATCCCGAAGTCGTGCTGCCTCCGCAGGTAGCATCGACATAAATGCCAACTGTACCACGACGCCGTTCATGAACGATGTCAGGGGTTGTGGCAGAGTGATGGGACTCATCGGTGTTGCGGGATGATTTCGGGGTCAGCTTGGCATCATCGGGAGAGATGGTGGGGTCTCCGTTCTTGGGGCCCTTTGATGACAACGCTGAGAGCAGCTTCGCCCTTTATTTAGACATAATCTAAATATGGGCAGGCTCCGGTGCGCGAGAATGTACCGTAAATATTTGGACAAGGTGGCCCAAAGCGGCTCCCCCGGCACGATCGGTCAAGGATCCCTTACACAGCGAACCCCAATCGTGGGCGTGGTGACCGTTCCCAGGGTCCCGGCTCGCCAATACGTCTGGGCGACGTACACCTCGGCAGAAAACCCCCCACCTCGCGCCAGGCGCAATTCGCGCTGATTCAGATTGATCCAGTCCGGGTCCTCGCCTGGTTCGGGATAGAACTCGTAGAAGTCGCCGATCCATTCCGCTACGTTGCCCCCCATGTCGTAGAGCCCGAACAAGTTGGGCTTCTTCCGGCCGACCGGGAAGGACTCGGCCATCGAATTGACGCGGTGACGGACGAAGTCGTCGACTTCGTCCGGATCATTGGTACCGGGATAGATTTGCTTGGCCATTCCGCCTGCCGCGGCAAACTCCCACTCCTGCTCAGTCGGCAGGCGGCCCCCCATGTAGTCGCAGAACGCTACGGCATCTTCCCAGGACAGATTCCCAGCTGCACGTGTGCCACGGCTTGCTTGATCGGGAAGCACGGTCTCTCGACCGGTCCGCTCGGCAAACAGATCGTACTGCTCGAGCGTGGTTTCGTACCGGGAGATGTAGAAGGGCTCCACGCGAACACCATGGACCGGGAGCGCATCCGCATTGTTCTCGGAGAGGTCTCCCATCATGTAGGGTCCCCCGTCGATCCGTACCCATTCGAACCCGATGGAGGCCATTTCAGCCGGAACGCGAACGGACGTACAGCCGGAAGCCGTGATCAGGACGATCACGAATACGAGCAAGCGAAGCATGAATCGGGGAGGAACGGTTCTGTGGTCTGGGTAGGAATTAGACCCGCGCGGCCCGGCAGGGTTGCTGCCGGGCCGCGTGAAGTGTCAGAGATGGTCTGACGGGGTTAAGAATGAATCGTCTCCTTGGCGTGCTATTCGTAACGCAGGCTCTTGACCGGATCAGCCGTTGCCGCGCGAACCGACTGCCAACCCACCGTCAGCCAGGCAATTCCGAGTGCGATCACGCCGGAACCCACAAACACGAACCAACCAATGGAAGTGGCATAGGCGAACTCGGCCAGCCACAGGTCCATGGCGTACCAGGCCACCGGGAATCCGATGGCGCACGCCACCAGCACCAGGATGGTGAACTCGCGGGAAAGCAGCATTACGATGCTCGGAACCGTGGCCCCCATCACCTTCCGGACTCCGATTTCCTTTCGGCGAAGTACGGTGACGAAGGAAGCCAGGCCAAACAGGCCCAAGCAGGCAATGATGATGGCCAGGATGGTGAACCCGGTGTAGAGACTTCCCAAGCGCTGCTCTTGCTCATAGAACTGCTGATAGTCGGAGTCGACAAAGTGATAGCGGAATGGATATCCCGGCTCCCAAGCCGACCAAGCCGCTTCGATAGCTGCCAACGTTGACTCCATGTCCGAAGGAGTCACGCGAACAATGCCGTAGCTCATCCACTGCTCGTAGTGGGTCAGCACCAGAGGACGAGCGAGCGTATGCGCCGACTCGAAATTGGCGTCTTCGAACACGCCAAGAATCGTCATCACCATATCGGATCCGTCGTCATTCGCCCCCAGTCTGGAGACCCATTTGCCGACGGCTTCCTCAGGAGACAAACCCATTTCGGCAGCAGCTGCTCGACTGATGATGGCGCCGGACGAGTCTGTTGGCGTATCTGCGCTGAAATCACGACCGGCGATCATCTGCAGATCCAGCGTTTCAACATAGTCCGCCGAAATCTGGCCGCTGCCTGCAATGAAGAAGTCTTCCTGCCGCATGCCCTCGCCCCGGAAGCCGGTGTTGTTGTGAATGCGATCAGGACCCGGGAGGATGCCGCTAGCAGCCACATTCACGATGCGTGTATCCTGCATCAGGCTTGTGCGGAACGTCTCAAGATTGTCTTGAGCCGCCCGCGTCTCGATGGGCACAACAACCAGATGGTCTTGATCGAAACCAAGGTCTTGATCCTGGATGAACGCAAGCTGTTTGTAGACAACACCCGTTCCAACCAGAAGGACAACCGAGATCGAAAACTGGAAAACGACCAACGCAGAGCGCAACCAGGTGCCTTTGCGACTGGATGCGAACGAGCCCTTTAGTACAAGCGCCGGCTGAAAGGCCGACAGGACGAATGCCGGATACAAGCCGGCCAGAAGGCCCGTACCGATCGCAACCACGACCACCGTACCTACCAACCACGGCGTGAAGGTCAGTGTTGAACCGGTCACCGCGGAGAACGCCGGCAGCAGGAGAATCACGAGGCCAAACGCAAGCACCATGGAAAGCAGCGAGAGGACAAGCGACTCGCCAAGGAATTGGCGAATGAGCTGCGCCCGATCTGATCCCAGCGTTTTCCGCACGCCTACTTCGCGGGCGCGACCCGTCGCACGTGCGGTCGACAGGTTCATGAAGTTGATGCAGGCGATGGCCAGCACAAACAAGGCGATGACTCCCAGGATGTAGAGGTAACGCACATCGCCTGTGGGACCGAGCTGATCTTCTGCCTGGGACGTCAGATAGATGTCAGACAACTGCTCCAGTTGCCAGGTGTACTTGAACCCGCTCGCAAGCGCATCGTCGTAGGGCATTCCGGCAAACTGCGCAATGCGCGGACCGACATACGTGCGCAGGAAGTCGGGAAACTTGGCCGTCAACTGCGCGGGATCAGTACCCGGCGCCAATCGGATGTAGGTGAAGAACGAGTTGTTCAGCCATTCCGGGTCGTTCCACCGGGAGTTCGTCAGGAAAGAGGCGATCAGGTCCGGGCGAAAGTGCGAGGTGGTGGGTACGTCTTCGAACACGCCCGTGATTTCATAGTCGACACGATTGTCATACTGGATGATCTGTCCGACCGCGTCCCCGTCTCCGAAGTACTTGCGCGCCGTCGTCGCCGAAATCACCATCGCGTTCGGTCGGTTGAGCGCAGTGGCGGCGTCTCCAGCTAAGAGGGGCAACGTGAACACGTCGAATACGGACGAGTCCGCCATCATCAGACCCGTCTCGTAATACGGTACGTCGTCGACGGTGATCAATGACTCGCCGAAGTTATCGATGCGGGTTGCCGACACCACTTCCGGGAAGTCGCTCTGGAACTGGGTCGCCATCACAGCCGGAGAACTGGCCGTCAGGATCTCTTGACCGCCCACCGCCGCGTCCAGTATGACGCGATAGACGTCACTTGCGTGCTCGTTGTGTTGGTCATAGCTGAACTCGTGCCGGATGAACAGGGCGATCAATACGAACGCCGCCATCCCGGTAGCCAGGCCGGTGATGTTGATGAAGGAAAAGCCGCGATGCCGCTTCAGATTGCGAAGCGAGATCCGGAGAACGTTGCGAAGCATGGGAGGAGGTCCGGTTGATTCGATGAGTTGCGTCTTCATCGATGACCTGTTTCGCCCTACACGGGCGATCGGGCGTCATTGTTACAGCCTTTGCTCTCCTGGCGCCACGTTGAACTGGCGTTGCGCACCCCGTTTTGTCATCCAATCGCACCAGGTCTGTTTCGCTGTCGAAACACTTTTCGTGTTGGCACGGATGACTGATCGTTGATTGCAGGCTGTTTGGAGGGTTTTGGGGGGCGTGCCAGGTTTTTGGCGCGTGGCTTGCAA